>JAFTLT010000055.1 GCA_017452785.1 Clostridia bacterium | reverse complement strand
TTTCTGCTTTTTATTGGTTATGATAAATCCCGTAGTCTACTGCTTTTAACAAAGACTCTACCCGCCTGCGTCAGTTGTTTCCGCAGCGAATAAACTTTTTATGTTACATTATCTCTTAAAAAGCTGAAGCAAACTTCATTTTAGCCAAACCCACCCGAATAACTAAGAGAAACATCTCATAGCGGCTACGACTGTCGAAGTAGATAGTGCTTGAAGCAGAACCAACAAAAAGAGAGAGCACTGACTCTTGAAACGGCAGAAAGTAGCGGTATCCATTGAGAACACCAGTTTTAAATAGAGCTGCTCGGAAAAGACCCGTTTAATAAGCAGAGAGCAGAAATCTAAAAATTACCGATATGCGCTTACTTGCCTCTTTGAAAAGGTGGCATAAATGGTAAAGAATAAAAAAACTATTACAAATCAAAGCGGTAATTTTTTGTGCTTTCGGCTTACAGGCACTAAAGAGGGCGCTTTGGTTACTTTTCGCTTAACTGTGAAAAGTAACGCCCGTCCGGCGAGGACAGTAGAAACTTATTCCATATACAAAACGAAACCTTAACTGCACTGACTTCCCCAATCAAGATGAGGATGAAAAACATGCGCCTTATTCCTTTTACGGTCAAGACGGATGAAATTGTTTGCTTTTTTGATGAAATGCCTTCGGCATGAAATGGCAAGCCATGAAAAGCATAAATGCATGAAATGACCTGAAGGTCATTGAAAACTTAAAATACCGTGTCCCAATTCATTGGCTATGCTTGAAAGAAAAACATATAATGTGCTATAATTAGCTGAATATATCTTTTAAGGAGAATAACTATGGATAATTACGAAGAGGAGAAAATTTCAACGCAAGAAATAAAAAAGCAAAAGCTGTCCTCTGCCGACAAAAAGGGAATTGCCCTTGTTGTTTTGCTCGCAGCGGCACTTATTGTTGTTATGATGAACGTAGGTTCTATTTTTAAAAAAGAGCCTGCAAATGAACCTTTACTGACAACAACTACTGCTCCCACAACTCTGACGACTACTCAGCCATCAAATGAAAATACTGTCACAACGCTTCCTCATTCGGCAGAGCCTGAGAGTACAAATAAAAATGAGGAGCCTGACAGCACTAAGCCTATAGAGAAGACAGATGAAAAGCAAGAAATACTCGATGTCATAACTAAAGGCATAAACACTCTTAAAGCCTCTGACGCTTCTTTTAAGGGTCACAAAGAGCAGGTGCTTGATATGGAGCTGACAGAGTGTACTGCACCTTCCTTTGTCGGCATAGTCAATAAAATATTGGATATGTTTATCGAAACTGAGATATACGATTACGATTTCACCGACGGTAAGGGCATTGACCCTGAAAGTGGAAAGGAAACCACAACAATGGAAACCTTCCCGCCTGTGGGCAAAAAATTCACCCTTACTGTTGACGGCGTGGCTGAGGCAACAAAAGAGCAGCAGGGTGAAAATACGGTTTACAGAGTTAAATTAAAGCCTGAAAAAAGCACCAAGGATAATCCGAAAACCAACTATCACGAAACAGCCTGCGATACCCTTGATTTGTCCACCTTCAATATGCCCTTAGGCGAAATAACAAAGGCAGACCTCGAATATCCGGGAGCGACTGTCGGCATAACTCTCGATAAAGACGGCAGAGTTATAGGCTATTATGAGCACCTTGATATTGTCGGTACGGGAGAGGCTGCAGCAGTGGGCATGACAGGCGGCGGTACCGTAGAGGGCTATATTGACGAAACATGGACTATTCAGTGGAAATAAGGCTCATATTTCCCATAATTAAAAAAATATTAATAAAACTACAAACCGCAGTTGACACAGTTGGTGTAAAAATGTTATTATGAAGTGAATAAGGCATATTTATGCCAAGGAGAACCATGAAATAAACAATTAAAGCGAGGTAAAAAATACTATGGCAATGTCAGATTTCGGCGTAATGCTCGGCAAGATGGTTTTTAAAGGTATGAACCACTTCACATCAGTTCCTGTTGAAACACAGGAAAAAATCCTTATGCAGATTATGGATGAGAATAAGGATACAGAGTACGGCAAGAAAATAGGCTTCAAGGATGTTCACTCAGTTGAAGACTTCCAGAGAATAGTTCCCCTTTCAACATATGACACCTATGCAGATTATGTTGACCGTATGCTTGACGGCGAAGAAAACCTTATGATGGCAAGAAAGTGCAAAAGATACTGCACCTCATCAGGCTCAGTAGGCAAACCCAAGGTTCTTCCAAAATCAGGCAAAGACCTTTGGAATATGCAGTGTATGGGCTTTGCAGCAACACCTGCTTGTGCTTCGCTCTGGTTCAAAAAGAACGGTATGAAGTTCCCGAAGCAGATTGGCCCCGTTGCAATTATCCTTACAGGTCATAAGATGAAAGACGGCAAAATGGGCAACGGCGCAGGTCAGGTACCCTTTACATACCTCAAGCCTATTTCAAAGTTCTTTATGACAACACCCAACGATTTTATGTACCCCGAAAACGAGGATGCAGTTGACTCAACATATTTCCATCTTCGTTTTGCTCTCCAGAGACGTGATATCACATTCCTCGGCTCAATGGTTGTTACACTTCTGACAACTATGTTCGACTATCTCGAAGCTAACTGGGAAATGATGTGCAAGGATATTGAAATGGGTACAATCGACCCCGGCGTAAAATGTCCCCCTGAGCTTCGTGCTAAGTGGGAAAAGAAATTCAAGCCTAATCCCAAGAGAGCTGCTGAAATCAGAAGAGAATGTGAAAAGGGCTTCGATACACCTATTGCAAAGAGAATATGGCCTGATTTCGTATGGTCATACGGCATGGTTGCTTCAAACCTTGAATTCTATGTTCAGAAGCTCCGTAAGCATATCGGTGATGCTCCTATTCACAATATGGGTTATGCAGCAGCAGAGGGCTATATGGCAATGCCTGTTGAGCTTAATGTTACAGACTATGTTCTTCTTCCCCGTTCAATCTTCTTCGAGTTTATTCCTCTTGATGACCCGGACTGTGAAAGGCCTCTTACAATAGGCGAAATCGAAGTGGGCAAGGAATATGAGGTTGTTGTTACAAACTTCTCAGGTCTTTACCGTTATCAGATTGAGGACGTTGTTCGTGTAACAGGCTTCCACAATAAGACTCCCAAAATTGAGTTCCTTTACAGAAACAACCTTGCAATGAATATCGCAAATGAAAAGACCACTACCCAGATGGTTGACTGGGCAGCAGCAAAGGTTCAGGAGCAGCTGGGCATTTCCTTCAAGGGCTACAGCTTCTATGCTGACACAGATAATGACCCGGTACGCTATATGCTTCTTGCTGAAGCTGAGGGCGATATTCCCGCCGATAAGATTCCCGAAATCGAAAAGGCTCTTGACGAATGGCTTAACGAAAGCAATGAAAAGTATTTCAAATATCGCCGTTGGGGCATGATAGGCGACCCTAAGGTTCACCTTCTTAAGCAGGGTACCTATGCAGATTACAGAGATATGCTTAAAAAGCAGGGCAAGGTACTCAATCAGATTAAACCCGTAACAGTTATCAATACAGACGAGAGAAAAGATTTCTTCTTCTCACATATTGACGCATAATGCAAAATAAAGCGAGGTAAAAAATATGGCAGGATTTTCAGATATCGGTGTATTCCTTGGCTATTGCGAATGGGCAAAGGTTGACTATTACACCGCCCGTCCTATGGAAACACAGGAAAGAATTCTTAAAAGCATCCTTAAAAAGAATAAGGATACAGAGTACGGTAAAAAAATAGGTCTTGGTGAAATCGGCTCAATCAGAGAGTTTCAGGAAAAGGTTCCCTATTCAAACTATGACACTTATTCAGACTATGTTGACCGTATGGTAGCAGGTGAAAAGAACCTTATGATGAAGGCTCACAACATCCGTTACTGCTCATCATCAGGCTCAGTAGGAAAGCCCAAAATTCTTCCGAGAAGTGCAACTGACCTGTGGATAATGCAGTGCATGGGTCTTTCAGGCACTCCCGGCTGTGCTTCAAAGTGGTTCAGAAAGAACGGCATGAAGTTCCCTAAGCAGGTTGGCCCCGTTGTTATGATTCTCACAGGCCATAAGATGGCTGACGGCAAAATGTCAAACGGTGCAGGTCAGGTTCCTCTGACTTATGTCAAGCCTATTTCAAAGTTCTTTATGACAACACCCAATGACTTTATGTATCCCGAAAACGAGGATGCAGTTAACTCAACATATTTCCACCTTCGTTTTGCTCTTCAGAGACGTGACCTTACCTACCTCGGCTCAATGGTTGTTACAATGCTTACAACTATGTTCGACTTCCTTGAAGCTAACTGGGAAATGGTATGCAAGGATATCGAAAAAGGCACAATTGACCCCAGCGTAAAGTGTCCTCCTGAGCTTCGTGCCAAGTGGGAAAAGAAGTTAAAGCCCAACCCCAAGAGAGCTGAAGAAATCCGTAAGGAATGTCAAAAGGGCTTTGATACCCCTATCGCTCCCAGAGTATGGCCGAAATTTGCATGGGCATACGGTATGGTAAGCTCAAATCTCGAATTCTATGTTCAGAGACTCCGTAAGCATATTGGCAACGCCCCCATTCACAGCATGGGCTATGCAGCAGCTGAGGGCTATATGGCTATTCCCTGCGAGCTCAACGCTCAGGACTGTGTGCTTCTTCCTCAGTCAGTATTCTTTGAGTTTATTCCTATGGATGATCCCGATTGTGAGAGACCTCTGACAATGGAAGAGGTTGAGGTCGGCAAGGACTATGAGCTTGTTGTTACAAACCGTTCAGGCCTTTACAGATACAGAATTGAAGACGTTGTTCGCATCACAGGCTATTATAAAAAGACACCTAAGATGCAGTTCCTTTACAGAAACAACCTTGCAATGAATATTGCCAACGAAAAGACAACCACCCAGATGGTTGACTGGGCAGCTGCAGAGCTTCAGAAGGAATCAGGCGTAACATTCAGAGGCTACAGCTACTATCCTGACCACGACCATGACCCGGTACGCTATATGCTTCTTGTTGAGGCTGAAAGCGAAATCAGTAAGGAAAAGCTTGCTGAAATGAGCAAAATTCTTGATGAAAAGCTCAACGAAAGCAATGAGAAGTATTTCAAATATCGCCGTTGGGGCATGCTCGCTGAGCCTGAGGTAGTTCTTCTCAAGGACGGCACTTATGCTGACTACAGAGAATACCTTAAAAAGCAGGGCAGAGTTCTTAATCAGATTAAGCCTGTAACTGTTATCAATACAGACGAGAGAAAAGAATTCTTCTTAGCTCACATTGATAAATAAAAAACAAGTAAAGTTTTGTCAAACTTTTACAAAAGTTTGTGGGGTGCGGGGCAAAGCCCTGCAAAGATAAAAAATTTTGATGATATTGGGACGCGGGTAAAAGCTCGCGTCTCTTTTAGTTTTATCCCGCCGAAAAAAATGAAGCCGAGTGAGATTTGATGCTCATCCGGCTTCTATTATTATTCATTAATTATTTGTGTTCTTTTCATAAGTATTTCTCTCACAAGAGAGTATGCCAATTCTCTGTATATGTCATAGTCAGAATACTCGTTCATTCCATTTTCGTTTCTGTAATCATCTATTTCTTTTTGTGTTATAGTGATATTTTCATTATCCATAATAGCCTTAAATATCATCATCTCATAATAATTTGTTGCTATTGACTCCTCAAACTCTTCTTTAGTTATGTTTTCTTCGTCAAAGAATTCCTCAATATTGGAATAATATTCTAATATTTCTTTGTAATAACTTTTTATATCAGAATTTATTTGAGTTTGTATTTCATTGGGTATTTTAATTATCGAAGAGTTTTCACATATAATTTCATATGAATAGTTGAAAGTTATTTCTTTAGAGGCTCGCTCTTTAATAAAGGAGTTTAATTCGTTTATATCAGAACGGTTATAATATTTCAATATAAAATCAGTATCCTCTATGGTTGCCAATCTATATATAGAAATTAACTTTACGGCAGATAAATTATCTTCAAACAAATTAACTTGTTTGGTTTCACCTACACACATCTGAAGGAGTTCTTTGTCGAAGTCTTCGGAATATCTTTCGCTGCCTATAAAATAATATTCAAGGCCATTGTCTATTGATATGAGTGCTATATCGTCAACATTCGGTTTTTGTTTATCCGGTATTTCTATATAGGCTTCTTTTACGGATAATTCTGTTTCGATAATATTTTTGATGTCTTCTTGTGTTATTTGAATATATTCATAATCTACACTAATCGAATTGTAATTATACAAATCTATGAAGCTATCGGAGTTATAATTCATAATCGTGATTGTATTGTCACAACCTGATAGAAAAGACAGCAATAATAAAATTAATATCAACTTAAAAATTTTTTTCATTTAGATCATCCTTTAATAAAAAAGATAGGACAAACCAATAGGTCAATCCTATCTTTTTTGCTTTAATTAATAAAGGTAACAGTTTTTA
Source organism: Clostridia bacterium (assembly GCA_017452785.1). Classification (GTDB taxonomy): domain Bacteria; phylum Bacillota; class Clostridia; order Oscillospirales; family Acutalibacteraceae; genus UBA6857. Next base: position 21,232 of record JAFTLT010000055.1, on the reverse strand, counting down.
ATGTTTTTTACGGTTACTGTAGGTGACTTTATGCATTTCTTGCTACAACGGAAAGATAAATAATACTTTTTATTATTGTTTCCTAAGTAAAAATCTCTGTAAACAGATGCTGTTTTACCGGCTTTTGATGTAGGGCATACAATTGCGTTATTTTCTTGCCAAAGAACTTTTGAACCATTGCTTAAACGTACATCTACATTTACACCGGTAAGTTGAGCAGTTACACGTACTTCACCGCTTTTTCTTTTACCCCAAAAGTTTTTCTTGTTTAAAGAGCATACTACAGTTTCACTCCAAGAACGGTTTGTGGGCAAATAAACAGTAACTTTATTTGCTGCTGAAACGGGTAATATAAGCATTGTGAGAATAGTCAAAGTTACCATTATGATACTGATTATTTTCTTCATACTGATTTCACCTCCTTTAAGTGATTTTAGAGTATTACAATAGTAATACAACTACATACTGAATTGTATCATATATTTTTAGAATTGTCAATGCTAAAATTGCAATACGAGGTGATATAAATGAACGGCGAAAAATTAACAATAAAAAAGCGTGGAGAAGACGGAACAAAAATTATATCTGTCAGATTGAGAGAAGAAATTTTAAAAGAATTGGATAAAATAGCTGAAGAAAGCAATTATTCAAGAAATGAATTGATTAATCTGATTCTAAGATATGGTATTGATAATTTAGAAATAGTATAAAAGCGAGGTGTTTAAATTACTTCGCTTATATTTTATTGATTTATTTTGTTTTTACACATTGTATTGGGGAACCAAGCCTTATCATTTTACCGCTTTAAATTGTTACGAAACCGTTGACAACTTAAAACAGTAGTGCTATAATAATTCAATGGATTTTATTCAGTAGACTTATACTCTAAAAGGAGTAAGGAAAATGAAACTCACAGGTTCACAAATTGTTATAGAAACCCTGATAGAGCAAGGCGTTACCGATGTTTTCGGTTATCCCGGCGGTCAGGTGCTCAATATCTATGACGAACTTTATAAGGCACAGGACAGAATTAACCATGTTCTCACTGCTCACGAGCAGGGTGCCTCTCATGCTGCTGACGGTTATGCCAGAAGCACGGGTAAGGTCGGTGTAGTTATTGCAACCTCAGGCCCCGGTGCAACTAACCTTGTTACGGGCATAGCCACTGCCATGCTTGATTCTGTTCCTATGGTGGCTATCACCGGCAACGTGCCCAATGCTCTTATAGGCAGAGACTCTTTTCAGGAAATTGACATAACGGGCATCACCCTGCCCATAACAAAGCATAACTATTTTGTCAGTGATGTAAATGAGCTTGCGGAAACAATCCGTGAAGCCTTCAAAATAGCAAAAAGCGGCAGACCCGGCCCGGTACTCATTGACATTCCCAAGGATGTGCAGATTGCTTCGGCAGAGTACGAAAAGGCAGAGGTCGTTAAAGCCTTCACCGATAAAAAGGCCAAGGATAAATGCATTGAGCAGGCAGCTGCTCTCATTAATGAAAGCAAGCGCCCTTATATTTACATAGGCGGCGGTGTGCTCGGCAGAGACATTGCACCTGATGTTATGACCTTTGCAGAAAAAATAGGCGGCTATATCGGCTGCACCTTTATGGGCCTTTCAGCCTTCCCAAGTGACCATGAGCGCTTCCTCGGCATGCAGGGTATGCACGGTCACTACGCTTCCTCGATGGCTAATAAAGAAGCTGACCTTGTAATAGGTATAGGTGTCCGCTTCAGCGACAGAGCAACTGGTAACACTGCAAAATATGTCAAAAACACTCAGTTTATTCAACTCGATGTGGATAGCTCTGAGCTTGGCAAAAATATAAAGGTTGATGTCGGTGTTCACGGCGACCTTAAGGATTCACTTGAGAGAATATGTGCTCTTGTGAAAAAAGACGAAAGACCTGGATGGAAAGAGATAGTCGAAAGCCTCCAGGCAGAGGAAAAGGCTATTGCTCAGAAGGCAGAAGAAGCTACTGCGGTACCCCTGACACCTAAGCAGGTTATGGATATAATCAATGATATAAAGCTTGACTCCACCGTTGTTGCAACAGATGTCGGTCAGCATCAGATGTGGGCAGCGCAGTATCTTAAGTTCCGTAAAAACAGAACCTTTATTTCAAGTGGCGGTCTCGGCACCATGGGATATGGCTTAGGTGCTGCAATAGGTGCGGCTGTGGGCAGCAAAGAAAGAGCAATTCTCGTAACAGGTGACGGCTCTTTTGGCATGAACCTTAATGAGCTTGCAACGGCAGTGTCATATAATCTGCCTGTTACAATCGTTCTTCTTAACAACGGTGTGCTTGGTATGGTAAGACAGTGGCAGACTCTTTTCTACGGTGAGAGGTACTCAAACACTGTGCTTGGCAGAAAGACTGACTTTATGAAATTAGCTGATGCCTTCGGTGCTAAAGGCTACCGTGTGGCAACCCCCGAAGCCTTCAGAGCTGCTTTCAGTGAAGCCTCAGAGAGTGAGGGCACCTGCCTTATAGAAGTGCTTATTGACAAAGATGAATTCGTTCTTCCCATGCTTCCTCCGGGCGGTTCAATAGACGACATCATCGTTGCAAAGGAAAGGGGAGAGTGACATGAGCAAATTTGTTATAGCTGTCCTTGTTGACAATAAGCCGGGCGTACTTATGCGAGTAACCAGCATGTTTACAAGGCGTGCCTTCAATATTGACGCTCTGACGGTTAGTACCATTGAAGACCCCAACTATTCGAGAATAACAATCACCATAAGCGGTGACGAAAACACCAAAGACCAATTTGTGAGCCAGATGAAAAAGCTCTACAACGTCAAAAAGGTCAAGGTGCTCGATGACGATGTTACGGTCAAAAGAGAGCTTATGCTCATCAAGGTGAAAAACTCACCTGAAACAAGACCCGATATTATGGCTGCGGCTGAGATATACCGAGCCAAAATTATCGATTACTCTACGGATGTTATGAGTGTTGAGCTCACAGGTGAACCTACTAAGCTCGATGCTTTCATCAAAATAATGATGCCCCTGGGCATTCTCGAAATGTGCCGTACGGGTATAGTTGCTATCGAAAGAGGCACAGACACAATGATTAATCAGGAATAATTTAATAAAGGAGACTTTATAATGCAGAATATTTATTATCAGCAGGATTGTAATCTTGCAAAGCTCAACGGAAAAACAGTTGCAATTATCGGCTACGGCTCACAGGGCCACGCTCATGCACTCAACCTCAAGGATTCCGGCGTAAATGTTATCGTTGGTCTTTATGAAGGCAGCAAGAGCTGGGCTAAGGCTGAAGCTCAGGGCCTCACAGTTATGACAGCTGCAGATGCTGCTAAAAACGCAGACATGATTATGATTCTTATCAACGACGAAAAGCAGGCTAAGCTTTACAAGGAAAGCATTGAGCCCCACCTCACAGAAGGCAAGACTCTTGCATTTGCTCACGGCTTCAACATCCACTTCGGCTGCATCAAGCCCCCGAAGAATGTCAACGTTGTTATGATCGCCCCCAAAGGCCCCGGTCACACAGTAAGAAGCGAATATCAGGTTGGCAAAGGTGTTCCCTGTCTTGTTGCTATTGAGCAGGATGCTACAGGCGATGCACTTGAAATTGCTCTTGCATACGCTCTTGGTATCGGTGGTGCACGTGCAGGTGTGCTTGAAACAACATTCAGAACTGAAACAGAAACTGACCTTTTCGGTGAGCAGGCTGTGCTTTGCGGCGGTGTTTGTGCACTTATGCAGGCCGGATTTGAAACTCTCACTGAAGCAGGCTATGACCCCAGAAACGCTTACTTTGAGTGTATCCATGAAATGAAGCTCATCGTTGACCTTATCTATCAGAGCGGCTTCGAGGGCATGAGATATTCAATTTCCAACACTGCTGAATACGGCGACTACATCACAGGTCCCAAAATCATCACTGATGAAACCAAGAAGGCTATGAAGAAGGTTCTCAAGGATATTCAGGACGGTACCTTTGCAAAAGACTTCCTTCTTGATATGTCAGACGCAGGCTCACAGGTACACTTCGGTGCTATGAGAAAGATTGCTGCTGAGCACCCCAGTGAGGTTGTAGGTAAGGAAATCCGTAAGCTCTATTCATGGAGCGATGAGGATAAGCTCATCAATAACTAAAAGAGTAAAGGTCTGTTGCCATGACAACAGACCTTTAATGAATTGTGCGAAGCACAATTCAATTCATGGCTATGCCAATTCATGACCGTCAGGTCAATTCATGCCGTAGGCAATTCATTCAAAATCATATTGTTACAGAGGTCTTTATATGAAAGAAAATCTGTTAGTTGATTTGTCAAGGAAATTTGCAGTTGATATAATCAGGCTTTACGATACAGTTCGTGAGACAAAAAAACACACTGTTATCATCAATCAGTTACTTCGCAGCGGAACAAGCATTGGTGCCAATATTCACGAGGGAAATTATGCTGCCAGTCGTGCAGATTTCATAAATAAGTTTCAGATTGCTTTGAAAGAATGTTATGAAACTGAATATTGGCTTAACATAATGAAAGATGCTGATATAATAGACGAGGATGTCTATAATGAATACTTCGCAAAATGTAGTAAGATAAGGAAACTTTTAAGTGCTTCCTTAAGAACTGCTAAAGATAATGTATAAAATTTTTAATGAATTGCCTACGGCATGAATTGGCATAGCCATGAATTGACCAAGGTCATGAATTGAATTGGCGGAGCCAATTCATTATTCAAGGAGGTAAATATTATGATCAAAGATACAATAGTAGATGGCTTCAACAATGCCCCTCACAGAAGCCTTTATCACGCTCTGGGTCTGACAAAAGAGGAGCAGTCACGCCCTCTTATCGGCATTGTAAGCTCATTTAATGAGATAGTGCCCGGTCACGTGAACCTTGATAAAATTGCTGATGCAGTTAAGCTCGGCGTCGCTATGGCAGGCGGTACTCCCATAGTTTTCCCTGCAATTACAGTTTGCGACGGCATTGCTATGGGTCACACGGGCATGAAATATTCACTTGTAACAAGAGACCTTATTGCTGACTCAACTGAGGCTATGGTTATGGCTCATGGCTTTGACGGTCTTGTTATGATTCCTAACTGCGATAAAAATGTGCCAGGTCTTCTTATGGCTGCAGCAAGACTCAACATCCCCACTATCTTTGTTTCGGGCGGTCCCATGCTTGCAGGCAGAGTTGACGGCAAAAAGACAAGTCTTTCAAGCATGTTTGAGGCAGTGGGCGCTTACACAGCAGGCAAAATAGATGACGAGCAGCTTCGTATATGCGAAGAAAACACCTGCCCCACCTGCGGCTCCTGCTCAGGTATGTACACCGCTAACTCAATGAACTGCCTGACAGAGGTGCTCGGTATGGGTCTTAAGGGCAACGGTACTATCCCTGCAGTTTATTCAGCAAGAATTGAGCTTGCAAAGCATGCAGGTATGCAGATTATGGAGCTTGTCAGAAAGAATATCCGTCCCCGTGACATTATGACAGAGGGTGTTATGAGAAATGCAGTAACTGCTGATATGGCTATCGGCTGCAGCACCAACAGCATGCTTCATCTGCCGGCTATTGCCAATGAGTGCGGAATTGAATTCAATCTCGATATGGCAAATGAAATAAGCGAAAAAACACCTAACATATGTCACCTTGCACCTGCAGGTCACACCTATATGGAAGACCTCAATGAGGCAGGCGGTGTTTATGCAGTACTCAGAGAAATTGCTAAATTAGGTCTGCTTGATACAAGTGTTATGACATGTACGGGTAAGACATTAGGCGAAAACATAGAAAATGCCTTTAATAAAGATGAAACCGTTATAAGAACAGTGGACAATCCCTATTCAAAAACAGGTGGTATTGCTGTGCTCAGAGGTAATATTGCACCTGACGGCTGTGTTGTCAAGAGAAGTGCTGTGGCTCCCGAAATGCTGGTGCATGAAGGCCCTGCAAAGGTTTTCGACAGCGAAGAGGATTGCATTGCAGCTATATACGGAGGCAAAATTGTCAAGGGTGATGTTGTTGTTATCCGTTATGAAGGTCCCTCAGGCGGCCCCGGCATGAGAGAAATGCTGTCACCCACCTCAGCTATTGCAGGCATGGGCCTTGACAAGGATGTTGCTCTTATCACAGACGGTCGTTTCTCAGGTGCAACAAGAGGAGCGTCAATCGGTCACGTGTCACCTGAAGCTGTTAGAGGCGGACTTATTGCCTATGTCAAAGACGGCGATATAATTTCAATCAATATTCCCGAATATAAAATCGAGCTCAAGGTCAGTGATGAGGAAATTGCAAAGCGTAAGCAGGAAATGCCCATTAAGGTCAAGACCGATGTCAGAGGCTATCTTGCACGTTACGCTGCTATGGTAAGCTCAGCTGATAAGGGTGCAATTATCAATAAGTTCTGATATTATGAAAAAGACAGATTTAAAATTACTTGCCTGTCAGCTCTCAGCTCTCAGTGTTTTCAGAGGGCTGACAGATAAAAAAGAAATGGCTGCCTTCCTTGGCTTTTTAAAGAGTGAGGATATATATGAAAAGCTCGAATTTTACGGTGAGTTTGTTTCATGCCTTGGTGAATACGGCGGCTCATTTTCAGCTTTTCTTAAAAAGGCTGTGTGTGAGGATGAGAACACCTATATCACATCCGTGGCAAAAAATAAAGAGGTATCCGCTTCGCTAAAGGCTAACGCAGAAAAAGAGCTTGAGCTGTTTTCCGACCTTACTCTGCTGACAGCAGAAAGCCTTTTTGAAGAAACGGACTATGAGGGATATATCCCATCTTTTGAAAACGAGAAGGTCGACTTCTCGGCAGTGTACAAGGAAAGACTCAGCCACATTGACCGTTACGGCTACGGCATTTTTGCCACGGCAGGTATGTTCAGGGTGGAAAACGCTGAGATTATTCCTGTTGAGGCTGCCGATGATATCACAACCGAAAACTTTATCGGCTATGAGACAGAAAGGCGGCAGGTTATGGATAACACCATTGCTCTCACTGAAGGCCGCTACGCTCAGAATGTGCTTCTTTGCGGTGATGCAGGTACGGGTAAGTCCTCAACTGTAAAGGCAGTTGCCAATGCCTGCTTTGACAAGGGTGTGAGACTCATTGAGCTGAGAAAGGATCAGCTGTTTTCGCTCTCACATGTTATGGGCAGAATTGCCGATAACCCTCTGAAATTCATTATCTTTATTGACGATTTGTCATTTAATAAAAATGATGACTGCTTCAGTATGCTTAAGGCAGCCCTCGAAGGCTCAGCAAGTGCCAAGGCATCAAATGCTGTGATCTATGCAACCAGTAACCGCCGACATATTGTCAAGGAGCGCTTCTCTGAGAGAGGCCACGAGGATGATATACACCATAGCGATACAGTGCAGGAGCTTCTTTCACTGTCAGACCGCTTCGGACTTGTGGTTTACTTCTCTAAGCCCAATAAGAAGCTGTATCTTGATATAGTTCACGAGCTTGCCAAGAAAGAAAATCTTGCTATTGACGAAAAAGAGCTCGATCTTAAAGCAGAGGCTTTTGCTTTGGCAAAGGGTAGTCGCTCACCAAGAGCTGCCCAGCAATTTATTAAAGGACTTATTTAAATTATGAATTGACCTGACGGTCATGGAATAAATAATAAAGGAGAATTTACTATGCTTAAGAAAATTTCAACAGACAAGGCACCTGCAGCTATAGGCCCCTATTCACAGGCTATCATGGCAAACGGCTTTCTTTTCACATCGGGCCAGATTCCAATTAATCCTGCAACGGGGGATGTTGAAGCTGAGGGTATTGTTGCTCAGGCTGAGCAGGTTATGAAAAATCTCAGTGCAGTGTTAGATGAAGCAGGCACAAACTTTGACAACGTTGTCAAGACCACCTGTTTTATTGCCGATATGGGCGATTTTGTAGCTTTTAACGAGGTTTATGCCAAGTATATCACCTCAGCACCTGCAAGAAGCTGTGTGGCTGTTAAGGCACTTCCCAAGGGTGTGCTTTGTGAGGTAGAGGTTATTGCAATTGTGTGAGCACGGTTGCAGTTGGCAATTAGCAATTAGTAATTAGCGATTTCGGATGCAGATTTACTTCTGACCAACTGTTAGTTGTTACCCGCAGAGCGAAAGCTCAGAAACTTAAAGTTTTATCAATCTTAATTAAGAAGGCAGGTCGCTACCCTTTGTTAGTGACCTGCCTTTTATAATCTACGTAGTTGGTATTTGTTTCCTGCTATCTATGTGGATAACAACTTACTTATAAGCAAAAAGTGTATTCACGACCACAATTACTAATTACTAATTGCTATTAGATTAAACCGGTGCGGGACCGGGATTTTCATTAGTGAGATGAAGGATAAATTTGAGCATTGTTGTCAGCCAACGCATAAGAGCTGCGAGCTTTGTCCAGATTGTGCTTTCCTCTTCAAGTGTGGGTGTGTCTTCCCAAATAGTTTCGTCTTTGTTGTCTGCTGTGAGCTCTGAAAGAGTTTCTGTTGCAGGATCAAAGAGCATAAATCTGGGATGAGCACCTTCGCTCTCAGTTGTTAGGCCTGTGCTCCAGATGAAGTTGTTTACAATTTCTTCTTCGTCGCCCCAATCGTGATGGCTTGAGTTTTTGATAATCCATGTGGTGTCCTTAAGGAATGAAGTTGAAAGGTCAACCTGCTTATCAGCTGAAATATAGTCGCCGAAGCCGAGTGCAACTCTCTCTGCAATATAATCTTCACTGAGGGTCTTGCCCACGAGTGATGTTGTTGCACCGAAGGAAGCACTTTCAAGTGTTACAAGGCCGTCAGCAATTTCATCCTGACTTTCAACGAAGGGGAAGAGCTGTCTGCCGTACTTTGCCACTGCACCGAAGTGAATACCTGATTCCTGACAAGCAGTGATGATTTCTCTTGTTCTGTAGCCTACTTCTTCAAAGTATTTGTCGTTTTTAGCTATAAGACCCTTGTATTCTTCATACATTTCACTGCCGGGCTCACCGAAAACAAATGCCTTTGCTTCTTCGTAATATTCAGGCTGAACACTTGCCCAATAGCCGGGGAAGGAGCCGTGAGCAGCAATTGCAATTTTAGGAACAAGACCTCCGGCAATAACTGCATAGAAATCTTCAAAACTGCCGAAAACATCAGTTGCAACGCCTGTTTCTCTGAGAAGGTCATAGGTTGTGAAAAGAATTTCGTTAAGGAAAGGAACTGTGTCGCCGATACCCTCGAAGGTGTTTTCATCCTTATCGGCATATTCGTCCATAAATCTTTTAAGACCGTCTGCATTAAGGTCGAGCTTGCCGCGGAATGCATCTGTGAAAGCGTCACAGTCATTCATAACAGTTGCATCATAGAAAACATTTTTGATATAGGGTGCAGTGCCGTTTGCGAGTTTATCAAGATAAAGGTCAAGATATGCAGTAACGGGACAACCGCCAAGGCAAAGACCGATAAGGTTAATCTGCTTTGCACCGGTGAGCTGCATAACTCTTGTAATATATGCATCAAGCTCCTTAGCTGTTTCGAGGGGTGAGCGTCTCCAGTCATAATAGAATGAATAGTCATCCATATCATATCTGTAATCGCCGTCCCAGTGTCTTATGTTGCTATAGGTCATTCTCTCAACATTATAGCGGGTTTTTTCGGGGTCGATGATTGTGCCGTTTGAAGCATCACCGTTGCAGTCAAGCTGAGCCTCGTCAAAGAGAGGAAGCACTGCCTGATAAAATGCCTCGTAATAACCTTCATAGTTACCTGTGAGAAGACCTGTAACAAGGTGGGGGAAGATAACATCGATAATTGAATCAATGAGAATGTCTTTGTCGCCTTCTTCGTCACCCAGTGAAACGGGCCAAACTATTTTTTCACCTGTGGCATCATAGATGTCGGTGCCGTCACCACGAAGAAGAATAGTGGGTACCTCATAGTCCGGGTTTAAAGGTGCAATTGCAAAAGCAGGTGCCGCAAGAGCGAAGACCATGATGAGAGCCAATAAGAGTGAAATTAACTTTTTCATAAATGAATCCTCCAATTGTTATAATTATGCATTACTCAAACAGTATACCATATATGTTGCGGTTTGTGAAGTGCTTTTTGAAAATATTTGGTAATTTACGCAGCGAGAGAACCTGGATTTTCAGCTAAGCCCATAATGAACTTCAGCATAGCTGTCAGCCAGCGCATAAGAGCTGCGAGCTTAGTCCAGAGAGTGGCATCATTCTTATTTTGGTTTACATCCTCCCACTGAGAAATGCCGCAATTTTCCTCAGTCATAGTTGAAATTGTTTCTGTCTTATCGTCATAAACGGTGAAACGGGCAATTCTTGTGTCGTTGAGAGTTGACACTGAGGTGCCCCAACAGAAGTTGTTGACAATTGCATCCTCTGCGCCCCAAGCACCGTGAACAGCGTTTTTGATAATCCAAGTGGTATCTTTGAGTACACTTGTGGAAAGGTCAACCTGCTTGTCAGCTGAGATATAGTCAGCGAAGCCGAGCTCCACTCTTGAGGCGATATAATCTTCGCTGAGGGTTTCACCGATAAGAGCTGTTGTTGCACCGAAGGATGAGCTTTCAAGAGTTACATACTGGTCAGCAAGCTGATTCTGGCTTTCAACAAAGGGGAAAAGCTGATAGCCGTACTTTGCCACAGCGCCGAAGTGAACGCCAAGAGCCTTACACTCATCCAAAATAGCATTTCTTTGTGAGGCTACCTCATAGTGGTACTTATCGAGCTTTGCAACAAGACCCTCGTTGCCCTGTCTCTTTTCGCTGCCCTCTTCGCCGTAAACGAAGTCTCTTGCTTCTTCATAGTGGTCAGGGTCAACTGCTGTCCAATAGCCGGGCCATGTGCCCATAACTGCACTGATAAGTCGGGGTACAAGGTCGCCGTAAATATCAGCGTAAACCTCTTCAAAGGGAGTGATGAGTACATCGTCAAGCACACCAAGCTCATTGAAAAGATTATAGGATGTGAGAATAACCTCGTTAAGGAAGGGTGTCATATCCATAAAGCCTGATATTACGGAATCATCATCGTCAACGAATTCATTAAGAAAACGTGCGAGTGCATCACTGTCAAGGTCAATCTTACCTCTGAAAGCGTCTGTGAGGGGGTCACAGTCATTTGACACAACGCAGTCAAACATAACATTCTTTATGTAGGGAGCCATTCCCTCATTATTGATTTTATCGAGATAATAGTCAAGATATGTCATAACAAAACCGCCACCGAGACAGCGACCGACAATGTTGACCTTTGTGGCACCTGTGGTTGCCATAACATCCTTTATGTAAGTGTGGAGGTCATCCATAACTTCAAAGGGTGAAAGCCTGAAATCATAGTTGAAGGTGTAATCCTCATAATAATATCTCTGCTGACCCCAATGAGCCTTGACATCAATGAAACGCATGGTCTCATTTTCCTGCTGATATTCAGGTGAAAGACCTGAGCCCTTGACAACAGGTTCACCGTTGCCGTCAAGCAGGGTATCCTTGAAAATGAGGAAAACAGCATCGTAAAGAGCATCGCAGAAGCCTGTCCAGTCATCCTTAATAAGACCTATAGGCCAATAGGGGAGCACCACATTGACAATTGCATCAATGATTTCCTGCTTTTCTTCTTCACTGCCTATCTCAATAGGCCAAATAAGGTTGCCCTCAGAGTCTGACAGTGAGGAACCGTCACCTCTTATGAGAATTGTGGGAACATTGTAGTCATCGCCTGCTGCTGCACTTACGGGTGCAATAAGCAGAAATGTCATACATACAGCAAGAAAAAGGGATATGATTTTTTTCATAATTTTAACCTCCGTTTTTTTGTATATACATATACAATTATGGATGATACATTACAGATTGTTCGATATTATTAACAGAGTGTTAATGACACATTAATTAAACTTAAAACGGAAAGAAAAATATTACTCTTTTATGCTGTGAGCAGGGATTTTTTTGATGTCAGTTTTATGAAACTCAATTATTGACAAACTGTAAACTATGGTATATAATAAAAGCACAATGAAGAAGGAGGAAATAATTATGAACGATGAAATCATGACAGCTGAAATTGTTGAAAATCCCGAACCCGATTGGTCACTTCTTATGTTCTGGGAGGATATCACAGATCTCATTCAGAAGCTCTTTAACTTTATCAAATCACTTTTCTGATATGAAGAGATATGCGGCAATCTTTCGGTTGCCGTATTTTTTTATATCTTTTAATGGAACTTTAATAAATAATGTGATAAAATGAAGCTGCAGAATGTTTTACGGGAGAAGTGAAGCCTATGAGAATACTTATAGCTGAAGATGAAAAATCCTTAAACAGAATACTTGTCAGACAATTCATAAAAGCAGGCTACAGTGTGGATAGCTGCTTTGACGGCGGCAGTGTCTTTGATTATCTTGCAGGGGCAAAATATGATGCTATAGTGCTCGATGTTATGATGCCGAATATGAGTGGTTTTGAGGTGCTCGAAAAGATGCGTTCTCAGGGCGACGATACACCTGTTATCTTTCTGACGGCAAAAAGTGAAATTGAAGATAAGGTTTTTGGCCTTGACAGTGGAGCAAATGACTATCTCACTAAGCCCTTTTCCTTTGAGGAGCTTGCCGCAAGAGTTCGCATGATAACAAGAAAACAGGTGGGAAGCAGCACTAATATTTACACAGTGGGCGATCTGAGTGTCAACCTTAAAAGCCGTGAGGTTAAAAGGGCAGACAAAATTATTGAGCTCTCATCAAAGGAATATGCAATACTTGAATGTCTTATAAGAAATGCTGGAACCGTTATGTCAAGAGAGAAAATCGAAAACAGCGTGTGGAACTATGACTATATGGGCGGCACAAATGTTATTGATGTTTACATAAGGTACCTTCGCAAAAAAATAGATGACGGCTTTGAAACAAAGCTGATTCATACAGTCAGGGGTGCAGGCTATGTGCTTAAGGTGACAGACAATGCTTAAAGGAAAATCACTCAGATTCAGAATAAATTTATGGTACAGTGTGCTCATTGGCTTTTTGTCGGTGCTGCTGATTGTGCTTATAAGTGTAATGGGTAAAAATGTTCAGCATGCCGAGGCTCAGCAAAATCTTATAAGAAATGTTGAAAGAAACATTGATGAAATTGAGGCGGAAAACGGACTGCTTGATATAGAGTCGGATTTTGCTTTTAATAATGACGGTGTTAATGTTGTTGTTTTTTCTGCGGCAGGTGAAATTATAGGCGGCAGCTATCCTCAGGGAGCTGAAACTGACGAACCGCTTGAAAACGGCAGAACAACCACCGTAACAATTGACGGCAAGGATTATTTCATCTATGACAGCATGATTGAATTCAGTAAGTATGAATATAAAATCAACGGTGAAAACGGCGAAGTCTTTTCAAGTGAAAGTGAAGCTATAGACAATTTCACTGCCTTTGAGGGCGACCTTGATGAAGTGGGTGAGGACTGCGAAATAAGCTACCGTCAGGCATATGAAATTGCTCTTGAGCACAGCGGCATCAGTGAAGATGTGACAACGCTGATTATGGCAAGGGTATATGAATATTATGATGTGCCTATGTATGAGCTTGAGTTTTATTCTTCACAAAAGGCTTATGACGATATATGGGTCAGAGGCATAATGAAGGCTGACAACGAAGACCGTATATGGGACACCATAACAGTGCTGGCACTGCTTCTTTTGCCTGCCTTTATTGCTCTTGGTGCCATCTTTGGTGACAGGATTGCAAAAAATTCTCTTGCACCGCTTAAGCAACTTAATGAAACCGTGTCGAAAACCCAGAGCGGTGATGACCTGACAAGAAGGGTGACAACAGTTGACAGTGACCCTGACATAAACTCCCTTGCCGATAACTTCAATAAGATGTTTTCAAGACTGCAGGCATCCTTTGAGGCTCAGAGACATTTCACTTCTGATGCATCACATGAGCTGAGGACTCCCGTTGCTGTTGTGCTTGCCGAGAGTGAATATCAGCTGTCTGAAGAGGGGCACAGCGAAGAAGTGAGAGAAAGCTTTGAAACAATATATAAGCAGGCTGATTCTATGCAGAAGCTTATTTCTCAGCTGCTTAATTTCACCCGCATGGAGCAGGGAAGTCTGCAGCCTGACCTTGTGAAAGAGAATTTAAGTGAGCTTGTGGAAAGCGTAAGCGACAATATCGGCAGAGTACACGAAAAGAAAGTAACCCTTATAAAAGACATTACCCCTGATATTATGCTGAATATGGATGTAGAGCTCATAGCAAGACTCTGCGACAACCTTATAAGCAACGCCGTCAGGTACGGGAAAGAGGGCGGCTATGTTAAGGTCAGCCTGAAAAAAGAAAAAGAAAAAATTATCCTCAGCGTTGAGGATAACGGAATAGGAATATCAAAGGAAAACCTTGAAAAGATATGGCTGAGGTTTTTCCGTGTGGATAAGGCACGCTCAAGAGAAGAAGGCTGCAGCGGTCTTGGTCTGCCTATGGTCAGACAGATTGCCCTTTTGCACGGCGCAGAGGTTTTTGCTCAGAGCGAAGAAAACAAGGGCAGCGTCTTCACTGTAATTTTTAATGAAAACAGTGAAAAAAATTAAAATAAGTGATATAATATAGGCAGTTTGAAATTTGGAGGAAGATAATATGAACGCAGAAAATCAAAGATCGGTTGAACGCTTCCGGGCAATGATAAGAAAGAAAACAATTTCAGATAAAGAGGGTAATTTTGATAAAGAGGTTTTTGCATCATTTTTGCCTATGCTTAAGGAAATGTATCCTGCAGTTTTTGCGGTTGTCGAGTCGCAGCTCATAAACGAATACGGCATTCTTCTTCATTGGAAGGGTAAGGACAGTTCACTTCAGCCGGTGGTGCTTATGGCACATCACGATGTTGTGTCAGACGAGGGTCAGGACTGGAAATATCCTGCATTTGAGGCAGAGATACACGAGGACTGCATCTGGGGCAGAGGTACCATTGACACAAAGTGCATTATTGCAGGTGTGCTCGAAGGTATGGATAAGCTCATAGGTGAAGGCTTCACACCGGAAAGAGATATCTATTTTGCTTCAAGCAACTGCGAAGAGGTTGCAGGCGACACTATGCCGAAAATAGTGGAGTGGTTCAAGGAAAACAGCATAAAGCCTTGGTTTGTGCTCGATGAGGGCGGTGCTATTATGCATAACCTACCCATGGGTATAAAAAAGCCTCATGCAATGGTGGCTCTGTCTGAAAAGGGCTGGGCAACAGTGAAGCTGGAGGTTAAAGCAAAAAATGCGGCTCACACTGCCAAGGCAAGCGGCAAGGTCAGCGCTCCGGTCAAGCTGATAAATGCTCTTACTGCACTTGAAAAAAATCCTATGCCTGCAGTTATCACTCCTGCACTTGAGGGTATGCTGAAAAGCTTTGCACCTTGTGTCGGTGCACCGCTGAATGCAGTTTTTAAAAATGTTTCGGTCTTCAGACCAATTATCAAAAAGGCTATGGAGTCAAATGCTGACACTGCAGCAATGATCAGAAGTGTTATTAATCTTGTGTCAATTGATGCACCCAGCTCTGACGGTACCCCTGCCGAAACTGCGGTGGCAACTCTTAAGGTTAGAATTGCACCTCACGACAGCTATGACAGCATTGTTGAGCATATTAAAAAGACAGTGGGAGAGGATATTAACATCATCAGTGAAAAGGTGTCACCTGCACCGCCTATTTCAGACTACGAGACAAAGTCCTTTGCTTACATTAAAAGCACACTGCTTAAGGTGTTCCCCGATATTGGTGTGTCTCCCTTCATCCTTAATGCAGGCACCGATTCACGCCATTTTGCACCTGTTTGCAGTGAGGTTTACCGCTTTGGTGCTTTCCGTCTGACAGATGAGCTTTTCTCAACGGTTCACGGTGCAAACGAGAGAATGCCTGTTAAGGACTATCTGAAATGTGTTGAATTTTACACTGAGTTTATGAGAGGCCTCAACTAAATCCGGAAGAATTTCTGAAAGCTATTGCAAAATCATAATTCTTTATGGTAAAATATTATCACAGAAAAAAACAAACCTGAATTGAAAGAATAAGGAGAATAAAATTATGTGGTTAATTGAATTAATGGCACACCTTGCAGGTGTTTTTACAAAGCTTATGCTTAAGCTCGGTCTTAAGATAATATTACCTTTCTGATAAAACGAAAATTTACAGCTCTGTTCATGGCGAACAGAGCTGTTTTTTAATTATATTCCTATAGTCAGAATCTCAAAGGGACTATATTCAATCACATCGGTTTCACCTATGACCTCTTCAAGCATATTGAGCAGCTTAACCTTTCTTTCAAGGGCAATTCTGCCACGCTTGCCGTCCTGCTCACTAAGTCGGATAACTGTCATAGTGCCATCTTCGCTTTGCTTTGCAGCCTGAAGATAAAGGGGCTCAAATTTGGGCAGAGTCCATTCACAGTCAGCCTTTATGAGAGGCACATTATACTGGAATGCAAGGCTGTTTATCCTTGCTGTAATGGCATCATTTTCGTGAGGCACAATCATATATGAGAAATTGTGCATACCCATATCGGAAGTGACATCAGGTCTTATTGTGGCACGAAGCAGTGACAGACCTATTGTGTTTTCCTCAAAGGACGCGCCGTACTTGCCGTCATTGATGATTGCTATGCCGCCGCCTGCTTCACTAAGGTCACACCATTTATGGTGACAGCACTCAAATCTTGCCTGCTGCCAGGTGGTGTTGCGGTGGGTTTCACGCTCAATATAGCCTGCGCTTGTGTCGCAAAGAGCTTTTCTTGTCAGCACATTGCATGAGAACTGAGCCTTTGCAAGCTTGTGCTTTTCCTGCCAGTTGACGATGTTTTCAACCTCGATGCCTCTTGAGCGTCTGAAAAGGCGAATAAGCATAGTCCACTGTGATTTTTCAGTTGCAAGAACTGCTTCAAATGTGGCACACTCGCCGTCTTTTTCAATAAGATGAAGAGGTGTTTCAACTTTAACCTCTATCTGCTTATCCTTATAATTTGGCAGAATATCCCAAGCATCATAGTTGCCCGGATTATCGGTATAAATCTTCAGCTTGTTGAAGTCACCCTTGACCCATTCACGGCAGAGCTCTTTATCCCAAAGGCTTTCAATTGAGCCGTCATCACGGAATTTAACCGAATAATAAGGCGTTTCGGTTGTGTCACCTATGCTTATCCATTCGGCAGAGTACTTGTTAGCACGAAGGGTAGCCGAGGAAAGAGGTGCAATATCGGGGATGAGCCAGTTACCCTTTTCACCGTAGCGTGTAGAGGTACCTTTTTTATTCGGAACGAAGGTGAGGGCGCTACGCTTTATGTTAAGAGTGTTGAAATATTTAGTGCCCTTGCCGATAATGCTGTCGAGAACTTTTTCTATTTCTATATAATCAGCCAGTGCATCCTCATAAACGGGGTGAATATGAGAGCCGGGGATAATATCATGGAACTGATTGACAAGGAACTTTTTATAAAGGTCACGCAGGGTATCGGCATTGCCGTCTTTTCTCATAAGAGAGAGCATTTCAGCGGTGCGGAACTTGAATTCAAGGCTGCGATTATATCTCTTGAGCACACTCTTTGTGGTGAATGTGCCTCTGTGCATTTCGAGATAAAGCTCGCCGTCCCATGTTTCGAGGCTGTTGTTATCCTTAAGGTTCTTTTCAAGGAACTCGTCACCTCTTAAGTGCTGACACTTGGGCATAATTGAAAGCTTCTCAAAACGGCGCATAAGCTCAATCATTTCTTCTGTGCAGCCGCTGCCGCCGTCACCGTAGCCGAACATATTAAGAGTCTGACCGCCTGAGTCTTTGTCGATATATGCTTCCCAGTTTTCCTGAATCTGCGAGGGCATATTCCAAGTTATAAAGTGTGTGGGCGGCACACAGGCAAGCACTTCGCTGCCGTCTATACCTTTCCACCTGAAGTTGTTGTGAGGGAAACGGTTAGTGTCGTTCCATGTTGACATCTTGTTTGAAACAAAGTAGTCAACGCCGCTTTTTTTGAGAATCTGAGGCAAAATCCATGAGTTGCCGAAAACATCGGGCAGCCAAGCGTTATTAACGGTTTTGCCGAACATTCTCTTATAGGTCTGCTGACCGTAAAGGCACTGCCTTATAAGTGATTCTGCTGAGGGAACATTGCAGTCGGGCTCAACATACATAGCTCCAACGGGCTCAAACTGACCTGAAGCAACCTTTTCTTTCAGCTCCTCAAAGACTTCGGGATAATATTTTTCCAGAGTTTCATAAACATAGGGCTGAGTGTGAGTGTATTTAAAATCGGGATATTTATCCATAAGACGAAGCTGGATAAGCACTGTGCGAAGATTTTTTTGCACCGAATGAATTCTGCGCCAATAATATGCTATGTCAAGGTGTGAGTGTGCAATAAGTGCCACATCGCCGCTGCCCTTATAATTATCGTTGGCATAGATAACCTCGTCAACATACTTTTTGGCTTGGGCAACACCTGTAAGCTCATCGGAATCGAAATCAATGAGATTCATTGCATTGCAAAGCTCTTTATTAAGGAAAGCTCTGTAATCCTCATTGAAAAGCTCACTTTTTGCAATATCGAGCAAAAGCTCAAAGTCCCAGACTAAATCCTGCACCTCGTGATTAACGGTGCAGATGTATGCACCCTCAAAAATCTGACGGCAGCCTCTGACAGAGAGCGACTCAGGGTTTCTCTCATCGTCAGGCTTTGAACGGTTATAGCCCATCATTTCAAAGTGCAGAACTTCGTTTTCATTTATGTAAGGAGAAAGAAGCATTCTTTCTCTGTTGGGGTCAACACCGCCAACATATCTGCCGTTCACCTTAACGCAGATTTCTGCTGCGGTTTTAAGGCTGAACCAGAGCTCTTTGCCTTTTAATTCATCGGGGAGTGTTACATCAGCCTTTATAAATGCAGTGCCGTCGGGAGTAAAATACATATCGCCCTTTTTAAGGGATCTGTAATCCTCGGAGTAATACTCGAAGTTCATTTCACTGACCTGACGGGCATCTCTTATCATTAAATTTTCAATTTCCCACTTAGAGGAATAAATATGTCTTTTAAGCCAGCCAAAACGCAGATCTGTCCATTCCTCAGGGCGCATTGAACGGCGGATAACTTTAATATGTGCCATTTAAAAATCCTCCTTATACATCCTGAAAATAAGGCTTCTTGCGTACGGCATCAACCTTGACTGTCTTTTTTAAGTCGTGCTTAATCTGCTGCTCAATCCATTCTGTGCAGCGGTGAAGAATAAGGCATTTTGAACATTCGCCACGGAAAATGAGGGTGAGTTTATCACCCTCAAGACTGACATATTCAACCCAGCCACCGTCGCCCTGAAGCTTGGGCTGCAGGATATTTTCAACGTAATTCTGAACTGTCATAGTAACCTCTTATTTGATAATGTTATCAATAACGCTCTTATATTCGGCAAGCTTTGCCTTTGATTTTTCTCTTGTTTCAGCTTGAACGCTGTAGTAAACCTTAATCTTAGGCTCTGTGCCTGAAGGTCTTACTGCCATCCATGTGCCGTCCTTCCAGAGGAACTTTAGAACATTTTCTTTCGGAAGGTCTGCAATGCCCTTGCTGTAATCGATAACTTCTTCGAGACCGTCAAAGAGGTCCATTCCCTTTTCTCTGAAATAAACCATAAGGTCTGCTATTTTTTCTGCACCGTCTTTGCCCTTGAGCACGAATGAATCAAGGTGATCAAGATAATAGCCGTATTCTGCATAAATATCTTCGAGAGCCTGAACGAGAGTCTTGCCCTGATTGTGATAGTAAGCAGCCATCTGACAAATAAGCATTGAGGAAACAACAGCATCCTTGTCTCTTGCGTGAGTACCCACAAGATAGCCGTAGGACTCCTCATAGCCAATGATGAATTCCTGCTCACCGCTTGCTTCATATTTGTTTATCTTATCGCCGATATACTTAAAGCCTGTGAGAGTTTCCTCACACTGCAGGCCGTAGCTTCTGCCGATGTTTGCACCAAGCTCTGATGTAACAATAGTCTTAACAAGTGTGCTTTTTGATGAAAGGGTAGCCTTTTTCATTTCAAGGATGAACTTAACGAGAAGTGCGCCTGTCTGGTTACCTGTGAAAAGAACATATTCGTCGCCGTTTTTAACTGCAATACCAACTCTGTCGCAGTCCGGGTCAGTGCCGAGCACAAGGTCTGCACCAATTTCCTTTGCCTTTTCAATTGCAATTGTCAGAGCATCCTTTTCCTCCGGGTTGGGACTTCTTACAGTTGAGAAGTTGCCGTCGGGCATTTCCTGCTCTTTAACTACAGTCACATTCATACCTTCAAGCATTCTTCTGACAGGGATGTTACCTGTGCCGTGAAGGGGAGTGTAAACTATTTTAAGCTCTGAGGGCTCCTCATAAACGCTCTGCTCCTTAACCTTAGCGCAGAAAGCTGAGAGCACATTTTCGCCAACCATAGTGATATTTTCAGCCTTGCCCTCAAAGGGGATAGCCTTGTAATCTTCGATAGCATTGATGCATTCAATTGCGCCCTTTGCATCATCTGTGCAGAACTGGCAGCCCTTGCTGTCATAAACCTTATAGCCGTTGTACTCCTTGGGGTTGTGAGAAGCGGTGAGCATTACGCCTGCAGTGCAGCCCAGATGTGATGTTGCAAATGAAAGCACGGGTACGGGAACAAGGAACTCGAAAAGATAAACCTTGAAGCCCTGGCCTGAAAAGATGTCAGCGGCAACCTTGGCAAAGTACGCCGAATTGTTTCTTGAGTCATAGGCGAGAACAACGCTCAGCTCGCCCTCGTTTTTGCTTTTTATATACTGTGCAAGACCGTAGGTTGCTTTGCCGACGGTGTATTTGTTCATGCGGTTTGAGCCTGCGCCCATAATGCCACGAAGACCGCCTGTGCCGAAGGCAAGGTCTTTATAAAATCTGTCTTCGATTTCCTTTTCGTCGGTGATAGCGCTGAGTTCTGCCTTGGTGTCCTCATCAAAAGTGAGCCACTGCTGATATTTTGCCTTGTAATCCATGTTTCTTCATCCTTTCCGGAAATTTATTCACGATAATTATAGCACAAGGAGTTTGTCGAAACAATATAAATATTAAATTTTATGCTATAAAAATTTCACTCTGAGGCTGACAGAGGGGTAAAAGCACCGACACCCCAAGCGGTCAGGCTCAGGGTGTCAGTGGGCTTTGTCTTTAGATAAGGAGAATCTATGTGTTGGTGGAATACTTAGGTGTGATCACCAATTGAACGGAACAAACTTGTTACTGT
>JAFTLT010000054.1 GCA_017452785.1 Clostridia bacterium | reverse complement strand
CCGTCTTAAAGCAAGCGGAGTAAAGGTTTCCTTCAAGCTTTTCAAGGGCTGCTACCACGGCTTTGATATTATGAGTCCAAACTCAAAGGTTGGCAAGGCAGCAACGGAATTTCTTATCCGTGGGTTTAAGTTTGCGGTGAAGAATTTCAGGAGGAAACAACCGTGAACACGCAGGAGCTCATTGTTGACAAGAAAGTGTTGCAACTGAAGAAAGACAAACTAAAAGCACTGGCACTTGATAAACTTCACAACCAATTCGGCATAAAAGGCAAACTGTTCGGCTTTCAGGAGGAGTGCATAATGCGTATTGTCAAAGACCGGCTTGACACCTTCTGCATACGCAAAACAGGTGCGGGCAAATCGCTGTGCTATCAGATTCCTGCTCTTATGTTCAAGCATTACACTGTTGTAATATCTCCCATAACTGCGTTGATTGACGACCAGGTTGAGGCGTTGAGAAAAAAAGGCATAGACGCCCAAGCGTTTTACTTTGGGAACCCTGCTGATGAGGACAGGGAAAGCATTGAGTCCTCTTTTATCAAAGGCGAAAACCAGACAAAGTTCATTTACACTACCCCCGAAACCTTTCGTAGCAGAGCTGATTCGTTTTTCAGCAAGCTGAAAATCTCACTGCTTGTCATTGACGAGGCACATTGCGTTTCCGCATGGGGCAACGATTTCCGTCCCTCGTACAGATGTATAAAAAGCGTTATTGATATGTTTGACCCTCGTAGGTATCATTTAGTAAAGCCATCAGATTGCTCGCTGCGCTACAAACTAAAACGTAAAGCAAAACTGGAGCGGAAGGCACGCCGTCCTGTAATTGCAGCATTTACTGCAACTGCTGACAAGAATATTTTCAATGATACGGTAAAAATTCTTGGTATGCAAACCACAGAAAAGGAATGTGTGGGTGCTGTAAACCGAAAAATTGCTTTTGGCAAAAAATCAAATCCACGCAAGGTTGTTCTGTTCAACGATGATGAGGCGCGCTTCATAAGTGTATTCAAATATCTTACAGACCACGCAGGTGAAAAATGCTTGGTTTTCTGTCGTAACAAGGATTTGATGAACCGGATATTTACATCGCTTAATGAAAGCAACACTGATGGATTAAAGCTTGGCAGGTATTACGGCGGTACAAACAGCAATGAGAGGGCTGACAAAGAAACACTGAAAAAGTCAAACCAAAAAAGAATTGCTGCAAAAAAGAATATGCTCACAAGCTTTAAAGACGGCGATGTGAATTGTCTGATTGCAACCTCTGCTTTCGGAATGGGCGTTGACATCAGCGATATTAGGTACGTTATTCACGTCGGCTTTCCGCTTACGATGATGGATTATGTTCAGCAATGCGGCAGAGGCGGACGTGACAAAAAGGGCTGTGAATGCTTGCTGTTTGCTTCTGTGCTTGATATAATAAACACCAAAAGTATGATTTCACAGAAATATCTGAAAATGTACCCTATACAGCAGATTGTTAAGATAAGAAAAAAGGACTGTCAAAAATATGCTGAGGTTGTAGAATACTGCCTTGATAGAGCTGAATGTACTGACGAAAAGCTTCTTGCACAATTTCATAATGCACTTAATAACTTTAGAAATATGGAAATTGCTGAAGAACACTAACTTGAAAACAAGAAATTCCAGATGCT
>JAFTLT010000053.1 GCA_017452785.1 Clostridia bacterium | reverse complement strand
ACATTCCTTCAGAGGCTCTTCGGCATTCAGCAATACTGCGATTGCGGTAATCTGCATTATGACGCACCTTTTGTTGATTTAGGTTTATGATGCTCGTAGTCAGCTATAGCTTGACCGGCAAGTAACATAAAAGGCTTTAGGTGTCTACCTACAGGTGACGCCACGGATGGATATTCTCTCCAACACACAGATTCTCCTTATCTAAAGAAGCCCACTGGGACTCACAGGCACTGACCGTCTGTGGGTCTTGGTGTTTGTACCCCTCTGTCACAGCTTCGCAAGCTCTGCTGTGACATCTCCCCTTTCAGGGGCGACGAGATTTGCGATATCGACTTACTGCTTCGTCAGCTTGTCGCCCCTGAAAGGGGAGATGTCAAGGACACATTTATGTGGACTTGACAGAGGGGTCTGTTCAGCGGCTCGAAACTTTCCTTCGCCGACAAACCGACCCGCGTTTCTGCACTCTGCACTCTGCGTTCTGCACTCAAAAAAGCCCCTAAATTCCTACTGTTTCAGTGGATTTTAAGAGGCTTTTTTCATCGTTATATTGTTAAATATCTTCAAAAAAATTTTATGATTTTTGTTCAAATAGGAAAAACCATTATTTTGCAGTGGAAATATCTCATTTTTTGTAGATTTTTTTGGCACTTTGTGCTATAGTTAAACAGTATGGATTATAGTGAGTTTTTATACGCTGATGACTCACATCTTACAAACCAGACGGATAAATCCGTTTAAAGGAGGACGAAAGTTAATGCTTAAGAAAATCAGCACAATCCCGTTCACAGACACACCTGAACAGGCAGCTAAGCTCGATGCAGTTATTGCTGAATGCACAGGCGATGTGAGCATGCTTATGCACGTAATGCAGGAAGCACAGTCCATCTACGGCTACCTCCCCTTTGAGGTGCAGCAGAAAATCGCTGACGGTATGAATGTACCCCTTGAAAAGGTTTACGGCGTAGCAACATTCTATGCACAGTTTGCTCTTTCACCCAAGGGTAAATACGACATCTCCGTTTGTCTCGGTACTGCTTGCTATGTTAAGGGCGCTCAGGAGCTTCTTGATGAGCTTTCAGCTCAGCTTGGTATCGGCGCCGAGGAATGTACCCCCGACGGTAAATATTCACTCACAGCCTGCCGCTGTATCGGTGCTTGCGGTCTTGCTCCCGTTCTTACTGTTAACGAAGATGTTTACGGTAAAATCACAGCAGCTGATATTAAGGGTATTCTCGCAAAATACGCTGAATAATGAGAGAGCTTTCACTTAATGTGCTTGACATTGCTCAGAACAGCGTGTCGGCCAATGCTTCACTCATTGAAATTGAACTTATAGAAAACAGTAAAACAAACGATTTATTAATCGGTATCTATGACAACGGCAAGGGTATGACCAAAGAGCAGGTTGAAAACGTGCGTGACCCATTCTTCACCACCCGTACCACAAGAAAAGTAGGCATGGGCATTCCCCTTTTCAGGTTTGCTGCGGAAATGACCGGCGGCAGTTTTGAAATTGAAAGTGAAGTGGGTGTGGGCACAAGAGTCAGAGCTTATTTCAAAACAAATCACCTTGACTTCACCCCTATAGGTGATATGACCTCTACCATGATTTCCCTTATCACAATGAATCTTCATATTGACTTTCTTTACAGACGAAAGCTCAATGATAAAGAATTCACCGTTGACACAAGACAGCTAAAGGCTATTCTCGGCGATGTTCCTTTAAACGAACCGAGCATTGCTTTATGGATCACAGATTACATAAACGAAAACACAAAACAACTCACGGAGGTGTAATAATATGAAAACTCTTGAAGAACTTATGGCATTAAGAGATGCTGCTAAAGCTAACCTGACAGCTCGTGACGATTCATCAGAAGTTACACGTATTGTTGTAGGTATGGCTACTTGCGGTATTGCAGCAGGTGCAAGACCCATTATGGCAAAGTTTGTTGAAGAAACAGCAAAACGTGGCCTCACAAACGTTACAGTTGCTCAGACAGGCTGCATCGGCATGTGCCGCTTTGAACCCATCGCAGAGGTTCTCGTTCCCGGTAAAGAAAAGGTAACCTATGTTCAGCTCACTGAAGAAAAGGTTGCAAGAATAGTTGCCGATCACATTGTTAACGGTGTACCCGTTGCTGAATACACAATCGGCGCAGTAACAGAATAAGGAGGAAGTAAAAATGTATCGTTCCCATGTGCTTGTTTGCGGCGGTACCGGTTGTACCTCCTCAAATTCACAGAAAATCATCGAAGCTATGGAAGCTGAGCTCAAGGCAAAGGGTCTCGAAAACGAAGTGCAGGTTATCCGCACAGGTTGCTTCGGTCTTTGCGCACTCGGCCCCATTATGATAGTTTATCCCGAAGGCTGCTTCTATTCAGAGGTTAAGGTTGAGGATGTTCCCGAAATCGTTGAAGAGCACCTTCTCAAAGGCCGTATGGTTAAGCGCCTTCTTTACAGTGAGACAGTAACTCCCACTGAAATCAAAGGCCTTCACGACACAGCTTTCTACAGAAAGCAAAAGCGTGTTGCACTTGCTAACTGCGGTGTTATCAACCCTGAAGATATCAATGAGTATATTGCATATGACGGCTATCAGGCTCTTGCTAAGTGTCTTACAGAGCTCACTCCCGAACAGGTTATTCAGATAGTCAAGGATTCAGGTCTTCGTGGCCGTGGCGGCGGCGGTTTCCCCACAGGTCTTAAGTGGAGCTTCACAGCTGCTAACAAAGCTGACCAGAAGTATGTAGTTTGTAACGCTGACGAAGGTGACCCCGGTGCATTCATGGACCGTTCAGTTCTTGAAGGTGACCCCCACTGCCTTATCGAAGCTATGACAATCTGCGGCTATGCTACAGGTGCTACAGAAGGTTATGTTTATGTTCGTGCTGAATATCCCATCGCTGTTGCTCGTCTTCAGATTGCTATTAATCAAGCAAGAGAAATGGGTCTTCTCGGCAAAGACATCTTCGGCTCAGGCTTTGACTTTGATCTTTTCATCAAGCTTGGTGCAGGTGCTTTCGTTTGCGGTGAAGAAACAGCTCTTATGACATCAATCGAAGGTAACCGTGGTGAGCCCAGACCCCGTCCTCCCTATCCTGCAGTTAAGGGTCTTTTCGGCAAACCCACAACAGAAAATAACGTTGAAACATTTGCAAATATCCCTGCTATTATCCGTAACGGCGGCGATTGGTTCGCTTCAATGGGCACAGAGAAGTCAAAGGGTACAAAGGTATTCGCTCTCGGCGGTAAAATTGCTAACACAGGTCTTGTTGAAATTCCCATGGGTACAACACTGCGTGATATCATCTATGAAATCGGCGGCGGTATACCGGGTGGCAAGAAGTTCAAGGCTGCTCAGACAGGCGGTCCCTCAGGCGGATGTATCCCTGCTTCACTTATCGACACTCCCATTGACTACGATAACCTTACAGCTATCGGCTGCATGATGGGTTCAGGCGGTCTTATCGTTATGGACGAAGACAACTGTATGGTTGACATTGCTAAGTTCTTCCTTGATTTCACAGTTGATGAGTCATGCGGTAAATGTACTCCCTGCCGTGTAGGTACAAAGAGACTTCGTGAAATGCTTGACAAAATTACTGACGGCAACGCAACTCTCGAAGACCTTGACAAGCTCGAAGAGCTTTGCCACTATATTAAGGATAACTCCCTTTGCGGTCTCGGTCAGACAGCTCCCAACCCCGTTCTTGCTACTCTCAAGTTCTTCCGTGACGAATATATTGCTCACGTTGTTGATAAGAAGTGTCCTGCAGGTGTTTGTAAGAACCTTCTTCAGTACTCAATCGTTGCTGATATGTGTAAGGGCTGTACTCTTTGCGCTAAGAAGTGTCCTGTTGGTGCTATTTCAGGCACAGTTAAGCAGCCCCACACCATCGACCCCGCTAAATGTATCAAGTGCGGTGTTTGTATGGATTCATGTAAGTTTAAAGCTATTATTAAGAAATAAGGAGGTACGCCATAATGGATAAAATGGTTAATATTACAATCAACGGTATGCCCTGCAGCGTACCTTACGGCACAACAATTCTCGAAGCTGCAAGACAGCTCGGCATTGAAATTCCCACTCTCTGCTACCTTAAGGAAATCAACGAAATCGGTGCTTGCCGTTTCTGCGTTGTTGAGGTAACAGGTGCAAGAAGCCTCGTTGCAGCTTGCGTATTCCCCATCGAAAGAGACGGAACAGAAATTTTCACAAACAGCGAAAGAGTTCGTAAGGCAAGAAAGACAACTCTTGAGCTTATCCTTTCAACACACGAAAGAAAGTGCCTTTCATGCGTAAGAAGCGGTAACTGCGAGCTTCAGAAGCTCTGCAAGGAATACGGCGTTGACGATGAAGGCAGATTTGACGGTGACAAGCCTGTTTATGAGCTTGACTACTCAGCTGCTCACATGGTAAGAGATAACAATAAGTGTATCCTTTGCCGCCGCTGCGTAGCTGCCTGTCAGCAGCAGGGCATCAGCGTTATCGGTGCAAATGCACGTGGTATCGACACACACATCGGCTCAGCATTTGAGCTCCCCCTTAACGCAACATCATGTATTTCCTGCGGTCAGTGCATCGTTAACTGCCCCGTAGGTGCTATCTATGAAAAGGACGACACAGAAAAGGTATTCTCCGCTATCAGCGACCCCGAAAAGTATGTTGTTGTTCAGGCTGCTCCTGCTGTTCGTGCAACTCTCGGCGAATGCTTCGGCATGCCCGTTGGCACAGATGTAACAGGCAAGATGTTTGCAGCTCTTCGCAGACTCGGCTTCAAAAAGGTATTCGACACCAACTTCGGTGCTGACCTTACAATTATGGAAGAAGCAACAGAGCTTCTTTCAAGAGTAAAGAACGGCGGCGTTCTTCCCATGATTACATCCTGCTCACCCGGCTGGATCAAATATTGCGAACACTACTATCCCACAGAGCTCGACCACCTTTCAAGCTGTAAGTCACCCATGCAGATGCAGGGCGCAATCATCAAGAGCTACTTTGCCCAGCAGAACGGCATCGACCCCAAGAACATTGTTTCTGTTGCTATCATGCCTTGCACAGCTAAAAAGTTTGAGTGCGGCCGTGACGACGAAAACGGTGCAGGCTATCCTGATGTTGACTATGTTCTTACAACAAGAGAGCTTGGCAGAATGATCGAGTCAGCAGGCATCAACTTCCAGATGCTTCCCGATGAAGAGTGCGATGCTCCTCTCGGTCAGGGCACAGGTGCTGCTGTTATCTTCGGTGCAACAGGCGGTGTTATGGAGGCTGCTCTTCGTACAGCTGCCGAAGTAATCACAGGCACTACTCTTGAAAAGGTTGAATTCAACGAAGTTCGTGGTATGGAAGGCATCAAGGAAGCTTCCTACAAGCTTGGCGATATGGACGTTAAGGTTGCAATTGCCAGCGGTACAAAGAACGCTAAGGTGCTCATGGATAAGGTTAAGAACGGCACAGCTGATTACACCTTCATCGAAATCATGGGTTGCCCCGGCGGTTGTATCAACGGTGGCGGTCAGCCTGTTCAGAGTGCAACAGTTCGTAACTTCACAGACCTTAAATCTCTCAGAGCTGCTGCTCTTTATAAGAATGACGAAAACCGTCCTCTTCGTAAGAGCCACGAAAGCGAAGATGTCAAGAAGATTTATGCTGAATTCCTTGGCGAACCCAACAGCCACAAGGCACATGAGCTTCTGCACACATCATATGTGGCAAGACCTATGTTCAATAAATAATTTGAATATCTCAAGAAGCGACTCTGAAATGGGTCGCTTCTTTTGTGTAATATGTGTGAAATTGACCTAAAAAATTGTTTACAAAATCAGCACACGGATTTAAAATGACTTTAAGCTATCTTTAAAGTTACTCCCCTATAATGTGATTGTGCGATGGGAATTGAAGTGTGTTTTTTTCCGATTTTTCACACTTCATCCCTCCTTCCCACCGCACTCCCCTCTCCTTTCAAATATGTACGAAAAGAAGCTATGCATTAGTCAGGTGCATGGCTTCTTTCCTGTTTAATTATTTTTTCCCTCGCTTCCTCTATGTGACAAACTTTGCCCATTGAGCGTGATAGACTTCTTTTATCATATTCACAGTAAAGGAGTTTTATTATGCTTTGCCGAAACTGCAATTATATTTTAAGCGGCGAAGAGGACTTTTGCCCTCATTGCGGACAAGCCACAAAAACACAGGAAACAGAAATCACAAAAGAAGATATTGATTTATCTCAAAATGTCACGGACCTGCCTAAGGCAAGCAAAAGCAGCTCAATATTTGACAGTGACACCGTCATTGTCACCTCAGAAGAAGAGCCTTTGCAAAAAAACAAGTCAGGACGAAAAGCTGCTATTACTCTTGTGTCAATGCTTGTGTTTGTGCTTATCATCATAGCAGCTTACACGGCAGCAGAATATTTTGACCTTGCACCCGCAATTTCATCCTTCATCTCTCAGCAAGCCTCAACTTCGGCAGAGCCCGAAACAACAATACAGACAGAGCTCAGCGGCACTGAAGGTCTGTTGCCGCCCGAAATAAACTATAAGCCGGCTCTCTGCACTGTTATATCACAAAAATCCTTGCCATTGAGAAAAGGACCCGGTGATAGCTACGCTCCCCTCGGCAGTGTACAAGGCGGAACCAGATTGCAGATAACAGGCGGCTCCTTAGACAGTGACATCTGGGTTTATGTCTATGTTCCGTCTATGGATGTTTACGGCTGGCTTTCAGCCTCATATCTGACAACAGACGCTGCCCTTGACAGCACCACCTTGCCCTCACAGCAAGAGACAAGCGAAAGCACCTCAGCCGAAACCGATGAAAGTAAAAAGAGTGAGGAAAGCAAGCAGACCTTGTCAGAAGGCTCTTATAGGGCAAAAGTTACAGCTGAAAAAGGGCTTTACATGAGGGTCGGACCCGGTGTGGATTTTGAGGCTGTTACCGTTATCGGAAAAGACGAAGAGGTGTCTGTTATAGAAATTTGCCAAAGCAACCCAATGTGGGTTTATATTGAGTTTAAAGAACAAAAGGGTTATGTAAACGGCAATTATGTCATAAAAATGTAAAATATCACTCCTGAGGCGGCACTTTATAAGGTGTCGCCTTGCTTATTTTTAGTTTATTTAAAGTTAAGAATATATTATCTTAATACAAGTCAGGCAATACTTTCATTGCAATTGTTTGCTTTTTGATATATAATAGATAAAGACTTTACGGAGGTAAAAAATATGAGACTTTTACTTGCAGAGGATGAAAAAGATTTATCAAAGGCTCTTTGTGCTGTTTTCAAGCATAACAACTATTCTGTTGACCCTGTTTTCAACGGTCAGGATGCCCTTGATTACGGTCTTTGTGAAAACTATGATGCAATAATACTTGATATAATGATGCCAAAGAAAAACGGCCTTGAGGTTCTCAGTGAGCTCAGACAGCAGGGTGTTGACACCCCTGTTATAATTCTCACGGCAAAGTCAGAAACCGACGATAAAATCCTCGGCCTTGACACCGGCGCAGACGATTATCTGACAAAGCCCTTCTCTATGGGTGAGCTTTTAGCACGCATAAGAGCCCTCACAAGAAGAAAGTCAGAATTTTCACCCAACCTGCTGACAATAGGCAATCTCTCACTTAACAGAGAAACCTTTGAGCTGAGTGTGGGCGATAAGTCCCTTCGTCTCGGCAACAAGGAATTTCAGATGATTGAGCTTCTTATGAGCAGCCCCGGCAGACTGATTTCAACAGAGCAGTTTATGGAAAGAATATGGGGATATGAAACAGAAGCAGAAATCAATGTTGTGTGGGTATATATATCTTACCTTCGCAAAAAGCTTTCCTCTCTCGGTGCAAACTTAGAAATAAAGGCTGTCAGAGGCGTTGGATATACCCTTGAAGAAACCGCATAAAAATCAGGAAAGGAAAAAGCACTTCTGTGCTCAGGGGCAATTACTATGCTGAAAAAATTGCAGCGACGCTTTATGGCAATTGCTTTATTTGCTTTGGCTTCACTGACAATAGTGCAGACCATAGGCGTTAACCTTATAAATGTCTATCAGCGTGATTCTGATATTCGCTCAGTGCTTAAAATTATATCTGCAAATAAAGGTGTTCTTCCAAATAAATTTGATGATGAATATGACATAGGGGCTTTGCTTAACCCTTTCGGTGAATACCGCATTAACATAGAAACACCCTATTCCACCCGTTATTTTGTTGTTGAAATGATGGACAATGTTGTAACAAAGATTTCCACAGAAAATGCAGAGGATGTTGATGATAAAACTGCCTTCAACTATGCCTCACAGATATATAACAGCGAACCCGGCTATGGCATGGTGGATTTTTACAGATATTATTATACAGAAAATCCCGGTGGAAAATCTATGATGGTTTTTATTGATATGACAAGAGATATTGCTCAGGTGGCCGCCCTTGCCACAATATCGGTTTTCGTTAATATAATAACAATTACCGTCCTTGTTCTCTTAGTCTATTGGCTGTCTAAAAAAGCTATGAAGCCCGTTGCTGACAGTATGGAAAAGCAAAAACAGTTTATCACAGATGCCAGCCACGAGCTGAAAACACCTCTTGCAATAATCTCTGCCAATGCCGAGGTGCTGGAAATGTGTGACGGCGAAAATGAGTGGCTGACAAGCATAAAAAATCAGACCACAAGAATGAATCATCTTGTCAAAAAATTAGTGGAGCTGACAAAGCTTAACGAAGTGCAGGACGATGAGAGCCGCAACACCTTTAATATAAGTGAGGCACTGCTCGAAACTGCCGCAAACTTTGAAACAAGTGCTGCTGTTGCCAATAAGAACTTTTCTTATTCAGCACCTGACAACCTGTACTACTATGGCAATGAGGCTGAAATCAGACAGCTCATCACTATCCTTTGCGACAACGCTATCAAGTACACCGACGAATGCGGTCACATTAAGCTGAGCCTTTATAAATCAGGCAAAAGCGTTATCATTGAGAGCTTTAACACCTGCGAATATGTTGACCCTGATAAGGTTTCACGTCTGTTTGACCGTTTTTACAGAGGCGACGCTTCAAGAGCAAGAGACGAAAAGGTCGGAGGCTATGGCATAGGCCTTTCCATTGCGCAGGCTATCGTTCAGCGCCACAAAGGCAAAATTAAAGTCTTTACCACGGGCACAACAGGAATAACCTTTAAGATAACTCTGTAATATAAGGGACTTTGCAGACAAAACCTCTGCCGAGTCCCCTTTTTACTTGACAAAACAGCAAAAAAGTGATAGATTATATAACTGTATGAAATATAATAAAAGGATTGGTGAATTACATGTCAGGCCATTCAAAATGGAGCACCATTAAAAGAAAAAAAGAAAAGACCGACGGTGCCAGAGCAAAGGTCTTCACTAAAATAGGCAGAGAAATTTCCGTTGCAGTTCGTGACGGTGGCCCCGACCCCGCTTCAAACTCAAAGCTCAAGGATGTTATCGCTAAGGCTAAAGCTAACAACGTACCCAATGACAACATTGAAAGAATTATCAAAAAGGCAAGCGGCGAAGCAGGCGGCAACAACTACGAAGAAATTATGTATGAAGGCTACGGCCCCTCAGGCATTGCAGTTATTGTTGAAACTCTCACAGACAACCGTAACCGTACCGCAGGCGAAATGCGCCACTACTTCGATAAAAACAAGGGCAACATGGGTCAGCAGGGCTGCGTTTCCTTTATGTTCACACGCTACGGTGTAATTGTTATTGAGCAGGAAGACACCGACGAAGAAAAGCTTATGGAAGATGCACTTGAAGCAGGTGCAGTTGACTTCCTCAGCGATGACGAGGATGTTTTCGTTATCCGCACAGAGCCCAACGATTTAGGTGCTGTACGCGATGACCTTGAGGCGAAGGGTTATAAATTCGTTTCCGCCGAGGTTGAATATGTACCCAACACAGAAACAGAGCTGACAAACGAAGACGACCTTAAGTGCATGGGCAAGCTTCTTGAGATGCTTGAGGACAATGATGACGTGCAGAATGTATGGCACAACCTTGCAAATGAAGAGGACTTACCCTGATTTTCAGTCAGCACGAGCGCTTCGCTAAGATAATAGATAATAACTAATAGATAATAGATAAGACCTGTCCGTGTGGGCAGGTCTTAGTTTTTCATAAAATCATCTGTAGAAATCAACCAAAATCCAAATATGTGGACTTTGAATATGTATAATGTAAGCATAACACAAACGAAAGGAGTACCAATATGGAAAAATCAATCTACATCACAATCACAGGTGCAAATAATTATTTCGGCAAGGCACCCTTTAAAATCGGCAGAGCCTTCAAGCTCGAAAAAGAACCTGACAACAGCTTTGACTGCGAAGCCATAAAGGTCTCTCACCCGCTTATCGGCACAGTCGGTTATGTTGCAAACAGTATACACACGGTTTATGAAGGTACCCACAGCGCAGGCAGACTTTATGATAAAATCGGCGACACCGCCTTTATCGAGGTTATGTTTATCACTCACAGCAGTGTTATTGCAAGGATTCTCAGTGATGACGAAGCGAAAGAAATTATATGATTACTACCCTTTGTTCATACCTTTCTACTTTCTTTGTTGAAAAGAGGACCGCATTTCTGCAGTCCTCTTTTTGTTATCGTTATATTAAATTTGTCTTTTTTTGTCCTCGCCGGACAGGCATTCTTTCTTGTAAGAACCTTTCGTGCGTTGCACTCAAGAACCTTGTTACTGACGTAATAAGAAAGAATCAAAGAACTTTGCTCCTTCTGCGGTCTGTCATTTCATCCTTTGACGAAACCCAAGCGCAATTCCTAATTCCTAATTCCGAATTCCTAATTACATCAGGAATCCCTGACCTGCATTTATCATCATAAATAAAGGTGCAAACACAAGAGCCACAATTGTCATAAGCTTGATAAGAATGTTGATTGAGGGACCTGCAGTATCTTTGAAGGGGTCGCCGACTGTGTCACCGACAACAGATGCCTTGTGAGCTTCGCTGCCCTTGCCGCCGTGAACACCGCTTTCGATAAACTTCTTTGCGTTATCCCAAGCACCGCCTGAGTTTGACATGAATATTGCAAGCAGAACACCTGTTACGAGTGAGCCTGCAAGCAGACCGCCAAGTGCACTTACACCTAAAATGCAGCCAACAAGCAGAGGTGATGCAACAGCTAAAATGCCGGGAATAATCATTTCCTTAAGTGCAGCGGTTGTTGAAATTGCAACACACTTTTTATAGTCAGGCTTTGCCTTGCCTTCAAGTATGCCGGGAATGGTCTTGAACTGTCTGCGGACTTCTGCAATCATTTCATAAGCTGCTTTACTTACTGATTCCATAGTGAAAGCTGAGAAAATGAAAGGAAGCACACCGCCGATAAGAAGACCGATAACAACCTGATAGTTAAGAAGGTCAATGCCGATTTCTTCAAGATTTACCGCTTCTGCATATGAGAAGAACAGTGCAAGAGCTGTCAGTGCAGCTGAGCCGATAGCAAAGCCTTTACCGATAGCTGCTGTTGTGTTACCTACTGAGTCAAGCTTGTCAGTGATTTCTCTGACTGACTTATCAAGACCTGACATTTCAGCTATGCCGCCTGCATTGTCAGCAATAGGTCCGTATGCGTCAACAGCTACGGTGATACCTGTTGTTGAGAGCATACCTACAGCTGCAAGAGCTACACCGTAGATGCCGGCACCGTCTCCGCCGTCTTTACAGCAGAAATATGAAACAAAAATTCCTACACATATAAGAATGATGGGCATAGCAGTTGATTTCATACCTACGGCAATGCCTGAAATAATATTTGTTGCCGTTCCTGTTTCTGACTGCTCAGCTATTTTCTTAACCGCTCTGTAACTGTCAGAGGTATAAATTTCTGTAAGCGTACCGATAAGAGTACCAACAGCGATGCCCGCAACAATTGCAAAACCGTATATAAGTGTGCCGAACATAACATGGCTAAGAAAAAGACCTGCAACAAGCACAACAGCTGAGGCAACATAAGTTGCAACCTTAAGTGATTTGTGAGGGTCACTCTTTTCACTGCCACGCACAAAGAATGTGGAAATTATTGAGCCAAGCACACCGATAGCAGCAATAAATAAAGGATATGCAGCACCAAGATGTGATCTGTCACTTGCGGCAAAAGCAGCAATACCGAGAGAAACAGCAGAAATAATTGCACCTGCATAGCTCTCAAAGAGGTCTGCACCCATACCTGCAACGTCACCAACATTATCACCAACATTATCGGCAATAACGGCAGGGTTTCTGGGGTCATCTTCGGGAATGCCTGCTTCAACCTTGCCTACAAGGTCTGCGCCCACATCGGCAGCCTTTGTGTATATGCCACCGCCAACACGGGCAAAAAGTGCAATTGATGATGCGCCGAGGCTGAATCCGAAGAGAAGGTCAGCGTCCTTTGTTACAGCATAAATGCCTGCAATTCCGAGAAGCCCAAGACCTACAACGCACATGCCCATAACTGCACCGCCTGAAAAAGCAACGGAAAGTGCAGACTTCATGCCGCCTTTTGCAGCGGCATTTGTTGTTCTTACATTTGCCTTAGTTGCAACATTCATGCCGAAGTAGCCTGCAATAATTGAGAAGACTGCACCGATGAGGAAAGCAACTGCTGTGCCCCATGTGATGAAACAACCGATTGCAACAAAAAGAGCAAGAACAAAAAATACAAGAATTCTGTACTCTGCAAAAAGGAAGGCTTTTGCGCCTGAATGAATTGCAGCGGAAATCTCTTGCATTTTTTCGGTTCCCGGATCACGCTTGTTAATTCTCATTGCAAGAATGAGAGCAAAAAGCAAGCCGACGACACCGACAACCGGGGTGAGATAAACTAAAGTATCCATTTAAAAAACTCCTTTTCCGGTATTTTACATAGCTTTCTTCTCCAATTTCACTGACTATGTTGTAACTTATATGATAACTCTTTCTAACAAAAAAGTCAATATTTCACTTTTTATTTTGTGCAAAGCTCAACAAAACTCTGTGCAATATGACCACTAACAAATTAGCTTTTACAGTGTTTTTGTTACAAGGGATAGCTTTTCTGTAACGGAAATATGCTGAGGACAAACCTCCTCACATTTTTTGCAATTTATGCATTCGTCTGCTTTGCCTTTGTCTTTGGCATTTTGTTCAAGATAAGTTTTATACTCTTCACCGCCTGCTTTTTTATTATAGGCAGTAAAGTATTCGGGAATTGCAATATTCATCGGGCATGAAGCAGTGCAATATCTGCAGGATGTGCAGGGAATAGTTTCGCTGTTGTTTATGATTGCAGCAGCCTTTTTTACAATATCGGTTTCCTTCTCTGTCAAAGGTGCAAAATCTTTCATATATCCCGTGTTGTCTCTGAGCTGACTCATATCTGACATTCCGCTGAGTACGCAGATAACGCCCTCAAGACTCGCAGCAAAGCGTACTGCCCACGAAGCAGGCGACCAATCGGGATGCTCACCTGCAAAGAGCTCTCTGACCTTCTCAGGCACATCGGCAAGCTTGCCACCCTTAACGGGCTCCATAACAATTATATCCTTGCCATGCTTTCTTGCAATCTCATAGCAAAGGCGTGACTGAACATTTGCATCCTCCCAATCAAGATAGTTTATCTGCAGCTGAACAAATTCCATTTCAGGGTGCTTTGTGAGAATATTGTCAAGCACCTCGGCAGAGTCGTGAAAAGAAAAGCCCAGCTTTTTGATTTTTCCCTCGACTTTTTTCTTGGCAAGGTACCGGAAAACACCTAACTTTTCAGCTTTTTCAAGATATTTGGCATTGAGTGCGTGCAGAAGATAATAGTCAAAATATTCCACTCCGCATCTTTTTAACTGGTGACGGAAAATTCTTGAGGTGTCACCCTTTGTAACAAGCATGCCGACGGGCATTTTGTCCGCAAGAATAAAACGCTCCCTTTCATATCTGCTGACCAGTGCTTCTCTTACCGACCTTTCACTTCTGCCGTCGTGATACATATAAGCAGTATCGAAGTATGTAAAGCCCTCATCGAGATAATAGTCAACCATTTCCTTTGTTTTTATAAGATCCACACTACCGTTAATTTTTTTAACCTTTAAAGGCAGTCTCATACATCCGAAGCCTAATTTTTTCATATGGCATTCCTCCTTTGTTTTGTGTTATTTTACACCAAAAATATATCCGTTTTGTTAATTTTTGCAATGCAAGTCAATATAATATGCATTTTTTCGGATATTATGAGCTAAAAATGTAATATTTATACATTATATTAATAATTTTTTCTTAATAATACGCAATTACCCTTGACAAAAAGTGCTTTGATATATTAAAATTATCTCATTAAAATATTTAAACGGAGGAAATTACAATGAAAAAAATTCTCGCAGTTCTTCTCGCTGCCCTTATGCTCTTTTCACTTGCAGCTTGCGGCGGCAACACAGATGACACCAATAAAGACGGTG
This sequence comes from Clostridia bacterium, assembly GCA_017452785.1. Classification (GTDB taxonomy): domain Bacteria; phylum Bacillota; class Clostridia; order Oscillospirales; family Acutalibacteraceae; genus UBA6857. Next base: position 43,841 of record JAFTLT010000053.1, on the reverse strand, counting down.
ACAACGAATTAATCACAAACATCGTTACAGGCACAGGCGGCAACACAGGCACATACTATGCTTTCACAACAGCTGTCGGCACTCTTCTCGGCACAGATGACTATAAGTTCACTGTTCAGTCAACAGGCGGCTCACAGGCTAACATCGAAATGATCGAAGACGGTGAAGCTCAGTTCGCTATCGTTCAGAATGACGTTATGAATTACGCTTATGAAGGCACAAACGGCTTTACTGCTCCTGTTACATGCTTCTCAGCTATCGGCTGTGTATATGCAGAGGTTTGTCAGGTTATCGCAACCAAGTCCTCAGGCATCAAGACAATTGCTGACCTTAAGGGCAAAAATGTAGCAGTAGGCGACGCAGGTTCAGGCGTTTACTACAACGCAACTCAGATTCTTGCAGCAGCAGGTCTTGATATCAACACAGACATCAACGCTACAGCAGCTTCCTTCGGCGATTCAGCCACTCTTCTTAAGGACGGTGCTATTGACGCAGCATTCATCACAGCAGGCACACCCACTCCCGCTGTTTCAGACCTTGCAACATCAACAGACATCGTTGCTGTTGACCTTGGCGAAGATGTAATCAATAAGCTTATGGCTGATTATCCCTTCTATGCAAAGCACGAATACACAAGCGATGACTACGACTTCATCACAGACGGTGAAGCAACAACAGTTGCTATCATGGCTACATTCATCGCAACAAACGATATGAGCGAAGATCAGGCTTATGAAATCACAAAGAACCTTTGGGAAAAGCAGGAAGAAATTGCAACTGCTCACGCAAAAGGTAAGGAAATGAGCAAGGATGCAGCAGCTGCCGCTATCGGTAAGGTTCCCCTTCATCCCGGTGCAGCAAAATACTACAAGGAAATCGGCGTTATCGCATAAATCCTTTCGCAGTTAAATAAGTAAATATTTACTTCAAATAAATGCTGCACATAAAAATGCAGCATTTATTTAAGTTTTATAATAAGAAGATAAGGAGGAAAAACTTTGGACGAAAATAAAGTTTCTTTACAGACAGAAGACGAAGCAGTAGACGCCGATGCCATTATGGCTGAGTTCGACAGAGAAAGTAACACACGTATTTTCACAGGCTGGAGAAAGAAAGTTATCACAGCTATTATGTCACTTTTCAGTGTTTATATGATTTCTATGGCTCTCGTTTTTCAGAACGCCACAAAGTACACCAAGCTCACCACCTTTCTTGCCTTTATTGTATTTATAGGTTTCATCATTTTCCCCGCATACAAAAAGCAAAGCAAGAAAATCAACTATGTTCCCTTTTATGACATTATCCTGTCAGTTGTGGGTGCAGGTTCTTTCCTGTACTATGCAATTTTTCAGCAGGACATCATCTTTATGTCACGCCGTATAGGCCCTGTGCAGATAGCAGTTGCTCTCGTTGCAATTCTCATTCTTGTTGAACTCTGCCGAAGAGCTGTTGGCTGGCCTATTATTATAGTTGCTGGCTGTTTCGTGGCTTATGCAGCATTCAATGCAATAAGTAAAAATCCGGATACAGCACTGAGAAGCCTTATGTACGGTCTTTTCTATGATGTATCAAACGGCCTTTTCTCAACCCCCGTTTATGTGTGCACCACCTTTATTGTGCTGTTTATCATTCTCGGTGCTCTGCTCGAAAGAACAGGCATAGGCACATTCTTTGTTGATCTTGCAAATTCAATTGCAGGCTCATCAATAGGCGGACCTGCTAAGGTTGCCGTTATCTCAAGTGCTCTTGAGGGTATGTATTCAGGCTCAAGTGTTGCTAACACTGTAGGCTCAGGCTCAATCACAATCCCCATGATGAAAAAGACAGGCTATAAGCCGGAATTTGCTGCTGCTGTTGAAGCTGCCGCATCAACAGGCGGTCAGATTATGCCCCCGATTATGGGTGCAGCCGCATTCCTTATGTCAGAAATCACTGAAACTCCCTATTCAACAATTGCAGTTACAGCTATTCTTCCTGCTGTGCTTTACTTCACAGGCATCTTTATGATGATTCACTTTGAAGCAAAGAAGTTAGGCCTCAAGGGTCTTCCCAAGGATGCTATCCCCAACTTCTTTAAGCTCATAACAAAGAACGGCTATCTGCTTCTTCCCATTCTTGTGCTTGTTATTGCCATGAACTATTTCAGTGCAGGTCTTTCAGCTTGCTTTGCTATTCTCGGCTCACTGATAGTTTCACTGGTACCGAAAACACTCAACAAGCAGACAGCATGGAGACTTGTATTCCCCCTCATCCCCATTGCAGTGCTCCTCGTTTTATGGCTTCCTTTCGGTCAGGCTAATATGAGTACAGCTATTCTTGTGGCAATGGTTACATGTGTTGTTCTCTCATTCCTGACAAAGGACACAGCAACACTCACACCAAAGGTTGTTGTTGAATCACTTGAAAACGGTGCAAAAAACACAGTAGGTGTTGCAGTTGCCTGTGGTATGGCAGGTCTTATCTCAGGTGTTGTAACGATGACAGCTCTCGGTCAGCTTCTTATTAACACACTTGTTCCCGTTGCAGAAAACAGCATGTTCCTTGCTCTGTTCCTGACAATGGTTTGCTGCATCGTGCTCGGTATGGGTGTTCCCACAACAGCTAACTATGTTATCATGGCAACCATTACAGCTCCCATCCTTATTAAAATGGGACTTCCCGTTCTGGCAGCTCATATGTTTGTTTTCTACTTCGGCATAGTTGCAGACATTACACCGCCCGTTGCACTTGCAGCCTATGCAGGCTCAGCTATTGCAAAATCCAATCCGATGAAAACAGGTGTCACGGCAACACGACTTGCAATCACCGCTTTTATCGTTCCATATATCTTCGCATATAGCCCCGAAATGCTGCTTATCGATGCTAAGTGGTATGATGTTGTGCTTATAGTAATCACAGCCCTTGTAGGCATCTACGCAGTTTCAGCAGGTATGGAAGGCTATATGTATGTTAAATGCCCTTGGTGGCAGAGAATTATGCTTCTCGGCGGCGGTCTTCTCTGCATCATCCCCGGCATAGCAACAGACCTTGCAGGCATTGCACTGCTCGCAATTGTTATTGTTCTTCAGAAACTCAGCGAAAAGAAGCAGACTCCCCCTGCAAATATAGATGCAGCAAAAGCTGCGTAAAAAAAAGAACTTTCTAAAGAGGCGGTCATCCGCCTCTTTTATATTGACTTTTTCTTTGCAAGGTGCTATTATTCATTTGTAAATATTTTGAAACAAAGGAGAAATCAAAATGAAAAAATCAGACATCTCTCTTGCCGCTATGTGGTCAGCTGTTGTTTGCCTGTTAGTTACTGTTATTTTTGTGCTCACAGGCCAGTTCGGCTTCAGTGTTAACGGTGACATCAAGCTCGAAGGCGCTGCAGCTCCCGTTGTAGGCACTCAGGTACCCTCAACCACACAGCCTACCACAGTACCCACCACAACACAGCCCATAACTCAGGCTCCCGTTCAGAACGGCAATGACACTGTAACAACAACTGTTCCTTCCGGTGACACTAAAGATGACGATGCTCTGCCCACAGATGCAGCTGCTATTCTCACAAAATACACTGAGCTTATGAATAAGGCTAAGACAGACTCCCCCGGCTTCAGCAAAATTGAATGGCAGGATATTCCCCCTGAAAAGGCTCAGTTTGAGGGCAAGGTTTTCAACACACTTCTTCCTCTTCTCGGCAACTTCTTTAAGGATGAAGAAACTGCAAGAGCTAACCCCGAAGCAAAGCTCAAGGGTGAGAGCATGGAGTGGTTCCCCATTTATCACAACGATAAGGGTTGCCTTCTCACAGACGCAAGCACAATCAAGTCAGCCACCTGCACCGAGCAGCCTGACGGAAATGTAAAAATCACAATCGTTATGAATGACGAGCTTAACAGTGAGCCCCCCGCAGCAGGTGCAGCAAGCTGTGCAAGTGCAGTCGGTTCAATCTGCACTCCCATTGAAATTGCAACAGTCAAAGACACTCTGCAGAATGACGGCGCAGTTAAGTTCATCATCCGTAATGTTGAGTTTGACCTTGTTTACCACGACTGCACAGTTGAAATGGTTTATAACCCTGCAAATGATCAGATCGTGTCACTCGACCAATTTATGCACCTTACAATTGACATCAAGGACGGCACAGTTGTCGGCGCTTCAGCAGTGGGCAAGGCAGAGCTTGATAACTATATGTACATAAACAACTTCCAGTATTAATGAGGCTTTAAGACGGCAGACAGGTTCTGCCGTCTTATTTTGTACGCAAAAAAAGAACGGTAACCGGACCTTTTGACCACCGCCCACTAAAAGCCTCCTCTTTTGTCGAAATTAACTATATTCACCCTTTTCAAAGTAGCTAATATTATAAAATATACAGCATTTAATTTTTTTGCAAAAAAGCCTTGACAAGCGACATTTTTCGGAGTAGAATATAACACAGTTAGATTAGACTAACTTTTATCATTGTTATTGGAGATGCTTCTATGATTCCTTTGACTTTTTCACAACCGGGACAAGAAAATATTATCCGCAAAATCGGTGGCAAAAGTGATGTACGTGCTCACCTTGAAAACCTTGGCTTCGTGCCCGGCGGCAACGTCACTGTCATAACAGAAAACGGCGGAAATCTTATAGTTAAAGTCAAAGAAGCACGTGTTGCCATAAGCAAAGAAATGGCAAGCAAAATCATGGTGTAATATTCCCGTCTAGATTTGCAATAGAATAATAAGGTAAATTTAAAATTAAATAGAAAAGAGGTAAACGGCATGAGAACTCTTAAAGATGTTAAAATCGGCGAAACCGTTAAGGTGACAAAGATTGGCGGCCAGGGTGCTGTTAAGCGCAGAATCATGGATATGGGTCTTACAAAAGGCGTTGAAGTTTATGTAAGAAAAGTTGCCCCCTTAGGCGACCCCGTTGAAATCACTGTCAGAGGCTATGAACTCTCACTGCGTAAAGAAGATGCTAATATGATTGAAGTTGAATAATACAACTTCTTTTTTAGCGCACTCGGTTAGTCCCGACTAATCTTAAGCCACACAAGCAACGAAAGGAACAAAGATATGAGTATTAAAATCGCACTTGCCGGTAACCCTAACTCCGGTAAAACAACACTTTTCAACGCTCTTACCGGTTCAAACCAGTTTGTAGGTAACTGGCCCGGTGTTACCGTTGAAAAAAAGGAAGGTAAGCTTAAAAAGCAAAAGGATGTTACAGTAGTTGACCTTCCCGGCATTTATTCACTTTCACCCTATACGCTCGAAGAGGTTGTAGCAAGAAATTACCTTATCGACGAAAGACCTGATGCAATTCTTAATATTGTTGACGGCACAAACCTCGAAAGAAACCTTTACCTCACAACTCAGCTCACCGAACTCGGCATCCCTGTTGTTATTGCAATCAACATGATGGATATTGTTAAGAAAAACGGTGATAAAATCGACATTGCTCAGCTCTCAAAGAGACTCGGCTGCCCTATCGTTGAAATCTCAGCTCTCAAGGGTACAGGTATTACAGAAGCTGCTGATAAAGCAATCGAAGCTGCAAAAGGTGCTAAGACAATTCCTCAGCATAGCTTCTCAGGTGAAGTTGAGCATGCTATAGCTCACATTGAAGAGGCTGTTCTTCACGACCTCCCCGACGAACAGCAGAGATGGTACGCAGTAAAGCTCTTTGAAAGAGATGAAAAAATCATTGAAAAACTTTCTATCAGTGCTGACGTTCTCTCACATATCGAAAAAGACATTGCCCATGTTGAAGAAGAAATGGACGATGACGCAGAAAGCATTATCACAAACGAAAGATATGTTTACATAGCTGATGTTATCAAGGGCTGCTATAAGAAAAAGAGCACAGCAGGTCTTACGATTTCAGACAAGATTGACAAGATAGTAACAAACCGTATCCTTGCTCTTCCCATCTTTGTTGCAATTATGTATCTTGTCTACACCTTATCCATTGGCACAATAGGCGACTGGACAGTTGTATTTATGAACGACGGTCTTTTCGGTTCATTTGCTGAAACCTTCCCCGACACATTTATGGCTTCATGGCCCAGCATCCCCGATCTCTTTGACAAGGTTCTGCTTGATGCTACAGGTACTCCCGTAGTTGCTGACTGGCTCTACGGTCTCATTCAGGACGGTATCGTAGGTGGTGTAGGCGCAGTTCTCGGCTTCGTACCCCAGATGCTCATCCTCTTCCTTCTTCTTTCCATCCTTGAAAACATAGGCTATATGGCTCGTGTAGCTTTCATTATGGACAGACTCTTCCGTAAGTTTGGTCTTTCAGGCAAGTCATTCATCCCTATGCTCATTGCATCAGGCTGTGGTGTACCCGGTATTATGGCTTCAAGAACAATCGAACAGGATCGTGACAGAAAAATCACCATTATGACCACAGGCTTCATCCCTTGCGGAGCAAAGATGCCTATTGTTGGTCTTATTGCAGCAGCCCTCTTTGATAAATCACCACTAATAGCAACAGCAGCATACTTTATCGGCGTTGCAGCAGTTGTTGTTTCGGGCATTATTCTCAAGAAAACAAAGGTCTTTGCAGGCGATCCTGCTCCCTTCGTTATGGAACTTCCCGCATATCACCTTCCCACAGCTAACAATGTGCTTCGTGCTACATGGGAACGTGGTTGGTCATTCATCAAGCGTGCAGGCACAGTTATTTTAGCTTCAAGCATTGTTATCTGGCTTCTTAACTCCTTCACATTTGAAGGCGGCTTCCACTTTATTACAGGAGAAGAAAATTCACTTCTCAATGTTATCGGTTCAGCAGTAGCTGTTATCTTCAAACCCCTTGGCTTCGGTTCATGGCAGGCAGCAGTTGCAACTGTTCTAGGTCTCGTTGCTAAAGAAGAGGTTGTTGGCGTATTCGGTTCACTCTCCAGCATGCTGGCAAGTGCTAACCCCGATGCAGCAGCAGACCTTCTTGGTGCAATGGAGGGCGAAGTTGCAGAAATCGCACTCATCGGCCAAGAATTTTTCGGTGGCAGCAAGCTTTCAGCTTTCTCATTCCTCATATTCAACCTTCTGTGTGCTCCCTGCTTTGCAGCTATGGGTGCTATCAAAAGAGAGATGAACAATTGGAAATGGACAGCTGCAGCAATCGGTTACATGACTATTTTCGCTTATGTGGTATCATTTATTGTTTATCAGCTGGGTATGCTTGTGACAGGCGTATTCACAATTGGCACAGTAGTTGCTTTTGCAGCACTGGCAGGTCTCATCTATCTTCTTGTCAGAAAAAATAAATATGTTTAATTAAGGAGGGAAAATTATGGAGTGGAACTTACCGACAATAATCGGCACATTAATCATAGCAGCAATTTTCTTTGCCATAGTTTTCTCACATGTCAGAAATAAGAAAAAAGGCAAATCAGGTTGCGGCTGCGGCTGTGACGGCTGTGCAAACAAAGGCTTTTGCCATCCGGAAAACAAACCGGACAACAAAGACACCAAGCATTAACATATAATTTTGTTTCCTCAAAAAAGAAGAACGGCGGTATCACTTAAGATGCCGTCGTTCTTTTGTGCATTAGTTTTATTTAAGACCTACAGGCACAGGTCTTTTCTTTGCCGTGAATTCAGTTGCAGTGATTTTGATAACATTGACCATACTCATCATTCTATCTTCAAAAACGAAATCCTTGCCTGTCTGCGTTTTCATAAATTTGCTGAGACCCTCTTTTTTAGCCTCAACATCCTCTAATATCTCTGCCATACCAAGACCCATTACACTGGCATAAGAGGTACCGTACTGGCAGGCAACCTTTCCCTCAAAGGGATTTACATCACATTCCATCTCAAAAAAGACCTTTGGATTTGCCTTCATTATATCTGTCTTTCTGCCCACAGTTGCACCGTGAAGATATAGGCAAAGCTCTCCGTCTTCAAGTGTGTAACCGTAGTTCATCGGCACTACATAAGGCTCATCCCCGTCAATCATGCCTATGTGCACAATCATTGATTTGTCAAGAATTTCTTTAATCTCCTTTATGTCAGTTACTTCACGTTCTCGTTTTGTTATACCTTTTTTCATTTTTTTGCTCCTTATTTTTTAAATAAACTTTATGTGTTTCTTACATCAGACATAGTTCAATACCTATAACTCCGTATTTTTTCTGCTTTTCTGCAGAATAATACTTCTCCATATCGGCAGCTGTTGCCTTATCAAGATTATCAGTTGTGTACCCACATTTTAACAAAGGTAAAGATTGATACAATTCATCAAATGTATCAAACCTATGTAGTTTTACAACTGTAGTGTTAAGTATTTCTCCAGTGTCCCTATTTGTAAAAACAATTTTATCACCCAATCTGATTTGCTGACGTTTTTCATCAAACAAACGCAATTCGATTGTTTTTTGTCCGCTCTTTATCATTTCAAACGGATAAGAATTCAGCTTCATATTATGCACATTCATTTCCGATTTAAAAGAACAACCGTTTCCACATGATTCGTGTGCGGAAACATGTCGACGGGCTGTATTTTCTTCACCTTATAGCCGCTTTTGCAAAGATATGCAAGATCTCTCGCCTGAGTTTCAACATTGCAGGAGACATAAACCACCCTTTCGGGCTTGAGTGTAGCTATACTTTTAAGGAAGGGTATATCACTGCCGGCTCTGGGTGGGTCCATAAAAACTACATCCACTTTTTCCTTTTCTTCTGCCATGCCAACCATAAACTTGCCTGCATCTGCACAGAAGAAGCGGATGTTCTCAGCGGAATTAATCTTTGAATTCATTTTCGCATCCCTGACTGCGTCCGAATTAAGCTCAACACCGATAACCCGCTTTGCCTTATCAAGTGCTACAAGACCGATTGTGCCTATTCCGCAGTAAGCGTCAAGAACAGTTTCTTTACCAGTTAGACCGGCAAACTCAATAGCGGTGCTGTAAAGCTTTTCAGTCTGAACGGGATTAATCTGATAGAATGACTTTGCCGATATTCTGAAGCGTTTGCCACAGAGAATGTCCTCAATATAACCGCTGCCGAAAAGAACTTCTTCTCTGTTTCCGAGAACTAGACTTGTTTTTGATGGATTGATATTCCAAACAACTGTGGTAATTTCCTCGTGAGACTTCAGCAGTGCCCGAAGGAACTCTTTTTTAGCAGGGAAGATGTTAGTACCCGTCACAAGCACCACCATAACTTCACCTGTGCAGAAGCCTCTCTTTACAAGCACATGACGAAGGAAGCCCTTGCCCGTGTCTTCATTATAGGCGGTAAGCTTCCACCTCGGCAGCATCTTCCTTATGTCAGTAATGATTTTATCGGCAATTTTGTCTTCAAGCATACACTCATCAACCATAACAATATTGTGGCTTGATGACTGATAAACACCGGAAATAATCTTGCCGCCCCGTGTTGTGCCGAAAGCCGCCTGCACCTTGTTTCTGTAGTGATAGGGCTCATCCATTCCGATAATTTCTTCCACATGACCAAATCTGCCTAAATATTTGATGGTCTTTGCCTGCTTGAATGACAGCTGCTCATCATATGTCATATTCTGAAGCTGACAGCCGCCACACTTTTTATAAAGAGGGCAGGCATTGCCTTTCCCCACCTTTTTCGTTGTACTCTGCCGAGAGGGGCGGTTAGATTTTTTTATTTGAGGCTTATTATTCATTGTTAATCTCACTTATATCATATATATACTTAAATTCGATAATTTCCTTTGAGTCATTTGCCTGACCTTCAAGTTCATCTTTAAGAGAGTTGTTTTCGTCAATAATGAACCAGATTATTTTGCATCCTGCTTTTACTGCCTCAGGCATAAAATATTCCGCTACCCACTTTGTATCCTCAGGATGATCCTCAAATCCGTCACGGGTATCCGCACAATAATTACAATCTTTATGTAACCCTATAATTTCAAGCGCAAACATTAACGGCTCACGGTAATCGTTGAAACAACAATACTTTTTCCATTTTACAAAGACAACATTATATTGTTCTTCATAATGCACCTCGCAAAATTCACTTTTATACATAATCATAACTCCTTTAAAACGAAAGGCGGATTTTCTCCGCCTTTCCGGTTTTATTAAAGTTTAACTCCTGAATATCTCTTGACCATGCGCTTTATTGCAAAAGTCAGAGAAATCATAGTAATTAATGCACATGCTGCTGCAATGGGTTCACCTTGTTTTTTCATTGATTTTCTCTCCTTATATTAAAATACTGAATCCGAATTTATACTCTTTACCTGTCAGGTTCTTAAATTCCTCAAGAGTGTGTGCGCCCCAGCTGTCATATCCGCCAATGCCCATTTGCCTGAGAACTGCTCTGACATAGAGCTTATCACTTTCAGGCAATTCGTGAGCGTGAGGTGCATTTTCAAGCTGCTGAGCTGTCCACGGGCAGATATTCATTTCCATTTCGGTATCTGCTGCAAAAGCAATTGCTCTTTCTTCACCCAGGAGCTTTCCTCTTCTCACACCGGTTCTCTCACCGTGCTCCTGAGGTTTCTGATACGGAACAAATAAATCCTTTATCTCTGTTCTGTAAAGAGCAATATATGCGCCCTTGTTTCTGTCAATATAGTTTTCGTGAGGACCTCTGCCGAGATAATCAAACTTATCATACTGTTTCCTGAGAGGCAGCACAAGGGATATTTCGGGAATTTCCGGAAGAGATGCATCGGGTGTGAAGCTATAGTCAATATGTATTCCCTCACTGCCTACAGTAAAGAGAATATTACCCTTACATTCGGGAGATGTTGCAACTGAAAAACCTAAATTCAGCGTAACCTTTTTGCCGTAATTTTTGATTTCGCCTATACCTGTTGAGGCAAGTTCACCGGCACTTCTCCACATTCCGCAGCGCACAAGCTGTTTGTTGCCTCTGTCATTATCTGTCAGGGCACGCCAGAAGTTAAGCTGAACATCACCTGCAAGCAGCTCTTCACCTTTTTTCTTTATCGAATAAAGCTTATGGTTTCTTCTTGAGAAGCATACCTCAAGGTCTCCACCGTAAATTTTAACTGTGCCGTAGTTTATGCTGACATCCATATCTGCCTTTTCAATATTGGCTTTTGTGAGCACATGTTCATTGATAATGAACTGCTCTTTTGCCACATTGTGACCGACCTTTGCCCAGAGCTCTGAGTTTTTAAGCTCAAACATAACATTGAGATAGCACTCTGTTTCGGGCACATTTTTCAAGCCAATCTTTATTGCCTTGGTTTCACCGGGCTCAACATCAGCAGTCATGTCACCGCTTGCAATTACACGGTTTTCGCTGACAAGCTGCCAATGAAGATTATATTCCTTAAGGTTTGTGAAAAGGAATTTATTGGTTACTTCAATTTCACCTTTTGCCGCATCAATATTTCTGAAAGAAACATTCTGATAAAGATGTTTTATTTCTTTTATGGCAGGCTTCAGTTTTCTGTCGGCAAAAACAAGACCGTTACCGCAGAAAGAACCATCGTGAGTTATTTCGCCGCTGTCACCACCGTAGCCGATGAAGGAGGTACCGTCTTCTCTTGCTATTCTTACACCCTGATCCACAAAGTCCCAGACAAAAACGCCGAAAAAGCTTCTGTATTTATCCATAAGCTCCAGATACTTTTCGTTGCCACCGCAGGAATTGCCCATGGAGTGAGAGTATTCGCAAAGCATCCAAGGCTTTTCAGGATGTTCATTTATATCTCTTTCCAGATCCCATGGTTTCGGATACATCTGAGAATAAACATCTGTTACATTTTTATCAAAGTCGAAGGTTTCTTTTGTCCATATTGACTCATAATGCACAGGTCTGGTACCGTCAACATCGTGAAGATAATCATGCATCTTAAGGAAGTTTTCACCTGCACTGCACTCATTGCCCAGTGACCATATAATTACGCTGGGATGGTTTTTATCCCTTTCATAAAGTGACTTAATTCTATCCATGCAGGAGGGTAGCCACTCTTTTCTGCCGTCGGGCAACAAAGGTGTTTCCTCACCCATAAAACGTGTGCCGTGACTTTCAAGATTGTTTTCGTCAATAACATAAAGGCCGTATTCATCACAAAGCTCATACCACACGGGCGCATTGGGATAATGAGAAGTACGCACTGCGTTGATATTGTGCTTTTTCATTATGATGATATCCTCAATCATCATTTCTTTCGTCAAGGCTCTGCCCACATCACATGAAAACTCATGTCTGTTGGTACCCTTTAAAATGAGACGTTTGCCGTTATAATAAAGAACGCTGTCTTTGATTTCAATGTGTCTGAAGCCTGTTTTGCAGCTGACATACTCTATATATTTGCCGTCTTTATCTCTTATTGAAATAATAACATTATAAAGATAAGGCTTTTCAGCACTCCAGAGTTCGGCAAAAGCAAGAGCCGCCGTCAGCTCAGCTTCTTTGCCCTCATTTATGGTCAGTGCATCTGTTGCCACAACGCTGCCGTACATATCATAAACAGTCATTTCTGCCTCTGTACCGTCAGCTTCCTCGCCTAAAAGAACCTTAGCAGTAACAACACCGCCCTTATAAAGAGGCACGTCAGGCTTTGCCGTAACCTTGAAGTCAGCAATATACTGTTTATTGGTTGTGTAAATATACACATCTCTGAAAATGCCTGAAAGACGGAAGAAGTCCTGATCCTCCATCCAGCTGCCGGTACACCAGCGGTAAACCTCAACTGCAAGAGTATTTTCACCCTCGGTGATATAATCTGTGATATCAAACTCACTGCATCTGAATGTACCTTCGCTATAGGCTATTCTTTCGCCGTTGATATAAAGGTAGTAGGCAGACTCAACACCCTCAAAGCAAATTATAATTCTGTCTTTTTTAAAATGTTCGGGCAAAGTGAATTTCTTTATGTAACAGCCAACAGGGTTATACTCAGTGGGAGCTTCGGGAGGCTTGGGCTCCTGAATTTTTTCCCAAGGGTACTGCACATTGGAATAGATGTGCTTATCATAGCCAAGGCTTTGCCACGATGAGGGAACAGGAATTGTGTCCCATTCACTTGCATCAAAGTCCGCATCAGCAAAGCTGAGCTCTCTGTCACGGTAAGAAGAATAAATGTTAAACTTCCACTCACCGTTTAAAAGAAAACAGCGGTTTGACTTCATTCTGTCGCCTTTTTTTGCCTGCTGCTCACTGTCATAGGGCATAAATGTGCTTTTTGAGGGCAGGCGGTTAATACCTGTCACTTCGGGCAGATTCTGCCATTCGTTGAAGCCGTCAATTTTAGTTTTCATATACTTTCTCCTTCTGAGAATAGGGATTTTACTTATTTAAGATTTACTTTGTGCTCCATAATATAGCCCGTTGCCACGAGAAGTCCCACAGCTACAAGACCTGAGAAAACTGTGCCGCCTATACCGTAGGAAAGAAGCACATCAGGCACGCTGAACATATCCTGAAAAGCGAAGAAAACTCTTTCGGATGTAACGTTGAATGTAAGTGGTACCACCTCAGTGAGCTTATTGCTTATGATGCTCACTGTGAAAAACAGACCGAAAAACACAAGTCCGCCAAAAAACTTGGGATGTGCCTGAAAGTGTCTTGTATTTGCAACCGTTACCGTGAAATAAACATATCCCACATAGGTGAGAATTGTCAGCAGAGCAAGAAGCGCAAACACAATAACCAGCTGAGCTATAACTGCACCTGAAGGCAGGTATTCACTAAGGCCGCTTATTGCAAATATTGCACCGAAATCACCTAAAAAGCTGTCTGTTTTATCCTTAGCATAAAGGTAAATAACACCGTAGGTAAGTGCCATAACAGCAAAGCTGACAATTATCCACATAAAGGAAACAATAAGCTTTGATAAAAGAAGTGTGCTGCACTTGACAGGCAGAGTGAAGGTAAGATAGCCCTGTCTTCCGTAAAGTGTATCATAGAAGTTTTTGATAACAGAAACAAGTGTTACAACCACACTTGCCATGCCTGCAACATAAAGACCGAAGCACGCCATAACACCAAGCCATGTGGTGTCAGACAGCATTGCAAGACCGATAACGCCCACAAAAGCTGCAATGGCAATATATATAACCATTGTGTATCTTGCCGAATGTCTGATTTCATGTTTTAAAAGCTTACCAAGCATAAGAGAATACCTCCTTGAATACATCCTCAACTGTCTGACCCTTTTCTCTTATTTCATTGACATGAGAGTTAACAATAACCTTGCCGCCGCTTATCATAAGCACACGATCAAATATTCTCTCAACATCGTTTATAAGGTGTGTGGAAAGAAGCACTGTTGCATTCTGAGCATAGTTACTCATAATAAGGTCAAGAATTGCACTTCTCGCTGCAGGGTCAAGTCCGCCTAAAGGCTCATCGAGAATATAGAGCTTTGCCTGACGGCACATAACAAGAATAAGGTTTAATTTTTCCTGCTGACCCTTTGACATAGTCTTAAGCCTCTGTGAGGGGTCAAGTCCGAAATCTCTCACCATTCGTTCTGCCTTATCCTTATCGAAATCGCTGTAAAAATCGGCAAAGTACTTAATAGCATCTGTCGGCCTCATCCAGTCGGGCAAATAGGATTTATCGGGAAGGAAAGCCACAATACTCTTTGTGTAAGGGCCGGGCTCCTCATTTGCAATTTTGATCATGCCTGTGTGGTCTTTGATAAGACCGGTAAGAATTTTAATAAGCGTTGTCTTGCCGCAGCCGTTAGGACCTAAGAGACCCACAATTGATCCTTCTTCAATCTCGAAATTTACATCGTCAAGAACAACCTTTTTGCCATAGGACTTTTTGAGTCTCTGAGCTTTAATGATAGCTGACATAGTTTTCACCTTTCTTTGTCTGATGTTTTATTTTCTTGTTGTGATAAACACTGATATAGCTCCCCATATAAGCTGAAGTGCCATTATAACAAAGGGGCTCATAAATGCAGGTACATTCACTATTACCGAAAGCAGCAGCATCATAAATGCAAGCACCTGACCTGCCACGTGCATATAAAGCACAAACTTATCCCCTTCTGCAAGGTTTCTTGCCTTGACAACCAGCTCAAAAAGACCTTTTTTACGCTTGGAGCAGACTAGTGAGTTTGCCTGACGCATTGATCTGTTGAGTCTGTATTCATCCATAAGCTCTGAAGCATCCTCAGAAAGCACCTTGACGCAGGAAATATCGCAGCCCAGCTTAAGAGAAATAAGGTTTTCATTAAGACCGGGATCCTTCGCTGTAAGAAGAAGCACAAGACCTGTTTTATTAAAGCCTACCACTGCCCTTTGAAGAGAGGGTATAACATTATATGAAACAAGGAAGGTTGCTGAAAGTATGCCGTCAACCACAACATACATAGCGCATTTATTTCTTGCGTACTGTTTTTCTTCTTCCTTACTCGGAGCTTCTATTTCATTTTTAAGCAGCATCCTACGGTTACCCACCATAACATTTCTGCCTGCACAAACACACGAAAAGCCCCTTTTGCTTTCATACTGCAGATCCTCTGCCTCAGGAAGCTCACCTTCAATATCATTTTCAAAACCGGCAAAGCCTGACCACATAAGGCTGCCGCTGTCTTTTAAGGTTGCCGCTGCAAGCACTGCACAGTCATGGGTGGAAAGTCTGCTGCCTTTTACGGCACGGAATTTAGTAACCTTTGCAGTAAAAACATCAGATGCATCCATAGCAACAGCCGATGCCTTTTCCATAGTTTTCAGTCCCTCATAGGATGTTACCGCTGCAAAATTACTGTTGAGCTTTTTATTCTCAATATAGAGCAGCACCGTTCTTGCAAGCTCACACATTATAGGACCGCAAAGGCATATGCAGGCAACTATTGCCGTGACAAACATTGCTGCATCCTTGCTTCTGACAACAACCACAATGCCTGCAATAAGACTTGCAGCAAGCACTGTCAGGTGAAGGAAGTTATAAAACTTATCCTCCCCTGTTCTCTTGCCGAGATTACCGTTAAGACCTTTTATTGAGTCCGCCTGAGCACAGTAAAGCACCTTATCTGCACCTTTTTTATTAAGACCCTTTGACAGCACTGAGCTGTCAAGTTTATTTTCAACTGTGTGCACACTCTCAAGCACACCGCTTTTAACCACAACACTCAGGTTTCTCAGAGCTGTTTTTGCTTTAAGATTTTCACTTATCACCGCTGCAATGAGCGAAAAAACAAAATAGACAGTGTAAACTTTTATATCTGCACCCTGAGCCTTTTTGAGGAATAAGAGCACAATATTGTGAACAAGCACCAACACAAACATTATAAAAAGACCTGTGCTGCTGCTGAGCTTTCCGCCTTTAATTGTTTTAAACGCCTCAAAGAGTCTGTCGTACCCTGCCGCTGCACCGAGCAAAAGAAGCACTATATTCACTATGACAAAAACTCTGCCGCCGTCCCCAAAGAGAATTTCAAGAGGGCCTTCGGGAGTGTAAAGTGAGGGCAAGAAGCAAAATACTGCACTCACAAGGGCAATTACTCCCAAAAGTATAAGCTGAATTTTTTGTTTTGATGTTTGTTTTGCAAGCACTGCTGCAAGTTCCTTTGCTTTCATCAGCACTTCCTCCTTTTTCTTTTTGTTTGCCTTGTCAATCATATGACCTGCGCTTTTGCCCTTGGCATTAAAAACGCCTTTTTTCTTTTTTGACTCAGCTCTTTCAACAGCCTCAAATATATCCTCGCCTTCTTCAGGCTTTACACTGTCAGCAACATTACCTTTTGCCTTACCTGTGGGAGCTGCCTCAAGCAAGGTGCGGTCACCTGTCTTTTTTGAAAGCACCCTGAAGTTTTGCATAAACTTTTTACTCTGACTGTTTTTCGACTGCTTTTTGGCATTTTCAAGATAGGTATCCTCATTATAAGGCACATATTCCTGCTTATCTTCACTGTCAGGGGCACTTACAAACAGTCTCTTTTCCGCTTCATCGCTTAGGGGAATATCTTCAGCCTGTTTTCCCGTTATGGGCTCAATTCCCAGACTTTTAAGTAATTCGTCAAAGGAACCTATATATTCACTGCCGCCTAAAACCGCATCGCTTGCCGCCGAAGAAAAAACACCCGAAAAGGCATCAGAGGTATTTTCAGAACCGGTGTCCTCTACTATTTCCTCAAGCTCTTTTATTTCTTCAGACATTTTATATTAATCCTTTCATTTTGCCTTTATACCAAGACGTTGTCTTGCCACCTCATACATAAGTATGCTTGCGGCCACACTGGCATTGAGCGAGGTTATCTTGCCTCTCATAGGAAGAGAAAGCACGAAATCACTCTTTTCTTTTATCAGACGGCTTACGCCTGAGCCCTCTGAGCCAACAATAAGTGCAACACCACCTGAGAAATCAGTCTCGCACCAATTTGAGCCGTCCATATCTGCACAGTAAACCCAAAGGCCTCTCTTTTTAAGATCTTCAAGAGTTGAGGCAAGATTACCTACTCTTGCCACGGGCACATATTCAACTGCACCTGCAGAAGCCTTGCCCACTGCCCATGTAAGTGATGCATTTCTTCTTTTCGGGATAATAACTCCGTGAGCGCCTGTGCACTCTGCAGTACGGATAATGGCGCCTAAGTTATGAGGGTCTTCAAGCTCGTCGCACACTATGATAAAGGGCTCCTCGCCTCTCTCTTTTGCAAGGGCAAAAATATCCTCAACCTCTGCATATTCATGCACTGCGGCATAGGCTGCAACACCCTGATGGTTGCCCTGACCGCACATGAAGTCAAGCTTCTTTTTGTCAACCTCTTTAACCACAATGCCTTTGTCTTTACATTCGGCAATTATTCTGCCTATTGAGCCGTTTCTTTCGCCTCTGACAACGAGCAGAGTGTCAATTGCTCTTTCGCTTCTGAGTGCCTCTGAAACAGCATTTCTGCCGATAATTAAATCTGTATTTTCACGGTCAATTTTCTTTTCCATACGGAAACCTCCGAATTATACTTATAATCGATTAATTATATCACAGCAAATTTGAATGTTATTTACAATTCAGAATTATAATTAATACTGTAAGGGATATAAAAAAATTTTAATATATTATAAAATAAAAACCTAAAAACATCTTGAAACTTTTCTGATTTGTTGGCATAATAGAGATTAGAAAAAATAGTAACAGGTGAAAAAATGATATTCAGAAAAAATAAAGATTTTCCGTCAAATTTTGATTATATGATTGTAGGCCTCGGAAACCCGGGAAAACAATATGAGAGCACAAGACACAACGCTGGTTTTATATGCCTTGACCTTTTGGCAGAAAAACACTCAATAAGCGTCAAAAAACTCAAATTCAGATCTCTTATGGGTGAAGGCAGAATTGAGGGCAAGCGCTGTCTGCTTTTAAAGCCGCAGACTCTTATGAATTTAAGCGGTGAAGCTGTGAGAGATGCAGCTGAGTTTTATAAAATTCCGCCTGAAAATATTATAGTTATCTATGATGACATAAGCCTTGAACCGGGCAAATTGCGCATAAGACGCAAGGGCTCAGACGGTGGCCACAACGGAATGAAAAATATACTCTATCACATTAAAAGCGACAACTTCCCTCGCATTAAAGTGGGGGTGGGGGCAAAGCCCAACCCCGAATATGACCTTGCTGACTGGGTGCTTTCACGCTTTTCAGCCTCTGAGGCAAAGCTCATAAAAGAGGCTGCAGAAAAAGTTATCGGTTCAGTTGAATATATGGTCTGCGGTAACATCGACAAAGCCATGAGCGACTATAACAGCTGAGCCTATGAAAAATATAGAAGATAAACATCTCACATCTGCCACCGCCTTTGCACTGACAGCAAATCTTATTCTCTTTGCGGTGAAGCTGTATATCGGTCTTTCATCGGGCAGCATAAGCATTTATTCAGACGGCATAAACAATTTGTTCGACAGCTTGTCAGGCGGTCTGGCCCTCACTTGCCTTATGATTCTCGGCGCAGATAAATCCGTCAGCTCCGCCACCATAATAAAAGGCTGTGAAAATCTTCTGAGCTTTATAATGTCAGTTATTGTGGGCATAGCAGGCTTTGCCTTTGCTTATTCCTCAGTTGAAAGGCTCATGTATCCCACACCGGTGCTGTACCGCAAAAAGTATCTTTATCTGCTTATAGCCACAGCAGCGACAAAGCTGTGCATGCATTTTATTTTCAAGGCTCTGGGCAAGAAAAGCTCCTCTCCCGTTCTCAGGGTAATGGCCTTTGACTCTGTGCTGGACTTCTTTATAACGGCAGTAACGGTTATGAGTCTGATTGTCTCAGGCTACGGCAGCTATAGCATAGATGCTCTCTGCGGCATAGTCATAAGCCTTATAATTATTGTTTCGTCTGTTAAGATGATTTTTTCTTCGGCAGCAAAGCTTATAGGCTATTTGCCGAAGGATAAAAGAGAAAAGGTTGAAGCTATACTTTTTGATGCAGCCAATAATGACAGCATTAAAAATATCTCTTTTTTCAGTGGCGGAGATGAGCTCTCAGCCTTTGCAGAGCTTTCAGCACGTACCGACATAAGCGATGAGGTGCTGACACAAATCAAAAATGAAACAGGAATCACTGTTCATATAATCAAAGGAAAGGAGAACACAGAAAATCTGTGTGAAATGAAGAATGAAAGCTAAAGAAAAACCGGTGCAGTCCGCACCCAAGAAAAAAAGAGGGAAAATTGCACTTAAGGTTCTCGGTGCAATTTTGGCAGTTATCCTCGTTTTTGTTGCCGTGACGGCAGTTATCAGCGTTGTGGGCAACAAGGCAAACATTGAAAAAATTGCCGCATTCCCCAAAGTTGAAACAGAAAAGCAGCTTGTTCCCGAAAAGGACGAAAACGGCTACTGGACCTTCACAACTGATGAAGATTTCAAGGTTATGCAGCTGACAGACGTACATATCGGCGGTGGCTGGATGAGTCTTAAAAAGGACGCTATGGCACTCAACGCCGTTGCAGCTATGGTTGCTGCAGAAAAGCCTGACCTTGTTGTTGTCACAGGCGATATCGCTTACCCTGTACCCTTCCAGGCAGGCACCTTTAACAACCTGTCATCAGCCAAGGTATTCGCTGCTCTTATGGAACAGCTGGGCGTTTACTGGACTCTTTCCTTCGGCAACCACGACACTGAGGCTTATTCATATTACAGCCGTGAGGATATTTCAGATTTCTATTCAGGCGAGGATATGAAATACTGTCTGTTTGAGGCAGGTCCCGAAGAGGTTGACGGCTACGGCAATCAGGTTGTCAATGTTAAGAATTCAGAGGGAATTATAACTCAGAGCCTGTTTATGATTGACTCACACTCCTATGTTGACGGCGACATTCTCGGCATAATGTGGAAGTATGACAACATTCACGAAAATCAGGTTCAGTGGTATAAGGACACTCTCACCACTCTCAACGCACAGAATAACGCTCTGCTTAAAGAAATGGGCAAGGAAGAAAACAGTCATATTAAATCAGCAGCTTTCTTCCACATTCCTCTCACAGAGCACAGAGATGCATGGTATGAATACAGAGATGCAGGCTATCAGGACACTGAAAATGTAAAATTCCACCACGGTGTTGCAGGCGAAGGCGGAGACATTGTTTTCTGCGGTATTCACGAAGATAACCTCTTTGAAACAATGCTTGAGCTTGACTCAACCAAGGCTGTTTTCTGCGGTCACGACCACGAAAACAACTTCTCAGTTGACTATAAGGGCATCCGATTCACTTATGGCATGAGCGTTGACTATCTTGCTTATCCGGGCATTTATAAGATGGGCTCACAGCGTGGCTGCACAATGATAACCTTCTCACCTGACGGCAGCTTTGAGTGTATTCAGGAAAACTACTATCAGGATAAATATGAGAGCGTTTATGAAAAAGAAGCTGTAGAGATGCAGGAAGTTACATACGCATCCAAGTGATCTGAGTAAAAACTTCAGCGTTTTTTTGATTCGTCTTGGCTCTCCCTGAAAGGGGAGCTGTCGAAATCGCTTGCGATTTTGACTGAGGGGTTCTCACGCCAGCAAAAAGAATGCCTGTCCGGCGAGGACTAAAACTAAGATTTACCGAGTTGATTAAAGTCAGCTCGGTTTTTTTATAGATTTTTTGTACGCGTTAATGTTTGTCCGTGTCCTGCTTTTTTTGTCGCCGATGTGCCCGTTACAAAACCGTATTGACAATATCGATAAACGATGTTATAATCAGATCAGGAAATATCGTTAAACGATACTCCCTTCTGAAAGGATGTGATTTTTTTGCCCAGAAAATCTATGCAGACTCTCTCTGAGCCTATGTATTATGTTTTGCTGGCTTTGACAAAAGAGCTTTACGGCACAGAGATTATGAATGAGGTAAGACGCATATCCTCTGACAGAATTAAAATAGGTCCGGGAACCCTTTACACAATGCTTGACAAATTTTTAACTGCCGGTCTTATCAAAAGAACAAATCAGGGACTTGCAACCAAAAGCTACATAATAACCGCAGACGGAAAAAGAGCCCTTAAAGAGGAATACGCACGTCTTGGCACTCTTATTCTTGACGGAGAAAAAATAATGGAGGTGCTAATATGATATTCAGAAAAAAGAACAAAGACGAAGTTAAAGAAATCTTTAACTTTAACTATACAGATCTGACAGCTATTGAAGAATATCTCACCTTAAAAGAAAAAGAAGGTCTGAGGCTTGAAGAAATAGACGATGAGAATATGGTCTTCAAAAAAGCCGAGCCGAGGGAAAATATACGCTACTGTGCCGAAATATATTCGGGCTCTTTAGGCGATGACTTTGTTGCTTCCTGTGAGCAGGAGGGTTGGGAAAGCTGTGGTGTGTATCACGATGAGCTTTATATTTTCAGAACTCAGAAAAACGACATTACAGACATAATGACCGATGAAGCTCAGAAAATGAAAACAATAAAGAAAAGAGCTCTTTTAAAGCCGGGAAATATATTCTGCTTTATACTGATATTTTTCAAAGCACTTCAATTCATTATGGATGTGGATATAGGTCTTAATGAGAGCAGAATGCAGTATTGGCTGTGGTGGATAATCATAGGCATTTTTGCCTTCAGTCCCATATTTATTCTCACTGACTATTTCATCTGGCTTTTTAAAGCAAAATCAGCTTTGAAAAAAGGTGAAAAGGTAAAATACACAAGCCTCAGAAGTGTTAAAGCACGAAGGATGACAGAAGCTATAGCTTTTCTTATTTACTGCTTTATGTCCCTTGCCTTTGTGTGCATAGCTGACGCCGGTCAATGTGAGGAATACGGCATAGCATATTTGTTTATCATTGTGTTTATTGCATCGGCTTTATTCTCTCTGATGTCGCAGTTCAAAGCAAAAACAGCCTACGGCAAATCGGTGAAAATTCTGACTTTCATTCTTATTATGGAAGTGCTGTTATCAGGAACATATGTGTCAGCTAAGGTGAGCCGTCAGCATTTTGAATACACGACAAAAATATATAACACCATAAATATTCCCTTTTCACTGTCTGATTTAGGTTATGATGAAAAAGACTGCACCGACAAATGTATGAGACACAACATAACACGGTTTGCGCAGCACTATTTTTATTCCTCAGACTATGAAGCTGACGGTGCAGAAAATGCACCGCCTGAGGAATATGAAGAAAAAAATGAATATTTGTTTTATGAGGTTTTCGTTTCGGACTATCCTCACATAAGAGAGAAATATATAAACACAAAGCTGAAAAAATATGAAAAATACGGCTATGAAATAAAGTCCCTCGACAGCAGTGAAACCTCATGGGACATTTGTTACAGAGAAACTGACGAATCAGGTCAAGACCGCTGGGCAGGCTTTGCGGTAAAAGGCAGCACTGTTTTCGTCGTTGACATTATGGTTGACACCAAAGGTGCAGATCTGTTTGAGACTGCCTATGAAAAGCTGTTTGAAAGCTGACAAAAATAAAAGGTGAGGAAAGATTTCTGCTTTCCTCGCCTGATTTTTTCTTTTATTGCCCTCGCCGGGCAGGCGTTACTTTTCCTGGCGTGAAAAAGTAACCAAAACACGCTTTCCTTCACTGGTTTATTCAAGCACATAAATATCCACATTTCTTCTGCCAAACTGCTTACAGGCATCATAGCCTCGGATATAAAGGTCAACCACCGTTGAGCTATTGTGGATAAAGCCGCCCGTGTCACCTGCTATGGCATAGCCGTAAACATATCTGTTGTCACTTGAAACAATATATAGCTTTGTTCCATAGGGAATTTCTCTTGGGTCAACAGCAACCACACCCGGCTGAGCACGTCTGCCTGTGGAAGTGATTGTGCCGGTGCAATAAGCTGTTGCCTTACCCGTTATCTTCTTTTTGTAATTGATGGGTCTGTTGTTTTCATCAAGGTCTATTCTGTAAGGCGGCACTACCTCTGAAATAACCTTATCATAAACCTTGCCGCCGTAAAGGCTGCCCTTGGAGCCTCTAAGAATAATTTTATCCCTTGCTTCTTTTTTTATCTTGGTTTCGGTTATCTCGGTTTTAGTTTTTTTGCCGTCGATATAAGTTTCTTTATAATAATTAACAGCTTTTCCGTCTTTACCCTTTTGCTTTACGCTTACTTCTTCATAATACTTATCTTCGTCATACTCAATCTTGGTTTCAAAAGGGATGACCTCTGTTTTTTTATAGGTTTTATATGTAACTCGCTGCACCTTGATTTTGCGGCTTTTGGTTATTTCCTCATCCTTGGCAGGTGAAACAATGTCATCTTCACCTAAGATAATCCCTGCTTTTTTCAGCACCTTTTCAGTTGTGCCGCCAACAGTGTTTATCTTTTTAGTCTCACCGTCAACTGTAACCTTAACCGTAAATGCTCTTTCTATTTTCAGCTTCATATCAGATGACAGCACGATGTGCTCACCTATGCTAAGCTCGTCACCGTCTTTAAGCTCCACACCTGCCTGAGCCACAGCATCCCCTGCAGTACCGGTAACTGTAAGTATTTTTATCAACTCATCTTCGTCATATAAAAGAACCTGATGTGGCTTTGCAATGATAAGAAATCCGCCATTTTCAGCACTGAAGTAATCGGTAATAAGCCTGTCACCCTCTTCAATTTTATAAGGGGTGTGTGCAATTATGGTTTCAGGTTCACCTGAAAGTGTAATCACTGTCTTGGCTTCGCCTTCGCACATAACCGTAGTTTTCACCACAGTTTCCGTTGCAGCAACAGTGCCGCAGGAAAGAAGGATAAGCACAATAACGGCAATTATAACCTTGAGCCTGAAATGTTTTATTCCTTCGTCAGCAGTAATAACTCTTGCTTTCATTGTTATCCCCCTTTCTGAAAAATCCGGTATATTATACTTCATTTTTGAAAAAAAGTCAAATTTAACGAACAAATGTTCTAAAAAGTGTTGACAGTTTTAATTTTCAGGTGTAAAATTATAAGCATGACAACCGCAAAGGTCATATATTTTTTCTGCTTTGCCCTCGCTTATGAGGTGACAGGGCAGTTTTTATTTTTTAAAACCGCTGTAGGAAAGGAGCAACTGTGTATAGACTTTTTAATTTAACAGCACTTTATATAGCTGCAGCATTCTTTATGGCAGCAATGTTTTTTCAGGAGGTGTTTTATGACTGATAACTATCTTATTTACCCTTGCAAAATTATGCGTATAACCCAGAGCTATTCAGGCAAAACCTCACACAAGCCTCACACTGTGGGTTCGCTTAAAGATTACCCCATAGACGAAGGCTGTGCTGATATGGGCAGGTGCTATATATACTGCCCCTGTGACAAGATGAAAGTCAAACGCATTTACGGTGTAGGCACAAAAGGCACCAACACTCTGTGGCTTGAAAGTACTGACAAGGTTTCATTCGCTGACGGCACAAGGGACTTTTTCACGATGCTGATAACCCACCCTGATGACAGTGATCTTGCAAAAATCAAAGTGGGAGATATTTATGCAAGATATGAGCCTATATGCCGTGAGGGAAAAGACGGAGCTTCGGCTTATCATTTCCACATCAGTTGCGGCAAAGGCAAAATGACGGGTAACGGCTGGGTGAAAAACACAAAGGGCAAATGGGTACTCACCACATCAAACGGAGCCTTCAGACCTCAGCAGCTCTTTTATATTGACCCTGATTTCACTAAGGTCATATCGTCAGCTTCACTTAAATTCAAGCCACTGCCTGAAAGCTATACGGCAGGGTACTATAAGGTGAACACTGCCGTGCTCAATGTCAGAAGCGGTGCAGGTACCGGTTATAAAAAAACGGGGACTCTGCTGAAAGGCAAAAAGCTCTCAATCACTCAGATCAAGGGTAATTGGGGCAGCTTTGCAAAAAACAAATGGGTCTGCCTTGACTACTGCGAGGCGGTAAAATGAGCGAAACTGTAATAATCGCCCTCATCAGCCTTTTGGGTACCCTTTTCGGCAGCTTTGCAGGAATTGTCACTTCGGGCAAGCTGACAAACTATCGCATAGGTGAGCTTGAAAAGAGAGTTGATAAGCTCAGCAGCCTGATTGAAAAGACCCACAACCTTGAAAAACAGACCTCAATTGGTCAGGAAAAAATCCGCCTGGTGGAGCAAAGAGTAGGCACTCTTGAAAAGGCGGCAATGCAAATAAATTAAAAGGAGTATTATTAT
This sequence comes from Clostridia bacterium, assembly GCA_017452785.1. Lineage (GTDB taxonomy): Bacteria > Bacillota > Clostridia > Oscillospirales > Acutalibacteraceae > UBA6857. The sequence goes on along the minus strand of JAFTLT010000053.1, from coordinate 18,331 downwards.
GAATTTCGATTTAACCGATATAATTGAATGTGTGATTGCACTTCTCAGCGCAATAGTCAGTGCGTTTCTCATTCCATATATAAAAAATCAGCTCAGCGAAAACAAGCGCTCACATCTGAATTTCTGGGTTAAGACAGCTGTCAAGGCTGCTGAGCAGCTTTTCGGCAGCAAAACAGGTCAACAAAAGAAGGAATATGTTGTAGCATTTTTGTTGTCAAAGGGCATAGTCGTTGATATTGACGAGGTAACGGCACTTATTGAAAGTGAGGTTTATAAGCTGACAGAAGCTGCAGAATAGGAAAAATTTATCCCGCCGAAAATCGGCGGGATTGTTGTTTTATTTGAGTACTATATATTTTGCATCTACCTCAGGTATTGTTCTGCTTGCACCCATCACCGTTTCATAAGTCTTCAAGCCTTCAAATTCACCATAAAATGTTACAATATCATCCTCTAAGACTCTGGGATTATCCTCACTACTAAAATATGTTACATATACATTATCATCATAAATTCCATAACCTTGATGTGTTACACTTATCATGTAAATGTTATAAAAAGTTCCTTCTTGTACTTGGAAAACCTCACCTGTAAATTTTACAAGCTCACCCTCATATTTACCCGGATTTCTTGCAAGCTCTTTATATGAAATAGACTTACATTTTGACATATAAGCTGATTTTGACATTGTAGAGCAAACAACCTCTAAAGTACACTTCTTATCTTCGTAAGTTATTGTTATTTTTGATGTTTTGTCAGCCTTTAAAGAAACAGCCTCTTTTACTTTCCAGCCCTTGACTTCTTCCTTGCTTCCGTCTTTATATTTTGCAGTTACAACAATTCCACTATTTTTTTCATCAAGCACCGTTCCCTCTGCTTTACTTCCTGTATACTTTGCAGAAATGCTTTCAATTGAGAATGTAGAACATTTAACCGTTTTGCTTTCTATAAATTCTTCTCCGTCAACAGGATCTGTATAACTTACTTCTATTTTTACACTCTTATCAGCTTTGAATTCTACTTCATTAAGTAGTTTACATTGTTCAGTTACATCAGTTTTTTCACCGTTTTTGTGAAGTGCGGTTACTTTTAATCCCGATGATTTTTTTGTTACTATTACACCTTCTTCGCAATCTCCTGTGTATTCAACGATCAGTTCTTTAACTTTGCTCGTTGAGCATTCAACTTCTAAAGATGTTTCCAATTCACCATAACTGATTATAACTGTAGCCGTTTCATCAGCAACAAGTATTTCCGGATTTTCAATTTTCCAAGAACTAAGCTCTTTTTTCTCACCATTTTCATCTGTTCCGGTTACTATAATACCTTCATTTGCTTCATTAAGTGCTACTCCGGCTTTGGTATGTCCGCAATACTTTGCTTCAATAGAAATAATATCAGGAGTTGACATTATCATCATAAAAAGCAATACAACAAAAACGCAAATGGCCATTATAACTGCTTTTTTCTTGCTGATTTTCTTTTTTCTTTTAACCTGAACATTAGAAAAAATCTGCGGTGACTGATTCCTTTCACATTCTTCACACAGTATTTTGTTTTCCTCTACTTCTTTTCCACATTTGTTGCAAAAACTTGACATTGCAATTCCTCCCTTAATAAATGCTTTTATAACCAAACGATTATAAATTACAATTATTTTATCACCATTATTGTAGAATGTCAATATAATCAATCGGTTATATTTTTCTTTTAGTGGTGATTTTATGGGATATTATAAAAGAATACGGGATTTACGAGAGGATAACGATATGACACAACAACAGGTTGCCGACTATCTCAAAATGAAGCAGCCTCAATACAACCGTTACGAAAAAGGTTACCGTGATATTCCATCTGATGTGCTGATAGCCATTGCAGATTTATATAACACCACAACCGATTACATTTTAGAAAGAACAGACAATTCAAATCCTATAACATAACAAAGCGGCAGGTCGAACCTACCGCTTTGTTTTTTGGGGGCGGGCAAAAGATAAAAGCGGACGCAGGTCTTTCCTGCGTCCGCAAAGTATTTTTATCCAAGAAACTCAAGCACTTCTGAGAGATGCTTTTCATCTATCATGTCAAAGCCCTCTTCAAACTTCTCGACAACCTCTTTTGCTTTTGGGTCGTCAGTTTCCTTGAGCTTACTTTTCATCATTTTGACCATCATGCCCATCATCATTTTGTGCATGCCCGTGAGCTTTTTCATATCAAAAGCACCGGGAAGTGAGAAAAATGGCTCTGTGATGCCGTTCTTTTCCTTGAGGTCTTTGTCTTGCTTTTCGCTTTTCATCATGCCGACGGCGATAACAGCCTTGAGATTTCCAAACCTTTCTCTGGCTTCCTTGAGGCCCTGCAAAGAGCCTGCCATGACCCAGCCGATGAAGATAACTTCGCTTTCTTCGGGTACACTGCCGCTGTCTGCGAGACTATATGCAGCATAGCCTGTTTTTTCGCTGAGCATTTGGGCATAGGCCTTAGACGAGCCTGTGTTTGTTACATACACTATTGATATCATTTTAACTTCCTCTTTATATTATTCGATAGGCAGATTGAAGCAATGCATATGCAGTCCGCTCTGAAGTCTCAGTGGCTCTGCAGCCTTAAAGGGAGTGCCCTCAGCGTGAACCTGATTGAGAAGCATAACTGAAGCGAGCAAGCCGATTTCAGCCTGTGACTTGTGGCACTTGATGGATTTCATCTTAAGTTCTTCAAACTCTGTGATGTCAATGATTGTGTTGGGCTTATCGGTGTAATAGAAGCCAATACCACCAACTTTCCATGCATCGTCACGGACTTTGCCGTCAATAAATTCGGGATAGAAGTTGCACTCTGCATCCATGCATGCATATTTAACAGCCATGCCAACCTTAATATGGTCACTGTGGCATTCCGTTGCAAGATTTGGGTCTGCAGTGATAACGAAATCGGGCTGAATTCTTCTGATAACTTCCATAATCTTAAGAGAGATTTCTCTTACGGAGTTATCGTTTTTATCCGCAAAGCCTAAGAAGCCTGCATTTTTAACATCAAGAGCACGCTGTGCAGCAAGTGCTTCCTTCTGACGTGTGGTCTGCACATTATTTTCTTTGCCTATATATTTGGGGTCAGCATATCTGTCATCTGTTACTGTCAGCTCATAAACCTCAACACCAATTGAGCGAAGCCAAGCCATTGTGCCGCCTGCTGCGATTTCGTTATCGTCGGGATGAGGCTGAACAAAAAGCACTTTTTTACACTTGCTTAAATCGGGCGGTGCACAAAGAAGGTCAGCCGCAGCAGTTGCTGCCTCGGCAACCTTTTTAGTTGCAACAAATTTAAGGGAGTTGTTACGTTTTCTTATTGTTTCCTTGATTTTCATATGAATTTCCTCCTGTAAATAATTGACTATCCTATATTGTACCTTAAATTGCGTCTTCCGTCAACTGATAAGGCGAAAAAACTGTCTCAATCTTTTTGCTGCAGCTCTCAGGCGAATAAACCCAGTGATCTATAAAATCGCTTTCGTTATAATATTTAACTGCATCATTGGGATATTCCGCATCAAAGGAATCCACAATAATCAGCTTGATTTTCATTCTTTCGGGGATGAGATTTTTTATATATACACTTGCGTGCTGTCCGGGCACTACTCCCGGCACATATTCGGCAAGACCTGCAAGATTTGGTCTCAGCTCCACAAATATGCCGTATCTCTCAACGGAGCGCACTATGCCGGGTACCGTTTCACCGGGTGCAAAGTCAGCGGCATTTTCTTCCCAAGTGCCGAGAAGCTCTTTATAGCTGAGAGTAATTCTGCCGCTTTCGTCTATAGCCTTGACAACGGCTTTTATTTTTTGTCCCGGAGAAAATCTTGCCGAGGGATGAGGAATTCTTGAAACAGAAATGCTGTCAATGGGCATGAGTGCAGAAATGCCTGCACCTATATCTGCAAAAACGCCGAAGGATTCCATATGAGTAACGGTGGCATCAATCACACATCCGGGCACAAGGCAGGAAATATATTCACGCATACAGTCCTGCTGCACACTTTTTCGGCTGAGAACTGCATATACCTCGCCCTTTTCATCTGTTTTAAAGTCGATTATGCGGCACACAACAGGTTTATTCACTCTTGATATTATGGCAATGTCACGTACAGAGCCGTCATCTATTCCGATTGCGCCCTCATCTCTTGGGATAATTCCCTTCATTACGCCTAAATCCACATGCAGATTGTGGTCCTTGTCGCAAACCGTTGCTCTTGCTTCCAGTACCCTGCCGCTGTAGTAAGCCTCTTTTATTGCGGCTCTTGAAGAGAGAATATTTTTATTCTCGACAGTGTTGATAAGGTAGTTTTCAGGATAATACTTTTTCATTTTTATAACCCTTTCTGTTTATAATTGCAATTAAATTTATATGCTTCTTTGCCTTGAAATATATTTTCAGCGGCGATTTTATTAAGTTATGTTCTTTTTAGGTTGATATTCCTAAGAGTAATGTGCTATAATATATTGATAAAATGCTCTTTCATTCTGAGGTGAAATAATGGATATCAGAGTCGGTGACACATTAATGATGAAAAAAAACCACCCTTGCGGCAATAACGAATTTTCTGTTTTGCGTTCGGGAATGGACTTTAAGCTGGAATGTAAAAAATGCGGTCATGTTGTTATGGTTCCGAGACTCAAAGCTGAAAAAAACATAAAAAAAGTTATCAGAGACGGTGAACAGCTGTAAGGCTGCCACTTTAATAATAATTGACCGACAGGGAGAATATTATGCTTAATAAATTAGTTTTGGTTGAAGAACGCTTTGAACGGGTAAGTGAAATGCTTTATGACCCTGCTGTTATAGCAGACTTAGACAATTACAGTGCCCTTTTAAAGGAGCATAAAAATCTTCAGCCTATAGTTGAAAAATACAGAGAATACAAAGCAGCTGAGGAAACACTCAAGGAGTCTAAATCCCTTCTTGACGAGGGCGGGCTTGACAAAGACTTTCGTGAAATGGTGCAGGAGGAATTTGAAAAAGCAAAGGAAGACACAGCAAGAATTTATGAAGAACTGAAAATTCTGCTTTTGCCTAAAGACCCCAATGACGATAAAAATGTCATCGTTGAAATCCGTGGCGGTGCAGGCGGAGAAGAATCTGCACTTTTTGCAGGCGTGCTTTACAGAATGTATTCTATGTACGCTGAGGCAAGACGCTGGAAAATAGAGGTGCTTTCCTCAAATCCCACAGAGCTTGGCGGCTTTAAGGAAGTCAGCTTTATGGTCAGCGGTGAGGGTGCTTATTCACGCTTTAAGTTTGAAAGCGGCGTTCACCGTGTGCAGAGAGTGCCCGAAACAGAAACTCAGGGCAGAATTCACACCTCAACGGCAACCGTTGCAGTGCTGCCCGAAGCTCAGGACGTCGATGTTGAAATAAATCCCACGGATTTGCAGATAGACACCTTCCGTTCAAGCGGCGCAGGAGGTCAGCATATCAACAAAACCGAATCAGCTATCAGAATTACTCATTTGCCCACAGGCACCGTTGTTGAGTGTCAGGACGAAAGAAGTCAGCACAAAAACAAGGATAAGGCTATGAAAATTCTCCGTTCAAGAATTCTTGAGGCGGAAAGAGAGAAGCAGATGTCCTCAATAGCCGACGAGAGAAAATCTCAGGTGGGCACAGGTGACAGAAGTGAAAGAATAAGAACATACAATTACCCCCAAGGAAGAATTTCTGACCACAGAATAGGTCTGACTATATATAAACTTGAGCAGTTTTTAAACGGCGCTCTTGATGAGGTTATTGATGCACTCATAACCTATGACACTGCCGAAAAGCTCAAAAGTGAAAGCTAAGTGATAAAATGAAAACCCTTTATTTAAGCAATGATCAGCAGGATATTGCCAGAGCTGCCGAAATACTCAGAAACGGCGGCATAGTTGCAATTCCCACAGAAACCGTTTACGGTCTTGCAGGAAATGCCCTTAGGGGTGACTGCGTTAAAAAGATATTTGATGCCAAGGGAAGGCCCTCTGACAATCCGCTGATAGTTCATATCAGTGATATATCTCAGTGGGCGCCGCTGGTTAAGTCTATACCCGAAAGTGCCATGGCATTGGCAGAAAAATACTGGCCGGGTCCTCTTACTGTTATCCTGCCGAAATCCGATATAATACCAAAGGAAATCTGCGGCAAGCTTGACACTGTGGCAGTCAGAATGCCCTCAGACGAAACTGCAAGAGCCATAATTGATACGTGCTCCTTTCCTCTTGCGGCACCCTCTGCAAACACCTCAGGCAAGCCCAGTCCCACCACGGCAAGCCATGTGAGAGCCGACCTTGACGGCAGAGTGGATGCAATAGTTGACGGCGGTGAATGCAGTGTAGGCATTGAGTCAACTGTTATTTCTCTTGCAGATGAAGTGCCGAGACTTCTTCGTCCCGGCGGAATAACCCCTGAAATGCTCACTGAGGTTCTGGGCGAAATTGTTATTGACGATGCTGTTTATAACAAGCTTGCAGACGGCGCTGTTGCCGCCTCACCGGGTATGAAATATAAGCACTACTCCCCCGATGCAGAGGTTGTTATTATCAAAAGCAGCTTTGAGCAATATAAAAAATATATAGACGAAAACGGAACTTCTGACGATGTTGCTCTTTGTTTCGAGGAAGAGGTAAGCGATCTTAGCATAAAATGCATAACCTACGGCAAAAAAGATGATCCCTCATCTCAGGCAAAGCATATCTTTGATGCACTCAGGCAGGTTGATAAAGCAAAGGCAAAAACAGTTTTTGCCCGTTTCCCCGAAAAGGAAGGCATAGGTCTTGCAGTATTCAACCGTCTTGTGCGTGCTGCAGCTTTCAACATAATCGAGCTTTGAGGTGAAAAATATGCTTACAATAGGACTCACAGGCAAAACAGGTGCAGGCAAAAGCACCGTTGCCCTCTATCTGAAAGAAAAAGGCTGCTATATTATTGACGGTGATGTTATTGCAAGGCAGATAACCGAAAAAGGCAGCGATACTCTTCCTCAGCTTCAGGCTTCTTTCGGCGAAGATATTCTCGACGAAAACGGCGAACTCATAAGAAAGCGTCTTGCTGAGCGAGCCTTTGCTTCACCACAGAAAACTGCACTTCTCAACAGCATTACACATCCTGCTATAAAAAAGAGATGTGAAGCTGAAATTGAAAAGGCAAAAAAAGAAGGTTACACTGTTTCGGTTATAGATGCAGCCGCACTGCTTGAAAGCAACTGCAAGGAGCTTTGCGAAAAATTTGTTGTGGTTTCTGCTCCCGAAGAAATCCGCCTTGAAAGAATTCTCAGCCGTGACGGAATAACTCATGAGCAGGCAACAACAAGAATAAAAGCACAAAAGGATGACGAATATTATTTCAGTCAGGCTGATATAATAATAAGAAACTACCCTCCATATGATAAGGATGATAACAGATATAAAGAACTTGAGGAGCTGATAGGTTGAAAATAAAAAGATTTATCGCCCTCATTCTTATATTGTCACTCACTGCTACGCTTTTTTACTTCGGCTCCTTGTCTGTGCTTAAAACATTATATCCCTGCACCTACAAAGATATTGTCGAAGAACATTGCAGAGAATATAATCTTTCACCTTACTTTATTTATGCCGTTATTGAATGTGAAAGCGGCTTTGACCCTGAGGCAGTGTCTCATGTGGGCGCAACTGGACTTATGCAGATTATGCCCGACACCTTCGCATGGATAAGCGGCAAGCTTGATGAAGAAAAAGATTACAGCGAGGCTGTGTTGCCGGAGGTTTCAATAAAATACGGCTGCTACTTATACGGGTACCTGACAGAAAAATATAAAAGTGAAGAGGTGGCAATTGCCGCCTATCATGCAGGAACGGGCAATGTGGACAAGTGGCTGAAAGATGAAAGATATTCCGCTGACGGTGAAAGTCTTCATACTATCCCTTTCCCCACCACGGCAAAATATGTTAAAAATGTTATAAAAACCAAAAATATATATGAAAAATTATATGACAGAAAGGATGCATAAATATGTCAAATGAAAAAAGTGCAGCAGACCTTCTTAAAGAAGAGCTCTGCTTCGAAAAAAAGCACTTCAGCGTGCAGATGAGCGATGAAGAGCTTAAAAATGCAGATGATTTCTGCGAAGGCTATAAGGATTTTCTTGCCACTGCAAAAACAGAGAGAGAATGCGTAGACTATATGATTGAAAAGGCAGAAGCAAAAGGCTTTTTGCCCTTTGACAGCAAAAAAGCCTATAAAGCAGGTGACAAGGTTTACTATAACAATAGAGGCAAGAGCATTATACTTGCAGTTATGGGCAAAAAAGGCGTAAGCGAGGGTGCAAAAATCGTTGCAGCTCATATCGATTCACCTCGTCTCGACCTTAAACCCACTCCCCTTTATGAAAACAGTGATCTTGCCTACTTCAAGACCCACTACTACGGCGGAATTAAAAAATATCAATGGGTTGCCATGCCTCTTTCACTTCACGGCGTTATGATTAAAAAAGACGGCACAAGCGTTAAAATAAATATCGGTGAAAAGAAAGGCGAGCCCAAGTTCGTCATTACTGATCTGCTGCCCCATCTTGATAAGGAGCAGTCAAAGAGACCTCTTCTTGAGGGCATAAAGGGTGAGGAGCTCAACATTCTTATCGGTTCAAGACCCTTTAAGAGTGACAGCGGCAGTGAGCTTGTCAAGCTCAACGTGCTCAAAATCCTCAATGAAAAATACGGTGTGACAGAGAAAGACTTCATTTCAGCAGAGCTTGAATTAGTACCCGCCCTCGAAGTGAGTGACATCGGCTTTGACAGAAGCCTTATCGGTGCTTACGGCCACGACGACAGAGTCTGTGCGTACCCTGCCGCAATTGCCGCTTTCAATGTTGAAGAGCCGGAGCATACTCTCATCTCAGTTCTTGCTGACAAAGAGGAAATCGGCTCAGACGGCAACACTGGTCTTAACTCGGCATTTATGAAATACTTCATCTATGACCTTGCAAAAATGGAAGGTCTTGAAGGCAGAGATGTTCTTTCAATGTCTGAATGTCTTTCAGCTGACGTTAACGCAGGCTTTGATCCCACCTTCCCCTCAGTGCATGACAAATATAACTGCTGCACTCTCAACCACGGCTGTGTAATCACAAAATACACAGGTGCAAGAGGCAAAAGCGGCACATCAGATGCGAGTGCTGAATTTATGGGCAAGATTCGCCGTATTCTTGACAGTGCAAATGTTTCATGGCAGATTGGTGAACTCGGTGCAGTTGACGAAGGCGGCGGAGGAACCGTTGCAAAATATGTTGCCAACCTCAATGTTGACGTTGTTGACCTTGGTGTACCTGTACTCTCAATGCATGCTCCCTATGAAATAGTTTCAAAGGCCGATGTTTACAGCACTTACAGAGCCTGCTATGAGTTCTTTAAGTCATAAATTAGTGATTTTGCATATAATACAGCGATATTCATCATTTTATGCATAAAAATTCAATAAACTTAAAAGTTGCCTATTGACTTTTGCATAAAAATGCGTATAATGTAGCATAGTCTAAAACAAAAATGAATGGAGATAGTAAAAATGAAAGAAATTAAGAAAATTGTCCTTGCTTATTCAGGCGGACTTGACACATCAATCATTATCCCTTGGCTTAAGGAAAACTATGAAGGCTGTGAGGTTATTGCAGTTTCAGGTGACGTAGGTCAGGCTTCAGAGCTTGAAGGTCTTGAAGAAAAGGCTCTCAAGACAGGCGCAAGCAAGCTTTACATCGAAGACCTCAACAAGGAATTCGTTGAAGATTACATCTACCCCACACTTAAGGCAGGCGCAGTTTACGAAGGTATGTATCTTCTCGGCACAGCTTTTGCACGTCCTCTCATTGCTAAGAGAATTGTTGAAATTGCTAAGGCTGAGGGCGCAGATGCAATTTGCCACGGCTGCACAGGTAAGGGTAATGACCAGGTACGTTTCGAACTTGCTATCAAGGCTTTTGCTCCTGAAATGGAAATCATCGCTCCTTGGAGAACATGGGAATTCAAGAGCCGTGAAGACGAAATCGAATACGCTATCAAAAAGAATATTCCTCTTAAAATTACAAGAGAAACAAACTACTCAAAGGATAAGAACATCTGGCATCTTTCACACGAAGGCCTCGACCTTGAAAATCCTGCAAACGAGCCCAAGTATGACGAAATCCTTGAAATGGGTGTAACACCCGAAAAGGCTCCCGATGTTCCCACATATATCACTCTCGGCTTCGAGAAGGGTGTTCCCGTATCACTCAACGGCAAAAAGCTCGGCGGTGTTGAAATGGTTAAGGCTCTTAATGAAATCGGCGGTGCAAACGGTATCGGTATCATTGACATGGTTGAGAACCGTCTCGTTGGTATGAAGAGCCGTGGCGTTTATGAAACACCGGGCGGAACAATCCTTTACAAGGCTCACGAAATGCTTGAGCAGATCACTCTTGACAGAGACACTCAGCACTTAAAGCAGCAGCTTGCTACTAAGTTCTCAGAGCTTGTTTACTTCGGTCAGTGGTTCACACCCTGCCGTGAAGCTCTTTCAGCTTTCGTTGACAAGACTCAGGAAACTGTTACAGGTGAAGTTAAGCTCAAGCTCTATAAGGGCAACATCATCGGTGCAGGTATGACATCACCCTATTCACTTTACAGTGAAGAAATTGCAACCTTCGATGAGGATGACTGCTATGATCAGGCAGATTCAAAGGGCTTCATTAATCTCTTTGGTCTTCCCCTCAAGGTCAGAGCAATGCTCTCAAAGGAATGGGATAAATAAGACAAAAAAGGGTGTCGGAAGACACCCTTTTTTTAATGCAGAATGCAGAGTGCAAAATGCAGAATTGCGAGCAAGGCGGACAAAAATAGAATCTGATACCGCAACATCAGCGCATTTTTGATTCTTTTGGGCGCCAGCAAAAAGAATGCCTGCCCGGCGAGGGCAATACGCAGAAAATGATTTGTTTAACTATTGACAAAACCACGTTTTTTTAGGATAATTAACAGGTATTATATTACAAATTAACAGGAGGTAATAGTTATGCCACTTTGGACAGGACGCTTTAAAAAGTCCCTTGATAAAAAAACAAATGATTTCAATTCATCAATCCCCTTTGACTGCCGTATGGCGCAGCAGGATATAAGAGGCTCCGTTGCACACGCAACAATGCTCGGCAAACAGAACATAATCGACAAAAGTGAAAGTGATAAAATTGTAGCTTCACTTAAAGAGATTGCCGCCGACCTTGAAAACGGCAGCCTCGAAATAGATATGACAGCTGAGGATATCCACACCTTCGTTGAGGGTGAGCTGACAAAGCGTATCGGCGACAGCGGCAAGCGTCTTCACACTGCAAGAAGCCGTAACGATCAGGTTGCTCTTGACCTGAGACTTTATCTCCTTGACCAGTGTGATGTTCTTGAGGAATCCATCAAAGCTCTTATTGAGGTTATTCTCAATAAAGCAGAGGAAAACTATGATGCAGTTATGCCCGGCTACACACATCTTCAGCGTGCTCAGCCTGTTACCTTCGGTCATCATCTTATGGCGTACGCAAGTATGCTTATGCGTGACTTAGACCGCCTTTATGACTGCAAAAAGAGAATGGCTGTGTCACCTCTCGGCTCAGGCGCTCTTGCAGGCACTACATATCCCCTTGACAGAGAATATGTTGCTGAGCTTTTAGGTCTCAGCAGTGTGAGCAGCAACAGCCTTGACGGCGTTTCAGACAGAGACTATGCTCTTGAGCTTCTCTCCATGCTTTCAATTGTTATGGTGCATCTTTCACGCTTTGCCGAAGAGGTCATTGCATGGTGCTCATGGGAATTCAAATTCATTGAGCTTGACGATGCCTTCTCAACAGGCTCAAGCATTATGCCCCAGAAGAAGAACCCGGATATTGCAGAGCTGGTACGTGGCAAAGCTGGCAGAGTTTTCGGTGATTTGCAGACACTTCTGACCGTTATGAAAGGCATTCCCCTTGCCTATAACAAGGATATGCAGGAGGACAAAGAAGCTGTTTTTGATGCCCTTGACACAGTTATCATGTGCCTTGACACCTTTGCTCCTATGTTAGAGACTGCAACGGTACTGCGTGATAACATGAGAAACGCAGCAGCAAGAGGCTTTATCAATGCCACCGACTGCGCTGACTATCTTGTTTACAAAGGACTCCCCTTCCGTGATGCATATAAGGCTACTGGCATGCTTGTGGCTCTTTGCATTGACAAGGGTGTTACCCTTGAGACACTGCCTATCGAGGAGTATAAGGCAGTTTGCGACCTCTTTGAGGAGGATGTTTATAAGGCAATTGACCTTGACGAGTGTGTTAGCAAACGTACTGTAAAGGGCGGCCCCTCACCTGAGTGTGTAAAAATAGAAATTGAAGCCCTGAGAAAAGAATTAAGCAAGTAAAGTTTTGCTCAAGCTTTTGCAAAAGCTTGCAGGGCGTGGGACAGAGTCCCACATAACAAAAAATTACAGCAGAGTGAAAATTACAATCGCTCTGCTGTTTGCGTTTTTATAATGAAACAAATTCTCCAACTTTCTGAGAAATCTCATTATAAATATTTCCATCTTTTTCAATCACCTTAACAGATGCCACACCATATCTTACAAAAAGCAATTCAGATATAATATATAATTTATCATCTTCCGAACAGCCTATTTTACCCATCTCAATTTTAACTACGAATGAATAGCTTTCATCCGGTCTTTTGTCATAGGTTCTATTCTCAATCTCATAACTGTATGTAGCTTTGACAAATAATCCCTGCCTCTTAGCCGTGGATCTGTATTCTCTTAGTATCTCAGCAATTCTCGTTCTGGCTTCGCTTTCACTTTTTATAGCCTGTTTTTTACCAAGCTCAAAAGATTCCGCTTTTTTCTTTCTCAATTTCTTTTTAAAGGCTTCAAAGTCATCTCCTTTGATTTCACCGTCCCAATATTTTTTTATCAGCCTTTTTGTCCATATGGATTTTGTTATTTTATAATCCATATAAAACGGTTTCTTTTTTGTCGTTTTTGTTTCAATCCAATATGCTGTATAATAGAATTTAGAACTTCCTGCAAGGTATTCTTCAATTGATTTAATTTCATCCCATTTATAATAATCTTTGATAAAAAGAAAATAGTATACTGCTATACCGTCACTGTCGGCAACATAATAATTAGGACCCATTAAAAATGATACAACCATTATCAAAAGAACAACAGACTCAAAAATCAATACACCTGCAATTTGCTCAGGAGGAATTAACATAATAAAAGCCATAAAAATAATGGCAAATAAATTATAGATATTCATTTTATCTATGGCAAAACTTTTCTTCATTTTATTCTCCTCAGGCATCATTTCACTTATTATATAACAAAAAGCAGACCCGTTCAAGAGTCTGCTTAATATTATTTTTCTGTCTTATTTGCCGGGAAGAGATGCCGTCTTATATTCAAATCCAAAGGGATACAATCGGAGCGAAGCGACCTGCAATTCATAATTTTTTCAGTCGCTTATCTTACTCAAAAATGCTTTGAGTCTCTCCGTCTTCGGATTATTTATAATTTCCTCCGCCTTGCCTTCCTCAGCAATTACACCGTCATCCATAAACACAATGTAATCGCTTACCTCTTTGGCAAAGTTCATCTCGTGAGTAACAATAACCATAGTCATATTGCTCTTTGCAAGCTCTCTGATAACCTTGAGAATTTCACCCGTAAGCTCAGGGTCAAGGGCACTGGTCGGCTCGTCAAAGAATAAAATCTTGGGCTCAAGTGCCATAGCTCTGGCAATGGAAACTCTCTGCTGCTGACCGCCCGAAAGCTCGCAGGGATAGTTGTTTATTTTGTCGCTAAGACCCATTTCACCAAGAAGCTTCAGCGCCTTTTCTTCAATTTCGGCTAAAATCTGTTTCTTATTCTGCTTGTAGTCGGGTCTTTCCTTTGCCTTAAGCTTGACAGCAAGGGTCACATTGTCAAGCACATTGTACTGAGGAAAAAGGTTGAACTGCTGAAAAACAAGACCTATTTTCAGCTGCTTTTCTCTTGTTTCCTTTGCCTTTTTCTTTGAATGGTCTTCACCGTCAAAAATCACATCGCCGTCAACGGTAATTTTGCCGCTGTCCGCTGTTTCAAGGAAATTTATGCAGCGAAGAAGTGTTGTCTTGCCACTGCCCGATGAGCCGATAATTGACAGCACCTCACCTTCGTTAAGCGAGAAGGAAACACCTTTGAGCACCTTAGTTTTGCCAAAGCTCTTTTTAATATCTTTAACTTCAAGTATAGCCACTGCATTTCCCTCCTTACGCTTTGAAATAACTGAGCTTCTTCTCTATTCTGCCGAAAACAACGGTGAGAAGGCCGTTGAATATGAGATAGAAAAGGCCTGTGTAGAAAAGAGGCCAGAGAAGACCGTCTGTTCTTATGAAAATTTCACTGTTCCAAATAACCTCATAAACTGAAATAGTTCTTGCAAGTGAGGTATCCTTGACAAGTGTAATGATTTCGTTGCTCATAGGCGGAATAATGCGCTTGATAACCTGCAAAAGCACAACCTTAAAGAAGGTCTGGCTCTTTGTCATACCAAGCACCTGACCTGCCTCGTACTGTCCCTTTGGTATACTCTCTATGCCGCCACGGTAAATCTCTGAGAAATAGCAGGCATAGTTGATAACAAACGACACGATAACAGCTGTGAAGCGGTCAAAGCATTCCCATGTGGCAAGCCACTGAATAAGAGAGTTTGTGCTCTCAAGCTGACTTGCCCATGCACCTATAAGACCGGGGCCGTAGAAAATGACAATGAGCTGCAGCATCAGCGGAGTGCCCCTGATAACCCACACAAGACCCTTTGAAACAGCCTTAAGCGGCTTCCACTTGCTCATTGAGCCGAAGGCTATAACAAGGCCTAAGGGCAGAGCAAAAAGCAGTGTGAGTATGAATATTTCAAGTGTTTTTCCGAAGCCTTCCATAAGGCTTTGCGTAACATTCCAAAACATATCTTTTACCTTTCTTAAATCCCGATTAACCGATTGAAAGACAGAAGGCTTTTGCGCCTTCTGTCTTTACAGTACGCTATAAGTTTTAAATTAGTCAGCGAGGTTGAGGCTGTACTTGTCAGCGATAGCCTGAAGTGATCCGTCTGCCTTCATTTCAGCCATAATCTTGTTGATTTCTGCTGTAAGGTCTGAGCCTTCACGGCAAGAAATACCGTATTCTTCTGTTGAAAGCTCAAGACCGTATGCAAGGTTTGCATAGGATGTGCCTTCGCCTGTCATTGACTTAGCCATTGTGATATCGATAACACAAGCATCTGCAACACCGCTTGAAACTTCAAGCAGAGCCTTTGACTGGTCGAGAACGCCTGTTACGTTCTCTATGCCAAGATCCTTGAGTACGCTTTCACCTGCTGAGCCTGCTTCAACTGCAAATGTGAGATCCTTAATGCTGTCTGCTGTTGTGTAATCAGCGATCTTATCCTTCTTCATAACAAGAACCTGAGCGTTCTTGATGTAGGGATCTGAAACGCTTGAGTTAGCAAGAGCTTCATCTGTGATTGTCATACCGTTCCATACGCAGTCGATTGTCTTTGCATCAAGCTCCTGGAACTTTCTTGTCCATTCGATGATGAAAAATTCGGGCTCAACGCCGAGCTTTTCACAAACAGCTTCTGCAAATTCTGTGTCAAAGCCTGTGAGCTCTGTCTTAGCTTCGTCAGCATAGTAGTTCATGGGCTCATAGATTGTGATACCGATAACCATTTTGCCTGCTGCTTTGATAGCTGCAAGGTCTTCAACTGCCTTGGGTTCGTCGTTAGCGTCTGTGCTTTCTTCTGCACCGTTTGTAGCTTCTACATCATTTGAGGGGCCTACGTCTGCGTTGGGGTCTTTATTATCGCCGCAAGCTGCAAGACCGAAGCAGAGAACTACCATAAGTACCGCCATAATAAGAGCAATGGTTTTCTTTTTCATAACTAAATTACTTCCTTTCGGGATTTGATTTTTAAGTGACTTTTATCACTTTAGCGTGGTAATATAGTAACACATTACCACGCTATTGTCAAGGGGAAATCAGCAATTAGCAAAGTGCTAATTACTGATTTAATGCAAAACGCAGAGTGCAGAACGCAGAACGGCGGGGAAGCTTTTACCGATAAACAGCTTTCTCCCGCAAATAGAGTTGGTATCAAATGCCCACTCTGTAGCTTATAATCCTCCTCCACCGCAAGCGGTCCCTCTTCCCCTTCAAAAGGGGAAGGCATAAATAAGGCAGGTCACTACCGATTTTCAGTAGTAACCTGCCGATTAATTTAGATTGATAAAATTTACCGCTTTTTAGCTTCATCTGCGCGGGGAGAAGCTTTCGGTTGCGCTGGATGAAGTTGCGACCGCCGTTCTGCGTTCTGCACTCTGCGTTTTGCACTTAAATTATTCCGCTTTCTTTTTCTTGCCAAGAACTATATTTGTGATGATGCCAAGAATAAGTGCACAAGCGATAGCTGTAATTGTTACCTTGCCGATTGCAATAGCCATGCCGCCGATACCTGTAATAAGAATTACGGATGTTGTGAAAAGGTTTGCGTTATCTTCAAGGTCAACCTTCTGTATCATCTTAAGACCGCTGACTGCGATAAAGCCATAAAGAGTAATGCAAACACCACCCATTACGCAGCCGGGGATTGAATCAAGGAAAGCAACAAAAGGTGAGATAAATGCAATAAGCATTGAAAGGATAGCAGTTGCTGTGATTGTTGCAACAGATGCATTTCTTGTGATAGCAACGCAGCCAACTGATTCGCCGTAAGTTGTGTTGGGACAACCACCGAAGATTGCACCTACAATTGAACCTACACCGTCACCAAGGAGTGTTCTGTGAAGACCGGGCTCCTCAAGAAGGTCTTTTTCAATAATTGTTGAAAGGTTTTTGTGGTCAGCAATATGCTCTGCAAAAACAACGAATGCAACAGGAACATAAGCAACAGCGACCGTCGCAAGATAAGAAGCGTCAAAATCCTTAACTCCTTCAATTGCAGTCAGGAATGTAAATTCAGGCACTGCAAAGAATGTTTTAAGTGTAACGCCATCTGCAACAAGAGCCTCAAAGGGAGCAAAATCAATAACCATAAGAGCTTCGTTACCTGTAGCTTTGCCGATAAGAGTGAAGACAAGTGCCACTGCATAGCCTGAAAGGATACCAATAATAAAAGGAATGAGCTTAGCCATTTTCTTGCCGTAGGTTGAACAGATAACAACTACGAAAAGAGTAACAAGAGCACAGACAAGAGAAACCCATATATCTGTTGTCATAATAAATGAGCCGTTACTGTCCTGAGGGCCGTATGAGAAAACATCCTTGATAGCTGCGCCTGCAAGTGAAAGACCGATGAGGGCAACTGTGGGGCCGATAACAACAGCGGGCATAAGCTTATTAATCCAGCCAACACCGACAAACTTAACTACAAGAGCGATGATAACATAAACAAGACCTGCGAAGATTGCACCAAGGATAAGACCTAAATAACCTGCCTGAACTGACACTGCACCTGCAAAGGCAGCAACCATTGAGCCGATAAATGCAAATGATGAGCCAAGAAAAACAGGGCTGTTGAATTTTGTGAAAAGCTGATAGATGATAGTGCCTGCACCTGCACCGAAAAGTGCTGCAGAAGCTGTCATTCCGTTACCTACAATTGCAGGAACTGCTATTGTTGCAGCCATAATTGCAAGCAGCTGCTGGAAAGCATAGATAACCAGCTGCGGGAACTTGGGTTTGTCGTGAATGTCGTAATAAAGTTTCATAATTTGACCTCCTGATTTTTAGTCAGATATTTATAAAGATACACCCTCAGGCATATTTTTACCAAAAGTTTGCAGAAAAAAAGTCCTGCTTTGCGGCAAGACTGCTTGATAATGAGATAACACTCTCACCGATTTCTCTATCCTGTTAATAGTATCACAATCGAAGAAAAATGTAAATAGTTTGAAATGTAAAAATAATGGTATGCATTTTGTGAGATTAGACGAATTTTGCCAAAACGCTTTTTTGTACGAGTAAAGCTGAGGTGAAAATAAGAAAGTCACAACACCTTTGGTTTGATAAAACCGGATCTCCCTTCGTCACTTCAACCCAACCCCCTCGGCGGAAAAAAAGCAGTTTCCTTGCCAAGCCTTTCCCGCGTCATTCATAACTCATAATAGTAACCCCCCGGCTAAGCCGGGGGTTCTTCATATGCGGGCAAAGCCCTATGATACTGGCATCGCCTCAAGGCGTACCCTACGACTACCAAATGCAAAAGATTGTTACTTGTTACCCGTAAACGGGTCTACATATT
>JAFTLT010000052.1 GCA_017452785.1 Clostridia bacterium | reverse complement strand
CTTTTGAACGAGCTTTTTAAATCGGCGATCCTTTTCTTCTTCACTTATTTCTCTGCCTTCTGCTTTGTTTATTGCACATACAAGTGATACAGCGGTGCAGATAAGCTCAAGATACTCATCGTCAGGTTCTGCTTTGGGAGCGCCGATAGGCTCTTTCCTAATTATATAGGTCAAATCTCCTATACTAAAACGAGACGGGTCTTTTTTCAAAACTTCTGTAAGCTCGGCAAAAGAAAGGCTGTCAATTTCTCTGATGTTTTCTGAATTAAATAATGTATAGTCTTTTTTCTTCTTTTTGCATTGCTTTATTACATATTCTGTGCCTTTTGATTTTCCGTCCCAAAAGATGAAAACCGAGTCGGCATAATCTATAATCATATCATTTCTTTTAAGCGGTGCGGCTTTGCCGTATTTCTCGTATTCAGGAAGAAATTCAGTATATTTTAAGCCGTTTTCGGCGGCGTAAGCTTTAGCGAAAGCATCCACGCCTTTTGCACCTCCCGAAACTATTTCGGTTGTGTTATAAGGAAAAAAGCTGTCAAAACCGATTACTTCAAGATTGCGTGAACCCACTACTGCCAATTTCATTTAAACCACCTCAAAAAAATAAAAAAGTGTGCACAACCGAAGCCGTACACACGAAAAATGCAGACCTCACTTTGACTACCACACCAAAGTTTATTTCAATCTCTAAAAAAGAAGACGAACTAAGAAGCCCGCATTTTTACCATAGTAAAAATGTTGCCTTCTTTTTTTAGAGAATAACAAAATTAAAATATTAAACTAAGGTGTGGTGCTTATAGGATAACACATTTACACCAAAAAATCAAGGAAAATAAAAAAGTGTGCACAACCGTAGCCGTACACACGAAAAACATAGGCTCAGGTTAGTTACCACACTATCCTAAAACAAATATTACACCAAACAGTACAACATTATAGAGCCAACGTTTTTTCCGTAGAAAAACAGTTGACCGCTTGGTGGAACATTATTCATTTCAGGATAAAAGTGTGGTGCTTATAGGATAGCACTATTTGCTTTAAAAATCAAGCAAAAAATAAAAAAGTGTGCCCCACAAACGAGACACACCGAAAAATGTGCCTACGTTCACCACAAACTCTTACAAATTCGCAACAGGAATATTGTAAAAGGCACACTTTTGCCAAAGTATGCTGTTGCGAAAATATATTAAATTGTAAGAGTTGTGGTTGACTATACTTTACCACTTTTCAAACAATTAGTCAATACAAAAGCAGTAAAGTAATTATTTGGTAAAAGCAATATCCGTCTGAACCTTGTGGCGCAGACGGATGTTTTTCATTATCAATTTGTAGGGACACGGCTTGCCTATCCCTACCCTTTATTTCTTCGGCTTAAACTTCTTTATAACCACTATACCTGCAATAACTATTGCAAAACCCCCAAGACTTTGCAATAAAAGCTGAAGAATCATAGGTGCAGCAAAGCCTGTTGCACTGCCGGGTATTTCTTCAAGAACAACTAAGCTGAAAAAGATGTTTACCATACGGTATAGACCTGAAACAATAAGCACTATGCCGCCGAGCCAGCCGTACTTTTTAAGGAAAGGCTTCAGCTTCTCAGGCAGTGTTTCAATATATGAAAGCACTCTGTCTGTGGCATCGGGCTTTTCTTCGGGAACTGCTGTGAAGCTGTCTTTGCTGTCATCTAACAGAAAATCTGTTGTCACACCGAAAACATCTGAAAGAGCTTTCAGCTTTGTTATTTCAGGCAGAGCTTCGCCTGTTTCCCATTTGCTGACAGCTTGTCTGGACACACCGACTTTTTCTGCGAGTTCTTCCTGAGACATGCCTTTGAGCTTTCGCTGATTAAAAATCTTTTCGTGAAGTTTCATTTTATATCCTCCTTTTTCTTTGTGGCTTTATCCTATCATAAGCAGGGTGAAATAGCCATAAAGTGAGGCTTGCAAGTGCGCAACCGGTGGTTGCAGTGCAGTTTTTCAGTGTTTTAAGTGATATATTTTGCCGTAGGCAAAATGTGATATAAATTGCTTCGCAATTTGTGATATATAAGACTGCGTCTTATGTGATATAAAATACGCTTTGCGCATTTTGTGCTGAGAAACACTTTCGTGTTTCTCAGGAGCCCGGATGCATATATGTTGCTGCAAGACCGCCCTGAGAGGTTTCACGATACATGGCATTCAGGTCTTTGCCTGTCTTATACATAGTTTCAACCACGGTGTCAAAGCTGATTTTTCTTGTGGTCGAAAGGAAGTTTGCAAGTGAAAGAGCATTGATAGCTCTCATTGCCGCAACAGCATTTCTTTCAATGCAGGGAATCTGCACAAGACCGCACACAGGGTCGCAGGTGAGACCTAACATATGCTCCATTGCAACCTCGGCAGCGTACTCAATCTGACCGATGCCCATTTTGAAAAGCTCACAAAGAGCAGCAGCAGCCATTGAGCAGGCTGTGCCTATCTCTGCCTGACAACCACACTCTGCGCCGCTTATTGAGGCATTGGTCTTAACAAGGTTACCTACAAGCCCTCCGACAGCAAGAGCACGACATATATCGTCATCACTGAAGCCTTTTTTATCCTGCATATATTTAAGCACACTGGGCAGCACAGCGCAGGCTCCGCAGGTGGGGGCTGTAACAATTACACCGCCGCCTGCATTCTGCTCACTGACAGCAAAAGCATAGGCACACACAAGGCGGTTTTCTCTTGTGATTTCACTCTCATCGATGTGAGACTGATTATAGAGGTACTGTGCCTTTCTCTCAACGCCCAGACCGCCATCAAGCACTCCCCTTGTTGAGAGCCCCTCATTAACGGCGTTTTTCATTGCCTTCCATACCTCGTGAAGGTAAGCCCATATTTCCTCGCCTTCACATTTTTCAACATATTCCCAGAGTCTTATGTTGTGGTTATTGCAATAATCTGCAATCTGACCGAAGGTGCGAAGATCATAGACATCTTCTTCATCGAGCTCAGGCTTGCCTTCAACAACTATCTGACCGCCGCCAACGCTCATTATGCGCTCTCTTGCAATTTCATTACCGTCTTTATAAGCGATAAATTCCATTGTGTTTTCGTGGGGCAGATTTTCTGTTTCCCAAGAGCCGAAAACAAGCTCTATATTGTCCCCTGCAAAGACATCAAGTATAGCCTCATCGGTTTTGTGTCCCTTACCCGTACTCGACAGCGAGCCGTAAAGAGTAACCATGTAGCTGTCTGCATCACGGTAGGTACTTTTGAAATATCTTGCAGCTTTATCAGGTCCCATTGTGTGTGACGATGAGGGTCCTCTGCCTATTTTATATAAGTATTTAAGCGATTTCATAAAATATCCTCAATTCTGTTTTCTTACAACTTTATATTCATCATAAGGCGAGAAGTAGTGGCAGGCATCCATATGACCGCTCATATATTTTTCCATTTCATCCTCGTCTAAATTAACTGAGCAATAGTATTCGTCATACTCTTCATCATAGTCATAGTATGCACATTGCTCACAGCAGTTTTTAGTCATAGTGTTACCTCTCAGCTTTCAGCAATTCTTTGCTTGTTATATTTTCTCGTCATAAGCAGGGGTACGATTGTCAGCAGTATGATAAGAGCACCAACAAGGTAAATGTTACCGTTAGGAATATACTCCGTTTGTCCGCTGAGCTCATTGAGAATAACCTCACCACTTGTTTTGACAACGGCCTCACCTATAAACGAGCCGCCAATCATGGGAATAAGCACAAAGAAGAGAATCCATATACCCTCAAACTGACCCTTGCTGTTCTGAGGATAAAGCTGCTTTGTCCATACCTTGGTTGTCTGCAGAATTGTGACATAACCGACACCCACAAGGAAGATGCCGAGCCAGAGTCTGAAATTGAAAATCTGCGTGCTGTCAACCATATCAGGTGTTATAGGTGCAATAATGAGAAGACCTGCAATATTAACCGCAATAGCCACCGCAGACACGAGCACATGCTTGTTTTTGTTTATCAGGCGGGACGCGGGTATAGCTGTGAGCATTGAGAGCACCAATGGCACCGCCTCAATAATACCCATCATATCGGCAGTGTAACCGAGATAGTATATAATATAGTTGCCTATATATGCGAAGTAAACATTGAAGCCAATAAAGAAAACGGAAACGGCAATGTTAACCCACACAAGCTCCTTGAGCTTAAAGAATTCTTTGAAATTAAAAACACTGATAAACTGCTTAAAGAAGCTGCCTCTTTTTGAAGGTGCAACATCATCGTTTTTGTTAAGGAAAATCAAAGAAACAACGCCGAAAATTATAACGAAAACACCCATTGTTATAAAAAGGCGCATATAGTTATTATCTTCACCAACGAGCAGACCGCCCACAACAGTGCCCAAGATAGTGCCGAGAACAGGCTGAGTGGCAAGTGCGGCACCTATCTGACCTCTGTTTTTATCCGTGAGGATATCAGTTGTCCATGTGTTAAAGCCTGCATCGTTACCCATTGAGCCGAAAAAGCTCATAACCGTATCTGCAAGCACAACGCTTATACCTGCAAGCATATAAAGGTCTTTGCTGATAAACTCTGTCAGACCGAAGCCTATAGTAAAAATACCCCAGAGAATATATCCCACTGAAATGAATGTACGGCGCTTACCTGTTCTGTCAGCCCATGTGCCAAAGAAAAATGTGGCAAAGGTGGTTGCAAGAGCACTGCAGATAAGCATACCCGTAATAATGGAAGGATCCTTGCCTATTTTTGTGTAAACAAATGTATTGAACCACTGGTTTTCCATATTCCAGCAAATCTGCCCCGCAAGGCCAAGACCCCATATAAGAGTCCACATTCTGAAGCCGGAGGCTTTTTTCTTTTGTAGCTTACTCATATTTTTTCTCCTTCTGCAAAAAACTTTTTTGCCTTTGATTATCTTTAATAATATCACACCTTCCTTCATTTTACAATGAATTTATGCTAAAACTTCTGTCTTTCCTCCGTGTTCCTTGACCCTTTCGACAATTTATGATATTATAAGTCAAAGAAAAAAATTAAAGGTGAGGAAAGAAAACATGAATATTCTTATTGTCAACGGCAGCCCCAAGGGCAAATACAGCGTTACTCTTCAGACTCTCAATTATCTTGCTTACAAATATCCTGAGCATAACTACAAGGTGCTTCACGCAGGTCAGCAGATAAAAAAGTTCACACGTGATTTCACATCGGCTAAAGAAAGTATTGACTGGGCAGAGCTTATTATTTTCTCTTATCCCGTCTATACCTTCATTGCACCCAGCCAGCTTCATAAATTCATTGAGCTTATGAAGGAGCACAAAGTGAATGTGGAGGGCAAATTTGCCACGCAGATAACCACTTCAAAGCATTTCTGGGATATAACAGCCCACAGATATATTGAAGATAACTGTCAGGATATGGGCATGAAGTTTGTTAAAGGCCTTTCAGCAGATATGGATGACCTGACAAAGGAAAAGGGTCAGAAAGACGCTGAAGAATTTTTCAAATATGTTCTTTGGTGCAAAGAGCATGATCACAGCGAGCCTATTATTCCAAGAGGTGAACTCAAGACTCTGAGCAGTGTTACAGTACCTCAGACAAATGAGGAAAAAGGCAGAGGAGACATTGTTATTGTTGCTGACCTTAAAGAGGGTGACACTCAGCTTGAAAGCATGATAGGGCGCTTCAGAGCAGTTCTTCCCGTTCACTCAAGGGTTGTCAATATTGCAGAATATCCCTTCAAGGGTGGCTGTCTTGGCTGCTTTAACTGTGCAGTTGACGGCACCTGCGTCTATAAAGATAAATTTGACGAATTCCTGAGAAATGAAATTCAGACTGCTGATGCTATCGTCTATGCCTTCACAATAAAAGACCACTCAATGGGTGCAACCTTCAAGATGTATGACGACAGACAGTTCTGCAACGGTCACAGAACAGTGACAATGGGTATGCCCGTTGCTTATCTCGTCAGCGGTGAATATTCAAAAGAAATGAATCTTCGCATGATTCTCGAAGGCAGAGCAGAAGTTGGTGGCAACTTCCTTGCAGGCATTGCTTCAGACGAGCTTCATGCCGACAAGTCAATCGACCGCATGGCAGAAACTCTCATGTACGCTCTTAAGAACAAATATACTCAGCCTGCTAACTTCTATGGCGTTGGCGGCATGAAGATTTTCCGTGACCTGATTTTTGTTATGCAGGGCATGATGAAGGCCGATCACAAGTTCTATAAGGCTCACGGTCAGTATGACTTCCCTCAGAAACAGCTTGGCAGACTTATCGGTATGTATCTTGTAGGTGCTATGATATCAAATCCGAAAATCAAGAGCAAAATGGGCAACAAGATGAACGAGGGTATGCTTATGCCATATAAAAAGATTATGGATAAAGCAAAGAAAGACAGCACAAAGATAACCGCCAAAAAGACCGTATCGAAGGTTACTCTTAAAGCTGACGCAGAAGAAGAAAAAGAAGACGCAACAGTATAAAACAATAACAGCTCTGTTTCACAGTCAAACAGAGCTGTATTTTTTATATTGTCTCAAAAAGTAGCTGTACTGCCTTTTTTATATCATCCTTTGGCAGCCCCGAATAGTTAATTATGAGCGTGTGCTTATCGGCAGAGCTTTCATCTTTATAATACTGACTCAGACAAGAGATATTTATTCCTTTGCTTTTTCCCTTTTCGATAAGCTGTGAGTCGGAAAGTGAAGTGTCCACCTTCATCAGGAAGTGAAGACCTGCATCCTCTTCTTTTATCTGTACCCTGCCGAAAAGGGGATGCTTTTTAATTTCCTCCATCAGCTCATCACGCTGTGTTCGGTAATAGTTACGCATACGGTTAATATGCTTTTCAAAATAACCCTGCTCAATAAATGCGGCAAGGGTATACTGCTCAAAATTTGAAACAGTGCAGGAATAAAAACTCAGCTCTTTTTTATAAAGAGCCATAAGACTCTTAGGCAGCACCATATAGCTTATTCTTATTGTGGATGTCAGCGACTTTGAAAAGGTGTTGATATATATAACCTTTTCACCGTGGTCAATGCTCTGCAATGAAGGAATAGGTCTGCCTGCAAAGCGGAACTCACTGTCATAGTCATCCTCTATAATATATCTGTCAGGTGATTTTTCTGCCCATGACAAAAGCTCATATCTTCTGCTGACAGGGGTAACCTTGCCTGTGGGGAAATGGTGTGAGGGTGATATATGAAGCACATCTGCCTTTGATTTTTCAAGTGCTGCAGTGCTCACTCCGTTTTTATCAAGAGGTATATAGTCAAATCTGACATTGTTGGCAGTGTAAATCTGGGCAATTTTTCGATATCCCGGATCTTCAACGGCATATTTTTTATGCCTGCCTAAAAGCTGAATAATAAGAGAATAAAGATACTCTGTGCCTGCGCCGATAATAATGCAGTCAGGGTCTGCTCTCATACCTCTGAATTCAAAAAGATAATCTGATATGGCACAGCGCAGCTCCCTTATGCCCACAGATGGCGAATTGACAGTGAGCAGGTCACTTTTATCTGTCATAATTTCACGCATAAGCCTTGTCCAGACGGAAAAAGGGAAACTATCCTTTGCGGCAGAGTTCATAGCAAGATCAATGTCGCAGGCACCCTCCCCTATAATTTCAGGCTCATTTTCATAATTTGGCTTCACCGTTTCGGTGTGCAGTCTCGGAGAAGAAATGTGAGAAACATAATATCCGCTTTTGGGCTTTGAATATATATAGCCCTCTGCCATAAGCTGATTATAGGCATTCTCAACTGTTATGGTGCTTATATTAAGATGTTTTGCCAAGGCTCTTTTCGAGGGCAGCTTTTCATCTCTTGCAAGATGCCCTGAAAGGATGTCCTCTATTATCTTTTTATAAAGAAACTCGTAAAGGCTGTCACTGCCTTTGTTTTCAAAGGAATAAGTAAGCATTGTTTCACCTCAACTGACCATATAAAATTTTATTAATTTGGATATTTTAATATGGTCAAAATATAGTATAATACTAAACATAATAAAAGTAAAGAGTTCAGGTGATACTTTATGAAAAGAATCGTAACAGTTCAGGATATTTCCTGCGTGGGCAAATGCTCATTGACAGTTGCTCTGCCCATTATTTCAGCTATGGGAGTTGAAACAGCAATTATCCCTACTGCAGTGCTGTCAACACACACCATGTTCAGTGGTTTTACCTGCAAAGATCTGACAGATCAGGTTGAGCCCATAACAAAGCACTGGCAAAATGAAAAAATAGATTTTGATGCTATATACACGGGCTATCTCGGCTCATTTGAGCAGATTGACCTGATGAAAAAAATGTTCACAGACTTCAGAACCGACACCAACATTACCTTCGTTGACCCTGCAATGGGCGACTGCGGCAAGCTGTACCCCGCCTTTGATGAAGCCTTTGCAAAGCATATGGCAACCCTTTGTGCCGCCGCAGACATAATAGTACCTAACATAACAGAGGCCTGCTTTATGACGGGCACCGAATACAAAGAAACATATGACGAAGCCTATGTAAACGACCTGCTTAAAAAGCTAAGCAGCCTTGGTGCAAAAATAAGCATCCTCACAGGCGTGAGCTTTGAAGAGGGCAAAACAGGTGTTATGGGCTATGACAAGGAAAAGGATGAAACCTACTATTTCTGCCATGAAAAGCTTTCCTCAAGCTATCACGGCACCGGCGATATTTTCTCCAGCACCTGCGTGGGTGCACTTATGAGAGGCTATGACTGGAAAAAAGCTATAGAGATTGCCGCTTTGTACACTGCCGAGTGCATTCGTCTGACAATGGCAGACGGCAAGCTGAATTGGTACGGTGTACATTTTGAGCAAGCTATTCCTTATCTGATGAAACTTATAGGGAAATAATAAGTAAAGTTCTTTTGATTACTTTTCTTTCAAGAAAAGTAATGCCCCGCGGCGAGCGTTATAAAAAAATGAAAGTAGCAGATTTTTGGTCTGCTACTTTTTTGTTTGATAAACGATATCAAGAGTTCTTCCCTTTTGCATTATTCATTCTACACAAAGACCAATTAAGCGTGGATTTCTTTACCTCATCAGCTATTTCCCATAGGTTATCGACTATTCTAATTTCAACATTTCTTTTTATAAGTTCTTCAAATAAATTTGTAACTCTAATTTTTGCTTTGGGAATTTGCATTGATGTTGATACATAATATCCGGCAACATTGTCTTGTAAAATAAAATCATCTGTATAAAATTCGTATAAATAAAGTGATGTGTTCTTCATTTTTTCAAACCACGTACTTTCAATTATAACGGCATGTGTAACACTAGATGATGTAAAGAATTTATTTTTGTCATATTCATCAGTATTTTCATTGACATGATATGTAACCCTTAGGCAATCTCTTGGGGTTAAAAAATTGGGTAATCTTTCTTCGTCAATAGCCCATACCAAACCAACATTTTTATCTAAATCATTTCTGTCGGGAATTCTAGGATAAAATACTTTGATGTTTTCTTCTTCACTAACATGAAATAATCTCATTCTATACTCTCCTTAAGATTTTTAATTTGTTAGCAATCAACTCGGCGGGGAAGTAAGCTGTTTTTATCGCTCACTTCCCCGCGTCCCAACATAATTATTTCTATTTGCCCTCGCCGGGCAGGCATTACTTTTCTTATAAGAAAAGTAATCAAAAGAATTTTACATTTTATCTGTGGAAGACAGCTGAAGGTCTGGGCAAGGGCTTTCTTCTTCTGTGCTTTCTCTCAATGGTGATAGGAGTCTTGATAAGCATGTTAGCAAGAATGCTCCAGATGATTGTGAGAATATACATGCCGAAAACAGCATAGAAACCTGTGGAAAGTGTTGCCTTTGAAACTGTAACAACCGTAGCTAAAATCTGTACCCATGCACTGTCTGAGAACATACCTACAATGTCACTGAGATTGATTTCACCGCCGATAATCTTATCGAAAGCAACTCTTGCAATAACTATGCCGATAAAGCACAGCAAAAGTCCGCCTGCTGACATGCCGATAACTGCCTTTCTGTTGCAGGTTACTGCACTGACAATGCCAACTGCAAGGAACATGAGAAGTGCGAGCACAAAGAAAACAACAAAAGCAATGACATGAGGCAGAATAGGCTCTGCTATAGCCATAAAGCTCTCTGCGCCCTCCTCAGCACCGCTGAGGTCAGCACCCATGAGCATCTTGATTATCTCATAAGCTGAGTATTCATAGTTTGTTTTAACACCGAACTGCTGAGCGAGATTGACAATACTGGTGATTTCATCTGATGCTCCGCCTATTACAAAGTAAAAGAGCTTGAGCAAAAGACCCATTACTATTGCGCCCACTGCAATTATAGGGGTAATGATACGATAAGCAATTTTCATAATTAATTCTCCTTAAATTTATTTCCATGAAGACTTAAGGTCAACTGTTCTGTTGAAGACAACCTTGTCGTCGTCTGAGGTTGTGTCCACACAGAAATAACCCTGTCTCATAAACTGGAATGTGTCACCGACTT
Source organism: Clostridia bacterium (assembly GCA_017452785.1). Lineage (GTDB taxonomy): Bacteria > Bacillota > Clostridia > Oscillospirales > Acutalibacteraceae > UBA6857. Next base: position 10,645 of record JAFTLT010000052.1, on the reverse strand, counting down.
TAAGATTTTCAATGCCGTCCTCTAACTTGCAACCCTCAAGGATTGTCAGTGAATCCGGGTTAAGGTTATCTTTAAAGCTGCCCTGAGATTCATCTGAGGGGTTGGGGTTGTTAAAGAGTCTGTCATAGAGTCTTGCCTCAAAGTCAATTGAGTTCTTTGCACTTACCCAATGAAGAGTACCCTTGACCTTTCTGCCGTCAGGTGAGTTGCCGCCCTTGCTATCCGGGTCATATGTGCAGTGTACCGCCGTAACCTCGCCGCTGTCGTCAGTGTCATAGCCGACGCATTTAACGAAGTAGGCACCACGAAGTCTTACTTCATTGCCGGGGAAGAGTCTGAAATACTTCTTCGGCGGCTCTATCATAAAGTCCTCTTTTTCAACATAAAGCTCTTTAGAGAAGCGGATTATTCTTGTGCCCATTTCAGGCTTATCCTGATTTACGGGAAGCTCAATTTCTTCAATCAAATCTTCGGGGTAATTGTCGATTATAACCTTCAGGGGACGAAGCACTGCCATAGCTCTGGGAGCGTTAGCATTAAGATTGTCTCTTACGCATGCTTCAAGCAGGCCAAAATCAACAACACTGTAAGCCTTTGAAACACCCACTCTGTTTATGAAATCTCTGATAGCCTCTGCAGGATAGCCTCTTCTTCTCATACCGCTGATTGTAACCATTCTCGGATCGTTCCAGCCGTCAACAATGCCCTCATTTACAAGTTGCAGACATTTACGCTTACTTGTCAGGCAATAGTTAAGATTAAGTCTTGCAAACTCTATCTGGCGTGAAGGCTCTTTGAAGCCCAGTTCCTTGAGGAACCAATCATAAAGAGGTCGGTGATTTTCAAACTCAAGTGAGCAAAGTGAGTGAGTTACACCCTCTCTTGTGTCTGAAATAGGATGTGCAAAGTCATACATGGGATAAACACACCACTTGTCGCCTGTCTGATGATGGCTGACATGAGCAATTCTGTAAATAACAGGGTCACGCATATTGATGTTTGGTGAAGCCATATCAATCTTTGCACGAAGCACTCTTGCACCGTCGGGGAATTCGCCGTCTGTCATGCGCTTAAACAGGTCAAGATTTTCCTCTATGCTTCTTTCTCTATAGGGGCTGTTTTTGCCCGGCTCCGTGAGTGTGCCTCTGTATTCTCTTATTTCATCTGCAGTCAGATCGCAGACATAAGCCTTGCCCATTTCAATGAGCTTTATTGCACATTCATAAATGAAATCAAAATAGCTTGATGCATAAAGCACCTTATCCCATTTGTAGCCGAGCCACTCGATATCCTCTTTAATTGCGTCAACATACTCCACATCTTCCTTTGAGGGGTTTGTGTCGTCGAGACGAAGATTGCAGGTACCGCCATACTTTTGGGCAGTTGAGAAGTCTATCTGTATAGCCTTTGCATGGCCGATGTGAAGATAGCCGTTAGGTTCGGGAGGAAAACGGGTCTGCACATGAGAGTAGACACCCTTCTCTAGGTCTTCATCAATGAAGTCGTGTATAAAATTTGAAACTTTTACTGCTTCTTCCATTGTATACTTCCTTTCACGCACTGAAATGCTTCAGTGCTAAGTCAAGTCTTTCCATAACCTTTTCTTTTCCGAGAAGGCTCATTATTGAGTAAAGGTCAGGAGTGTTTCTTCTGCCTGTTACGGCAACTCTTATTACTGTGGAAACATCTCCGACATGGCCCTTGAACTGTTCGGGATTTTTCTTGTACTCCTTAACGTTGGGAGTGTAGCCCAGAGGCTCGCAAAGGTCTTTCATTCTCTGGAACCATTCGTCCTTAGTGTCATTTTCACCGTATACCTTCATATATGCTTTGAGAATTTCCTCAGCCATAGGTGCAGTGATGTTTTCAGGCATTTCGTAGCTGTTTTCAAAAAGCTCATCGAAGAAATAGCTCACATAGTCCTTGACCTCACTCCAGCAAGCGATGTCTTTTCTCGGCTTGGGTGTATCACGGTCAATGTTGAGAATTGCCTTGGAGTAGCTTTCATCCTTTATCAGCAACTCATAAAACTCTTTATTATACTCTTTTGCCCATTCGGCAGTGTACTTATAGACTGTGTCAGCATTCATAAGTGAGATGACATTCTTTGACACGTCATTTAATTTCACCATATCAAAGAGTGCGCCTGAAACGCTCATCTTTTTAAGGTTAAAGGGGAAGGCATCAATTGACGCATCCTTGTTAGTCTTTCTCCAATCTTCAAAATTGGAGTTCATAAGAGTCATAATATATTCGTTGACACTCTCTTTTGGGTAGCCAGTTTCAACATAGAAAATAACTGCTGCTTCGGGATCCTTTCTCTTAGAGAGCTTACGCTTGCCGCCGTTTTCCTCTTTCATAATGGGAGCAACGTGTGCATACTTAGGCACCTTGAAGCCGAGGCACTTAAACAGCTGAAGATGCACGGGGCAGCTTGACATCCACTCGTCACCACGCACAACATGGGTGGTACGCATAAGGTGGTCATCCACAGCGTGAGCAAAGTGATATGTAGGAATTCCGTCACTTTTGAGAAGGACTATATCCTGAACATTTTCGGGCATTTCAATTTTGCCCTTTATCATATCATCAATATAGCACTTGTTTTCTGCGTTGCCGGGTGACTTAAGACGAAGTGTCCACGGCTTGCCTGCTTTGATATTCTCTTCAATTTCAGCTAATGTGAGAGTACGGCATTTTGCATACTTGCCCCAGTAGCCTTTCTGCGGCTCGTTTTCCTGCTGTGCTCTGATTTCGTCTAATTCTTCGGCACTGCAGAAGCAGGGATATGCTAAATCTTTTGAAACAAGGTCCTTTGCAAAAACGTGATAGATGTGCTTTCTCTGACTCTGATAATAGGGGCCGTAATCACCCTTTTCAACATTCTCACCTACAACGCCTTCGTCAGCCTTAACGCCGAAAGCCTCAAGACCGCCAAGCATAACTTCAATGGCACCTTCAATTTTTCTTTTTTGGTCCGTGTCTTCAACACGTACATAGAAAATGCCATCTGTTGTTTTGGCTGTTCTGTAAGCAACGGTGCCTGTGAAAAGGTTGCCGAAGTGGAGAAAACCTGTGGGGCTGGGTGCAAGTCTTGTTACTCTTGCACCTTCTTTGAGGTTTCTCGGCGGAAACTGTGCTTCCATATCATCGGGTGTTTTTGTTATATCGGGAAATAAAAGCTCAGCGAGCTTTAAGTTATCGCTCAATGCTATAATCCTCCTTTGGTTATGATTATTCATTATATTATCTCAAATTTTAGCGGAAATATCAATAGGTAAACGTGAATTTTTAAAGAAAAATGAGTAAAGTTCTTTGATTACTTTCTTTCAAGAAAGTAATGCCCCGCGGCGAGCGATAAAAAATAATCAAAAAGGAGACTCTCACTGAGCCTCCTTAATATTTTATTTGCGGGACTCTGTCCCGTACCCTGCAAACTTTTGTAAAAGTTTGACAAAACTTTGCTCATTTCCTTGCTTTCATGCTCTCTGCAACCTGAGGTTGCTAAATTTTAAACCAACATTGATAGACAAAAACACCCCTTTATGCTATGCTTTAAGCAAAGAAAGGAGCTGATGCTTATGACAAACTTCGGTGAAAGAATCTATGATCTCAGAAACAGAAACAATATGTCTCAGGGCGACCTTGCAGACAAGCTTGACGTATCAAGGCAAACAATATCCAAATGGGAAAACAATATGTGCATGCCCGAAGCGGACAAACTCATACAGCTGAGTGAAATCTTCGGGGTATCCACGGATTATATACTCAAAGGCATAACCATAGTAGAACCCGACCCCGTTTATATTTATGTTAAAGACCCGGAAAGTGAAAATACTTCCAAGTATAATGAAAAAATTGTGAGGAAATATGTGGGCATTGTGCTTGCGGTTGTCGGCGTAATACTTTCCGCATGGTTAGCCATTTTAGGCGGTTGGCTGTTTATAATCTTTACGGGTGCACTTGTTCTGCTTGGTATACTCTTTGCTTGTGATGCAAAGCACCCTTGGCTCATCGTTTTGTGGATTGCTTATAGTCTGTCTATGATAGCGTTGCCCTTCTGCACAGCAATAAATCCCTTATTGGTTTTTGATCCTACTATTTATACTGAGGACTATCTCCTACCTTTGCTTTGGGCTTATGCAGAATGGATAATACTTGCTATTCTTATTCTCTGCACCGTAAAAGCAAAACGAGGTTATATATTTAAAAAGACGCAGTAAAGTTCTTTGATTACTTTCTTTCAAGAAAGTAATGCCCTGCGGCGAGCGATATTAAGATAACAAAAAGGAGACTCGCACTGAGCCTCCTTAATATTTTATTTGCGGGACTCTGTCCCACACCCTGCAAGCTTTTGTAAAAGCTTGACCAAAACTTTACTGCGTTTTATTTCTGCTTTGAATACTTTAATCTGTAAACAACATTCATAAGCAGGCAGTCAACAGCACCAAGATTCTTTGCACCGCCGAAGAGCTCACCGCAAAGACCTGCCTTGCAGTTCTTTTCCATAACCATCTCAGTTGCCTGAGCCTCTTCCTTATTGGGACCGCAGCAAACTGCACCGTTATCTCTGAGGAAAACTGCGTTTCTTGTTTTGCCGCCAAGAGCCTTAACAACCTTCTTTGAGGTCTTGAGTGTATCGTTGGGGTCAAACTCAGCACATCTTACTGTTATACCTACAATCTGAGCGAAGTCGTCAAGATAGGGCTTAACCGTCTTGCCGATTTTTGATGCAGCTGTGATAGCAGGCTCCTGTGAGTGGATAATAGCATTGATATCACTGCGCTTATTATAAATAGCCTTATGCATATCTGCCTCTGAGGGGTACTTGTCACCCTTGATAAGCTCGTCGCAGCATTCGCAAAGACCAACAACTGCGGCAGTGTTGCCCTCTTTATCATAGAGGATAACTGCATCGTCAATCTTAACACTGTCATATGCTGTTACAGGTACTGCAGGCATTTCTGCTCTCTTTTTAGCATCAGCAACATAGTCATAAATCTCTTCAAATGATGTTGCAACCTTATTTTTAAATGAACCGTATGCTTTTGCAATGTAATCCTTGCATACCTTTTCAACTTCGTTTGCTACCTTGAAAGCATCATCGTAATCAGTACCAAGACAAACAGCGCCGTGGCTTTTCAGCATAATAGCCTTTGAATCTGAACGCTCAAGTGTTGCAATAACACCCTTGCGAAGTGTGCCTGTGCCGGGAAGGCCGTAGGAAGAAACGGGAATATGGTCACCGATAATTTCCTTGCTTTCACCCTTGATGCCGTTAAGGTCTCTGCCAAGAGCTGAAAGGGCACTTGCATTAGCCTGATGTGTGTGAATAACGAAATTGATTTCAGGTCTGTGAAGATAGCACTGTGCATGGATACCCTTTTCACTTGAGGGCTTGATGTCGCCTTCATATGAAAGGTCTGCCATATTAACAAGCACTATATCATCGGGAGTAAGACCTTCATAAGCCTTGCCGCTGGGAGTGATAACAAACTGTGTGTCACTTACTCTGCAGCTGACATTACCCCATGTGCGGGCAATAAGTCCTGTTGAAACGAGCTGCTTACCTGCTTCAACAACTATTTTTTTAGCTTCTAAGATGTCCATATCTGCACCTCTTTATATTTAGTATAGTGTTTTAGTCAAATCAAGGCAGACAATTTCAGCCTGCCTTGAATTCATTTATATTTCTTATTCAACAACAGCGATGTTTGAGAATACCCTTTCAAAACGAACAAGAGCATCGTCGATCATTTCTTCTGTGTATGCTGCTGATGTGTAAAGACGTGAGCCTGCAAGAGTTACAAGACCTTCTGCCATGTAAGCAGCACCCATATGTGTCATTTCAGCCTTACGGTTGCTTGTTTCCTTAAGCACATTGGGGATCTGCCAAGGTTTGCTCCAGTCAATTGCGAAGTGCATTGTACCAACTGTTTCCATATGGCAAACTGAACCCTGATTGAATGCTACGAAGGGAAGGTTATATTTGTCAATAATTGCGTTAAGACCTGCAGTAATTCTGTCACCCATCTGACCTGCCTTCTGGCAAGCGTTCTGCTTATCGATTTCTTCAAGAGTATAGTAACCTGCAACACATGAAATAGGAGTAGCAGCCATAGTACCGCCGCAGAATGCCTTTTTGATCTTCATGCCACTTGCATCAAGACCTGCACCCATATACTTCATATATTCTCTCTTACCGCCGATACCGCCTGCACCGGGATAACCGCCTGCGATAACCTTACCGAAGATTGTGAGGTCAGGTTCTACGCCGTAGTAGCCCTGAGCACCTGCCATACCGATACGGAAGCCTGTAACAACCTCATCAAAGATAAGCAGTGCACCATACTTGCGGCAAAGTCTTTCAACGCCCTTATTGAATTCAAAATCAAGGGGACGTGTACCGCTTTCGGGACCGATAGGCTCGATGAATACGGCAGCAGTACCACCATTAAGCTGGTTTCTTCTGAGCTTCTTTTCAAGATCGTTAAGGTCGTTGGGGAAGAATTCCTGTGTATCTCTCATAAGACGGATGGGAACACCGCTTGCCTGAGTGAATTTTGAACCGGGAACACGGATGCCGTAACCGAGCTGATCTGACCAACCGTGATATGCGCCGCCCATTTTGAGGATATGCTTTTTCTTTGTTGCAAGTCTTGCAACACGGCAAGCTACCATACAAGCCTCAGTACCTGAACCGAGCATACGGAACATATCTACTGTGGGAACTGAGTCTGAAATCTTCTTAGCAAGCTTATATTCAAACTCGTGGAAAAGACCTGTTGAGGGACCACATGTGTTAAGAAGGTCAATAACCTGATCACGGACAACCTTGGGATTTGAGCCGAGAACTGTGGGACCACCTGCCTGAAGGAAGTCATAATATTCGTTGCCGTCGATGTCATAGAGCTTTGCGCCCTCTGCCTTTGTGAAAACAAGGGGGAACGGATAGTTGAAGGCAAGGTTATGCTGAACACCGCCGGGGATAATCTGCTTAGCCTCGGAAATCATAGCCTTTGACTTCTTACATTTTTTCTCAAAGTATTCTTCCTCATACTTTGCAAGCACATCGGGTTTGATTGAGTGCATGGGAAGGCTGATAAGATGATCAAGCTTTTCGGTAACAGCCTGAGCATCAGGGTAATTTGAAATAGCGAATCTTGTGTCCATCATTACATCTCCTGATATTAAAATTTTCGTTTGGTGAGTGCTCGCTCACCTATGCCGTTATATTATACAATATTTACCGCTCCATGTCAATTGTCATATATATAGAAAAATGTTAAGTTTTTTTGTCTATTTGACCATAGTTTTTTTAATATACACTTATTAATGACAAAACTGTAACCTTTAAAAGCAGTGTGTTCACCCCTAATTAATAGTTTATTCTAACTTTCGCATTATTGCTGTGGTATAAATAGCGAGCATGTGTCTGCAAAAGGCACAATATTAAATCAGGAGGATTTTAAAATGAAAAAAATCATCGCAATTGTTGCTGCTCTCGTTGTGGTACTTGGTGTATTCGCAGCTTGCGGCGGCGAAAAACAGTCCGAAATCACACCTTACGAAGGCACACTTGAAGACCTCACAGCAAAGCTCTATGAAATTCAGCCCGTTGAATTTATGGTTGGCCCCGCAATGCAGGTTGACTTCGCAGACGAATATGCTCCTTCAACCTATCTTGGTGTTGAGTCAACAGAAGGCTTCAAGGAAGCTACATGGTCAGAATCAATGATCGGTGCTCAGGCTTATTCACTTGTGCTTGCAAGAGTAAGCGACACAGCTAAGATTGAAGAGCTCAAGAACGCTATGTTTAACGGCATCAACACAAGAAAGTGGATCTGCGTTGAAGCTGATCAGCTCCGTGTTGTTTCATCAGGCGACATCATCATGCTTATCATGGTTGGTTCAGAGCTTGCTCCCGGCGTTGCTGACGGTATGGTTGAAGCATTCAAGCAGACTGTAGGCGAGCTTTCAGGCGAAACACTTACAAGAGGCTAAAATATGGTCTTTTCATCGATTGAGTTTTTATATGTATTTTTGCCCGTAACTCTTTTGTGCTATCTTATAGCACCGAGAAAAGCTAAAAATGTTGTGCTTCTTTTCTTCTCACTTCTCTTTTATTGGTGGGGTGAACCGAAATACACAATACTTATGCTTTTCACAATCACTTTCTGTTATGCGGCTGGTCGGCTCGTCGAGAATAAGCACGGTACCCGGGTGGGCAAAGCAATACTGACCTCGTCAGTGGCAGTGCCCCTCGGGCTTCTTGCTATATTCAAGTATGCCGATTTCTTCATTACAACTGCAAACGGACTTACCGGTGCAGATATACCCTTATTAAAATTAGCTCTGCCCATAGGCATCAGCTTTTACACTTTCCAGGCACTGAGCTATGTTGTTGATGTTTACAGAGGCGACACGCCTGCACAAAAAAGCTGGATCAATCTTGCAACCTATGTTGTGCTTTTCCCTCAGCTTATTGCAGGTCCCATTGTGCGCTACACAACTGTTGCCGAAGATTTATCCACGCGAAAGCACACTATGGAAAACGTTGCCCTCGGCATCAGACGCTTTGTTTTCGGTCTTGGCAAAAAGGTGCTTATAGCCAACCTCTTAGGCTCACTTTGCACTGCCTACCGTGAAAGCGGTGACCCATCGGTGCTTTTCAGCTGGATATATGCAATATCATTTTCACTACAGATTTATTTCGACTTCTCAGCTTACAGTGATATGGCAATAGGCATGGGTAATATGCTTGGTTTCCGTTTTCTTGAAAACTTCAACTACCCCTACATTTCAAAGAGCATAACAGAATTTTGGAGAAGATGGCACATCAGCCTCGGATCATGGTTCAGGGATTATGTTTACATTCCCCTTGGCGGCAACAGAGTAAAGCCCTTTCGTCAGATTTTCAATATTATGGTTGTCTGGTGTCTCACCGGCTTCTGGCACGGCGCAGGCTGGACATTTATGAGCTGGGGTCTTTATTTCGGTGTGCTTCTCATTATAGAGAAGCTCTTCCTTAAAAAATATCTTGAAAAGGCTCCCTCATTCTTGCAGCATTTTTATGTTGTGTTTATCGTTATAATATCCTTTGTGCTGTTTAATGCCGAGACATTTACTATGGCATTCTCAGATTTAAAAATAATGTTCGGTGCAGCAGGGCTCCCCTTGTACACTGCCGATACTCTTTACAATCTGCGCTCTTATGCAGTGCTTCTTGTTATGGCATTTATCGGTGCTACTCCCCTTGTTAAAAACATAGGCAAGAAAATTGAAGGCACAAAGATAAGCACAGTTTTAGAGCCTGTCAGCGTTGCGGTTATACTTATCATCTGCACAGCTTATCTAGTTGACGGCTCGTTCAACCCGTTCTTATATTTCAGATTTTAAGGAGGTGCCGTAAATGAAAAAAGCAAAGCTTATATCAATTATACTCGTTTTCTGCATTCTCATAGGCGGTGCTTCCATTTGGCTCTTTGCAAAAGATGACGGTGAAATTTCCACTTGGGAAAGACGTAAGCTTCAACAGTTCCCCGAAATCAAATGGGAAAGAGTTGTGGACGGCAAGTTTATGAAGGAATTTGTCTCATATCTTTCAGACCAGTTTCCTCTTCGTGACGAGCTTCGCAGACTTAAAGCAAATGTGCTTTTCAATTTCTATCAGCAAAAAGATAACGGCGGAATTTATATTCAGGACGGCTCTGCAAGCAAAATAGACTCTAAAATAAATATGAGCAGTGTGGAGCACTTCACTTCACGAATGGATTATCTCTATGATAAATATCTCAAAGGCACTGACTGCAAGGTTTATTACAGCATTGTCCCTGATAAAAACTATTTCCTTGCTGAAAAGGGCGGCTATCCTCACCTGGACTATGATGAGCTTTACCATTTACTGAGTGATGAGCTGTCATATATGAGTGAGATTGAAATAAAGCACCTGCTCAGTGCTGAGGACTACTACACCACAGACACTCATTGGAAGCAGGAAAGCATTGTGGATGTTGCAAATGAGATAAGACAGCAGATGGGTCTTGACGCAGTTACAGACTATGAAGAAAAGTCACTTGGCGATTTCTACGGCGTATATTACGGTCAGTCGGCTCTGCCCTTAGACCCGGACACACTCACATATCTGACAAATAATGAGCTCAGCTCCTGCACCGTGAAGAATTTTGAAAACGGCAGTGAGACAAAGGTCTATAACGAAGAAAAATACACAGGCCTTGACCCCTATGATGTTTATCTTTCAGGTGCGGTTTCAGTTCTTGAAATCACTAACCCCAAGGGTGAAGAAGGCAAGGAGCTTGTAGTTTTCCGTGACTCCTTCGGCAGCAGTCTTGTACCCCTTCTTCTCAGCGGTTACAGCAAGGTTACTCTTATTGACATAAGATATATCATGCCTGACATGATTTCACAGTTTACAGAGTTCGGCAATCAGGATGTACTGATTCTTTACAGCACTATGATGGTGAATTCAAGCTCAACACTTAAATAAATCACCAACCACGCCCGAAAGGACGTGGTTTGGATAATAACCCTATAAGGGTAAACAATACCAGCGGTGCCTGAAGGCACATCTAAGCGACACCAACTGCAGGTGTTGCTTTTACTTTTCTATGAGATGAGCAAATGG
>JAFTLT010000051.1 GCA_017452785.1 Clostridia bacterium | reverse complement strand
TGAAGGTCATCAATAACCCACCCGAATCACTAAAATAAACATCTCATAGCGGCTACGACTGTCGAAGTAGCTAGTGCTTGAAAAAGAACCAACAAAAAGAGAGAGAGCAGACTTTGGAAACAGCAGAAAGTAGCGGTATCCATTGAGAAAACCCGTTTTAAATAGAGCTGCTCGGAAAAGACCCGTTTAATAAGCAGAGAGCAGAAATCTAAAAATTACCGATATGCACTGACTTGTTTCTTTATAAAAGGTGAGCAGAAATGGTAAAGAATAAAAAACTATTACGATCCAAAGCGGTAATTTTTTGTACTTTCGGCTTACAGGCACTAAAGAGGGCGCTTTGGTTACTTTTCGCTTAACTGTGAAAAGTAACGCCCGTCCGGCGAGGACAGTAGAAACTTAATTCATCTCAAAAAAGGAAATCTGAGCTACACTGACTTCCCAAATCAATACCTCCTTCGGAAAGTGACGGACGAGGATGAAAAAACATCCGCCTTATTCCTTTTACAGTCAAGACGGATGAAATTGTTTTTCTTTTTTTAATGAATTGCCTGACGGCATGAATTGGCTCACGCCATGAATTGCACATTGTGCATGAATTGACCCGTTGGGTCATGAAATGAATCAGGGCTTCATTAATTCATAATTGACTCAACTGCTGCCTTTTCGCATTCAAGTCCCTTAACATATCTGCTGAGGAAAACATTGAAGCCATCAACATCATTTTTGTCCGGAGACTCTGTCACTGTTTCAGCATCAGCAAAAGCCTTCTTTTCAAGGAATTCTTCAAGTGTCATGCCCTGACCCTTAATGCTGTAAAGTGAAAGCAGTGCCATGCCGTAGGGGCCACCCTCACCTGCTGTTTTCATAAGAGAAACAGGTGCGTCAATAGCTGCCGCAGTTATCTTCTGACCAACACCGGGATAAATATAAAATCCGCCATGGCCGTATATTTTGTCAATAGCTGCCTTTTCGTTTTTAAGCAGCAGGTCAAGACCAACCTTAAGTGCTGCAAGAGCTGAATAAAGCTGAGTACGCATAAAATTGCCCAGAGTGAATGAGGCATCAGGTGTGCGGACAAAGAGGGGTCTGCCCTCAAAAAGGCCTGTAACCGGCTCACCAGAAAAATAGTTATAGGATATGAGACCGCCGCAGTCGCTGTCACCCTTCATTGCGTTTTCAAACATAATATCGAGAATTTTGCCCTTACTTGCCTCAACACCCAAAACCTTTGCAAACTCACCGAAAAGACCTGCCCATGCGTTTATGTCGCTTGTGCAGTTGTTGCAGTGCACCATGGCAACGGGCTTGCCTGTGGGAGTTGTTACCATATCAATTTCGGGATAAACCTTGCTGAGATTTTTTTCAAGCACCACCATGGCAAAAATTGATGTGCCTGCTGAAATGTTGCCCGTTCTCTCTTTAACGCTGTTGGTGGCTGTCATGCCTGTGCCTGCATCACCTTCGCAAGGTGCAAAGGGTACACCAACGGAAAACTCACCGTCTTCGTCAAGGTATCTCATGCCCTTTTCAGTGAGGCAGCCTGCGTTTTCACCTGCAAGCAGCACCTTGGGCACAATGCTGCGAAGGCTCTTGTCAAAGCCTTTTTCTCTGAGCAGACCGTCATAAACAGCTAACATCTTTTCATCATAGTCATTGGTTGATGAGTCAATGGGGAATATGCCCGAAGCCTCGCCCACGCCAACAGCATTGACACCTGTGAGCATATAGTGAACATAGCCTGCAAGGGTTGTGACATAGGCAATTTCACTCACGTGATCTTCTTTGCCGAGAATAGCCTGATAAATGTGAGCGCAGGTCCAACGCTGAGGAATATTGAAGCTGAGCTTCTCTGTCAGGTACTCTGCCGCCCGGGCTGTAGTTGTGTTTCTCCATGTTCTGAAAGGTGTCAGCAGCTTGCCGTCTTTGTCAAAAGCAAGATATCCGTGCATCATTGCAGACACACCGATAGCACCTGTTGTGGTGAAATCGCAGCCATATTTTTCTTTTATATCAGCCTTAAGAGCCTTGAAGCAGGAACGGATTGCCAACTGCACATCCTCAAGCGAATAAGTCCAATAGCCGTTTTCCAGCTTGTTTTCCCAATCGTGGGCACCGCTTGCAATGCTCTTGCAGTTTTCGTCAATAAGCACTGCCTTGACTCTTGTTGAGCCTAATTCGATGCCTAGGGCAGTTTTGCCTGAAGTGATTATATCTTTCATTTTGCCACCTTATTTCATTATTGAGTAGTAAACCTCATTGAGCTTGAGCTCACGCTTGAAGTCAGCAATATTTGTGTTTTTGCCGATAACAACAGCTTCAATGCCCATAGCGTCTGCCCAGTCGCACATCTGCTTTGAAGTAAGGTCATAGCTGAATGCTGTGTGGTGTGCACCGCCTGCAGTGAGCCATGCTTCGCAGCCTGTGTAGAAGTCAGGCTTGGGTACCCAGAAGTTTGTGGCTGTGGGCAGTGAGGGCATTTCCTTTTCAGTCTTTATGCAATCAACCTCATTGATGATAAGACGGAAGCGGTGACCTAAATCGATAAGTGAGCAGGCAATACCTTCACCCTCTTTGCTTGTGAAAACAAGTCTTGCAGGGTCTTCTCTGTCACCCATTGAAAGAGGCTTGCACTTGATGCCGATGGCACCATCAGCAATTGTGGGGCAGATTTCAAGCATATGAGCCTGCAAAATACCCTCTTTTCCGGGAACGAGATTATATGTATAGTCTTCGAGCATTGAGGTACCCTTGGCATCCTTCATGCCTTCGGTCATAATCTTCATAAGGCGCACCATAGCTGCAACCTTCCAGTCACCCTCTGCACCGAAACCGTAGCCCTTTTCCATAAGGCGCTGAATTGCAAGACCGGGGAGCTGTTTGAGTGCACCTAAGTCACCGAAGTGAGTTACAATTGCCTGATAGTTCTTTTCCTTGAGGAAACGCTCGAAACCAAGCTCGATACCTGCCTGAACTTCTACATGCTTGCGGAACTCGGCAGGGTCCCTGCCCTCAAGGATGATATTGTATTTCTCGTAGTATTCATCTGTGAGAGCGTTGATGTCACTCTGTGACACAGCTTCAACAGCCTCGGCAATTTCGTTAACGGGATAAGCATCGATTTCCCAGCCGAATTTGAGCTGAGCTTCAACCTTGTCACCCTCTGTTACAGCAACGTTGCGCATATTGTCGGCAACACGCATAACACGAAGATGTGAGCTTTCTGCAATACCAACAGCAGTTCTCATCCATGCAGCAATTCTTTCTTTCACTGCATTGTTTGACCAGTGGCCGACAACAGTTTCTCTTTCAATTCCCATGCGTGCAAGAATGTGAGCATACTCTCTGTCACCGTGAGCTGACTGATTTTCGTTCATAAAATCCATATCTATTGTGTCATAGGGAATTTCTTCATTGAACTGTGTGTGAAGGTGAAGCAGAGGCTTTTTATATTCCTGATGACCTAAAATCCATGACTTTGCAGGTGAGAAGGTGTGCATCCATGTGATAACGCCTGCACATTCCTCATCAACATTAGCCTCATTAAAGGTCTTTCTGATAAGCTCGTTTGTGATAAGGGTGGGCTTCCACACTACTTCAAAGGGAAGTATGCCACTCTTGTTAAGCTCCTCAACAATAATTTTGGAATGGTCTGCAACGTGGCTCAGGCACTCGTCACCGTAAAGATCCTGTGAGCCTGTGCAGAACCAGAATTTATATGCCTTCATAATATATCCTCCTTGGGAATTTTATTTCTTTAATGATAGCATTTTATAAAAAGATTGTCAACAGACCAAGAAAAAACCGGCAGTAAAATTACTACCGGCTGAATATTATTTTTATCAGATTTTTATCTTAAGTCTTGAAACAATTCCCTTGATAATAGGCACACTGACAATGCTGAGCATAACGCCCTTGACAGCATTTATAATTGTTGCTGTGCCCACAGCTGCCCAGAGAGATGCACCGTCAATAACCACACCAAGGAAGTGCTTGAAAAACAGCGGAGCTATAACATAGTTTGCACCAAGACCGATAATTACAATGCTGAAAAAGCCCACAACACTGCCTATGGCAATACCCTTCGTTTCCTTGTCTTTCTTTTTAAATGAATGATAAACAAGTGAAAAGGGCACGATGAAAGCACAGCCTACAATAAAATTCATCAGGTTGCCAAAGCCCATCTGTGTGCCGAAGCCTTTGATAAGAAGCTCCAGTGCGTTTTTGATAAGCTCAATAACTACACCTGCCACAGGGCCGTAAACTATTGCACCGAAAAGAGCAGGAATATCGCTCAGATCCATTTTAAGATGTGCCGCCGCAGGAATGGGAGCAACAGGGAACTCTAAAAGCATAAGCACGAAGGCAATTGCGCTGAGCATTGATATTACGCAGACTCTAACAAGGTATTTCAAAATTTTCTGATCCATAATAATTCTCCTTTTCTCAGGGTGAGAAATGAAAAAGCCCTCGGTAAAAACCAAGGGCAAAAACACTTAATAAAAGCATTTGTCTTCTTTCATCCGGACTATACCGTCGGCTTCGGAATTTCACCGAATCTGCACTAAGCTTTCGCTTGGCTCGCGGGCTGTAACCGCCGGTGAGGAATTGCACCTCGCCCTGAAGATATTCTGTAGTTTTATATTAACACTATATGCACTGTTTGTCAAGAAGATTATTTTGCTCTGGACTCAAGCACCGTTACACTGCCGAGGATTTCCACCTCGCCAAAGCCTGCCGGTACAAAAAGGCTCTCGCCCTTATAAAGTGTGATGCAGGTGTCGTCATGCATTACCACTCCGTTGCCCTCAAGAGCAACAAGTGACACAAAGGATGTGCTGTCTGCAATCACTTTTGCGCTCTCTCTGACATCAAGACGCTTCATTGTGAAAAGATTGCAGTCAACGAGCATTGTTTCGCTGTGTGTGCCGTAATCCACGGTTTCACCCATAGGTTTGCCGTCTGCATCTGCCGCCTTAAGTGAAGTGACATCAATAGCCTTTTCAACGTGAAGCTCACGGGGCTTGCCGTTTTGCAGTCTGCCATAGTCGTAAACACGGTAGGTTGTGTTGGAATTCTGCTGCACCTCAGCTAAAAGTATACCCTTGCAGATAGCGTGAAGGGTACCTGCCTCAATAAAGAAAACATCGCCTTTTTTTACCTTGACTCTGTTTACATATTCCGAGAGAGTGTTTTCCTCAATGCTGCGTCTGAATTCCTCTTTGGTTATATCCTTTTTAAAGCCATAGATGAGCTCTGAGTTTTCATCACAGTCTATTATGTACCATGCCTCTGTCTTGCCGTATTCACCCTCGACACGCATTGCATATTCATCGTCGGGGTGCACCTGAATTGAAAGGTCATCGTTGGCATCAATAAGCTTGATAAGCAAAGGGAAAAACTCATATTTTTCGCAGTTGGTGCCAAGATAGCCTTTGCCCTCATTGGCTAAAACATCACTTAAGGTTCTGCCCTTGAATTCAGTGTTTTCAATTATACATTCGCCGTCACCGTGGCATGAGAGCACCCAAGCCTCAGCCTGTCTGTCAGCAAACGAGACCATTTCAAATTCTCTTGAAAGGCGTGTGCCGCCCCAGATATTATCCTTTATTGCCGGTGTGAGTTTAAGAATTTTCATTTATACATTCTCCTTATCATAATCTGTGATATGAGCTTATATTATTAAACAGAGACTTTTTAAGTCAAATTATATCCCAAGGTGATTTTTATGTCAAGCACACTTTCATTTTGTTTTATTGCGGCAGCAGTTCTTGCTCTTGCTGTTTTTGCAGTCTCATATAAAACGGGGCATTTCATTAAAAGTGTTCTGCTCTCTGCCCTTTCAGGCATTGGTGCAATTTTTGCCGTGAATATACTGACACCTATAACCGGTGTTGCCATTGCCGTCAATTACATAAGTCTTGCCCTTGGCGGCATTTTCGGCATACCGGGAGTTATAGCTCTTTTGTTTATGCATTGACAGCGGACTCAACACCCTTGGCAATTGCTTCAGCTAAAAGCTGCTGATTGTTTGAGTCAATGAGCTTCATACATTCATTGTCATTTGTCACGAAGCCTGTTTCAATAAGCACGCTTGGGCAATCCTCAAGCCTTGTGACACTGAAGGGATAGTAAGCAGTGCCATCGGCAAGGCTGCTATAAAGGCTGCTCTGACCTGCATAAAGGTTATTTCTGAAAACAGACAGCAGATTAGTGTAAACATTCTGAGCCAGCGAAAAGGAAAAGGGCTTGTAATAATAAACCGCTGTGCCTATCTTGCTTTTATCTGTGGAGCCGTTGCAGTGAATTGACAAAAAGAAATCAGGCTTCAGTGAGCGTGCCATTGCCTTTCTTTCCTCAAGTGAAACACTTGTGTCACCGCCTCTTGTGAGATAAACCGTTGCACCTCTTTTTTCAAGGGCAAGCTTAGTGTAATATGAGAGAGCATAGTTCACATTGCTCTCGTGCACTCCGCCTGAAAGGCCCAAGGCTCCCGGATCGTTTCCGCCGTGGCCGGGGTCAAGGAGTATCACCGAGCCCGAAAGAGTCTGAGGCTTATTATGCACTGTAATGGTAAGATAGCCGTTTTGGTCATATTCCACACTGCAGCCGTAGTATCTGCCCGTGGCACGAAGAGGCATAGTCAGCGTCACTGTGCCCTGAGACTGCGTGAACACTGCCGATGACACAACATCGCTGAGTGATGCGTCAATACTGCCCTGTACTGCCGAAGTATGATAAAAAACAAACTGTATGCTGCTTGCAGTAAATGATGTTACATTATAAACCTTGCCATAAGCCGAATAGTAGTTCTGCGGTGAATAGTAAAAATCATAGGGTACACGCCAGTTAGTGCTAAGCTTTATTGTCATTGTGCCGCCTGAGCCTGTGCAGGAAACCACATTCATTGCGTTAGAGCCGTAATTCTGCTTTGCAATGAGCCCCACTGCACTTCGTTTGACCTTTCTGCCTGAGGCAAGCTCATAGAAATAAACCTGCTCGCCGTCATCCTCGTTATAGGCTTCGCTTTCACCCGTTATATAGTCCACAGTGCCATAGGGCAGCGGTGTATAGTGTGGAACATAGGTGTCATCACCGTCAATTAAAGGCCATGTGTCTGCATAGGGCTCTGTGACAACGCACATCTGATTGCCCGTGTAGGAATTATATGTGGGCTGAGTGATATTCGGTGATGTGGTAATCTGAGTCTGCGGCAGAGTCGGTGCAGCAGTTGTCAGCTCAAAGGCATCCTCAGGCAGATCAGGCACATAGTTGCCTATAAAGGCATGGGTTGTGCTTTGCTGCGTGATACCTTGTGCTTCGCTGCCTGCAGGGATAATGACGGCTCCGTCAGCCTGAACTGTAGTGCCGTTATAGGTGGCTATTATTTTCATCTGACCCAATGACTCTATTTCCTCAGCTGAGGAGGGCATTTTTATATTTGCAATAAATGCCGTGTAGCAAGCCTTATCTTTAGTTGCAGGCTTTGCCGTATATCTTTTGGCACCCATTTTAACAGTTACCTCTGCCTTGGAATAGGCAACGGCAATAACTCTCAGCTTTTCTCCCGGTGAAGCAAAAACCGAAACAGAGGGTGACACGGAGTCAATAAGCTCCCCTGTAAAAAGATATTCCACCTTATATTCTCTTTCTTCACTGCACTGCTTTATAGAGTAGCTCTTTTTTTCTTCATCAAGAGAAAGAGTGATTTTTTTGCTGCCCGTTTCACCTAAAGACAGCTTTTCACCGTCAATATAAACCGGGAAAAGGTTGGAGCCGTAAACTTCAATCTCTTTTGTGAAATCACCTGAAAAGACAGTTTCGCCGTTATAGCCCGATATGCCCACCTGACGAAAAGCAAGCTCAGGCACTATGCCATCGGTTATATATTCACAAACAGCTGAAAAGCTGCCCTGATAGTTTTTGGTCACAGCTTTATAAGAAGAAAAGCTTCTTATAAAAACGGACTTTAATCCTCTTATGGAATATACGCTTTTAACGGCTGCATCGGGACTTTCTTTTTTATTCATTATGCCCTGAAGGTCAAAGCTGCAGATCATCTTTGTTTTTGTTACATCCAGAACCTTATCCCAATATGTGAGCTTTTCTGTATCTGTCTCTGGGCTGATGTCAAAATAAAGACCGTCAACGCTTTTTTTATTGAATTTCACTGTGTCGGTGTCAATGCTGATTTTAGCAAAAACCTTATATTTTATATCGGTGGTGCATATGGCTTTGATTTTAAGCAGCTCATTATTCAGCTTGTCCACCGTGAGACCTTCGGCATCTATGAGCATTCCGTCGGTATATTTCATTATTTCACTCACTGCACTTATGTGACAGCTCACAGGTACACTAAGGTAAACCTTAAAGCCTTTCTCTTTTAAAACAGCGGAGGCTGCCCTGAGCTTTTCTTCTTCACTGCCGGTTATTTTCCCCTCGGGGTCAAGGAGCTTTTCAAAAGATAAAAAGACATATGTAAAAACTTCCTTGTCAATTTTATCTGCGGTGGCGCTGAGCTTTTCTTTATTATCAAATGAAACATCGCTTTTTTCATAAAGCCACAGTGCATTTTTAGCATCGGGGGCTTTTTCCTTGCCCATGCCAAGCAGTGCTTCATCGGCGCTCTGAGTAATATCCGAGCCCTCAAAAACATCCTCAATCTGCTGTCTCATGGCAAAGTGCATGAAAGTAAGTCCTGCAACACAGGTCAGGACAAACAGCATTATTCCTATTATGAGATTTCTTGTTTTCGTGTTCATATTAAAGTCCTTTGTTTTTGCAAAATCATAATTAAATATTATTATATCACACTTTTAATATTATTTAACTCCTGAGATAAAAAAGTTTCAGAAAAGTTTATATATGATGCACTGTAAAGACCGAATGAATTTATGTTTTTCTTTTGCAGTGCCTCAATCTGTCTTTTTATCATGTCAGAGCTTTTTTGCCATTCATTTTTTCCGGTGCCTGCATATATATCCTCTTTGCCCACTTTATAAAGTGCCAGTGCGGGTACTAACGTCACTTTTTCGCTGTCTGTCATTTCTGCCCACACAGAAAGAGTTTCCTCAAAGGGCAGACTTTCATTATCAAAGCCGAAATAAAGCTGTGGCAATATTATATCGCAATATCCCTTTTCACTGCACCATAGCTTAACATCGGCATAAAGCTGATTGGTGTTTTTGTCTTTATCCCCTGAGGGGCTGACGGAAAAAATCTTATCTTCACCAAAGGTCTTCACTGTGTTATAAAGGCTCATAAGAAGTGCGCTCACATTCTCACGCCTCCACTGAGAAAGGCTGAGCCTTCCACCACCATCTTTATAAAGCTCAAACTGCTTTTCGTCGGCAGAGTTCATATCGGGCGGATAAAAATAATCGTCAATGTGTATGCCTTTTATATCATAGTTTTCCATAAGCTCCCTTGCGCCGTCGAGAATAAGCCTTTGCACCTTAAGTGAGGCAGGGCTGAAATATGTGCCTGAGGGGGTGACAATAAGGTCATCATCGTCTATATCATAGGCTGAAAAGCAGGCGGTGTCCCCTGACAGCCTATAGGGATTTATCCATGCGTGAACGGCTATATTATATTCCTTTGCCTTAGCCGTAACGGTTCCGAGCACATCGAAATCTGCTTTTTCTGCATAGGTGCTGACTGGAAAAATCTCTGACTTATAAAGTGCATCGGCAAAGGGTCTGACCTGAACAAAGCAGTCTGTAACACCTATTTCTGACATTGAGGCAAAGATTGTGCCGATATATGAAGCATAGTCTTGCTGCAACTTAAGGCTGTCTGTCACTGCTATTTCCATATAGCTCAGCCATGTGAAAATAAAAGAGTCATCATCTTCATCAATCATCTCACTGTCATAGGCGGCATTTTCGTGAAACTCAAGATTTTCGCTGTCGTCACTTGTGAGCACATGGCAGCCGCTGAAACAGAATAATATAAAAGCGCATAAAAGCACTGCAATAATCCGTTTAATTTTAACCACCGCCTTTTTGCCTTTGACTCTTGACATAAAAGATAAAAGGCACTAAAATATAATCAGTATATTTAAGGAGTAATAAGTTATGGCTATAAGCACAATAAATAAAGCTCATACAAATGATGACGGCATTTCAAACCCTGTTATCTGCCCCAAGTGCGATAAAACTGCAGGCATGCGTCTTTTCACAGTGGTTGACACCTCTATGGTTGCCAAAATTGCAAAAGAAGACAAGGATGTCAGCATAGCTGTGTGCCCTCATTGCAATTCAATTTTCAGCGTGGCAAAAAACTATGCCCGTGAAAGAGCTGCGGGAACAACTGTTATTATGACAGAAAGTGACCTCTTGCCCTTAGAGCGAAAGTGATGAAGCTGCAATATTTGCCGATAATTTACTTTGCTGTCATTTCACTTGTTACGGCAGCTGTAACCGCAGCGGATAAGAAAAAGGCGAAAAAAGGTGCTTTCAGAATAAGCGAAGCTACTCTTTTTATTTTAGCCTTTCTCGGCGGTGCTTTAGCAGAATATATCACCATGCGCCTTATACGCCATAAAACACTGCATAAGCGCTTTATGTTGGGTCTGCCTGCAATTATATTGCTGCAGCTTACAGCTCTGATTTTGCTTATTATTTATCTTTAAACCTTCGGACACGGAAAAACCGTGCCCGTTTTTTTATTTCATCACCCTGCAGGAATAAGGAGCATATCCTCACTTTCGGCAGTGTCCCCCTCAATGGAGTTTTCTTTTCTTATTTCTTCGGCAGTGGTACTGTAGCGCCTTGCTATATCCCACAGCTTTTCACCCTTTGATGGGAAATAAACCGTCAAGGGCGCTGTGTCCTTGTTTTCTTTTTCAGCTTTAACCTCAATAGACCTGAGTATTTTCTTATTGAGGCATGAATATATTTCGGCGAAAATGCCGTTTTCAATTTTCACTTCAACCTTATCCTTGGCTGTCAGTGTGCTGTCAACACTTCTAACCTGACAGTGCATATTGCAAAGCAGCTGCTCACTTTTTTCAGGGAGCTTAGTCTCAAAATTGAAGTCCACATTCTTTTCACCGTAACCGGGAACACCCTTGCTGTCAAGATAGAGCATAGAAACAGTCAGAGAGCACTCACCCTTTGCCGTGTCGCCTCTGCCTTTCATAGAGCAAAGGGCATCACTGCACCATATATCGGTTATATTTGCAATATCCAAAGAAGAAAAATCAAGTGTATGCTTGACTGTTTTTTGTCGGTTCACGCTTTCTATGGGACTCAAAAACTCCTCTAAGGCATACTCCGTTTCAATTTCATGAGAGGTACTGTAGCAATCCTCAACAGTGCAGACCTGCTCTTTAGCCGTGCATTTGCAAAAAGCGGCTACCTTGGCACCGATTTCAAGCAGTGAGCCGTTTGAGGCTGAGTCTGATTTTCTTTGCACACTGAGGCATCTGACATTAAGCCGGACACTGCAGCTTGTGTTTTCGTCAATGCCCGGCAGGTCTATTATCTGACTTATGGGCATTGAGTGATTAAGCAGTGATACTCTGCCCTCTTCACCCTCAACGCAATAAAGCACCTGAGTGCAAAGCTGTCCCTTTATAAGCAGCTTATCACTGACTGCCTTTTTGGAATCAAGCACCGCATATGCGCCTGTTCTGATAATTTTTCCGACAGCGCCTTTATCCGAGGGTACCTGAAGGGTTTCGCCCATGTCGAAAACCTTTTCTCTCTGGCATATAAGTCTTTCATAGGATATTATTTCTTTTTTTGTTTCAACTCCCTTACCGCTGCAGGAGGTGAGCACTTCTTTTTCAGCAGCAGTGAAAATGTCAAAGCTCACTGCCACATTGCCCTCTACACTTATTCTGCGCTGACTTGTTGCACGGCAATTAACATAATTTGTTTTTGCCTTGGGACTTATTATGGCCTCTGCAGGCAGTGCCTTGCATTTAGAGGTAAAGGCTAATTCCTTCTGAGTTTCATAGCAGTCAATTTTATCCTTTTCCCCCACATATATGAGCCTTATATCTGCCGTAACATTTGCTGTGATGTTTTCACCCATGGAGCTGACAGATGTCACTGAGGGTGTAATTATGCATTTGAGTATGCGCTTTATATCACTGCAATAGTCAGGCAGGCTGATTTCAGCTGTCACATTTTGCTGAGAGGTCAGTGACATAAACAGCTGTGACAGTGTCAGTTTTTTCTTTTCAGGTTTAAAATCCATTAATATACATCTCCTTGTTGCTGTTTTACATCAAATGTATATTCCCGAAGTGCATTTAATATGAGTCACTGTTTTTTATGTTTTGCGTAAAATATATTGAGGTGAATTTATGATACAGTCTCTTTTTCACGGATTTTGTCTTATTTTTGTCATTATCGGAATTTTTTCTGTGCTCAGCTGTCTTTACACTGTTTTGCTTTGCAAAAAAAGCTGCAAGGGCGTTTATACAGTTATATACTGCGATGAAGATGAGGCACTGCTTGCAGACAAGGTTTACACTGCCTGCTGTTTATCAAAATATATGGCTTACGGCAGCAGAAATGTTTATGTTGCGGATAATGGGATTTCCCCTTACACCAAAAGGCACTGCAGAGAAATAATCAGCGGCATCGGCAGGGTACATTTTATAAGTGAAGATGAGCTGACCCATTTAAATGAAATATATAAAAATAATGATTGAAAACCACTGTGTGTTTGTAGTATAATTAAAGGAAACAAATTAAAAGGATGAAACAATGAACGGCGAAATTTTTATTGAAGGCACAATAGAAAATATTGTCTACACCAACCCTGAAAACGGTTACAGTGTTATTGACCTGAGCTATGAAGGCAGCCTTGTGACCGTTGTGGGCATAATGCCCTCATGCTGTGTTGGTGAAAAGCTGAAGGTGAAGGGGCAGTGGACTAAGCACCCTTCTTTCGGCACTCAGTTTAAAGCCGAAGCCTGTGAACGCTCTATGCCGAAAAGTGCAGGCGATATGCTTCGTTATCTCTCAAGCGGCACCGTTAAGGGCATAGGACCCAAAATGGCACAAAAGATAGTTGAGCGTTTCGGTGAAAACACCTTTGATGTGCTTGAAAATCATCCTCACGAGCTTGCTGAAATTAAGGGCATTTCAATGGATAAGGCTATGGAAATGTCAGAAAAATTCCGCAGCCAGTTTGCTGTCAGAGAGGTTATCATTGCCCTTGAGCGTGTGGGCATGAATTCAAGTGAGTGCCTTAGTGCATATAAGGCATACGGCACCGCAGCACCTGAAAGGATAACAGAAAACCCATATATTCTCTGCACAGATAAAATCGGTATGCGCTTTGAGCGTGCAGATGAAATTGCAGCCTCTTTCCCCGGTGAAGTGAAGTCTATCTTCCGTCAGAGAGCAGGTATATTGCATATTCTCAGACATAACCTGAGAAACGGTCACACCTGCCTGCCCAGAGGTAAAATCATTATGCCTGCAATGGAGCTTTTAGGCATAGACCACGATGATGTGCAGACAGTTATTGATGACCTTATTGAAGATAAAGAAATTATAGAGGACTTCCTTGACGACAAAAGCTATCTGTTTTTACCCTATGAATATTATGACGAAAAAAGCATTGCAGACAGAATAAAGGTAATGCTTCGCTTTCCTCCTGCAGAGGGTCGCACTCTCGACAAGGATATAGAAAAAATTGAAGAACAAAAGGGCATAAAGTTTGAAGAAAAACAAAAGCAAGCAATTAAAACTGCCGTGACAAAAGGTCTTTTGGTGCTCACAGGCGGTCCGGGTACGGGAAAAACAACAACCCTTAACGGTATTCTTGAGCTCTTTGAAAAGAAAAAGCTGAGAGTGCTGCTTGCTGCGCCCACCGGCAGAGCCGCTATGAGAATGAGTGAGGTTACGGGAAGACAGGCTAAAACAATACACCGTCTGCTTGAATCCGAATGGGGCGAAGGCGACAGACAGATTTTTGCAAGGAATATTGAAAATCCCCTTGAGGCTGATGCAGTTATAGTTGACGAGCTGTCAATGGTTGACACTCACCTTTTTGCCGCTTTGCTCAATGCACTGCCTCTCGGCTGCAGACTCGTTATGGTCGGCGACTCTGACCAGCTGCCGCCCGTCGGTGCAGGCAACGTGCTTCACGATATTATTGAGTCTGAGCTGCTGCCCACTGTGTGCCTGACTCAGGTTTTCCGTCAGGCTCTTGAAAGTCTCATAGTCACTAATGCCCATAGCATCGTCAAAGGTGATTATCCCGATTTAAGCCGTAACGATAAAGATTTCTTCTTTATGCACAGAGGTGATGTGTACTCTGCCGCAGAAACGATCTGCGAGCTTTACAGCAAGCGTTTGCCCAAGGCCTACGGTTATGACCCTATGACACATATACAGATAATCTGCCCATCAAGAAAGGGCGTTACGGGCACTGTCAGCCTTAACGCAGAGCTGCAGAGAATACTTAATCCTCCCGATAAGGATAAAGAGGAGCTTGTGCGTCAGGTGAAGATTTTCAGAGAAGGCGACAAGGTAATGCAGATAAAGAATAACTATGACATTATCTGGACTAAGGGTAAAGAGGTTTCAAGCGGAATTTTCAACGGTGACATAGGCAGAATAATTGCCATAAACCACAACGCTTCATTTATGAAAATAGATTTTGACGGCAGAATTGCCCTTTATCCCTTTGAGAATGTGCCTGAATTAGAGCTTGCTTATGCTGTAACGGTGCACAAAAGTCAGGGCAGCGAATTTGAGGCTGTTATAATGCCTGTGTGCAGTGTTATCCCTCAGTTGAGCTATCGCAATCTTCTCTACACCGCCGTTACACGAGCCAAATCAAGACTCATTTTAGTGGGCACTCAAAGTCAGATAAACGCAATGGTTGACAACGATAAAAAAACAAGACGATATTCTTTTTTAAAGCATTTGCTCACAAGAGAATAAGAACAGTTAAGGCAGAGATTTTTGTCTCTGCCTCTTTTTTTACTGCGCCTCATATTTACATTTATATCTCTCACCTATACGGACACTTTCATCCATATTTTCAACTGCCCGGTTATATCTTTCAATAACTGCCAGCGCATTTTCACTTGACGTGAGCTCACCTATAGAACAAAGATATTCATTGCCGTAATTTCCGTGAGTATAAAGCTCGCCCTGCTCATTTGCAGCAGCAAGGAACAAATAGCAGTGACCTTCTTCGGGAAGCATATCTCCCTGATAGAGATTGGTCATCTTATGGTGAAGATAAACTCCCTCACCCTTGAAAAGAGTTATAGGCTCATCTGTCTTAAGGTTGCCCTTGAGATTTTGTTTTACGGTGATTTCATATTCCGTTCTCGGCTCACTGTGAAGCCAAAGTCTTTCACTCAGCCAGACATCACTGTATCTCACTCCCCTGACCTCGTTGACCTCAGCGACAAAAACATAGTCATAAAAGCCTGCGTTTTTTTCTATGTCAGACACATCATAAACATAGTCGATAATCATGTCTGCACGCACATATTCCTCATTTATAACACTGATTGGGTCTTTGAGCTCATATAGAGTTGTCTCAGCTTTTTCTTTATAGTATGCGGCTAAGGCCTTGCCGCCAAAGAAAACAGTACCCACCACCAAAACAGTGCATAAAACAGAAATGACAATTTTCTTTTTCTTCATATCTTTCACCCTTTCAAAGCATTTTCACTCTATAAGATAAAAAACTGAACAATATTGTTGCATATGAAAAAATAAACATAAAAAAGATGGGAGAAGAGTCTTACGGGACTCATTCCCCCACCATTAAAAATTCATAATTTATAATTCAAATTAATATGAATTATTCCTTTGTGAAGCCGTAGTAAATGTCATCTGTGTAAACGTTGTTTTCGTCCTTGTCGTGGTGTGAATACCAAACCTGTGCGAAGAAGGGATTAACCTTAGCAATTTCGTCATACTTCCAAGGCATGGGAAGACATTCGGGGCACCAGTGACCGCCCTTGAGAGCAAGGTTGGGTGACATCTCGAATTCGTGGCCGCAAGCACACTTCCACTTAATGGGTGTGTACATATCCTTGCCGAGCTTCTTTGATACACATTCGCCGCCTCTGAATTCAGCAGCCTTCTTCATATCAGCAATTGTGAGGCTGTCGAAGGGCTTTGTTTCATCATAACCGTGGTCGAGATAGCTCATTTCATACTTATCGGGAACGATAACTTCAAACTCATCCCATGTCTTGGGGATAGCATTATACTTCTCAAGTGAGCCGTAGTAAGCTGTGATTCTGTCCTTCATACCGTTCTTGATCCAAGCCTGTGTGCCGTACATCGGAGTGTTAGCAATGGGCTCCATCATAAGCTTCTTAACTATGCCAAGAGGTGCAAGGCCTGACAGCTTATAGAAGAATTCAACCTGATTTGCCATTCTCTTGAAGTATTCCTTGATGGGAAGGTTCTCTCTGAAGTGGAGATAGTTTTCAAGATCATCAGCGTCGGTGTACCACTGACCGTGGAAGTTTTGAAGAGTGAACCAGTTGGGGTTGAAGAGCTTCTTGGGCACGTCGTCACCCTTCATGCCGATAGCATTGAGAAGAAGAACTTCAAACTCATAGTTTGTGATTCTGTATTCAGGACCTGAGCTGATGTTATAGAATCTTCTCCAGAATTCCTCAGGAACAAGCTCATTACAAACCTTAGCGCAAAGACGACCTGAGTCCTCAACTGTTGCCCATTCAAGCACACCGTTGATGGGTACGTGGAACATAATGGGTTCCATGTTCTTGAGAATTGCGGGATAAAGAATACCTGTCTGACGAAGTGATACCCAATACTTAAGACCTGAGTCAGCAAGAACAGCCTCAGCCTTTGTCTTGCTGATAGCATAGTGGTCATAAACGCTGATCTGGATGGGGTCACCTGTTCTGCCCCAGTGTGTGGGAGCATTTCTGTCACCTGTCTGGGCAACAGTGCCTATGTAAACAACTTTAACTGCGTCGGGATCTTTCTGAGCCTTAACAGCCTTAACAATGTTTTCCATAGCTGTAACATTTGTGTAAAGAGTTTTCTTGGGGAAATAGTCTGCTGCAGGTGAAACCATACCGCCAACGTGGAGAACATAGTCAGCACCGTTTACTGCTTCGAGAACATCCTCATAGTTTGTAAGGTCACCCCAAACAATTTTAACGCTCTTGTCGTTCATGTAGGGAGCGAACTTTTCTCTTGCTTTCTTGCTGTCACGGTTAAGAAGAACGATGTCATAGCTGTTTCTTCTTGCATAGAGCTCCTTGAAAGCCTGAAAGCCCATTGTTCCTGTGGAACCTGTTAAAAAGACTGTCTTTTTCATTAAAATCCGACCTCTCTGTGTAAAATTTTGTCAAAATTCAATTTATATTGAACCATACTTTTTTAGTATACAATACAATCGTCTGATATTTGTTAAAAAACCGTTAATTTGTCTTCAACTGATTTTCTGTTTTTGTCTCATATTTCACGGCACATTTTTACTATTGACAAAGAAAAGAAAAACAAGTAAAATTAAATGTTGTAACTAAAGAAAAAGGATGTGAAAGAAATGCCCGGAATCAACATAGGAATAGACCTTGGTACCGACAGTATAACCGTCTTTGTTGAAGGAAAGGGCATTGTTTTATGCGAGAGCACGGCAATATGCTATGATGCCTATGACGATGAGGTTATTGCCGTGGGCAATGCAGCAGGTGAAATGTTTGACAAGACACCTGACTCTCTTACGCTGAAAAGACCTATAACTGACGGTGTTATTTCGGATTTCACCGTTACTGCCGAGATACTCTCCCACTTTATTGATAAGATATGCAAAAACAGAGTTTTCCGCCCCAATATAGTCATAAGTGCCCCAAGCGGTGTAACTGCCCTTGAAAAGAAGGCAATCACCGAGGCGGCGTGCACAAGCGGCGCAGGTAAGGTCTGCGTTGTAGACGAGCCTGTTATTTCAGCTCTTGGCGCAGGTCTTGATATTGATTACCCTCACGGAGTGATGGTTATTGACATTGGTGCAGGCACTGCCGATATTGCTGTTATCACCATGGGTACCGTGGCATATAATGTTTCGCTGCGCACCGGCGGGAACGCTATGGATGAGGCAATAACCCAATATATCAAGCGTGAAAAAGAAATCGACATAGGCGCTCAGACTGCAAGGCGGATAAAGCACACAGTTGGCTGTGCTCATAAAAGAGCAGAGGAAATCGAGATGTTCGCCGTAGGTAAGGATCACATAACAGGCATGCCCAA
This sequence comes from Clostridia bacterium, assembly GCA_017452785.1. Classification (GTDB taxonomy): domain Bacteria; phylum Bacillota; class Clostridia; order Oscillospirales; family Acutalibacteraceae; genus UBA6857. Next base: position 72,736 of record JAFTLT010000051.1, on the reverse strand, counting down.
AACCTTTGAAATAAGCACAGCTGAGCTTTATGATATACTCAAGGAGCATGTGAATGAGATATTTCACGGCATTGTTTCCGTACTCGAAGAAGTGCCGCCTGAGCTTTATTCCGATATCTGCACCGAAGGCATACTGCTGACAGGCGGTGTTGCAAAGCTGCCCGGTCTTGACACTGAGCTGACAGAGCGTCTTGGCATAAAGGTCATCCGTGCCGCTGACCCTGAGCACTGTGCTGCAAAGGGTGCAGGATATATTCTTCGTAACATGAAAAAGTTAGAAGACCATGGGTATAACTTCCGGTCGAAGGAGAAAGTTGAATAAAATGCAGAATTGTGGTTGCAGGTTTTCTGCCTACAAATAAGTAAGTTTATATCCGCAGAGAGAGTTGGTTTTTTGTTACCGACTCTCTTGATTTTTAACCTCATCCGTCACTGCGTGCCACCTTTCCCTTTGAAAGGGGAAGGCAAAATATCAGCAGGTCACTACCGAAAAAAAGTAGTGACCTGCCGTTTATTTAAGATTGATAAAACTATAAGTTTCTGAGCTTCAGCTCTGCGGGAATAATCTGTCTGTTGGTCATCGGTAGATCTGCGACCGCAATTCTGCATTCTGCATTTATTTATACTTTCCTGCTATTTCCTCGGCTCTCGTCTTCACCTGCTCACGAAGGGAAGCCGGCTCAAGCACTTCAATTCTGCCGCCGAACTGCATTATCCATGAAACAAGTCCCTCACTGACAACACACTTGGTTGTCAGCAGAAATTTAGTTTCGTCTTCGCCCGTTCTTATCAGTGCAGTGCTGCCGAAACGGTCAACCATTTCTTCAAGCATTGAGTTGTCACACAGCATTTCAAGAGTCTGTGTGTCACCGCTGAACATATTAAATATCTTGCCTGAGTAATCGGCAGAGTCAAAATAGCTCTTATATGGTGAAACCTCACTGAATTTTCTGGCTCTTTCATCAAGTATCTCAACCTTCTTCATTCGGTCAATTCTTGTGTGCATAAGGTTGTTATACTTCTGATTGTTTGCTATAAGATAATAGTGGTCATTGCTCCATATCATAGCATAGGGGCTGACAGAAAACTCCTTTTCCTCTGTAACCACTTTGTTTTCGGCAGTGTCAAGCTGTCTTTTCTGATAAATAAAGCTTATTCTTTTGCCTGACTGAATGGCTCTGTTTATTATATCAATGTTATAATATATTTCTTCATTTGAGCATTTGTGGCGTTTTTCGATATACACCTGCTTTTCAAGCATCTTTGCCTGTGAAACCGAGCAAAGGGTACCTATTTTTTTTATAAGCTCCTTTGTCTTTTTGGGTGTGATAAAATTAGCTGCCTGAACAGCATCTATTAAAAGTCTCAGCTCAGGAAGCTCGAAATCTCTGCTGCAAACGCAGTAGCCTGACTTAGGCTGTCTGACAGAAAGAATATCCATACCGCACTCCTTGAGGGTTTTAACATCGGAGTAAATGGACTTTCTTTCGCACTCAATGCCCTTTGACAGCAGCATTTCACTTATTTCCTCCACACTGACAGGGTGCTCCTCATCACTGTTTTTTTCAAGAAAATCTTTGACATAAAGCAGCTTAAGTTTTGTATAGCCTTTGTCTGCCATATTTCCACCTCTTTTAATTTAAAGGGTGCAGAAGCTATCCACACCCTTTGTTTTTTAATATGCCATTTTTGCGTTAAGCTCTCTGAGGGTATCCTCGTCGATTTTAACAAGCTCACGGTCATAGGAAAGTATGCCGTTAACTTCAAACTCAACATCGCTGACCTGAGTGTAAACAGTTGCGCTCAGACCCTTTTTGATATTGGGGATAATCTGCTTTTCATGGAGATTTTTATATGCCTTGGTCAGTGCTTCCTTGCTTGAATACATCTGATAGCCGAAGCTCTTTTCCCAGTTCCAGACATGACCCTTTATCTTCTGGCTGTAGCCGCCGTATTCACTGAGAACAAGGGGTCTGCCGTCATATTTAGGAAGAATAACGGGAAGGATATATTTGTGCATACTTCTGAAATCGCAGCCCTTCTGGTCGTACCAACCACTTGCGTGGTCAACAAAGCGTGAGGGATCTTTTTCTTTAATTGCATCACCGATACGTTTTGCATCAAACTGTCCCCAGCCTTCGTTGAAGGGTACCCAACAGCAGATTGATGTGTAGTTATAAAGGCAATCGATCATTTCAAAGAGCTCTTCTTCAAACTGAAGACGCCATTCAATCTTATCTCTGTTGAAAGTTTTGTAAGCATTGTCTTTCTTTGAAAGGTTGACAATTGGGTTAAGTACGCCGTGAATATTAGGAAGAACACCTGCATGGAAAAGGTTAAGTGCCTTGCCGCCGCTGACCATATCCTGCCATACAAGCATACCGAGTCTGTCGCAGTGATAATACCATCTGGCAGGCTCAACCTTAATGTGCTTGCGAAGCATATTGAAGCCTAAGTCCTTCATCTTTTCAATATCATAAATCATAGCTTCGTCAGTGGGTGGTGTCATGCCACCGTCTGACCAATAGCCCTGATCAAGCAGACCTCTCTGGAAATAAGGCTCGTTATTGAGGAAGAGTCTGTTATAGCCCTCATACTCACCAATACTGTATTTTCTCATGCCGAAATAGCCCTTGATGCTGTCGGTTACTTCACCGTCTTTTGTCATCTCAAGCACAAAATCATAAAGGAAGGGATTTTCCGGGCTCCACAGCTTCATATCGGGTACTGCAACAGCCTCATCGCAGGAAATCGCTTTTTCGTTTACAAGGGTCTCACCGTCATAAATCTTGATTTTAAGTGAGCCTTCACCGATGACATCTGTCTTAATTGCAATAACGCCCTTATCAATATCGGGGGTAGCTTTATATGAAGCAATATAGTTTTCGCTCACTGCTTCCATCCACACTGTCTGCCATATGCCTGAGGTGGAGGTATACCAGAAGCCGTGAGACTCACTTGCCTGCTTACCTCTGTTTTGCCAGCCCTCATCAGTGGGGTCATAAACTCTGACAACAAGCTCGTTTTCGCCATCGGTGAGTGCATCTGTTATATCGATAGTGAAGGGACAGTATCCGCCTAAATGACCGCCGACTTCCTTTTTGTTGATAAACACCTTGCATTCCCAGTCAACAGCGCCAAAGTGAAGCAGTGTTCTCTTGCCCTTGAAGCTTTCGGGCAGAGTTATCTTCTTTCTGTACCACAGAAGCTCATCATCGTCAACTCTTTTGCAAACACCTGAAAGACAGCTTTCAACTGCAAAAGGTACACGGATTTCTTCCTTATATTCTTCGCACCATTTCACATCGTCATCTGTTATTGCAAAATCATAAATACCGTTAAGGCAGACCCAATTGTCTCTGACCATCTGAGGTCTCGGATATTCTTTGAGGGGCATATCGCACATAGCCTCCTCTGCCCAACGGGTGGTTAATGTCATCATAATATATTTCCTCCTATTTTTCCCTGCTGATTTTTATTTAATATATGCGCTTGATACCCAGCCTGTGTAGCCGTAGGTTGTATCCTGAACATAGACCCAACCTGAAACACCTGACTTATAACCGATAACCTTTACGGGATAGCTGATTGGAATAAGTCCGATAACGTCATAATTTGTGCCGGGGCCTTTTCTGATATTGAGACCGTTGACAGTGTATTTTGTCACAACTGTGTCATACTTCTTGTCAGGTGCCACAGTACCCTTAACGGTAACTGCATCTGCCTGAGGTCTTTCGTCAGCAATATAGCTTGCACTGACCCAACCGTAAACACCGTAACGGTTACTCTTGACATAGCAGAATCCGCTTTCTTTTGCAAGAACCTTAACATCGGCACCCTTTGAAAGGAAGAGTATTCTCTCGCCCTTTGCTGATGGAGCATTTCTGAGAATTACGCCCTCTGCCGTAACATAACCTGTGTAGCTCTTTGAAAGATAGCTTGCAGGCTTTTTAACTGTCACATCGTTAATACCGTAGAGATCCTTTGTTGTGGAAGGCTTGGTTGTGGCAGGTTTTGTTGTTGAAGGCTTTGTGGTAGGTCTTGTAGTAGTCGGTTTAGTTGTAGTCGGTTTAGTTGTAGTCGGTTTGGTAGTGGTAGGCTTGGTAGTAGTCGGTTTTGTAGTAGTCGGTTTGGTGGTAGTCGGTTTGGTGGTAGTCGGCTTTGTAGTAGTCGGCTTTGTTGTTGTAGCCTTTGTAGTTGTCTCTTTTGTAGTAGTCTCTTTTTCGGTTGTTGTTTCTTCTTCGGTTGTGCCGGGCTCAGTTGTGGTTTCCTCAGCCTCGGTAGTTGTTGGCTCTGTTGTGAGCTCCTCAGTGGTTGTTTCTTCACCTTCTGTGGTTTCTTCACCCTCAGCAGTGCTTTCAGTCTGATCTGCGGTGGTCTTGGTGATATCGTCAAACAACTCACCCAAAACGGGAATCATATCGTTTTTAACTGCATAAGCACAGCCGAAAAGTATAGCGATAAGAGCAATTGCCACGCCGAGAACAGCTTCAATTTTAATGCCGTCAATGCCCTTCTTTTTTTTCTTTTTTGTTTTTTTCTTCTCCGTGGGAGCAATCTTATCGAGGTTCTTTTTTGCCTGCTCGTTTTTCTCTGACTTTTCCTGCTTTATTTCTTCGCTTTCAGTTTTGCCGTAATCATCATATTCAGCATAGATATAGTTACTTTCAGGCACTCTGATTTCAAGCTTTTCTTCTTCCTCTACAGCTTCTGTAACTTCGGCTACTTCCTCAGCCTCTTCAGCTTCGTCTGCCTGCTGAGTGGGAGCATCAGCACTGTTTGAGTAAATTTCACCTGTAATTCTGTCACCCATAAGTGTTTCAGGCAAAGGCACTTCTTCCATTTCAGGAAGAGATGTGTCAATTTCGGGTTCTGCCGATATTTCCTCTGAAGGCTCCTCGGTGGGAACAGCTTCTTCGTCCTGCACTGTCTCAGGCACGTTCACCTCAGGTGCGCTCTCCTCTTTGATAGGCTCGGCAGTTTCCTCAAACTCAGGCAGACTAACAATAAACTCAACCTTTTCTTCAGTGGGGTCAGCTTCCAGCTCCTGAGCCTTTTCGGGCTCTTCGCCACCGGCTGTCTCTTTGCTTTTGAACACATTATAAACAGACTCAACAACCTTGTCGTTTGCACCGTCGTTTTCATCACCGAGAGAAATAATCATACCGCAATTCGGGCAGATTTCGGCACCGTGTTCAAGTTCATTACCGCAAAAACCGCATTTCATAAAACATTCACTCCCATATATTTACTTCATTTGATATTACACAAAATTACATCCCTAACATAGATGTATATAGTTATTAATATATTATCATAAGGCAAGACCGATTTCAAGACAAATAGACTAAAATTAAGAAAAAACAAAAAATTAATAATGCCTGCTTCATCAGCAGGCAACCTCTTTGATTTTTACAACGCTCCATATACCGTCTTGCTTTTTCAGTTTCCAATAAGCCAGGGCTTCTTTTTCTTCGATTAAATTTTCACTGTTGTCATAGTCTTTTTTTGTGTACTCCACCCACATATAGCCGTTGGAAAATGTAAAATCTGCAGTGATAAGATTTATTTTTGCTTCGGCTCGGCTTACCTCGGCTTTTTTCACTGAATATAAGCTGAGCTCACCTGCGTTTTTTAATTCATTGCCGCTGACATCAGTCATTATTTCACCTGCAAGGTCAACAAAGCTCTGAGCAGTCTGTCTGTCTTTATCGCTGCACTTTTTGTCAATGGTTGAATAGTAAGGGATAAAGCCGTATTTCATATCTTCGTATTTTGTATAATAATCGCTGTGCTGACTGAACAGTGAAGACACCGCAAAGCCTAAAATAAAGACAATCAGCACACTGACAACAATTTTGTGTTTCATAAATAAAAAGCTCCTTTCCTCTTGTCATAATGACAGTATAAAAGAGGAAAAAAGCCTTGTCAATGAAAGTAACTGTTTTGTAAGAAAACCTTAAGAAAGTAAGAAATTCCGTTATTTTTGTCGATTAAATTTTATCACATTGCATATTTTTTCAAGCAGCAGCACCATAAACACAATCTGAAGCACACTCATAACTGCACTCTGAGGCAGCCTTGAAAGAAGCACTGCACCGAAATCACTGCCGTAAAGAGTTGACACCCAATAGCTGTTCATCAAAAGGGTGCACAAAACCTGCGAAGTGAGCACGCTCAAAATTATGCGCACTGCACCGCCCTTTTTGGCAAGGTACAAGCCGTAGATGAGACCCGATATAGCCGAGGTGAGTGTGAAGCCCGGAAAATAGGCACCTGTGGTGGGGAAAATCATTGCACCGAGGAAATCGCCCAAGCCGTAGACCAGCACACCGCCTAAAACACCGAAGCGTCTTGCAGCAATAACAACGGGAATAAACGAGAAAGAAAACCTTATGCTTTCTGTGACGGGAATGGCTAAAAATCTTGCAATAACAATCTGCATAGCAGTCAGAAGTGCAAGACAAGTGAGGGTGAAGAGCTTCTCTTCGTTTTTCTTTTGCATAATAAAACCTCCATTTGTCCACACGGTGAAAAATAGAGGTAACATTACTATTCATCACAGCGGGATGCGATTTATGCACCGCAAGCCTGAGGCTTTTCGTCCTTAAAGCAACTCCCCGTCTTTAAGGCACTGTGGCGCGCACAAATCTACTCTGTAAATTTATTGTAGATACACTATAACACTATAAATCGAGCTTGTCAACTTTTTTCTACAAAGTTTTCGGTACGCATAGAACTGGAATCAAAAAAGCGAGCCGAAGCCCGCCTTTTGAAGTTTAATGTTTATTTTACTGTTACTTCTGCGATGTTACTTACCTTCACTCCGTCAACGGTTTCATCAGTAATGCTCACTTTAAAGTAATATGTCTTACCGCTTTCTAATTTTTTAAATGTATAGCTTTCTTTTTTGCCGACATGGATAAACAGAAATTCCTCGTCTTCTATAACCTCTTGTTTTGATGTGCCGTGATGTACAAAGTAGTGACTGTCATCACCGCTTGACTCCCAGGTAAGCTTTACTGTACCCGGTTCTGTTGACACTGCTTTCAGATTAGCAGGGGCTGTTGCAATAGTAAACACACCGAACACCTGGCTTATATTGGCAAAAGCAACATTTCCTTTGCTGTCTTTGTGATAGGGCTGAATTTTAAAATAGTACTTACTACACTTGTCAAGATCTTTGAAGGTATATGTTGTCTTATTTTTCAACGAAGCAATTTTTTGATATTTGCCCGTAGGTGAATCCTTCCAATACACTCTGTAGCCGTTTGCGCCTTCAACCGGTTTCCATGAAATAGTTATGCTGTTAAGTGTTCTTTCGTAACTGATATTAAGAACAGTCTGTAATTTAATCACTGCAATATCTTTCTTTTCAACCTTGCCACAGAGACTGCACTTTCTTTGCTTTTCACCGGCTACGGTATAGGTTGACTTTCTCGTTACCTTCCACGCACCGAACTTATGACCATCAGTATTTTTAGCAACTTTATATGAATATGAATCACCGCACTCACAAGTGTATTTATATGTTCCGCCCTTTGTGCAGGTAACCTTACCGCTTTGCTTAAAGCTGTGGCTGTGTCTGTAGTAGAAATGAACAGTTATGCCCCTTTCATCGAGTTCGGCTCTGTCCAGTTCATGGGTCAGTTTATCCCACAATTCTTCCGAGCCTGCAAAATATATATCTTTAAGCAGAGGCATTGTGTCTAATGTTGAAAACTCTATCAGTATTCCTTTAGTAGGAATAGTTTTGATATAAACGCCTTCCACAGCAGAGCTGCCCCAGAAATTATAGTCAATTGAAACATAATCATCCTTGGCACTGCCTGTATTTTCGAAGACTATTTTTTTGATAGCTTTGCAATTTGAAAAAGAACCTTCCATTAATTTTGCTTTTTCAGGAATAACAACCTTGGTAAGCGCAGTACCGCTGAAAGCATTATCATAAATACCCTTTAATGAGTCGGGCAAATTAATTGTAGTCAGGCTTTCACAATGACAAAAGGCTCTCTCGGAAATGTATTCTACTTTTTCACCGAGAACTACCGTGGTCAAAGATTTGCAATCCTCAAAAGCTCTGCAGTATATAGAACGGATACCCGAGGGAATGGTAATGCTCTTAAGCGATTCCATACCGATAAAAGCACCCTCGCCCATACTAATCAAATCTTCAGGGAGATAAAGTTTTTCAATACTCGGGAAACAGTTAAATGCATAAAAACCGATATATTTAACATTATCGGGAATAACAACTTTCTTTACACTCGGATATTTATTCGTGTAAGCAGGAGACGGCAAATCAGGGCTGTCATCATAGTTGGTTTTTATCCCCAAAACCTCAACCCCCTCTATTTCGTCAACAATATTGATTTTAGTTGTAGTTTCAGCAAGGCTTTCATCATGAATAAAATCAACAACAACATAATGTTCGCCGTATTTTTTATCACTTATAAGACGATAACGTACATTATCAATTATTGCTTCTTTGCAACCGTGATCACTACCGAGATACCAGTCGTCTTCCTGTGCACTCACACTGAAACAAAGTGAAATACACACCATTAATGTCATTGCAGATAATAAAGTAAACAGCTTTTTCATATTCTCAAATCCTTTCTTGGTAATTTTTACCATTGGCAATATAACACCCTTGTGTGAAATCTGTGTGATAAATCCCCGGTTATTACAAAACTGTAATATGTTTTTTTGCGGCGGGTAGAAACTGACCTTTTCGCCACCCTCAAATGCGTACAAAAAAACTTAAAATAATATGAAAAAGCCATTGACTTTAGCACGCTGATGTGTTAGAATACTGCTACGTTAAAACGAATGGAGCGTAATAACAATGAATAAACTTGATAACAAAGCTATAGACAGACTTTTTGAGGCTATACTTTCACTTGAAAATAAAGAAGAGTGCGCCTGCTTTTTTGACGATGTCTGCACTATTCAGGAGCTCACCTCAATAGCACAGCGATTAGAGGTTGCAAAGCTGCTCTGCGAAGGCAAAAGCTACATCGAAATCAATAAGCTCACAGGCGCAAGCACCGCCACTATCTGCCGTGTGGGCAAGTGTGTCAATTACGGCAGCGGCGGCTATAAGACAGCTATTAACAAATTGGATAAGAAGGGATAATCATTATGCTTAACGAAAACATATTAAAAAATGACGAAAAGGCTGTTTACAGTCTTCGCTCACTTTACAGAAAATTCGGCTATAGCCGCTTTAAAATGAGCAAGTTTGAGGAATATGACCTCTATGTCAGAAACAAAGACTTCCTCATAAGTGACGGCATTATCACCTTCACCGACACAAACGGCAGACTTCTTGCCCTCAAGCCCGACGTTACACTTTCAATTATAAAAAATGCAAAGGATGTCAAGGGCAGCGTTGAAAAGCTCTATTATAATGAAAATGTCTACCGCATCTCAAGTGACTCACATTCATTTAAAGAAATCACACAGACAGGTCTTGAATGTATAGGCGACATCGGCATCTATGATATTTGCGAAGTGCTCTATCTTGCTGTTAAAAGCCTTGAAAGCATAGATGAAAACTATATAGTTGACATTGCTCATGCAGGTCTTCTTTCGGCTCTTATCAAAGAGTGTGACCTCAGTGAAAATGTAAAACAGACAGTTCTTGAAAGCATTCAGAATAAAAGCATTGATGAAATCACTTCTATTTTCCAAAAAGGAAACATCACGCAGAAGGCTTATGATATAATCTCAAGGCTTATGGCTACATATAAAAGCAGTGCTGAGCTTTGCAGTGCCTTTGAGGGTACTGATGAAAGAGTGGAGAAGGCATTGAGCGAATTTGCCGCAATATGTGCCTCAGCTGAGCAGTTAGGTCTTTCTGATAAGCTGAGAATAGATTTCTCTATTGTCAATGATACAAGCTATTACAGCGGACTTGTTTTCAAGGGTTATATTTCAGGCATACCCACCAGCGTGCTCTCAGGCGGTCAGTACGACAAGCTGATGAAAAAAATGGGCAAGTCTTCAGGTGCAATAGGCTTTGCGGTTTATCTTGATGCCCTTGAGCGTCACGGCAAAGAAAGCGATGAATATGACTATGACATAGTCCTCATTAAAGACGAAGGCTGCACCTCAGCTGAGATTATAAAGGCAGTTGAGGAGCTTTCACAAGACAGCCTGAGTGTTATGGTGCTCAACGAGCCTGACAGCAGCATAAGATATAAACGCCTGATTAAGCTCACAAAAAACGGATTGGAGGATGCCTGATGCAGTATATTAATGTTGCTCTTCCCAAGGGAAGACTTGGCGAAAAGGTTTATGCCATGTTTGAACAGTCGGGCTACGAATGTCCGTCTATAAAAGAAACCAACCGCAAGCTCATCTTTGAAAATGAAGAGGTTGGTGTCAGATATTTCTGGGTCAAGCCCTCAGATGTTGCCATTTACGTTGAAAGAGGTGCCGCTGACATCGGAGTTGCAGGCAAAGATATTTTGCTTGAGTACTCTCCCGATGTATATGAGCTTCTGGACCTTAAGATAGGCAAATGCCGCATGGCAGTGGCTGCAAAAAAAGACTTCCGTGACAACACCTCACAGACTCTCAGGGTTGCCACAAAGTTTTCAAACATAGCTCAGAAATTCTATAACGAAAAATGCCGTGACATTGATATTATTCATCTTAACGGTTCAATTGAAATTGCTCCTATCTTAGGTCTTTCGGATGTTATAGTTGATATAGTTGAAACAGGCAAAACCTTATATGAAAATGACCTTGAGCCCATTGAGACAATTGTTCCCATTTCAGCAAGGCTCATTGCAAATAAATCATCATTTAAATTCAAAGGGGAGAAAATCAGCGAAATTGCTGCTTCTCTCGGAAAGCTCGTGAGGGAAAACAATGATTAAGATATATAAATACGGTGAAGTTGAAAACAGCGAGATATTTTCACGCATGGCAGACACTATTGATGTCAGCGATATAGTTACAGGCATAATTGAAAATGTTAAAACAAACGGAGATAAGGCACTTTTTGAATACTGCGAAAAGCTTGACAAAGCAGTGCTCACTTCACTTGAAGTCAGCGATGAAGAAATCGAAGAGGCATTCACTGCCGTTGAGCCTGAGTTTCTGAGAATACTTCGCACAGCAGAAGAGAACATAAGAAACTTCCATGAAAAGCAGGTAAAAACAAGCTTCATTATCAACGAAAAGAACGGTGTTGTAACAGGGCAGAAGATTACTCCCATCGAAAAGGTCGGTCTTTATGTGCCCGGCGGCACTGCAGCTTACCCCTCAACAGTGCTTATGGACAGCGTGCCCGCCAAAATTGCAGGCTGCAAGGAAATCTGCATTGTTACTCCCCCGTCAAAAGACGGCAAGGTTAATCCCGTTATACTTGCTGCAGCAAAAATTGCAGGCGTTGACCGCATATTCAAAGTCGGTGGTGCTCAGGCTGTTGCAGCTCTTGCTTACGGCACCGAGACAGTGCCCAAGGTTGATAAGATTGTGGGCCCCGGCAATGCCTTTGTTGCAGAAGCTAAGCGTCAGGTTTTCGGCATGGTGTCAATTGATATGATTGCAGGCCCCAGTGAGATTTTAGTTTTGGCTGACGGCAAGTCAAACCCCGATTTTGTTGCCGCTGACCTCCTCTCTCAGGCTGAGCATGACAAAAACGCTTCCGCTGTGCTTGTAACAGACAGCATGGAATTGGCAAATAAGGTTTCAGATGCACTTGAAAGACAGATTCCCATGCTTGAAAGACAGGAAATTGCAAGAGCATCCATAGACAATAACGGCAAAATTATAGTTGCAGAAAATATAATGGCAGGCATTGAAATTGCAAACGAAATTGCTCCGGAGCATCTTGAGCTTTGCCTTGATAACCCCTTTGACTATCTTGACTCAGTCAAGCACGCAGGCTCAATCTTTATGGGCAGATATTGTCCTGAGGCTCTCGGCGACTATTATGCAGGCCCCAACCACACTCTGCCCACAAGCGGCACTGCAAGATTTTCAAGTGCTCTCGGTGTTGACGATTTCGTTAAGAAATCACAGTTTACATATTACACCGAAAACGCACTTAAAGAAGTTTATAAAGATGTTGCTTTCTTTGCAAACAAAGAGGGACTCACTGCTCACGGCAAGAGTGCAACAATAAGATTTGAGGAATAAAAATGAGTAAATATATAGACAGTGCATTCTCCTGCCTTAAGGAGTATGTGCCCGGAGAACAGCCCAAAGATAAAAAGTACATCAAGCTCAACACAAATGAATCACCCTATCCCCCATCGCCCTCAGTTATAAAGGCTGTGAACTCTGCCGAGGTGGCAGATCTTCGCCTTTACTCTGACCCTGAAAGCAGCAAGCTGAAAAAGGCTATAGCAGAGGTTTACGGCGTTGACAGCAAAAACGTTTTCGTTTCCAACGGCTCAGATGAAATATTGAATTTTGCCTTTATGCTTTACGGCAATGTCAGCGGTGCTCTTTTCCCCGAAATTTCCTACGGATTTTACAAGGTATTCTGCGACCTTTACGGCATAGACAAAACTATGGTACCCCTTGAAGACGATTTCACAATCAATAAGAGCAAATATATGTCCACAGGAAAGTTTACTGTTATTGCCAACCCCAATGCTCCCACAGGCATTGAAATGAACAAAGAGGATATTGAAGAAATCATTGCTTCAAACAAAAATAATGTTGTTCTCATTGACGAAGCCTATATTGATTTCGGCGGAACATCATGCTATGAGCTGATAAGAAAATATGATAACCTTATTGTCTGCCGCACCTTCTCAAAGGCATACAGCCTTGCAGGGGCAAGACTTGGTTACTGTTTTGCAAATGAGGAGCTTATAAAAGACCTTGAAAAGATAAAGTATTCCACTAACCCATATAACATCAACCGTCTGACTCAGGCAGCAGGTGTAGCTGCAATGGCAGAGAATGACTATTATATGGCTAACTGCAAAAAAATTGCTGACACAAGAGAATATACCACCCTTAAGCTTCGCAGCCTTGGCTTTGAGGTTCTTGACTCAAAAACTAATTTCATTTTTGCAAAACATGAATGCATCAGCGGTATGGATATATATACCCTACTTCGTGAAAGAGGCATACTTGTCAGACATTTTACAGATGAAAGAATTAAAGACTATAACCGTATCACAATAGGCTCAAGAGAAGAAATGGAAGCCCTTGTTAATGCAGTAAAAGAGATTGTGAAAGGAGCATAAAATATGAGACAGTCAGAAATTATCAGAAAAACTGCCGAAACAGATATTAAGCTCTCTTTATGTTTAGACGGTGACGGCAAAGGTGAAATAGACACAGGCTGCGGTTTCCTCGACCATATGCTCACTCTTTTTTCACGCCACGGCTCATTTGACTTAAATGTCAAGTGCATTGGCGACACTCAGGTTGACTATCATCACACCGCTGAGGACATTGCTATTTGCCTCGGAGATGCCTTTAAAGAAGCTCTCGGTGATATGAAAGGCATTACACGCTACGGCAGCTTCATTCTGCCTATGGATGAAAGCCTTATTCTCACTGCCGTTGATATTTCAGGCAGAAGCTATCTCGGCTATGACCTGTCTATCCCCACTGAAAAGGTTGGCAGCTTTGACACTGAACTCACAAGAGAATTTTTTGAGGCTTTCACTCGCCACGCAGGTGTTACTCTTCACATCAAGCAGCTCTCAGGCTATAATTCACACCACATTATTGAGGGCACCTTCAAGAGCTTTGCCCGCACTATGAAAGCAGCAGTGGCAATTGATGAAAAAAACAAAGATAAAATTCCCTCAACCAAAGGAGTGCTGTAAATGATTGCAATTATTGATTACGGCGTAGGCAACCTTTTTTCACTTGTTTCATCCTTTAAAGCTATTGGTGCTGATGCAGTGATAACAAGTGACGAAGCTGTCATAAGAAAGGCCGATAAAATAATACTCCCCGGTGTGGGTGCCTTTGAGGATGCGGCTAAAAAACTCAAGGCAAGCGGTCTTGACAGGGCCGTGCTTGAAAAAGCAGCAAAAGGCAAGCCTCTTATGGGCATCTGCCTTGGAATGCAGCTTCTTTTCAACCGAAGCTTTGAATACGGCTGTCACGAAGGTCTCGGTCTTATTGATGCTGATATACTCCCATTTGAGGGTAAGCTCGACAAGAGTCTTAAAATTCCCCACATAGGCTGGAACGCTCTTAAAATAAACAAAACAGATTGTCCCTTGTTTAAATATATAAATGACGGTGACCATGTTTATTTTGTTCATTCATACTTTGCCGAAAAGGACATTGCAGAGTGCGCTGCCTCGGCAGAGTACGGCATAGACTTCACCGCTTGCGTGTGGAAGGACAACATTTATGCCTGTCAGTTCCATCCGGAAAAAAGCGGCAGTGTGGGTCTTAATATACTTCGTGGATTTTGCGAGATAGGAGAATAACAAAATGCTTATTTTACCTGCTATTGATTTATATGATAAAAAGGCTGTCAGGCTCTATAAGGGCGACTATAATGAGATGACAGTTTACAGCAACAACCCTATTGAAATTGCACGCAAATTTGAGCAGTGCGGTGCTACCTTCATTCATATGGTTGACCTTGAGGGTGCAAAAAACGGCACTACCCCCAATATTGACGAGGTGCGTAAGGTTGTTGAATACACAAACCTCAAAGTTGAAATCGGCGGAGGTATCCGTGACGAGGAAACAGTTAAGAAATATATAGACCTTGGTGTTGAAAGAGTTATTCTCGGTACTGCTGCCGTAACAGATGATGAATTCCTTCAGAAAATGGTCAGCAAATATAAAAGTGCCATCGCTGTTGGAGTTGACCTGAAGGACGGCTATGTTGCCATTAAGGGTTGGACAGAAAAAAGTCAGCTCACCGCAGACGAGTTTTTCAGCCATCTCAGTGACATCGGCGTTAAGACCGTTATCTGCACCGATATTTCAAAAGACGGTGCTATGCAAGGCACAAACCGTGAGCTTTATAAAGAGCTGTCACAGAAATACTCAATGGATATAGTAGCTTCGGGCGGTGTGTCAAGCATTGACGACATCAGAGCTCTGAGAGAAATGAACCTTTACGGAGCAATTTTAGGCAAGGCATATTATATAGGTGCAGTTGATCTTAAAGAAGCAGTGGAGGCAGCAAAATGATTACAAAAAGAATTATCCCCTGCCTTGATGTAAGAAACGGCAGAGTTGTAAAGGGAACTAATTTTCAGAATTTAAATGATGTTTCCTCCCCTGTTGAATTAGGTGAGTTTTACAGCAGCTGCGGTGCAGACGAGCTTGTTTTTTATGACATAACTGCAAGTGCTGAGGGCAGACAGCTTTTCACCGATATATTAAAGGAAGTTGCTTCAAAGATATTTATTCCTCTCACTGTTGGTGGCGGCATAAACACTGTGGAGGACTTTGACCGAGTGCTGAAATGCGGCGCAGACAAGGTCAGCGTAAACTCAGGCGCAATAAGAAACCCTGACCTTATCAGTCAGGCAGCAAGGCTTTACGGCAACCAGTGTGTGGTTATTTCCTGCGATATAAAGCGTGTTGACGGTGTTTTCCATGTTTTTGCCAAAGGCGGCAGAGAAGACACGGGTATGGAAGCTATTTCATGGATAAAGCGCTGTGTTGATATGGGTGCAGGCGAGGTTGTGGTCAACTCAATTGACACTGACGGTGTAAAGAAAGGCTTTGACATAGAGATGCTTAAAGCAGTCTGCGAAGCCGTTAATGTGCCCGTTATCGCTTCAGGCGGTGCAGGCTCAGCTGAGGACTTCGTAACTCTCTTTAATGAAATTCCCGATATTGATGCAGGTCTCGCAGCTTCGATTTTCCACTTCGGTGAGGTGCAGATATCTGATCTTAAAAAGCTGCTTAAAGAAAACAACATAAATGTGAGGTTATAATAATGACTAATTTTGATATTAACGAGCTTAAATTTGACGATAAGGGACTTATCCCTGCAATCGTTGTTGATGCAATAACTAAAAAGGTGCTCACTCTTGCTTATATGAACCGTAAGAGCCTTGAAATCTCAATGGAAAAGGGTCTTACCTGCTTTTATTCACGCTCACGTCAGGAGCTCTGGCTCAAGGGTGAAACAAGCGGCAACTATCAGCACATTGTTTCCATCACCGCTGACTGTGATAAGGACGCACTGACAGTTGTGGTTGAAAAAGACGGCCCTGCCTGCCACACGGGAACAGACTCATGCTTCACTAAGGAAGTATGGCACAGTGATGAGCTCAGCGAATTTTCACTGGAAGGTCTTGACGCACTGCTTAAAGACAGAAAGGAAACTCTTCCCGAAGGCTCATATACCACTTATCTTTTCCAGAAGGGTGTTGACAAGATACTCAAAAAGGTTGGCGAAGAATGCACTGAGGTTATAATTGCAGCTAAGGCTGACGATAAAAAAGAGACAATTTATGAAATTGCCGACCTTGCTTATCATGTAATGGTGCTTATGAATGAAATGGGCATTTCACTCGAAGAAGTTCACCGTGAGCTTGCTTCAAGACACATTATCGACCACAAGGTCAAGCAGGAAAAAATGACATCATAATACATTAAGACCGCCGGAGTTTTCGGCGGTCTTGTTATGTTTAGTCATAGTCAATTATGGAAACGGTGCAATCCTTTATACGATAATCTTTTGTTACAGACATAGAAAATGTTTTTGATTCGCCCGGTGAAAGACCTTCACTGCCAACAGCGTAAGTCCAGTCCGTGTCAAGCACATTTCCTGAATAGTCTTCAAATGCACCTTTTACTTTAACATATGTATATGTACGTGTGCCGTTATTCGTTATTGTACCTTTAACCTGAGTATAAGAAGTATTACTTGTCAGGTACAAATTACTGAATTTCAAATCATTAGCTGCCGAATAAGTATTCAGAGGGGAGTCTTCATCATTGGTGAGATGATGGAAATAGCAGTATTTGTCTGAACTATATGTTATTGGGTCATCACATAAATAGCATTTATGTTCATAACAATAGTCCGAGCCATCAGCAACTGCATTGCTGCACCACTCGCAATGAGTCCGATCATATACACAATAAATACCCACAGTCAAAACAGCAATAACTATAATCAGCGCAACTATCATTTTGTGTTTCTTCAATGCTGAGAGCACGCTTTTCAATATAGCTGCTACTTTTTCTTTTGCAATATCCTCTTTAAGCTTGCTGCCACACTGATTACAAAAATTATCTGTTATATCGTTATCCGCACCGCAGTTTTCACACTTTTTCATATCCATATTTATCTTATTCTCAGACCTTTCAGTCCGTCAAAAACAATCATAATTCCAAGTGCAATTATAATCCATGATGCCGTACCGTTTACCTGTGACAGAAGATTAACGCAATTGACAATGCCTCTGTATGAATATGTATAGAAGTCTCCGCCAAAAGAAGTGCTGCTTATTGAAACACCTGAATCTAAAAGTCTTAATACACCAATGATTATAATAACTATGCCTGCCAGCATTTCAAAATGAGCCACACGGATTTTCTTCTTTTTCGATGAGCTCGTAGGCTGCACATTTGCAGTTTTTTCCTCTTTTGTAGGTTCAACATTCATAGGAACATCTGCTGAAGATTTGATTTTTTCATCTTCTACAAGTGATTTGCCACAATTAACACAAAACTTTGAGCCTTCATGTAATTGAGCTGAACAAAATTTACATTCCATTTTTTCCCTCCTAGTTTATTCGTAAGTAGCCAATATTGTAATACTATCATTAACCACATCTATATCTGCCGAAACAGACCATTCATTATATTTCTGTGTATTACCATCACAAACAATGCCTAATAATTCTTCTGTGTATTGTCTATAATCAAATTCTGCATCGTCGCTATTTTTTAAAAGGTTAACAATGGACATTAATGGAATAAAAGCACCCATAGATTTAAGTTCGTTATAAGTAAGATTCATTGTATTGCCATTTAAAACTTCATAAAAAGCATTTTCACAAAAACTTTTATCGGATAATTTTTCTGCATTAATGTCTTCAACAACATAGGTAAATTCTTTTATAGTTTTACCAGAAGTTTCAACATTCAAAACACCATTTTTACCCTCAAGACTTTTTTCTAAATCTGCTACACTAAAATTCTGTGTTGTTCCGCAAGCACAAAGTGTTAAACATAAGATGACCGTCAACAATAGAATAATAGATTTTTTCATTTTTACATCCTCCAAAATATAATATGATATTATGATTATAGTAAAAATATTTACTAAAGTCAATAATTTTTAGTAAAAATATTTATTAGCATTTCATAGTAAACATATTTACTGTGTACACTAAGTATCAGAATAATATGAAAAGGGAAACAACTATGAAAAGCATGATTGAAAAGCTCCGTGACCTTCGTGAAGACAATGACCTGACTCAGGAAGATGTTGCAAAATATCTCGGCACCTCACAAACTATGTATGCACGCTATGAAAGAGAAGCAAACGAACTGCCTGTAAGACATCTTCGTGCCCTTTGCGAATTATATAATGTTTCGGCAGATTTTTTGTTAGATCTAAAAAAAGATAAAAAAAGAGAAATCGGAAAGACAAAGAATAGATAACATTTTAGGAATTTCTGTTCTTTTATTTTTTTACCTAATTATGCAAATTTTGTTGAAAAACAGCCTTTTTAGTGTTATACTTATGATAGTTAAAACTCTCTCCCCTATGAAAGGAAAAAAGACATGAAGAAGCGTTTATTTTCAATCATCAGCCTTATACTTATTATTGCAATGACCTTTGGCGGCTGCGGCGGTAAAGTCGAAGAGGAAACTACCACTAGTACAACCGAAGTGACCACCACTGAAAAGGTCAAGCCTGTTTATTATAACCGTCTCACCGGCGAAAGCGGTCTGAGTGAAGCTGCTGTGGGCAAAAGACCCGTTGCCGTTATGGTCAACAACATCAAGGCTTCACTGCCCCAGTACGGCATATATGACGCTGACATTATTTTTGAAATTCTCGTCGAAGGCGGCATCACAAGACTGATGGCTCTTTATGGCGACCAGACCAAGGTACCCAAGGTTTGCTCTGTGCGCAGTTGCCGCTATTACTACCCTATTTTTGCTCACAGCTTTGATGCAGTTTATTTCTGCTTCGGCAGCAACGAAAGCCTTGCAACACCCACTCTCAAGAGAATAGGCATTGACTACTTCGACGGCAACCAGAACCCTGATTCACTTGTTTTTGGCAGGGACGCGGACAGACTCAAGAAATACAGCAGCGAACACACCGCCTATGTAAACGGCAAAAACATTCCTGAGCTGCTGAAAAAATATGAGGTACGCACCGACTATCTTGACAGCAAGGATGTAAATGCATTTAACTTCAGAAGTGAGGATGCACCGGCAGCAGCAGGCACAATCGGTGCAGACACCGTGCAGCTGGACTACTCAATTTATTATGACAGCACATTCACCTATAACAGCAAAACCAAAACCTATTATAAAGACCATTGCGGCAAAGCTCATATGGACAGCCAAAAGGATAAGCAGCTTAACTTCACTAATGTGTTTGTGCTTGAAACGGATGTTCATAATTACAAGGGCGGTCAGCTTATTGAGCTCGATTGGAAAGGCGGCACCGGCTTCTATATTTCAAGAGGTAAAGCTCAGAAAATCACATGGATGAAATCCACCGAGGATGCAAGCATCGTGGTCTTTGATGAGGCAGGAAACGAGCTTCAGGTCAATGCAGGTAACAGCTACATAGGCGTTATCGCTCCCGGCTCAACCTCCATTTCACAAAAGAGTGCATCATAAAATCATTGATATTCCAAATCAACCTTGATAATATTTGTCAAGGTTGATTTTCTTTTTATGCAGTGATATAATTCTCTTAAAGGAGGCAGATTTATGGAAATTTTAATTGTTCGCCACGCTGACCCTGACTATGCACACGACAGCATAACCGACAAGGGCATAAGAGAAGCCCGTCTGTTAGCAGACAGGCTGTGTAAGCTCAATATAAAAGCCTTTTACTGTTCGCCTATGGGCAGAGCACAAAAAACTGCCTCATACACACTGACAAGGCTCGGCAGAGATGCTGAAACCCTCGACTGGCTTCACGAATTTAGAGGCACTGTCAAAAAAGGGCTTTTCGGCAAAACTGCCTGTTGGGATAGACTCCCCTCTTATTGGACTGCATATAAAGAATACTACTCCTATGAAGACTGGCACAAAGTCAAGCTGATGAAAAAGGGCGATGTTATGCACCACTATAAGCAGGTGTGTGACGGTGTTGACAAGCTGTTAGAAAAACACGGATATGTGCATAAAGGCAGAATGTTTGAGGTAAAAGAAGAAAATTCCGATGTTATTGTGCTGTTTTGTCACTTCGGTGTTGAATCTGTTATACTCTCGCATATTTTCAGCGTTTCGCCAATGATAATGTGGCATAACTTTGTTGCTCTGCCAACCTCTGTTACCCGCCTTGTAACCCAAGAAAGAGAAAAAGGTAAAGCAATATTCACCTGCCTCCAATACGGCGACTTAAGCCACCTTTATGCAGGAAATGAAGAGCCCTCTTTTATGGCAAGGTACTGTGAAAAATATTCTGATGATACGAGACATTAAATATTAAAGGACCGATTTTCACCGGTCCTTTTTATGTTTTATTCTTCACCGCCTGTAAGTTTAGCGATTATATCTTCAAAAAACTTCTTAACGAAATAAACTACATCGGAAAGAGCTGCAATAATTACCATCATAAACTTTTTCTCCTTTCTTTATTTGTTAACACAATGTTAACACGGAATAGCGGCGTTGTCAATAGGTTTCAGACAAATGATACATCATAATAACTTCGTGTTGTTAATGTAATCAGTTGTTAATTTTATGTTCAGTGGCACACAAAAATCTGTGTTTTGTCTTAATAATCATAAGAACCTCCCAAAACGGGAGGTTCTTGACTTTTATTAATAGTGCACGTTACCGCAAGCGCAGGACTTGTTTGACTTAAAGATCTTCCAGAAGAACAGAGCAATTCTGTAAAGGAAGCCCTTTATGCCTGTTCCGTGGCACAGACAATTACATGTCTTTGTGTCAGTGAAGAACTTACCGTCGCAAACATCACACTTGCCGTTGCCGTCTGCATCAACATGAGGAACATCCTCTTTATAAAGGGTCTGAGCCTCAGTTACCATGCCGCAGTTTACACATCTCTCATATGCTGTGTAGCCGTCGGATACGCATGTAGCATCCTTTCCGGGAATAACAACAACTGAGTGAGCTGCATAAGCATTGTCTGTGTAAATCTCCTCATAAAACTCATCACAAGCTGAACAGGTGATAATCTTATGAGCGTACTTGCTGCAGGTTGCCTCAACATAAGTTACAACTTCCTTATGTCCGAGAGCAGGAATTTCTGTCTTAGTTTCGCTCTTACAGTTTTTACAGGTAAGAACCGAGTAGCCCTTCTTTGTGCAGCTGGGCTCAATTACTCTTACATAGAGATTTGACTCAAGGCAGCACTTTTCGCCGCAGACTTCACAAGTACAGTCATTGTTTTCATCTGTATGACCAAGAGCAGGAATTTCTTCTGAGTAAGCATGCTTCCAGTCATTTGCGCAGGTATAGGTCATTACACCTTCCTGAGTGCAGGTGGGAGCAACTGTAACAACACCAACATAGTTGTGACCTGTTGCTTTAATTACGTGACTTGTCTTCTCAAGCACCTTATTGCAAGCATCACAGTAAACAACCATATCATATGAGCCGCTTGCTTCGCAGGTTGCTTCCTTAAGGTTTTCCATAACTGCAGGAAGTGCTGTGTGACCTGTTGCAGGAATAGCCTCTGTGTAGGTGTGGCTGTTATCGTTCTGACAGATGTATGTCATAACACCGCTCTCTTCGCAAGAAGCAGGAACTGTAACAGTACCCTTATAATTATGACCTAGTACACTGCCGTATTCGAAAGTATCATCGCCAATTTCACCGCAGACGGGACAAGCTACATAGTAAACTGCCATATTTTCGCAGGTTGCTGCGCTCTTAAGGTTAGAATTGTCACTGAGAGGAGCTTCAGCCCAAGTGTGACCGTCGTTAACAGTGAAGCTTATTTCAGCGCTGTTGCCTGCCTTATCAAAGACTTCAAGGGTGTGAGCACCGATTTCATTGCAATAGAACTTATCGGTTGTAAGAGCAACTGTCTTGCCGTCATAAATTGCGTGGCTGATATTAGCATCGTCAATTATAACTGTTACAGGTGAGCAGTAAATGTTTGTCATAGCATTGCCCTTATCAGCCTGAATGCTGAGTACAGGTGCAGTTGTATCAAATACGATACCCTCTGTGCTGAGATATGTCTCATTGCCTGAGTTATCTGTAATCTTAGCATAAACTACAAACTTGGAAGCATCAACCACCGGAACTGTGAGCTTATTTGCACTGTCATATGCTATCCAGCTTGCAAGTGCCTTAACCTCATCAAGAGTGAGTGCCTTGTCAGCAACATAATATTCAATGCTGTTTACACCTGTTTCATTATCCTGGGCAGTAATTTCAAGTGTGACATCATAATTTACATATGTGCCGAATGTGATAACGCTGAGGAAATCATTCCAGAGAGTTGCATTCCACTTGATTTCGCCTGTGGGTGCATTCTCGTCAACATCTGCATCAATGCCTTCTGTCTTGGTTGCACCGCAGATGCCGCAAGTGTAAAGGGTCTGACCGGGATTATCATATGAAGGCTCTACTGTTACCTTACCGTCATCCCATCTGTGTGCTTCTGTTTCGGTTTCAGAGCATCTTGAGCAGTAGCGTGTATGAACATCGTCACTGCCTGTGTCTGTCCAGCTTCCGAAGTTGTGGCCGAGTGCAGTTACCTTATCAGTAACATAGCTGTCACCGCAGTCACAAGTGTATGTTGTGTAGCCTTCTGCTTCGCAAGTGGGAGCAGTAAGCACGGGAGTATAGCTATGACCTGTTGCAGGAATAATTTCTGTGTATGCGTGTGCTGCATCGTTCTGACAAGTATAGGTCTTTATACCGTCTTCTTCGCATGTAGCATCCTTTGTAACTGTGCCCACATACTTATGACCGATTGCAGGAAGCACAGTTGTTTCGTCAACTGTATCGCACTTTTCACAGCTCGTTGCTACTGAGCCTGCAGTTTCGCACTTTGCATCTGTAACAACAGTTTTAAGTGTATGAGCAATCTTTGAGGTTACAACTGTCAGTGTGTAGTTGCAATCGATGCCGTCGTGAGTTGAAACGCACTCATAAACGATTTCGCCTTCTGCAGTACATGTTGCAGCGGTTGTTGACTTAACCTGCATTTCATGCTTTGTTGCAGGAATCTTTTCTTCTTCGATTTCACCGCAGACAGTACATTCTCTTCTCTTAAGACCGTCATCATCCTGAGTTGCATTTGTTACAACTGACCATTCACCGAAGTTATGGCCGTCTGCAGTATCATCTGTGCTGTAAACCTTATAGGTATGAGTGTTGTCATTCTGACAGACATAAACTGTGTATCCGCTTGTAAGACATGTTGAAGCAACTGTTTCCTTTGCCTCATAAACATGACCGAGTGCAGGAATTACAACTGTCTTTGTTTCATCGCAGTTTACGCAGTCATAAACTGCACTGCCTTCAGCTTCACACTTTGCAGGAACAACTGATGTAGCTGTATCTGCCCATGTGTGACCCTTTGCCTTAACAACTTCTGTTTTCTTATAATCACAGTTATTACATGTTGTAACCACTGAGCCATCTGCTGTGCAGGTTGCATCTGTTGTAACTGTTACAAGATCATGGTCAACTGTGGGAAGCTTATCTGTCTTTGTTGCACCGCAGTTATCTCTTGTACAGGTGTACTCTATTTCACCCTCTGCTGAGCAGGTGGGCTGCTTGGTAACCTTACCGGTACCCCAAGCGTGACCGAGAGCTGCAACATCAACTGTGATAACCTCCGTGCATCTGCTGCAAGTGATTGTGATTGTGCCTGCAACTTCACAGGTTGCTGTTGACTCACCGATAATATAATCGTGGCCGAGTGCATCGCCCTCGATGATTTCATAGCTTTCATCACAGTCTGAGCACTTATAAGGTGTGTATGCACTTTCTGTGCAGGTTGCATCTACCTTAGTACCTGCAACAAAATTATGCTGTTTCATTTCGATGGGCTTCTTGTAGGTATGGCTTGCGTCATGCTTACATGTAAAGGTCATTTCGCCTTCTGCTGTGCAGGTAGCAGCCTTGGTTATTTCGCCTTCATTCCATGCGTGACCCATAGCAGGAATAGGAGTTTCAATGTTTACTGTGTCACAGTTTGTGCAGGTGGTTACTACCTTACCTGCTTCTTCGCAGGTTGCATTCGTAACAACAGTTTTAAGAGTATGAGCAATCTTTGAGGTTACAACTGTAAGTGTGTAATCGCAATCGATGCCGTTATGGGATGAAACGCACTCATAAACGATTTCGCCTTCTTCGGTACATGTTGCATCGGTTGTTGACTTAACCTGCATTTCATGCTTTGTTGCGGGAATCTTTTCATCTTCGGTTTCACCGCAGACAGTACATTCTCTTCTCTTAAGACCGTCTGTATCCTGAGTTGCATTTGTTACAACTGACCATTCACCGAATTTATGGCCGTCTGCAGCATCATCAGCGCTGTAAACCTTATAGGTGTGAGTGCTGTCATTCTTACAAACATAAACTGTGTAACCACTTGTGGTACATGTGGAAGCGACTTTATCGCCTGCCTGATAAACATGACCGAGAGCAGGGATTGTTTCTGTCTTGGTTTCTGAGCAGTTAAGGCAGTTATATGTTGCGCTGCCGGCTTCTTCACACTTTGCAGGTACAGTGGATGTAGCTGTGTCTGCCCATGTGTGGCCCTTCTTAGCAATTGTCTTTTCTTCCTTATAATCACAGTACTTACATGTTGTTACCACTGAACCGTCTGCTGTGCAGGTTGCATCTGTTGTAACAGTTGTGAGTTCGTGGCTGATTGTGGGAAGAGCTTCGGTTCTTGTTTCGTCACATCTTGAACATTCAAAGCTGATTACGCCCTCATCTTTACATGTGGGAGCCTTAGTTACAGTGCCTTCTTCCCAATCGTGACCGAGTGCAGGAACGGTTACTGTAATTTCCTTGCCGCACTTATCACACTTGAGTGTCTTGGTGCCGCCGTTTACACAGTCTGCAGTTGATGAGCCCTCAACTTCCTTATAATCGTGAGCAAGAGCATCTGCATCAATCTGCTTATAGCTTTCATCACAGTTCTTACACTTATAAACCTTGTAACCGCTGGTGTCACAGTCGGGAGCAACAGTCTGAGTAACTTCAAAGATGTGTGCAAGCATACCTGTTGTTATATCTACAAGTGTCTCATCACAGCCGTCAGCAGTACAATATGTCTTTACAAAGCCTTCCTTAGTACAGGTTGCATCCTCTTTTTCAGTTGTGAATGTGTGCTGAATTTCATCAAGTGTAACCTCAACTGAAATGCCACAGTCATTTTCGCCTGTGTGAACGCTGCAGTCGTAGATTACCTTGCCTTCCTTAGTACAGGTTGCATCTACTCTTGAGCTTTCAACGAGGTTGTGTCCGCCTGCAGGAATTATAACCTCTTCGGTGCAACCCTTTGCACAGGTGCGAGTCATTAAGCCTGTAGCAGTGTTGGTGGATGCTTTAGTCACTACCCAATTAGCCCATGAGTGAGGAATAATGGGAAGCTCTGTGTTAACAAGCTCTTTATTGCACTTTGTGCAGACTGTTACTGCGCTGCCTGCCTGTGTGCAGGTTGCTGCTGTTACTGTTGTCTTGGTTGTGTGTGCATCTGCATTGAGAGGAAGTGTTACTGTGTGAGTTTCTGTGCAGCCGCTTCTTGTGCAGGTGAATTCTACCTTACCGTTAGTCTTGCAATCTGAAAGTGTTGTTTCAGCATTGCCCCATGCATGCTCAAGTGCAGGAATTGCTTCTTCACTGAGAACCTCTAAGCAAGTTTTGCAGGTCATTTTTGCCGAGCCTGCTGTTGTACATGTTGCTGCAATGTACTTAAGCTCTTCTGTATGACCGAGCTTTGTGAGAGTGATTGTTGCCGTCTTGCCGCAATCTGTATGTGTTGTACACTCACGAACTTCATAGCCGTCCTCTGTGCAGGTTGCTGCCTTTGAATCAACAACAGCGCCATTAGTGAATGAATGCTCGCCTGTTGCATCAATTGCTCTTACTTCAAGCTGACCGCAAACGGTACATTCTCTTGTTTCATAACCGATTGAGCTGTCTGTTGCAGCTTTTTCTACTGTCCAAGTGTCAGGATAGCTGTGAGTAGCTGATTTTGAGCCAACTGATACAGTGTAGGAATCATCGCAGCGTGAACATTTATATGTTTCTGTTGCTTCGTCAGCGCAGGTTGCTGCTGTGGTTGCAGTGAGCTCATAATCATGGCCGAGTGCAGGAACATCTGTAACCATCTGAGCACCACAAGCACACTTGAGTGTCATTGCACCTGCTGTCAGACAAGTTGCTGTTGAGGAAACAAATGTATCATAATTGTGACCGTTTGCAGATGAAGTTACAATAACATAATTTGAATCACATGTTGCGCACTTATAAGGTGTGTAACCGCTTGCTGTGCATGTTGCAGCTACGGGAGTGCCGGCGACATAGTTATGCTGAAGCTTTGTAAGTGTTACTTCCTTTGT
The DNA here is from genome assembly GCA_017452785.1 of Clostridia bacterium. GTDB lineage: Bacteria > Bacillota > Clostridia > Oscillospirales > Acutalibacteraceae > UBA6857. The sequence goes on along the minus strand of JAFTLT010000051.1, from coordinate 46,055 downwards.
TTTGCCGCATTTATCTGCAGTACAGGTGTAAACTATCTTGCCCTCTGCTGTGCAGGTTGCATCTGTTACAACGCCGTCATCATAGGTGTGACCTGTTGCAGGAATTTCTGTCTTGATTGTTGCTGTATCGCAATTATCACACTTTGTTACAACTTCGCCTTTGCCTTCACAGGTTGCATCTGCCTTGGTTGTTGTGAATGTGTGCTGTATCTTATCAAGTGTAACCTCAACTGAAATGCCGCAGTCTTTATCGTCTGTGTGAACATCACAGTCATAGATAACCTTGCCTTCCTTAGTACAGGTTGCAGCTTCTCTTGAGCTTTCAACGAGGTTGTGACCGCCTGCAGGGATTGTTACCTCTTCGGTGCAGCCCTTTGCACACTCACGGGTGAGAACACCCTCTGTGGTGTTAGTTGACTCGGTTGTTACTTCCCAACCACCCCATGAGTGACCTGTTTTTGCAATAATCTCAGTCTTTGTTGCACCACAGTTTGCTGCGGTACATGTGTAAACCTTGGCGCCGTCCTTTTCGCAGGTTGCATCTGTCACTTCGGGAGTGCCCCAGCTGTGCTCGATTTTTTCGAGTGTTTTGTTTGTAGTTTCATTATCGCAAAGTGTACATTTAGTTATAACTGAGCCTGTAGCTGTGCAAGTGGGTGCTATAACTGTAGTTGCATACTGATGTGCGTTAGCGTTAGTTTCAATTACTGTTGTCTTTTGATTATTGCAGTTATCACGTGCACATTCATAAACAATGCTGCCTGTATCCTTGCAGGTTGCAGGTGTAACTATTCCCTCACCGTATAAGTGATCAAGAGCAGGAATTTCTTTTTCTTCAAGAACCTCTTTGCAGGTTTCGCAAATAATCTTTGTTGAGCCTGCTGCGTCGCAGGTTGCGGCAGTGTACTCCAGAATTTCTGTGTGGCCGGTTGCATAAAGTGTAATTGTTGTAGTCATGCCACAATCTGTATGTGTTGTGCACTTAACAGTTTCATAGCCGTTTTCTGTGCAGGTTGCAGCCTCAGAATCAATAACTTCACCGCCGATAAAGCTGTGCTCGCCTGTTGCTTCGATTTTTTCAACCTTGAGCTGACCGCAGACAGTACAAGCGTTTGTCCTGTAGCCGATTGAGCTTTCTGTTGCGCTCTCTATAACCTGCCATTTTGCATCGTCCCATGTGTGTGCTTCTGTCTTTTCGCCTACTGAAACTGTGTAGCTGTCACTGCAGCGTGAACACTTATAGGTCTTTGTTGCAGCTGCTGCGCAGGTTGCCTCTGTTGCGGCGGCAGTGTCCTCAACATAATTGTGACCGAGAGAAGCAACCTCAACTTCTGTGCTGTATGTGCAGTTTTCGCAAGTGAGAGTCATAAGACCTTCGCCTGTGCAGGTAGCTGTTGATGCACCTTCAACGAGGCTGTGACCTGTTGCCGGCTTGTCTTCATCATAAATCTTGATTTCATCATTGCAAGCTGTGCACTTAACAATTGTGTGACCGCTTGTTGTGCAGGTAGGCTCTACGAACTCTTCTTCATCATAAGTGTGAGGAACAATTTCTCTGTCTTCGTTTGTGAAAATTTTGTCGCAAACTGAGCAGACTGTCTTGACATAACCCTTTTCTTCGCAGGTTGCATCCTGCTTCTGAGTTATTATTGTGTGCTGTGTAACTGCGAGAGTAACCTCAACTGTTACACCGCAATCTGTGTGAGCTGAGCACTTGTAAACTGCTGTGCCTGTTTCTGTACAAGTTGCTTTTTTTGTGATTTCAGGAGCATTTTCAAATGCGTGACCGCCTTTGGGAATAACTACTGTTTCTGTTTCGCTGCAGCTCTGACAAGTGCGTGTCCATGAGCCGTCTGTATCGTTGGTTGCATCAACCTTGACCCATGCACCCCAATTGTGGCCTGTCTTGGGAAGAACTTCAGTAATGACATCTGAGCAAGTTGCGCAAGTCTTTGTTTTCTTTCCGTCTGTTGTGCAATCGGCTTCACTTTCAGTTGTCCATTCATCGGGATATGAGTGACCGAGCTTGGGAATAGCAACTGTTACCACTTCATCGCAGCTTTCACACTTGAAGGTTCTTTCGCCGTCGGTGGTGCAGGTTGCAGCAGTCTCACTGATAGCAGTGCCACCGAATTTATGGTTTTTAACTGCAAGAGTTGTTGTTTTTGTGTCACCGCAAACAGTACACTTCTCTGTTACTGTGCCCTCTGCGGTGCAGGTTGCATCATTAACTGTCACTTCGAGCTTATGTCCCACAGCAGGAATTTCCTGAGTGAGCACATAATCACACTTGCTACAGCTTGTTACAACTGAGCCTGTGCCTTCACATGAAGCAGGATTATATACTGATGAAAGTGTGTGGCCTGTTTTAGCAATAACCTCTGTTCTCTGTGCATCATTACATTCAGTACATGTGAATGTCATTACACCGTCCTGAGTGCAGGTGGGTTTTGTTGTTTCGGTACCCGTGCCGTATGAGTGAGCGAGCATGGGAATTGTATGCTTGTCTGAAAGCTCATCATCGCAGGTTTCGCAGACGATTACTGCTGAACCTTCGGAAGTGCATGTAGCTGCAACATAAACCAGCTTTTCTGTGTGACCAAGTGCAGGAATTGTTTCAGTGTAGTTTGCTGAGCAGTCTGTATGAACTGAACAGGTATATGTCTTTTCGCCTTCTGTTGTGCAGTCAGGTTCAACAGTTACAGTCTCAGTGAATGAGTGATTGCCAATAGGCTGAGTCATCCTGAGCTCCTCTGCCTGACAAACTGAGCAGACTCTCTTTTCGATGCCGTATTTATCTTCTGTTGCATCCTGAACCTTAGTCCAATTGCCCCATGAGTGGCCGTTTGAAGCTGCAACATATTTTGTGTATGTATCACTGCAGTTTTCGCAAGTGTAAACCTCAGTTGCGGGAGTGGTGCAGGTTGCATCGCTTACAGTACCCTTAACATAATTGTGACCTGTTGCAGGGATAACTTCTTTGTAGCTGTCTTGGCAACGTGAGCAGGTGTATGTCATTTCACCGTCAGCTGTGCAGGTAGCAGATGCTGTAACCTCACTTTTATAATCGTGACCGAGTGCTTCTGCATTTTCGTCATAAACATTATATGTGTATGTGCAACCGTCATTTCCACAAGTGTAGGGTATGTAGCCGCTTGTGGTGCAGGTTGCATCAACTGCTGTGCCTGCCTTCATATCGTGGCCGAGCTTGGAGATGACTTCTGTAATCTTATAATCACAGTTATTACACTTGATTGTCTTTTCACCGGGATTTTCGCAAGTTGCGGCGATAACCACTTCTTCCTCACCGCCTGTGAAATCGTGACCGTCAGCTAATGCTTCATCTATAAGTTCATACTTCTGATGTCCGCAAGTTGTAACCTGACAGGTGTAAACCTTAAAGCCACCGTGTGTGCAGTCAGCATCGCTTACAACAGCTTCACCGTAGTTGTGACCGAGAGCCTCAATTACTGTAGTGTCTACATCACCGCAAGTTTCACATGTTTTAACTGTTGAACCTGACCATGTACAGGTAGCAGCAGTTGTAACTGTAACATAGTTATGACCGAGTGCAGCAATTACTTCACTTTCCATAAGCTTACCGCAGCCGGGCTGTGTACAATACTTAACCTGATAGCCTTTACCTTCGCAGGTTGCATTGGTGATTACTGTCCAGTTGTCGGGTGTGATGTGGCTGAGAGCCGCTGTTGTCTGCAGCTCCATAAAGCCGCAATCAGCGCAGACTCTCTTTTCTAAGCCTGCAACCTCACAAACAGCCGCATAAACTGTTTCCCAAGCACCGAAAGCGTGAGCTTTAACATTTGTGTAGTTGTCTCTGTATGAGTGACCGCAGCCGTCTCTCTGACAAACATATTCATCATAACCCTTTGCTGTGCAAGTGGGGGCAACTGTTGTCACTGCATAGTAATGCTCAAGAGCATCTATAATAGTATGCTCACAAACAAGACAATCGTCACAAACTCTTGTCATAATACCAATTTTGCCGCAAGTAGCTTCAACAGCAATATTCTGAGCACCCCACTGGTGACCGAGAGGATCAATTGCTGTGATGCTTGTCTGTGCATCGCAAAGAGTACAGTGGATTGACTTTGAACCTGCAACTGTGCAAGTGGGATAAAGGTCTATTGTGTAATCACTTGCCCATACATGGTCGCCGTAATCTGTTTCACCGTCAACATAGCTGTAACCGCAAACAGTACAGGTGTGTTTTGTTGCACCCTTGGTGACACAGTTTGAAGTAACTGTTGAGGTCTCGAAGGTATGAGCCTGAGCTGTGTAAACGGGGTAAACAAAAAGATCTGATACTACTGATTGGTATTCATCTGTGCTCCAACCGGCAAATGTATAGTGATTAGTTGAGTCATAGTATCCGTCTTCATCAGCAGGAGGAGTAACACTCGCCTTATATTCAACATCTGTTTCGAAAAGAAGAATACTGTCATTCTCATCGAGGAAAATAACATTGAATTTATTAGGCTCAAGAGCAGCTATAGCATCATTGATAGCCTTGGCATAACCGTCAACAACATCCTGCTGTGTTCTGCCGAGACCTGTTACAACTGCATCTATAGCATTATCAAGAGCAACACGGCTTGCAAGAGTATATTTAAGCTCATATTCTGTGCTGTACTGTGCCTTTATTGCATCAGCATCTGCGATAGCATCATTAACACCGGTGTAATCAGCTTCAACAAAAGCTGATGTGTATGTTGCATTATATGTAACATCCTTTGTTATGGTTGAAGCAAATGCAGGAGACCATGCGCTGAATGTATAGTGATAATCATCAAGATCCCACTCCGGAGCGGTAGGTGCTGTTATTGTGTCACCGTGATAACCGTTTCTTGTTGCAGAGGTATCTGCACCGACAGCACTTTTATAGTTAAATGTTGCTGTGTAATATGAATCGGTTATAGTGAAAGTTTCTTCATCGGTAACATCAGTTCCACCACCATCCCATGTTGCATACACAGTACCTGTCTGTGTATCAGTAGTGGTTGTATTATTAGCAGCGTTTGTCAGGGTGATTGTCGTACTTTCAGATTTTGCCGTTGTACTTGTAACTGATATACCAGTTGTTTCACAAACACTACCCTTAACATTCCATGTGGGATCAAACATCTGAACACCGTATTGGTCTTTTGCTGACACAGATACACTTTGAGTAGCTGTGCCTGTTTTTGGACAAGTCATTGCTTCTGGAGTGTCAGACCAAGTAATAGTATAGGCGTAAGGATACTTATCATTAGAAACACTCATTGTCTCAGTACCTTTTGCAGCAGAAAAAGCTGATGAACTAGCCGTAAAATCATAGCTCATAACTTCCGTCAAACTGCTTGATGAACTACCAACATATAATTTAAAATTTGTAGTTAATCCACGCCAAGTAGCTCCACCGCCGAAACTGTATTCAAAAGTAATTTTTGTCGGGAACCCGCCTAATTCTCCAGCGGCAATCGTACCCGAACTATCTCCATTAAAATATGCTCTAGCATCATCCGAAATTGTATAGGGTGTTTCTGTGCCGGTACCGTTTTCACTTTTATAGTAGATCACAATTTTACAAACGTCCCAACCTTTACATGTATCTGTGGTATTAATATCCAACTTGCAATAATAATTACCAGCAGTAGCTGCCTCAGCCTTCTGCGGTGCGACCCAAACCCAACATGACATAATCATCATTACTGCCATGATGAGTGATAAAGCTTTTTTGAAATATGTTTTTTTCATAAAAATATCATCTCCTTAATAAGATGTAGTTTTTTGGCTTTCAGCAGTCCTTTTTCACCGAGCGCAACTGACCTCCCTGCGCTTTTTGCCGATGAAGAAAAATCGCCTCAAACCTATTGTTTCTAAAGTCGAGTATACGACTCCAATTATACATAATAATAATACCACTAAGTGCATTTTTCGTCAATATTTATGTGAATATTTTTTGAATATATTTAGGGGATTTGTGTAAAAAAATAAATAGCCTTCCCCTTTTTTGAAGGGGAAGGTGGCTGCCGTCAGGCAGTCGGATGAGGTTGCTGTAAGTTCATCTAAACTCACCTCATCCGTCACTTCGTGACACCTTCCCCTGAGAGGGGAAGGCTAAGTCGGTTACTACTTACACTTTGCAAATATCAAAAACATAATGCCATATCATCTGACAAACGCCATCAAAATTAGTGTTTATATCATAGTTTGAAAATCTCATTACCTTCAACCCAAAACCGCCCAGATATTCATCCCTAACTGCATCGTTTTTTTGGCTTTTCTCTTCATAATGCTGCGAACCGTCAATTTCAATAACTAAATTTGCTTTTGCAATGTAAAAATCAACTATGTATTTGCCTATTACTTGCTGACGCTTTACTGTTACAGGCAAACTCTTTAAGAAATCATACCATAAATGTCTTTCTTGCGGTGTCATATTTTTTCTGAGTTCTTTTGCATTTGGTATTAGGTTTTTGTTATGCATTTTATCCATATTCACACAACCTTTATTACATATCGTCACGCACACAAAAAGCCTTCCCCTTTTTTGAAGGGGAAGGTGGCTGCCGTCAGGCAGTCGGATGAGGTTGCTATAAGTTCATCTAAACTCACCTCATCCGTCACTTTGTGACACCTTCCCCTACCATAGGGGAAGGCAAAAAAGTACATATAAAATTATTTTGCAAGGCTTTCCTCGTAAACCTTAACCTGATCCTTAATCACATCATAAACGCCTTCCCAATCCTCGCACTTCTCGTCGCCTCTGCGGTCGGGCAGTTCATAATTTTCCTTGAGATATTTCGCAAACCATTCAGTGAATTTTTCAGCACCGTAATAGTTGACATGACCGTCATTGTAAAAATCTGTCTCAAGGTCATAAATGTTTTCGTCAATGTCGAGCACCAGACATTCATAGCCCTTTTCGGTGAGATAATCCTTGAGGGTGTTGAGTCTGCCTGCTTCGTTTCTTGTGCGGGTACTCGGTGTCTGCATAAACATGACCTCGTAATCCTGCTTTTCGGTGTAGCTGAGGAATTCGTCGAGCCAATACTGACAAAGAGGCTCAAGAGGTATTCTCTCGTCAGTGTCAACCGTAGGTGTGTAATCGACCATGGGACTCACTGTCCATGTGGGATGCATATAAAAGCCCATATATTTTGACTTGGGATTTTTCAGTTCATCAAATGAGAAGCCGTCCTCTTCCCACATTCCGTGGTACCTGATAAATGTCAGGAAATATGACAGGTCTATCACAGGTGCATCCTCAACCTCCGCCAGACGGATGGTCTTGTGAGTGTTGGCTATAGCCTCAAATCTTGTCAGTGAAAAGAAGTCCAGTATATCAATTGCTCGTCTTGAATGAATGTCAAATTTAGTTGAATTGCTGGGATAATCACCCACAAATGAACGAAGGTCAACAACCACCACTTTGGGGTTTTGTCTTTTTGTTGCCTCTTTGAGCATGGGGATTGTAACCCACGAGGGCATAGCTTCAACCGTTATGGGGTACACCGTCATTCCGTGCTCCTCATATGCCTTTGCACCAATCCAGAAGCGATCCATGCCGCTTGTGCCGAGAATGAGGGCATCGACGGAGTTTCTGTCAAGATCCTGATAGGTCTGAAGACGCTGAGAAGAGTGGTCATTGTTATATTCAAATAAATCACAAAGAGTGAGCAAAAGTGCAAACACAAGCACTGCAAACACAAGAGAGCGAACTAACTTTTTATTTTTCATAGTTTTATTCCTCCCTTAATAAGCCCCGTAGATAAAGTCTGCGGCATCATAGGCAGGTCCGTAAATGCCGAAAACAAGCACAAATATCAGAGCTATAAAATACACTGCCCAACGGAAAACTATATTCTGCTTTGACAGGGTTTCACGCATCTTCATGCCATTTTCCTGCAGAACGCTGACACCTAAAAGGATAAGAACTGCAACAAAGAGCACAAACATATTCTTTTCATCAATACCCAAAGAGAAAATCTTTCCGTCGAGGCCAAAGACAAAGTCTAAATCCACCTCGGTGAAAATGCTCTTTATTATGTGAAGTGCAGCCTTAAGACCCGGTGATTTGACAAGTATTTTTGATATGCCGAGCACAAGGAAGGTGCGCACTATTGTAAAAAGCTTCCAGCTAAAGGCCTCAGTGTTTATATGAAGCTTTTCTATTGCCTTTTTGAAAACGGGCGCAAGAGCAACACTGCCTGCAACTATTGTGGCATTATATAAACCGAAAGCAACATATTTCCAGTTAGCTCCGTGCCATATACCTATAAGGAAGAAAACCACAAAGGGTGTCACTACTGAGGGTACTAACTTAGCCAGCTTTGCCTTACCGGATTTTCTCAGTGCCTTGCTTATTTTTGTCAGTGGCTTTGAGAGCATGACGGGATAGAACACATATTCACGCATCCATGCGCCAAGAGTGGCGTGCCACCTGCGCCAATAATCTGCAACACTTGTTGAGAAATAGGGTCTTTCAAAGTTCTGCGGCAGATTGAAGCCTAAAGTCTGTGCAGCACCCCTTGCTATATCGATGCCGCCTGAGAAGTCGCAGTAAATCTGCAGAACATACATAAGCATGCCGAAGAAATAAACCGAACCGTTATAGTCTGCATAGTTGCTGCCGAAAATCGCAGCCACTGCCGGTGCGGCACGGTCAGCAATAACCATCTTTTTAAAGAAGCCCCAGAGCATAAGCTGTGCACCGAATTTCAGATTATCATAATCGAAGCTGTGCTCTTTATTGAATTGTGCACCCAGATCGCCGTAACGGTTGATAGGTCCCTGCACAATTGTGGGGAAGAATGACAGGAAGAGTGCCAGTCTGCCGAAATGCTTTTCTGCAGCATATCTGCCTCTGCCGATGTCAATAAGATAACCCATAGCCTGAAATGAATAGAATGAAATGCCCAAGGGAACTATCATTTTTTCAACGGGAGACAAGTAAGCATCAATGTTAAACACATTAAAAATTGTGTTGGTGCTCTCAATTGCAAAGTTGAGATATTTCACAACTGCAAGCACAAGAAGCACTGCTATAACAGATGCAAACTGCACTCTGCGGATTTTGTTTCCTGCTGTCTTTTTAAGCTCCTGCTTTTTTTCTCTTGTTATGTCCGGGCCTATTGCTGCCAATTCTGCTTTATAGGCATCACGCTTTTTTTGCATAAGCAAGGCTGAAACATATGTCACCACTGTTGTGCCGAGAATAAAAGCAAGCTGAGCCACACCGCTGAAAAGATAGAAGATATAGCTCGCCGTGAGCAGCACCGCCCACTGATATTTTTTAGGCACAAGGTAGTAAACCAGTATAACAAGCCCTAAAAAGCCAAGAAATCCTAATGACGTATAAGCCATATTATTACTCCTTAACACACATAAGCAGCTGTTTTTCCAAGCTGCTTACGGTAAATTTTATCAGTCCTCGTCCTGAATTCTGAGAATCATTTCGTGCATAGCTTCAGCACTGTTGAAGTTTTCAGCTGTCATATCATCAATAGAAATATCAATATCATATTCCATTGTCAGCTCACTTACGATTGAAACAATGTCAAATGAATCAAGCACACCGTCATCAACGAGTGTTGTTTCTTTAGTGAAATCGATGTCGCTTCTTATCTGTCCGAGAATTTCAAGTAATTTTTCCATTTTGCACCTCTTAAATTTTTGTTATATCTCACCTTAATAGTTTATATTATTATTTCCATATTGTCAATAGCATGGGCTCACCTGAGAACCTTACGGTTAATTTTACCGTTTGCAGTTTTGGGAATTTCATCAGTCTTTTCAACGAGCTTTGGCACCTTAAATGCCTCCAGATACTGAGCCATAAACTTTTTAAGCTCTGTTATGTCAACATCTGCACCCTTCTGCTCAACAATATTGAGCTTCGGCACACAGCCGCCCATTCTGTCCTCAACTGCAAAGCATGCACACTCTGCAATTCCCGGAAAGCGAAGAACAATGTTTTCCACCTCTGTAGGGGCAATTTTAAGACCGCCTATGCTGATAACGTCACCACGTCTGCCAAGCATATAGACAAAGCCATCATCGTCGATATAGCCCATATCATTGGTGTAAACCACACCGTCAACGAGCACCTCTTTAGTCAGCTCAGGCTCGTTATAATAGCCCTGCATTGTCATATCGCCGCTTATAGCAATGAGACCCTGATTGGTTTTGCTTGACTTAATTTCCTTGCGGTCGTCGTCAACGATAAAAATATGAGCGTTTTTGTTTGGCTTGCCCACACAGCTGATAAGGCCCTTGTGCTGTGAATAGTCAAACATACTCACGCAGCCCGCCTCAGACGAGCCGTAAGCAAAATAGAGCTTTGTTTCGGGCAAAATCTGGCATAGGGTTTCTTTGTCAGCCTCAGGGAATGCGGCAGAACCTGTGTGAATGTGATGAAGCTGTGAGGAATATTTTGCAAGCTGTTTCTTTGAAAGAAGAAGCAACATTCTTACTGCTGCAGGAGGCATAAGAATTGATGTTACACCGTAATCCTCAATGCATTTATAAAACTTTCTTATATCCTTAAAGCCGTCAAGCAGCACAACTGTTGTGCCTGTGAGAATGCTCACATAAAGCTTTCTTATAGCTGAGGCATGATTTATGGGGGCGGGAACGAGGTAAACATTATCCTCAATGATGCCCGCGCCGTACTGAACATTTTCTGAAACAGCAACAACAGCCCTGTGTGACACGGCAACGCCCTTTGATTTGCCTGTGGTGCCTGTGGTGAACATAATGTCGCAGGTCATATCGCTTGTGGGGAAGGAAATCTCAAGTCCTTCTTTGTAATATTCTCTGCCGAGCTCACGCACCTTTGCAGAGTCAACTAATGTAAACTCGCCGTTTGCTTCGATGTTTGAAATGACCATTGAAGCGCTCAGCTGTGATGCAACATCCTCAAGACCGCCCACACCGATTGTTTTTTCAAGGGGTACATGAGTGTTACCGCTGAGATGTATAGCCATGCATGAAACAGCAAACCAGATATCTGAGTCGGACTTTACAATAATTCTTGAGCCTTTCTCAAAACCGAAAGAGCCGATATATGCAGCAAAGCCCTGAACCTCTTTCCAAAGCTCACCGTAGGTGATTTTATTATCATTTGCAATGACTGCTACTCTGTCAGGTCTTTCCTCAGCGTACTTTGCCAATGCAGAAACTATTGATGTCATTTAACCGTCCTCCTTTTTAATTATAAAGGTTGATTGTTTTTATACTGTCACAGTTTTCTAAAGAATTGATATTTTTTATAAGTGTGCTTTGCTGAGCTTCACTTATCAGCCCCTGACTGCATAAACTCAGCTTTTCTCTTATGTCATCCCACGACAGAGGATTTGCAGCATCGCCTAAGGGGATGAGGACTGTCTTTTCATATTCACTGCCATCACTGAGAATGACAACCACTCTGCAGCCTCTTATTCCCTCGTCACGCTTTTCCATTGACGGGTCTTCTATAAGCTTAATTGAATAAATCAGCCTGATAAGCTCATCATCAGCCTTTGATATATCAAGGTCGTCAAGACCGAAGTGTCCCCTTAAAAGAGCCACAGCCAAAGAATAATGCACTGAAAATTTGGCATCGTCATTGATCTTGGGCACTTCAATCTGCCCTGCTATATCAATTGCATTTTTATAAATATAAACTCTGACTTCTTTTATATCGGCGTTTTCGGGAAGCTCTTCTCTTATTTTCAGTGCGCACTCTATGCCGCAGTGAGTGTGTCTGCATGAGGGATATGGCTTCATATAGCTTTCACAGATTGTGAAGGTTTCGCCCAGATCGTCGATTATCATTCTTTCGTCAAGCTCATCACTCATAGCGTGAAAAAAGCCTTTTTTGCTTTCAAGCGGAAATTCCGAGCTTTTTATTCCCTTTGCAATAATTCTTGCGGAGATTATGCCTGTTTTAGCCGCATTGGCAGGATTTATCGGCTTGCAGCACTGTCCGCTTTCGGCAATGATAATAAGTCCGCTTGCCTGAATTGCCGAAAGTGCCATTGTGTTATATATACCCTCTTCATCCATACCCATGAGCTTTGCCGCAGCTGCACCGCAGGCAATTGCTCCCGCAGTACCCGTTGAATGAAAGCCTCTGTGCACGAGTCCCGGCTGCACTGCTGCAGCAACTCTGTTATAAACCTCATAGCCAACATTAATTGCAGTGATAATATCCTTGCCGTTTATCGGCAAAATCTGGCTGAGAGTCAGCACAGCAGAAATAACATGAGCACCCACATGACCCATAGCCTTACGGTTGCCGTCATCCATATCAGCACCGTGTGCATAGCAGGCACTGAGAAATGCTGCATTAGGTGCAGGAAGTCGCTCTTGCGAAAATATGAAGTCGCACTCCTGCTTGCCGCCCATATCAAGAATAACCTCATTAACCGCATTGTTAAATGCAGTGTTGACCTTTAGGCCTGCGAAAGCGGCGGCATAATAGTCTGCAATATACTTCTTGGTGGTTTCCACCACTTCGGGAGGCAGATCTTCATATTTCAGATTATATGAAAATTCACTTAATATCTTTGTTGCGTGTATCATTTCGTCTTTTACCTTTCATCGCAAAATACACCAATCCTAATTTTAACACAGCAAAAACCTAAAAGCAAGATTTTTCAGCTATTTTTAACAAAATGCAATAATTTACAAACGGGCATCTCTAAGCCGTTACAGCTTAAAAACACCCGTTTTATTTAAGAATATTAAGTTAAATGCTTCTTCTTATATATTTGCCTCTGCCGCACTCAGCAGTGATAACTCCATCTTTCTGAATAACCTCACCTCTTGAAAGAGTGTATTTCGGCCAACCCTTGAAGGTCATGCCCTCATAAATTGAAAAATCACTGTAACCGAAAAGCTCAGGTGTGATTGTGCGTTCAAGGTCTAAGTCAACAATTGCAAGGTCAGCATCTTTGCCTATGGCAATTTCACCCTTGTCTTCAAGGCCGAAAATTCTTGCTGTGTTGATGCTGTTAACCTGAGAGAGTGTGTGAAGAGGAATATTCCTCTTATGATAGCCTTCACTAAGAAGCACGGGCAATATCATGCCGGGGCCGCCAAAGCCGACATAAACACCCCAGATATCGTCACCACGCTCATATTTCTTAGCCTTGTCAACAGGCACATTATCTGTGCCCATAGTCTTGACACTGCCGTTTCTTATACCCTCCCAAAGGGCTTCGATGTCACTTTGTGCATGAAGCGGCGGATTAACCTTAGCAAGAAGTCCTGCCTCGGCTTCGTCTGTGAGAGTAAGATACTGCGGACAGGTTTCGAGAGTTACATTGCCACCGAATTTCGCCTTGAGAGTTTCATACATTTCAACGGTGCTGCCTGCCGCTGTGTGTACCACGTACATATTACCGTCAACAACACTGTTTATCCACATTGAGTCAGCAACACAGGCTGTTTCAACAAAGGTGGGTCTTGTCTTACCGAAATTTGCAAGGGAATATTTGTTGATATCCTTTTCCTTGAGCTCTCTTTCAAGGGCACGGAAAACATCAGGGTCTTCACAGTGAACGCAAAGAAGAAGTTTTGGTGAAATCTCACGAAGCTGCTTTAAAATATAGTAAAGGTCAGCCTTATCAAGAGTGAGGGCTTCTTCTTTGGGAATATCATAGAAAAGATGTGCTATATCCTGCTTATCGAAGAAAAACTTGAAAGAAGTGATACCTAATTCTTCAATATAGCCTTCAATCTGTTTAAGATGCACCTTTGCGCACAGACCAAGGGAAATGGCAAAGTCCACAAGAGAGTTGTTTTCGCCATCGTCTATGGCTTCCTTGACAGTTTCAAAGTAGTTGCCCTTGCCCCTGTGATAGTTGATAAGAGTTGTCAGACCGCCTATAGCCTGACGGGGTGTGTCATATCTGAAGGCATCACCAAGAGGCTTATAAAGACCTAAGTGCATATGGGGGTCAATGGTACCGGGCATAACATAAAGTCCCTCGGCATCAATTATTTCAGCTTCGCCCTCATATGAGCCGGGAGCAAGTATGGCTGAAATTTTTTCGCCGTCAATGAGAAGATCAACCTTTTTTTCTTCGTGCTCAAATACTACGGTACCGTTTTTGATGAGTTTTTTCATAATTATTTCTCCTCTTTAAGGCTGTAGAAGTATTCCTTCACATAATCGCTGTCTACAACATCGCCGTACTTCATCCACACATCAAGAAGTGCAGCCTTGTGTGAAATTGTGATACGGTCGAAAAGACAATCCTCAACATAGCCGAGGTTGTAGTTTCTTGTAACAGCATCAACTGCAGTTGCTCTGCAGCAGCCGCTTGTTGAGCCGCCGACAATAATAACAGTGTCAATGCCTAATTTAACAAGATAGCTCTGAAGCGGTGTGCCGTAAAATGCACTTGCGTAGCTTTTTGGGATAATCATTTCATTGGGCAGAGGCTTAACACAGTCAAGCAGGTCTGCCTCAGGTGCACCGTCGATATACTTTGTCTGGTCACGCTTTGTCTTTGTGGCAAAGCTGTCAAAGGCATTGGTTGCATTCTGCACATTTCTCGTGTAAAAAATGGGCACACCGCATTCTCTTGCCACGTCACGCAGTGAAAGAATTCTTCTCACACCTGTCCAGCAAGCCTCACCGCCGCCTGAAGGCCATTCGTCAAGCTGGTCTTCAATAGGCATATCAGCACCGATATAGTTTGGCTGAAGGTCAATTATCAGCAAAAGAGGCTTTTTGCCGAAGCCACGGGGCTGACCGTAGTGACCCTTTTCAATAACAATTCTGTCAACATCAGTTAAACAATCTTCCCATGCATGCATAATGATTTCCTTCTTTCTTTTACATTCCTAAATATATTTTTTTAAGCTCTTCGCTTTTTGATATTTCCTGAGCCTTGCCACTGAGCACAATTTTGCCCTGCTGCATAACATAGGCTCTGTTTGCCATTTTAAGCACATCCTGCACATTCTGCTCTGTGATGAGAATGGAAATACCTTTTTTATTTATTGTTCTTATGGCTTCAAACATATGCTGTGTTGTTATGGGTGACAGACCTATTGACGGCTCGTCAAGAATGAGCAGCTTCGGCTCAGCCATAATGCTTCTGCCTATAGCAACCATCTGCTGCTGTCCGCCACTGAGGTTGCCGCAGGCCTGCTTTTCCATAGCTTTCAGCTCAGGGAAAACAGAGTAAACATACTCTAAATTTTCCTTTTCATTCACTCTCGCTCTTTTGGTAAAGGCACCCATTTCAAGATTTTCTCTGACGCTCATCTGAGCGAAAAGCTTTCTTCCCTCAGGCACCTGAATAATGCCTTTTTCCACGATTTTATCAGGTGAAAGATCGGTTATATTCTCACCGTCAAAGGTGATTGTGCCGCCGCTGACTGTATTGAGCTTTGAGATTGCTCTTACAAGAGTAGTCTTACCCGTACCGTTGGCACCGATGAGAGCCACAACCTCGCCGCTGTCTATTTTCATTGATAAATCCTGAATTATAGTTACTTTGCCGTAGCCGACAAAAAGATTTTTAATCTGGAGCATTTATTTACACCTCCGCACTTTTGCCGAGATAAGACTCGATAACCTGCTTATCGGCAGACACTTCCTCAGGGGTACCCTTGCTTATGAGTCTGCCCTGATCGAGAACATAAACCGTGTCTGAAAGTGACATAAGAGCAGGCATTATGTGCTCAATCATCAGTATTGTTACACCCGAATCTCTGATTTTTCTGATAAGCTCAACCATTTCTGCCGATTCTGTGGGAGTGAGCCCCGCCATAACCTCGTCAAGTAAAAGCAGCTTAGGCTGAGTTGCAAGAGCACGGGCAAGCTCAAGTCGTCTCTGCTCGCCTGTGTTAAGGCTTGCAGCATCAAGACCTTCTTTATCGCCGAGACCGGTGAAGTCGATGCATTCTCTTGCTTTTTTGTACGCGTCAGACTTGGTCTTGCATTTATTATAAGCGCCCACCACAGTGTTTTCAAGCACTGAAAGGCCGTGGAAGGGCTTTGCTATCTGAAAGGTTCTGCCCACACCCATTTTACATATGACATGGGGCTTTGCCTTTTCAATGCTTTTGCCCATAAAGGCAATTGTGCCGCTTGTGGCTTTATAGTAACCGGTAAGGCAGTTGAAAAAGGTTGTTTTTCCTGCACCGTTGGCGCCGATAAGACCTACTATTTCGCCCTCATTGATTGTCATGTTTACCATATCCACTGCTTTATTGCCGTGGAAATATTTGCAGACATCCTTAGCTTCAAGTAAAATCATTTCTTTGCCCCCTTCTTACCCTTGATTTTCATAATTCTTCCAAAAATTCCGTCGGGGCAGAAAAGTATAAAGGCAACGATAACTGCCCCGTACACAATCATATTGACACCGCTGATTGATGTGAACAGAGAGTTACAGATCTCCTGCAGAGGAATAATAAGCAGTGCGCCGAGGAGCGGTCCGTAAAGTGTGCCGCTGCCGCCGATAATACAAGGCACAATAGCCTCAACGGAAATTGAGGATGCAAACACAATAGACGGGTCAATAAAGCCGTAATACTGAGCATAGAATGTGCCTGCAAGTGCTGCAAAGGCTGCCGATGAGGAAATAGCAATAAGCTTATATTTCAGCACATTGACACCCAATGCTGCAGCTGCCTCCTGATTGCCCTTGATAGCAACAAGGTTGAGACCGAGCTTGCTTTTTGACATAAGTGCAATATAAACAGTTGCAAGAGCAACAAAAATAAGAATTACATAATAGTAGGTTTTATCACTTGCGAACTGATATTCCATGGGATTTTGCAAATAGGGAATAAGTATGCCCGTTGCACCGCCGAGACTTTTTGTGTTATTGACAAGTATGCGGAAAATTTCTGCAAAGGCAAGAGTAGCAAGTGCAAAATAGTCATCTCTGAGCTTATATCTGAACGAGAGAAAGCCTATTATTGCACCGACTGCCGCAGCCACACCTGCACCGATAATCATGCCCAGCCACGGAGTGACGCCAAACATTGTGTAAAGTGCAGTTGATGTGTAGGCACCTATGCCAAAGAAAACGGCATGGCCGAAAGAGAACTGACCTGCATATCCGCTCATTATATTCCAGCTCTGACCCAAGAGTGCTGCAATGAGCACATTTATGCCTATGCAAAGCACATAGTAATCGGCAAAGAAGGGAAATATCAGGCCGAGAACAAGCAGTGCCGTTAAGGTTATGCGATTAATTTTTTTAGTGTTCACGGCGATTACTCCTTCCGAAAAGTCCTGATGGTTTAACAAGAAGAATGAGTATAAATGCAGCATAAACCGTAAGGTCACTCCAGCTGCCACCTGCAACATAACCTGTTACAGACTCAACAACACCAACAATAAGACCTGATATGAGAGCACCCCAAAGGTTACCCATACCGCCTAAGATAGCTATAACAAAGCACTTGAGCTGAAAGGTTTCACCCAAGGTGGGATAAATGCTGAGTATAGGTGTGAGCAATGCACCTGCAATACCTGTGCAAAGAGCACCGATACCGAAAGCGATTGCATTTGTCTTTTTTATAACAATGCCCATAAGCTGAGCGCCTTCTCTGTTTTGTGAGCAGGCTCTTATTGCCTTGCCGGTACGGGTGCGGTAAAGCATGAGATATATAACAGCCGTAACAACAAACACAACTGCGAAAGCCACTAACTTTTCCGGGCTTAGTGTAATCTGACCGAGCTTTATAGAGCCTTCAAAGTCATCAACCTCAAGTGTTTTATAGTTAGGTGTGAAAACTGCAAGCAAGCCGTTTTCAAGAATATATGCAATACCCAGTGTCAGCAGCAGCTGATTGTGTGTCGGTGCCTGAGAGATTTTATCAATAAGAAAATGCTGAATAACATATCCCAACACAAAAAGAGTAACTGCAGCGAATATCAGCGAAATATAAGGACTTATGCCAAGACCCGTTGACACCACATAAACAGTATACATGCCGACTGTCATCATAGCGCCGTGGGCAAAGTTTGTTATTTTCATAACACCAAATATAAGAGAAAGACCTAAAGCGGCAAGAGCATAAACACCGCCCATAAGCACACCGTCAAGCAGTGCCTGAAAAATCTGCATATTCATTACTCTTTGCCCTCCCCTTTTCTTATGATTTCACCTTCGGCATATTCCTTGGGATAAACGATAACCTGCTTACCGTTCTGAATCTGAATGAGTACGCCTGCAGAATTGATATTTTCACCTGCTTCATCAAAGAGAATTTCATTCTGAGGAAGCAGATGATCTGTCATATTTATCTGTGCCAGAGCTTCTCTTAATGCCTCATGGTCTGCGGTACCTGCACGCCTGAGAGCATCTGCAATAACCATAATTGATTCATAGCCGTAAATTGCACAGACGGGAATTTCCTCGCCGTAAAGCTCACGGTATTTATTAAGCAAATAGTCTGCCTCATCACTGTTAGGATTATAACGATAGTTTATATCAAAAAATCCGTCTGCAGCAGTACCATAGGTATCAGTGAACTTTGCGTCAGAAAAAGCACCGTTGGCAACGCCCATAATCATTGGGAAGGTAACATCTCTGTCTATAATCTCTTTTGCAAGCAGATTCTGGTCTGAATAATAACCGACGGGAATGAGAATATCTGGGCTCAGTGCAACCAGCTTTGTTACCTCTGAGCTGAGAGTCGATGCCGAAGCACTGTAGGGAATCATCCCGATAATTTCAAGACCTGTTTTTTCTATATTCTTTTCAATATATCCCGCAATACCTGCACCGTAATTGGAGTCCTCATAAATAATAGCTACGGTTTTCATATCGTCTGTTTTGATTGAAGGAATATATTCAATAAAGTTCTGTGAAAATGTAACTGTGCTTGGCTGAATTCTGAAAGAATATTTATAGCCGTTTGTCAGCAGAGTTTCACTTGCTGCAACAGTTACAACAAAGGGTACGGAAAACTTTTCTGCTGTACGGGAAACCACCTGTGCAGAGCCGCTTGTATACGTACCTGTAAGAGCACACACATTCATATTTATCAGCTTCTGAGCTGCTGTTGCCGCTCCGCCTGCAGTGCCAAGGCTGTCAACAACCTTAAGCTCCAGCTTTTTGCCGTTTATGCCGCCTGCTTCATTAATGCGATCTATTGCAATTTTTTGTGAATTGACAAGTGCCTGACCCTCATAAGCCATGCTTCCCGTCAAGGGATGAATTGAGCCTATGCGTATAACATCACTGCTTTCTTCTTCACCGCAGCCTGTCAGTGAAAACATAAGCCCTGCACAAAGAGCAAAACAGAGCAGCACACATATTAATCGTTTCATAGTCGCATTCTCCTTTATCGGTTTTTTAGATATGTCAAATCGGTTTTTCCGATATCAAGTATAACAAAAAACTCTTTCTGAGTCAATAGTTAATTTTTAACAAAAGGGATTATAAATGTAAAAGTATTGTTACATATTATTACACATTATTTTCACAAGAGCTTTCATTGGTTTATTAATATATTTATCTTTTTTATATATAACCGCAAGCTCTCTGACTGAGTCTGACTGTTTTATTCCATAGAAATTAAGCTCACTTTTAAGCTTGCCGTAATTTCTGTAGCTTGAAGGCAGAAGCATAACCCCCATGCCGCTTTTAACCAAGGCTATTGCCGTTGAGAGCTCAGAAACACAGATATATCTTTCAGGTGAAACGCCGCTTTTTTTGCAAAGATGATAAAAAATCTGTGTCAGTAACTGATTTTCTTCAAGCAGAATAAATCTGAGAGCTTCGGCACATCTGAAATCAACCTCGACTTCACCAAGATTAACATCCGGTGAAGTCACAAGCATAATTCTTTCCTTATCCACACCTATAACAGTGTAATCCTCATAGGAATCCCCTTGTGAAGTTACGGTATAGGCAAAATCGATGTTGCCCTCTGCAAGATTTTTCATTATATCCTTAGATTTGCTCTCAATAAATTTAAGGGTCACATCAGGATAAATTTCGCTGAATTTTGAAATGACCTCCGGCAGCATAAAGCCTGCTCTTGAAGGCGAAAGACCTACACGTACACTGCCGAAAGCCCCTGAATCTGCATCACCTATGCTGTCGAGAGTTTCACAGTAAGCATCAATAATTTTTCTTGCACCTTTGACATATATTTCACCGTACTGAGTCAGCTTAAGAGGTGAAACAGACCTGTCAAAAAGGCTGACACCTATTTCTTTTTCAATTTTCTGAATATACTGACTCAGAGTTGACTGAGAGATATTAAGCTGTGCTGCTGCCTGAGAAAAGTTTTTATATTCGCTTAATGCCAGCACATATTCAAAGCGTTTCAGATCTGCCATAGTTTCTGCTCCAATTTTATTATAATTATACATTCTAAATATAACTCACCTGAGGCAATTTGTCAATTAAATGAAAATAAATATCCACCCACGTATAATGAAAATAAAACCCACCCGCATAGTTTTAGTTTTATGCAGGTGGACATTTATTGTGTAACTTTAAGAAAAATAAAGGAAAAACAGACTCATTATTGGTGAAAGTTGTAATTGACTTTTCGGGGTGCCAAAACTATAATATAGCGGTTAAATCAATAAAGAAGAAGGTCTTGATTATGGAAACTTTATTAGGCATTGCCGTTGCTCTGAGTGCAGGTCTTTTGATGTCAAGGGTTGTCAAGCCCCTGAAGCTCCCTGCCGTTACAGGCTATCTCATTGCAGGCATACTTATCGGCCCTTACTGCCTCGGTCTTCTCGGCATTAAAGGTCTCGGCTTCACAACAACTGATGAAGTCAGCGCCATGAGCATTATAAACGATGTAGCTCTCGGCTTTATCGCCTTTGCTATAGGTGATGAATTCCGTCTGTCACAGCTTAAAAAGACAGGTAAGCAGGCAACGGTTATCGGCATTTTTCAGGCAGTTATCACTACCTTGCTCG
Organism: Clostridia bacterium; assembly: GCA_017452785.1. Lineage (GTDB taxonomy): Bacteria > Bacillota > Clostridia > Oscillospirales > Acutalibacteraceae > UBA6857. Next base: position 25,147 of record JAFTLT010000051.1, on the reverse strand, counting down.
TCGATGGGGTACTCATCGGTTTTCACTTTATCTTAGGTGAGGATAAGCTCCCCCTCTCAACAGCAATTATTTTAGGCGCAATTGCCTCTGCCACAGCACCGGCTGCCACACTTATGGTTGTTCGTCAATATAAAGCTAAGGGTAAGCTCACTTCACTGCTTTTGCCCATAGTTGCCCTTGACGATGCCGTCGGTCTTATCATTTTTGCCGTGTCACTCGGTGTTGCAAAAACGCTTCACAACGGTGAGCTCAGCCTTATTTCCGTTTTGGTTGACCCTCTGGTTGAAATATTCGCTTCCCTTATTCTCGGCGCAGTTATCGGCTATGTCCTCTCCTTCACTGAAAAGTTTTTCCGTTCAAACACAAAGCGTCAGGCACTTGTTATCACATCAATTTTTCTTGCTGTTGCCCTTGCAAAGCTCAAGTTTAATATTGGCGCCGTTGCAGTCGGCTTCTCACCGCTGCTTGTATGCATGATGCTTGGCACAATTTTCTGCAACATCTGCGATTTCTCACCTGACCTTATGGAAAAGACCGACAAATGGACTGCTCCTCTCTTCATCCTTTTCTTTGTTCTCAGCGGTGCAGAGCTTGAGTTTTCTGTTTTCAGGGACCTTGCCATTGTAGGCATCGGTGCAATATATATTATCTCCCGTTCTGCCGGCAAATATCTCGGTGCAAGAATAAGCTCAGGCTTCGTAAAGTGTGAGCCTCACATCAAAAAATATCTCGGCATTACACTGCTGCCTCAGGCAGGCGTTGCCCTTGGCATGTCAATCACAGTTATGGCTGAGCTCGGCGCAGAGGGTCTAATCATAAGAAACATTGTCCTCTTCGGTGTTCTCATTTATGAGCTCTTCGGTCCCACACTGACAAAGATAGCTCTGACCAAGGCAGGAGAAATCAGCCCCAAGGTTGATAAGCCCAGAGTTGCTCCCGTTAAGGAATAATGCATACTTCCCCCCACAATCAATGACCCCCTTTGTGTAATTAGCAATTGTGGTCGCAGGTTTACCGCCTGCTGATAAGTAAAATTATATCCGCAAAGAGAGTTGGTATTTGTTACCGACTCTCTTGTTTTTTCACCTCATCCGTCACTTCGTGACACCTTCCCATTAAAAAGGGAAAGGCTGTTTTCTGCGTATCTGTTATATAAAATCTTATTATCTTATCAATATTTCTATAAATATAAATCTTTAATTAAGCAAAAAATATAAATTACAAAAAATATCATCATATTAATAAGAAAATGCCTCTGAACCCTTATAAACTCTAGGTTTTTCATCTTATTAGCATCTTATTAGCATCTTATTAGCGTCTTATTAGCCTCTTATCAGCATCTCTGATAAGCAATTTTCCTGTTTTCTCTTGACTTATTTTTGCAAGTGAGATATAATTCACTTAATATCGTTTAAAAGCTATGACTGAGAAAACAGTAGTCTACGGATAAGACTTTTCAGAGAGGGATTAACAAGCTGAAATAATCCTACTGTCCCCGAAGATGAATTTCGCCTCACGAGCTGCCTGTGAAAAGCAGGATGTAGTTGCTGCATTAAAGCAAATTAAAGCGGCAGGGTACGAAAGAGACCTTGCAATTTGAGTGGTACCACGGAATTTATTCGTCTCAATTAGCTGAGGCGATTTTTATTTTATATGGAGGTTTATTATGGATAACAAAATTGCCGAAATTAAACAGCAGTTTCTCTCAGAACTTGAGAAAGCAGAAAATTCAGCTGACCTTGAAGCTATAAGAGTTGCATACCTTGGCAAAAAGGGCTTTGTGACTGAGCTTATGAAGGAAATGAAGGGTCTTTCAAATGAAGAAAAGAAAACCTTCGGTCAGAAAGTTAATGTAATCAAAGGCGAGGTAACAGATAAAATCGCCGAGAAAAATCAGGAACTCAAGGAAAAGGAGCTGCAAAAGGAAATCGACTCAATGCCTGAGTTTGATATTTCCATGCCTCCCACACTTGGCGAGGGCTCATATCATCCTATCACTCTCGTTCAGCGTCAGTGTGAGAGGATATTCAAGTCAATGGGCTTCACTGTTGAGGACTATGCCGAGGTTGTTTCCGACTACGAGTGCTTTGAGTCTCTCAATATCCCCAAGCATCACCCTGCAAGAGATATGCAGGATACCTACTATCTTGAAAACGGTCAGCTTTTAAAGAGCCAGACCTCAGCAGCTCAGAACGCTATTTACAAGAAGTATAAGGATGCACTTGTGAATGACGGTGTGCCCATCAAGGCTATTTTCCCCGGCAGATGCTTCAGAAACGAAGCAACAGATGCTTGCCATGAAAATACATTCTTCCAGATGGAAGGTGTTATGGTTGACAAAAACATCTCAATCTCAAACCTTATTTACTTTATGAAGACTATGCTCTCAGAGGTGTTCCAGAAGGATATCAAGGTTCGTCTTCGTCCCGGCTTCTTCCCCTTTGTTGAACCCGGATTTGAGCTTGACATCAGCTGCCTTATCTGTGGCGGCGAAGGCTGCCCCTCATGCAAGCATAGCGGCTGGCTTGAGCTTTGCCCCTGCGGCATGATTCACCCTGAGGTGCTCAAGGCAGGCGGAATTGACCCTGATGAATATACAGGCTTTGCCTTTGGTCTTGGTCTTACAAGACTGGTTATGATGAAATACGGCATTAAAGATATCCGTGACCTTAACGGCGGCTCACTTAAGTCACTCACACAGTTCACAGACGATGAATAAGAGGAAAGGAGAGAGTAACTTATGTTTTTATCAATGAATTGGATTTCAGATTTTGTTGATTTAAGCGGTATCGATAAGATGGACCTTATCCACCGTTTCTCACTCTCAACAGCTGAAGTTGAAAATGAAATTTTCTTTAAGGGCAGCGATATCAGCGGTATCGTTGTAGCTGAGATAAAGGAAGTAGCTGATCATCCCGAATCAAAGAAGCTTCACCTTTTAAAGGTTGATGCAGGTGACGGTGCTCTCACAGATGTTGTCTGCGGTGCGCCTAATGTAAGAGTCGGCATGAAAACAGCCTTTGCCAAGGTTGGCGCAAAAATAGGCGAAATTGAAATTACTCCCAGAGCTCTTGCAGGCTACACCTCCTACGGTATGTGCTGCAGCGAAAAAGAAATCGGTATCAGCGATGATAACAGCGGTATTATGGAAATCACAGACGATATTGCAAACGGTACCGAAATCAAGGATGCTTATGAAGTTGATGATATTATCTTTGAGGTTGACAATAAGTCACTGACAAACCGCCCTGACCTTTGGGGACATTACGGTATTGCAAGAGAGTTTGCAGCTCTTGCAGGCAGACCCTTAAAGCCTCTTGACAGTGTTGACCTTTCCAAATATGACAGTCTTCCTCAGATTGATATGAAGATTGAAGACCCTCTTTGTCAGAGATATTCCTGCTTGCAGGTTGAAAATATCACAAAGAATGTCAGCCCCGTCAATATGAGAATCAGACTTTTCTATTGCGGCATGAGAAGCATTAACCTGCTTGCTGACCTTACAAACTACCTTATGCTTGAAATGGGTCAGCCTATGCACGCTTTCGACTCAAGAAAGGTTGAAAAGCTCCGCATTAAGCGCTTCGACACTCCCTTTACTTTCCAGACTCTTGACGGTACACAGAGAAATATCGATGAAAATACACTTATGATCTGTAACGGCGACACTCCCGTTGCTATTGCAGGTATTATGGGCGGTCTTGACAGTGAAATCGTTGAGGATACAACAACTCTCACTCTTGAAAGCGCAACCTTCGACGCTGTTTCTATCCGTAAGTCAACTGTAAGACTTGCTCACAGAACAGATGCTTCAATGAGATATGAAAAGTGCCTTGACCCTGAAATGACAGTGCCTGCAATTGCACGCTTTGTTAAGCTTCTTCAGGATGTTGACAGCGGTGTTACTGTTGTTTCCTCTCTCACTGATGAAAGAGCCTTTGAGTACGATAAGGTAAGCCTCAGCTTTGATAAGAAGTTCGTTGACCGCTACACAGGCATCGAAATTGACAATGACACAATTGTCAAGACTCTTGAAAGCCTCGGCTTCGGCGTTGAGCTCAAGGGTGATGACTTTACTGTTATGGTACCCTCATGGAGGGCAACTAAGGATGTAACTATCAAGGCTGATATTATTGAAGAAATCACAAGAATTTACGGCTACGATAACTTTGATGTGCACACCACAGAGACTCCTCTCTACCCGGTACGCCCCGACACAGAAAAAACAGTTGAGGACAAGATAAAGGATATTCTGGTCAAGCGTTTCTCACTGCACGAAATGCACTCATATGTATGGATGTATTATGATGAATGTAAGGACCTTGGCATTGAAATTGAAGACAACATCAAGCTCGTTAATGCAACTAATCCCAATATTGAGGTTATCAGAAAGTCAATCGTTCCCACTCAGCTTTGTCAGGCTAAGATAAACAACACCTACGCTCCCTCATTCGGTATTTTTGAAGTGGGCAGAGTAGTTGACGGTCTTAGGGAAGACGGTCTTTGCAACGAAAAGAAAAAGCTTGCTGTCACTCTTTTCTCAAAGGCAAAGTCAATGGAAGAGCTTTACTTCGAGCTTCGTGATATGCTTGCAACTCTTGCACTTGACATCAAGCATCTTTCACTTTCATATGAGACTATAGAGGCTACACATTGCTATCAGCACCCGAAAAACCTTAATGCTGTTATTCTCGGCGGCAAGGCTATCGGTGAAATCGGCATTGTTCATCCCACAGTTTCAAAGAAGGTTGACAAGAAAGCAAACATTGTTTATGCTGAAATTGATGTCAGAGACTTTGCTCAAGCAGCGGCAGACGCTATCAAGTATGAGGAGCCCTCAAAGTTCCCCGGCATTGAAATTGACCTTTCATTTGTAAGCGGCAAATTCGCACCTATCGGCAAGGCTATTGAAGACGCTAACTGTCCTCTTGTCAAGAAGGTGGAAGTTGTTGACACTTACGAAGACGAAAACGGCAAGTCAATTACTTCAAGAATTACCTTTGCACATCCTGAAAAGACTCTGACAAAGGAAGAGGTTATGGATGTTGTCGGCGGCATTATTGCTGACCTTGAAAGCAAGGGAATAAGCCTTAAGAAATAATCATAAAGGGGGCACGGTTTTCCGTGTCCCTTTAACAAAACAACCACTTGACAATGAATGACAAGTGGTATATAATGTAAGTGTAAAGACAAGGAGCTATCCGATAAGCGGATGGTCCAAATAAGTTTAGTTTGTTTATGAAAACAATCGCCTTATTCGGAACTTAGGCGGTTGTTTTCTTTATGTTTAGTCCTTAATTAAAAGCACTATAAAGAAAATGATAACTAAAACAAGAGTAGCCTCTGTCATAGCAATCACCTCTTTTGATACAAATTCCCTTAAGGGTTTCTATGTAATCAAAGAGTCGCAGTCTCTTTGTAAAAAGACCACCGCCTACCGTATTGGATAGCTCCAAGGGGTACAAACCCACAGAAATAATATCATAGTGGTCGATATTTGTCAACTTTTGCAATTTTACTCAAGTATTGCTTTTTATTGAAAAGGGGAGTATAATCAAATAAAAGGAGGAAGAAAATATGAAAAACAACAACGCACTTCAGGCAATTAAGTTTGCCCTGTTCTCTGCTTCGGCAGGCATAATTCAGGTGGGTACATTTACGCTACTCAATGAGCTTGTGCTACCTAACATCAATATTCAGAATGAAAAGGTTATGACTATTCTCAGCTCGGAGTATGGCGTATGCTATCTTACAGCACTTACTCTTTCTGTTTTATGGAACTTCACATTCAACCGCCGTTTCACCTTTAAATCAGCGGCTAATATCCCTATTGCTATGGCAAAGGTCTTCGGCTTCTATCTTGTTTTCACACCGTTGTCAACATGGCTGGGCAATACGGCAACGGGCAATGGTGTCAATGAATACATTGTTCTTGCTCTTACAATGCTTTCTAATATGGTGCTAGAATATCTTTTCTGCAAGTTCGTGGTTTATAAAGGACAGGAAAACACTATAAGGATGAATAAGTAAAGAGCGCAGAGGTCAAAGGGCTTCTGCGCTTTTTGTTAACTGACTATAATTTATAAAAAAATATGCTAACAGCTTGCATATCGCAAGCGTTTTGTGTTATAATAACAGTGAAAGGAAGTGTTGTTATGGCGAGAACATCAAATGTTTTTGCTCGTGTTGAGCCTGATATAAAAGAACAAGCGGAAGAAATTCTTGACCAACTCGGTATACCTATGTCAAATGCAGTAGGAATGTTTTTAAGACAAATTGTTATGCACAGGGGTATTCCTTTTGAAATGAAATTGCCTCAGAATGCTCCATTGGCATATGGCAGCTTAACCAAACAGCAGTTTGACAGTGAAATTGAAAAAGGGATGGCGGATTTAAAAAACGGAAATATTGTTTCTTCTGATGAAGTTGAAGCATTTATGCGCCAAAAATACGGAATATGATTTGGAAAATTGTTTATACCCAAAAAGCAAAACAGGATCTTGACGATGTATATTATTATATTGCTAATGTTTTGTGTGAACCGGGGATAGCTAAAACATACATTTCTAACATTATGAAAGAAATATGCGGACTTAATCAACTGCCTATGAGATATCGTATTTATGACGATGAACCGTGGAAAAGCATAGGTCTGCGTGTTATGCCTGTGAAAAACTATCTTGTGTTTTATCTGCCGATTGATGAAGATAAAACGGTAAATATCGTCAGGATAATGTATGCAGGCAGAGATATATCAAATCAGTTGGAAGAATAATAGGCGGGTTGTAATGACCTTTTACCGCCTACCTTCCCTGCGTACCCAATAACAAAAACAATGACGGCCTCTTATGAAGCCGTCATTTCTCATAGTGTCATATATTATTCGCTGAGCGAAAAGTTATCTTTTCCAACTGCGCAGTGAGGACACTCGAAATCGTCGGGTAAATCCTCAAATGCTGTGCCGGGCTCAATTCCGAGCTCAGGGAAGCCTTCGCCCTCGTCATATTCCCAACCGCAAACATCACAGATATAAATCATTCCTGTTTCGCTCCTTTCGTTACATATATTTTATGAGTTATATATATCACCATAGAGTGCATTTGTCAAGAGTTTCAGGCAATATTTTACATAAGATCACAAATCATATCGCAAAGCTCAGTGGGACTCTCAACTGCCTTGCCTGCAATAAGGCATCCCTGAGCATAAAGAATCTTTGCATACTTGGCTGCAGTGTCCTTGTCACTTTCATAGAGAGCTTTTAATTTGTCTGCTATGGGGTGGTTTTTGTTTATTTCAAGCACCAATGTAGCTTTTGCTGCGTTGGCACCGGGCATTGCAGAGAGCACCTTTTCCATTTCAAGAGAAAGCATACCTTCACTTGTGAGACAGACAGGATGCTTTTGCAGCTTGGTTGTGAAGCGTACCTCACTCACTGCATCACCAATGCTTTCTTTAAGGAAGTCTCTCAGGTCTTTGGTTTCTTCATTTTCCTTTTGCATAGCTTCCTTTTCACTCTCGTCGTCTAAGTCAAGGTTGCCTGCACAGATGTTGGTAAATGTCTTTTCTTTATACTGCATAAGCATCTGCAGTGCGAATTCATCAACATCATCAGTGAGATAAAGAATTTCGTAGCCCTTGCTCTTTACGGCATCGCTCTGAGGCAGCATGTCAATCTTGTCTGTGGTTTCGCCACAGGCGTAATAGATGGTTTTCTGCTCCTCTTTCATTCTATCCGCATATTCCTGAAGGGTTACAAGCTTCTTTTCACTTGAGGAATAGAACATAACTAAATCCTGAAGTGTCTCTTTATGAGCTCCGTAATCGCTGTAAATGCCGTATTTAAGCTGAACACCAAAGGTGCCGTAGAATTTTTCATATGCTTCACGGTCGTCTTTAAGGAGCTTTGCAAGCTCATTCTTTATCTTCTTTTCAATGTTCTTTGCAATTATCTTGAGTATATGGTCATGCTGAAGTGTCTCTCTTGAAATATTCAGTGAAAGGTCGGCAGAGTCCACAAGACCCTTGACAAAGCTGAAATAGTCGGGGAGCAGCTCAGGGCACTTATCCATAATCAGCACACCGTTGCAATAAAGCTGCAAGCCCTTTTCATAGTCCTTTGAATAGAAATCAAAGGGTGCTCTTGCAGGAATGTAAAGCAGGGCATCATAGCTTATCTGACCCTCTGTTTTTGAGTGAATTGTCTTAAGAGGAGCCTGAAAGTCATAAAACTTTGACTGATAAAATTCGTCATATTCCTCTTGCTTAATTTCGCTCTTTGACTTTCTCCACAGGGGTACCATAGAGTTGAGCTGAGTGTTTTCAGTTACGCTCTCATATTCGTCCTCTGTGCCCTCTTTAAGTGCTGTTGTTGTCATATCAAGCATAATGGAGTAGCGGATATAGTCGGAATATTTGCCGACAATATCCTTGAGAGCATACTGATCAAGGTACTGATCGTAGTTTTCATTTTCAGTGTTATCTTTGATTTTAAGGGTGATAACGGTGCCTGCTGTGTCCTTTTCAGCTTCGGTAACGGTATAGCCGTCAACGCCTTCGCTTTCCCAGAGATATGCCTTATTGCTGCCCTGAGCCTTAGAAAGAACACTGACCTTATCGCTGACCATAAAGGCTGAATAGAAGCCGACACCGAACTGACCGATAATTTCAACATCGCTATCCTTTTGCAGGTCGCTCTTAAAATCAAGTGAGCCGCTTTTTGCAATGGTACCAAGGTTGTTTTCAAGCTCATCCTCTGTCATACCGCAGCCGTTATCACTGATTGTGAGAGTACGGTTCTCTTTGTCGATTGTGAGCTCAATTTTATATTCGTCACGGCCTGCACCGCCCTCGCCGTTTGCCATAGCATTGTAGTAACGCTTGTCGAGAGCATCACTGGCATTTGAGATAAGCTCACGAAGGAAAATGTCTTTATGGGTATAGATTGAGTTAATCATCATATCCATGAGTTTTTTACTTTCTGCTTTAAACTGTCTTTTGTCCATGATTATTACTCCTTATTTAAAAGTTGCTAATTTTTAGCACTCTACACTTGCGAGTGCTAATATATATTATATCCCACTTTTTTCCTTTGTCAAGAGGAGAATGTGAAAAATTTGATTGCGAAGACCGGATAAAGCAGGAGAAGATCAAATACTTCAAGGATTACGGAACACAGAAATTTTGGTGCAAGGAGTAGATAGAACTGTAAATCAATTTTCGCTGATTACATGCTAATTTACAGCTAATTACACCCACGAAGCCAGTGTTTATAAGGGTTTTCGGCATTTTGTAAATTAATATTGTTATAAAATTTATTTTTTTATATTTTTATATGTTTTTACAATTTATAGAAAAATTGATTACTGATTTACAAATTACAAATCTTTCTTGATAAGATAATAAGATTTTATATAACAGATACGCAGTGCCGCATGGGGTAAAAAATCAAGAGAGTCGGTATCATTTACCAACTATCTTTTGCGGGCGATGTTATTAACTTAAGCCGATTACTTATTATATCGGGGGTATTTGTGTTATAAAATTCACTTTGGTTATAGTAATCAGTTATTCACGCTCAAGCCGCTGGGGCTGAAAGAGTAAATTATTAGTAGCTGACTAAATATAACAGTATTATTCATATTTATGCACCTGACTGGGCTGAAACAAAGACATCCGCCTTTATACCCGGATCGGCATGTGTTTTGCTCAATGCAATTTGACTTGTAGCACTAAATGTGTTACAATGAATGACGGTATTGTTTAAAATTTACTGTATAGAAAAAAAATTAATCGGAGATGAAAAAATGAGTAAATTCCGCTGGATAAAAATGGACACAGCATCTATTATGTTCACCTGCCTGAGCTCAAAAAAATGGGGCAGAAGCTTTCGTATGGCAGCCGTGTTTAAGGATGAGGAAATCGACCCCGTACTGCTTAAGAAAGCTGCCTCAGATATAGTCAGCCGTTACCCCTCAACTCACTCTTTTTTAAGAAAGGGCTTTTTCTGGAACTATCAGGAATGCACAAGCAAGCTGCCCGAAATAAGAGAGGAGTTTTCCCGTCCTCTTTTGCCTATTGCAATGCGTGACGACGGCAGACCGGATTTCAGAATAGTTTATCATAAGAGAAGACTTGCCCTTGAAACTGCCCACCATATCGGTGACGGAAAAGGTGTTACAGAATATTTTGATGCTCTTTTAGAGAGATATGTCGAACTGACTAATGACCCCGATGCGCCTTATAATCCCCCACCATTTGACAAAGAAGAAATAAGCAACGCTTTTCAGACCTATTATCAGAAGGGCGGCGAAAAAGCGGAAAAGGATGACACTACGGCATATAAACTCCCCGGTGAAATTGAAAAGGACTTTTTGCAGCTTATTTTTGCAATGATAAGCGTTGACGAAATCAGAAAAGCTGCTAAAGAAAAGGATATGACCGTAACAGAGTTTCTTGCGGCGGCTCTTATTTTGGGTGCAATCAAAAATGCCAAAGCACCTATAAACGAAGTTATCTGCATCGGCATACCCGTTAACCTGAGAAGATTTTTCCCCACTAAATCCATCAGAAACTTCACAATTCAGACTAAGATTGATTTTCACCCTCAGGGCAGAACCGACTGGACTTTCAGTGAGGTTTGCAGCAGTGTTAGAGGTCAGCTCAAAAAACGTCTTGAAATTTCTGAGCTGCAAAAACAGCTTAATAAATTCGGCGGTCTTGTCAACAACCCTGTTATTAAAATAGTACCCAACTTTATAAAGCTGCCCGTTATACGCATGATGCAGCATAGCAGTCACAGTGCAAACACAACTATCCTCACTAACACAGGTGAATCGGAGCTGTCTGATGCACTCAAAGAAAAAATTGAGCGAGTTGACGGTGTTAACGGTGATACAAGTGGCTACGGACTTATAAGCACCTGCTCAGCAGTGAGTGTAAACGGCTTTTTCAGCCTTTGCTTCTCAATCCTCAGCCACGACACAAGTTGGGCAAAAGAGTGCATAAGAATTCTTGCCGGACAAGGACTTAACATCAGAGTGGAAAGTACCCACGGAAACGGAGAAACAGACTAATGAGATGTAAAGCATGTAATGTAGATTTATCCGAAACATACACAATCTGCCCTCTTTGCGGTGAAAAGGCTATTGACGAGCCTGCGAGACTTCAGGGTCTTAAGCCTGCCCCCTATCCTCACAATGTACCCGTAAAAAAGGCGGAGGATGAAAAGAAAGAAAAGACTCCTTTCTCAATTGAGAAGATCAAGGCATATTTTAGTATGATATAAAAAACTATAGTGCAGAGTTTTTGGCTCTGCACTTTGCTTTTATCTTGTCTTAATATGGAAGCCTTCTTCAAAGCTGCCGTCTAAAGTGAAGTGATATACTGCCCCGAATTGAGCACTGACTTCAATAGTATCATTGACCTTATAAGCATTGTCGTCCCAGTCGTAAACTGTAACATCAACACTCAAGTTGCCGAGTCTCGAATCGTCATATAAGTTTGACGAAAGCAAATCTGATTCGAGCCAGATATTCATATCCATATGGGTCACAACGGGATTTTTTCCTATGTTGAATTTCCAATCATCCACAAAACCCTGCGCCGCCATAGTGTCGGTTTCACGGCAATGAAGCTCTATTTTCTTTATTTCAGCATCACTCGCATTAAACAGCTCAACTCTTGCCACTTCATTTATATCAACATCAAAGCTGTCTTTGTCATTCTGCTGAGGGTACGGCATATCACTAAGGCCCGTCTTTTCCATAAGGCGCTGCAGCTCATTTATGTCATCATAGCACTTGCCAATGTCATAACCGAAATATTCACTTGCCTCTTCTCTTGTGGTTGTCAGCTCACATTTTTTATCTTCACCATCTGAATTGAAGATTTCATACTCAAAGGTCACTGCACCGAGATTGTCAATTACACCTAATATAGCATAGGCATATTTTTTCATAAGCTCTTCTTTTTCCTTCACCTGCTTAGGCAGCAGCTCATAAGAAAGAATAATGCTCCACTCATAGGGCTCTTCTGATGATTGCAGCTTATTGGTGTGAGAGCCGAGATATTTATAAATACCCAAAGCAGCTGCAGTTTCACTGTTAGCAGGCATATCACCCATATACAGGTGCTTTGTGGCAAAGGTTTCCCATGTTATATCTGAAATATGCTCTCCGTCTTCCCATAAAATCTTATCGAAGATTTTCAGGGTTTTCACATAACCGGCACTGTCGGGTGTATATTCCCATGTGTATGTCTCGATGTTGCTGAAAGGACTTCGCTTCTTGCCTCTTATATCAAGCCCCACTTCACCGAATCCGAATTCTTCTCTTATGACATCGGTTATTACTATTTCATTGCTGACAGGCATCATTGTCAGCTTAAAGCTATCACCTTTAACCTCAAGGTCGTAAATAATATCACTTTCAAAAAGCCGCTCGCTTTCCAGATACGGCAGGGTACAAAAGCCGACAGCAACAATCAGTATAATTGCAACTATACTGGAAACTACAGTCCTGATATTCTTTTTTCTTGCCTTTTTAAGAAAATCTATTTCTTTCTTTTCCTCTTCAATTTTTTCCTCACTGCAAGGCTCTTTCATATTATCAAGCTTTGCCTTGCATTTATCACAGGTTGCAAGATGCTCCCTGATAGCCTTGTTGGTCACTTCACTTGTCAGACCGTCTATGTATGACGGCATCAAATCTTCAACCAACTCACATGTAAGATTATTTTTCATATTTCTTCAAGCTCCTTTCTCAGTTTTTCTTTGCCTCGATAAAATGTGACTCTCGCCCAGTTTTCACTTTTGCCTAAGATGTCGCCTATCTCTTTAAATGACAGGTTGCCGAATATCCTCAGATACAGAATTTCACGGTAAGGTTCAGGGCATAAATGCAGCCGCCTTAAAAGCTCAACTCTGTTTTCATATGCTACTGCATCGTACTCTGCCGAAGGGGCTACAGCATCATATGCTTCAAGCTCAGCCGTTTTAGGATGCTTACGCTGATAAGACAAAAATTGGTTCTTTGCTATAGCACAAAGCCATGTGGATATATGACACGAACCGTCGAAACGGTTTATGCTTTTAATTGCCTGATAAAAGGTTTCCTGCGTCAGTTCTTCGGCTATGTCATCACTGTGGCAAAGACTTAAAAGATATTTATAAACCATAAGTGCATAGCTCTGATATATATCATCCATCGACTGCATTTTTCTCATCTCCTTTCCTTCATTCTGTATGTTAATGCTGAAAAGTACTGTTTTGTTACAGGATTTGTCAAAATTTCTGTTTTTATTATAGTATTTAATTATATTTATTTCAACATAGAAAAAAATTGCGGACAGAAACTGCATAATAGCAGAAACTGAACCGCAATTCATAATTTACTTATTTCCAAATAAGCCACAGCAGTAAATAACCTGTGATAACTGCTGCAAGAGTAAAAGGTACACCGTATTTCATAAAGGTTGTAGCCTTGACCTCGTAACCCTCTTTTCTGAGAATACCGATGCCTGCAATGTTTGCGCTGGCACCGATGGGTGTAAGATTGCCGCCAAGTGTTGCACCGCAAAGAAGACCGTAATAAAGCAGTGTAGGCTCGATATTCAGCTCACCTGCAATAACAGGCACAATGCTGAGCATTGTTGCAGTGTAGGGAATATTATCAATAAAGGCTGAGAGTATAACACTCATCCAGACGATAATGGTGTAAACAATAAACACTGAGCCTGAGCCGAGTGAAGCAATTGCATCCCCGATAACATCAATAACACCTGCACTCTTAACGCCGCCGATAACAACGAAAAGACCCGTCAGAAGCACGATTGTGTAATAGTCAATTTCCTTAAAGGCATTCTTGACAATATCCTTATTTTTCTTGATAAAGAGCTCACGAAGGATGCCAACAATAAAGAAGGCGATGCAGATAATGCCGTTTGTGATGTCAGGCTTATAAAACTGACCTTCTGCGGCAGCGTCCTTATAAGGGATAAATGAAACTGCAATAAGGGAAACAACTGTGCCGACAAGAAGGAATGTAGGGAACTTATCCTCAACCTTTGTGCGACCTGTGAATTCAATCTTGTCATTATCCTTGCGGAACATGAAAAGAATAATAAGTCCGCTGACAATTGCGCCTGCCTGAACAACCCAGAACATACCCACATGACCGTCGTGAACGAAGAAGTCTGAGAAGTCAAGACCTGCTGCCTTAGCAAGCAGAATTGACGTAGTGTCACCAACAAGTGTTGCTGCACCCTGAAGGTTTGACGAAACTGCAATGCAGATAATCGACGGTACAGGGGAAACATTCACTTTTTTACAGAAAGCGAGAGCTACAGGAGCTATCATAAGAACTGTAGCAACATTATCAACGAAAGCTGAAACAATGCCTGCAAAAAGCGAAAGGGCAACTATAACCCATTTCATATCGGGCATCTTTGAAATAAGAATATCCGACATAAGCTGAGGCATCTTTGACTCGATGAAAAGATAAACCGTACCCATAGTACCGGCTATCATCATAATAACATTCCAGTCAATTTCTGACAGGGCATCCGTAAAGCTGTAGCTGAAGGCACCTGACGAAAGATTGAAAAAACCTTCGCCGAAAAGTGTGGGATTGAAAGCTGCAACGGCACCAAGAGCAACAAATATCAGTGCAGAGGCAACTGTAACATAGGGTCTGATTTTCTGAAACGCCAGCATAAGTATGTAAGTGACGGCGAAAATAACCAGAGCAGTGATTGTGATTGGACTCATTTTCTCATCTCTCCTTTGAGTCTGAACAAAAAAATTAAACCCGTTTTAAAAAACGGATTCTGTCAAAGATTCAATACACACCGAATCTGCAATCCACAACAAATAGAACATTTCGTTCTATGACAGACTCCACCACTTATTTTGGATTGCTAATTGATTATACTCCCCCATTTTGTAAAAGTCAACAGTTTATAACATTTTATCTGTTGATTTTTGTGAGGTTTTGTGCTAATTTAATAAAAAGCGATTAACTGTCAGGCGGTGATTAAGGTGAACACATTTGAAAAAATATATGAGCAGGTTAAAAGAATTCCCGAAGGCAAGGTTGCCTCTTATTCTCAGATTGCCCTTCTTGCAGGCAATCCCCGTTGGTCACGAGTTGTGGGGTACGCACTGCATGTCAACCCCGAACCGGGAGTTATCCCCTGCCACAGAGTTGTGAAAAAAGATGGCAGAGTAGCTGAAGGCTTTGCTTTCGGCGGTGAAAATGTACAGCGTGATTTACTTATGAGTGAGGGAGTAATTTTCATCGATGATGTAAGAGTGGATATGCAGAAATGTCAGTGGAGAAATGATTAAAGCAGTACCGACAGCGATACTGCTTTATTTTAATCAAACACCCACATTTTTATCACTGCCAACATTTCACGCATATAATTCATCGGGATAGTATACCAGATAATATCAGTGCCGAGATGTGACACCTCCAAAAAGCCCTCACCCTTTGCATATGACGCAGCTCTGTAAACATGATAGCCGTTTGTAACAAAAACTACCGAAGACAGAGACATGCCCTCTTTTTCCATTATTTCACGGGAATAACGGAAGTTTGTTATAGTGGAGGTTGATTTATCCTCCATTATTATTTTTTCTTCGGGCACTCCCTTTGCCACAAGATAGCGTTTCATTGCCAGAGCTTCGCTTATATCCTCCTGAGGCCCCTGACCGCCTGAAACTATTATCATGGCATTTGGGTTCTTTTCGTGGTACTCTGCCGCTTTATTAAGACGCTTTGCAAGACCAACACTGACTCGCTCCCCTCTTATTCCGCAGCCGAGAACAATAACTGTCTTTTCATTATAATCGGCATTGTCGTTTCTGCCGTAAGCTGCAAGAAAGCCGCCAAAGCCGAGCAGTACCGTCAAAAGCAGACAGATAAAAGCATTGATTATCTTTTTAGTGCTGAGTCTGTTAAAAAACAGACCGTAAATAAGCAAAACGGCTCCAAGGCCTGCAACGGGCACAAGACCGATATTCAGGTTTGCAATAACCGTCATAAGCAAAGTGTTGGCAAGAAGCAATGCACCTGCTGTTATGCTGAGAATTTTAACTGTCTTTTTCATCCTGTCACTCCTTTCATCATTCTGTTTTCAGTTTAACATCAGCGTGTGAATAAATCAAGGGGCTGGCATATGACTTAAGGAAAACTTAAGAAATAAAAGAGATTGCCAAGCAACCTCTGATTAAAGCTTATTTTCAATTTCAATAACAATATCACTCATTTTCATATCAAAGGCAACCGATAACCGGTATAGGGTTTCAAGAGTCGGTTTTCTTTCGCCTCTTTCTATTGCGCTAAGGTGCGTTCTGCCTATTCCGGCAAGACCGCTTAAAACATCTTGGCTCAAGGTCTTCTTTCTTCTTATTTCGGCTATTGTTTCACCTACAATTTTAGAATCAAGCATTGGTTCAAACATATCATCACTCCTAATGATAATGTATGATATAAACTCAGCTTTTAGTAATGCATATGTGTTCATTTGAATACATATGTAATAATTTTTCTTGACTTTTGAATACATATGTGTTAGTATTATAAATATAAAACAAAAGGAGGTTTCCAAAAATGGAAAATGAAAACAATGTTCAAGTAAAAAAGAAAAAAAGTAAAAAGAAATGGATTGTACTTGCAGTTATAGCCGTTGTTCTTATAGCTATTCTCTCTTCCGGTGGCTCAGAGGAACCGACAGTAGAAACACTTCCGGGTGAAACTACAACCGCTGAAAACTCACAATCAGACACTAAAGAAATCACAGTAGGTTCATCCGTTACAAACGACGAAGTTAAAATCAGTTACAAAACCTGTAATGCCGACTTTAAAAAGTATTCATCTTATGCTGATGTGAAAAGCGGTTATAAGGTAATTGAAGCTGTTTTTGATTTTGAAAACATCTCATCTACAGATATTATTCTTGAAGGTTTTGACTGCTATGCTGACGGCGTAAAGTGTGAGGAGTTTTATTCTGTTGATGACTACTCCAGTCCTACCCTAGAATCAGTTTCTGCAGGCAGAAAGCTTACTGATGCAAAAGTGTATTTTGAAGTTCCCAAAGATGCAGAATTAATAGAACTCGAATACGAAGCCGATTACTGGAGCGGAGAAAAGTACATATTCATTGTTGAGTAGTATGCTTACTGCCGTTCTCTAAAAAACGGCAAATATTATGTATAAATAGTTTGCTTGTTTTTCGTTTTGCTTATGTTAAAACAACCGTCACTTCGTTAGGGTGGCGGTTGTTGTTTTTTATCTCATATATAGCGCTAAGTCGAAAATACCTTTTTATAGAATTTATACTTGTGGCGGCTCCACAAAACCGCAAAGCGATTTTTCGGCGAAGTCGCCGTGCCGAACGCAGTTCGGCAGTGGAGCCGCGTGCCACTGACCGATTTGGCGGGGCGGGGTTTTCCTCTGCCCCCCAACCCAAGCGGATATAATGCCGACCGCAGGTCCCACAATTATTCATTATTCATTTTCCTTGAAGATACTCCCGTCTTCCGCTCTCATAAAGATTATTCCCCTCAGAGTCAATTATCACCGTCAGGGGCATATCCTCAACATAAAGCTCACGAAGTGCCTCAGCACCTAAATCTTCATAAGCAATGAGCTTTGCACTTTTGATGCACTTTGAAAGAAGTGCGCCTGCACCGCCTATAGCACCGAAATAAACTCCGCTGTGCTCCTTCATAGCTTCTATTACTTCGGGCAGTCTTGCACCTTTGCCTATCATTCCCCTTGCACCCACCTTCATCATTGTGGGGGCATAAGCATCCATTCTGCCGCTTGTTGTGGGACCTGCCGAGCCTATAACCTGCCCCGGCTTTGCAGGTGTGGGGCCAACATAATAAATTGTTGCATCTGTGGGGTCAAAGGGCAGCTTTTCGCCTCTTGCAAGAGCTTCACACATTCTTTTGTGACCTGCATCACGTGATGTGTAAATTGTGCCCGTAAGAAGGACTCTGTCGCCTGCCTTTAGTGTTTTTGCCAGCTTCTTAGTCAGAGGCAATGTTATTTTCTTTTCCATATCATATTACCTCCGTCTTGTGGCGTGTTACATGGCAGTTGATATTTATTGCGCAAGGCATTCCTGCAATATGGGTGGGCAGAGTTTCAATATTAAGTCCGATTGCCGTTGTTTTGCCGCCAAATCCCTGAGGGCCTATGCCGAGTGTGTTGATTTTAGCGAGCATTTCTTTTTCAAGCTCAGCATAAAAGGGGTTGGGGTTGCTTGTGCCTATTTCACGCATAAGAGCTTTTTTTGCAAGCAAAGCTGCCTTGTCAAAGGTGCCGCCTATGCCTACACCCACCACCATTGGCGGACAAGGATTTGGACCTGCATTTTCAACTGTTTCAATAATGAAATCCTTTATCCCTTGAAGTCCTGCCGAGGGCTTGAACATTCTTATAGCACTCATATTTTCACTGCCGAAGCCTTTGGGGCCGACAGTGATTTTTATATTTTCGCCAGGTACGATTTCAGTGTAAATCATTGCAGGAGTGTTGTCGCCCGTGTTACCTCTCAGTACAGGGTCAGCCACAACGCTCTTTCTCAGATAGCCCTTGTCATAGCCTCTGCGCACACCCTCATTAACTGCATCATAAAGAGCCTCGCCTACAATATGCACATCCTGACCTATTTCAAGAAAAACACAAGCCATGCCTGTATCCTGACAAATGGGCATATTTTCACTGTCAGCTATTTCATAGTTTCTGATTATATCGTCAAGTATGCCTTTAGCGGCAGCACAGTCCTCACAGTCACGGCAGCTCTCTATTGCGTACCTGACATCGTGGGGCAGACGGTAGTTTGCCTCTATGCACAGCTTTTCCACTGTGTCTCTTATTATATCTGAATGTATTTTACGCATCTTATTTCACCTTTATTGATTTAATTTCACTGAAAGCACCATAGACGGTTTTGCCGCCGACCTTTTTATAGGCTCTGACCTTGAAATAATAGGTCTTGCCCGATTTGAGTCCTGTCTTTTTAAATCTAAGAGCAGTTGTATTTGTCAGCTTGGTGTATTTGCCGTCTTTTGCTGTGCTGTAGTAAATCTGATAAGCTGAGGCACCACTGACTTTGTTCCAGCTGACTACGGCTGTTTTCTTGGCTGTTGACTTAAGGGTTATCGCCGTCTTTGCAGGCTTGGTTGCAAATTGTGCTTTAACGCTACTGCCCCAATAAACCGTGCCGTCGCCTTGTTTTGTGTATGCCTTGACAGCAAATTTATATGCCGTACCGCTTTTCAGCTTTTTAACGGTGTAGCTGTTTTTTCCTTTTATTGAAGTCAGGAGCTTATAGCTTTTTGTCTTGCTGTCGTACTGATAAACTCTGTATCCCGTGGCACCGCTGACCTTTTGCCATGTGAGCTTAATGTATGAGGTGCTCTCACTTGCCGTTATTTTCGAGGTTCTGCCCGGCACAATATCAAAGCTGAGCTTTTCACTGCCCTCGTATTTACCCTTGAATTTAACCGTAGCAGTGTGAGTGCCGACCTTCTTTGCACTGCCCACACTGACAGTGTAGTCCTCACCCTCTTTGAGCACATTCTTTTGTGAGTCAATAATCTTAACCAACACTTTGGGAGTCTTGCCGTTATAGGCATATCTCTCTTTTGCCATTTTAGCGGTTTTGATCATATATACTCTTTGGCTTTCACTTTCACCGCAGCGGGTGCACTGTTTTGATATTTCCCCGTGATTTTCTCCTGTTGCCTTGGTCACAACTGTTTCTTTTATATTATGACCCAGTTTATCCAAAGTGCGTTGCTCCTCAAGTACCCTGCCGCAGACTTCGCACTTTTTACCCTGAGTTTTTCCAGTTTTAGTGCAGGTAGCTTCCATTGCTTCAACAACAACTTCCTTATGAGAAACTCTTGCAATATCCTCTTTCACTGTCTGCTTGCAGCGAATGCAGTATGCTGTTTTTTCTCCCATAGCCGTGCAGGTGGGCTCTTTTGTCACTTCGTATTCACTGTAGCTGTGACCGAGCTTTGCAATAGTTTCACTTGCTTCTTCGTCACAGCGTGAGCAAGTGGCAACCTTTTTACCCTGAGCTGTACAAGTCGGTTCTTTCGTCACCTTATAGTCGCTCATATCGTGGCCGAGGGCAGGGATAATCTCCTGCTCCACTGTTACCTTGCCGCACATTGAACACTTCTTGCCTGCAGTTTTACCCGATTTTGTGCAGGTGGCAGAGGTACCTTTGATATTTGTATTTTTATCGTGTGCTATCTTTGCAATAGCTTCACTTACTTCTTCGTCACAGCGTGAGCAAGTGGCAACCTTTTTACCCTGAGCAGTACAAGTTGGCTCTTTCGTCACCTCATATTCGCTCATATCATGGCCGAGGGCAGGGATAGTCTCCTGCTCCACTGTTACCTTGCCGCACATTGAGCATTTCTTGCCTGATGTTTTTCCTGACTTGGTGCAAGTTGCAGAGGTACCTTTTATGTTTGTCTTTTCATCGTGAACTAATTTTGCAATAGCTTCACTTACTTCTTCGTCACAGCGTGAGCAAGTAGCTATCTTTTTACCTTGGGCAGTACAAGTCGGCTCTTTTGTTACCTTATAGTCGCTCATATCATGTCCGAGAGCAGGGATTGTCTCCTGCTCCACTGTTACCTTACCGCACATTGAGCATTTCTTGCCTGATGTTTTTCCTGACTTGGTGCAAGTTGCAGAGGTACCTTTGATATTTGTATTTTTATCGTGTGCTATCTTTGCAATTGCTTCACTTACTTCTTCGTCGCAGCGTGAGCAAGTGGCAACCTTTTTACCCTGAGCAGTACAAGTCGGCTCTTTCGTTACCTCGTAGTCGCTCATATCATGTCCGAGAGCAGGAAGAGTCTCTGTTTTACTTTCACCGCAGTCATTGCAGATTTTCACTGTCTGACCGCTATCTGTGCAGGTGGCTTTCACTGTGTTTTCACTCCACGAGTGAGCAACCTTTACTGTGTAGCTTTTGCTTATATCACTGCTGTATTTTGATCTGACAGTGATTTTTGCTGTGCCTTCACCGAGCATTTCAGCCACAGGGTCACCGTAGGCGTCATAGCTTATATTCATCACATTGGTGTTTGAAGAAACAACTTCATACTCGTTATAGTCAGCTTCGGTAAATCTTACCCATAAGCCAATACAGTCACCGGGGTGATATTTGCTTTCAGGAGAGTCGGAATAAGCTGAGTAACTGTTTTTTATCTCCCACCATATTCTGAAAGAAGTCGGCACACTGCCCTTTTTAGTTGTCTGACATTTACTGCATTTCAGTGTCACCTCACTACCTGAAGCAGACACCATATTAAAGCTATGATAGGTGTTTATAACTGTCTTATTACCGGTCTCTTTGTCAGGCACAATCTCATAAAAAGTAATTTCATTTTCATTCCAGACATACCATATGAGCTTTTCACCTTTAACCACAGGTACACAGTCGGAAAGGTTACCCTGAAGTGAACATATGTCACCTTTTAAACTACCCTCACCGTCAAGCTCGGCGTAATAAACACGATTTTCCTTTTCCCACAAAACAACAAAGCTGTCTCCGCCTATCTTTACAAGATGTGGAGTAGAGGGTGTACTGCTGTTATCGGTATAATCAGTCAGTTTTTTTACTGTGGGCACAGACGAGTTTTTGCCCAGAACACTTATGTAAATGTTTCTTACATAGGATGAGGAGCCCTGCTCCACACTACTGATAGCTGCTATATATGAGCTGTCGGATATTTCAAATCCGCCCACACTGCAGCCTGTATAATTATCTCCGTAGCTGCCTGCAATAGAAAACATATCGATAGCCTGACAGGTATTATAATAGGAAGGGAAAAATTTCCCCGACGAAACTTTTGTTTTATATTTGAGCAGCACAATGCTTCTTGGGTGTGCATCACCGTGGTCAAGAGCAACTATTCTATCATCATCAACCTTGACAAACTGATTAAAGGAGTGACTGACATAGCCGTAATCGTAATTGAGAATATCGGCAAAATAATCTGTTATCACCATTTTTTCACTGTCAAGCTGAATGGTGACATTTGCCTGATGATTAAGTCCGTCATCAGGGGTAGTATACATTTCATGTGCAGTTCTGATTATTATATACTTTCCGCTTTTTGCAAATCTTGCTGAGCCCGCATCAAAGGGCACAGTTGTGTTAGCACCGTAAAGGCTTGCGGCAGAAAGTCGGTTCCAGCTTTTATCATATTTAGTTATTCTGAAAACCTCAGTGCTGTCTTTTTCATTTGGGTTATTCTGACCCGTAAGTATATAAAAAGCGTCGTCTGCCGCATAAAATCCACCGAAAACGGGAAGCTCTTTTTCAATATATCTTCTTGAAACAATATTATATGAGCTGTCATAATACTCTATTAGTACCCTGCCGTCTGAGGGAAGATATTGCACTCTCATAAGCTTATCGTCACCTGAAAAGCTCAGATATGACTTCACAGGTGAAGCCCACATACTGTAGTTCTGTGATGAAATATTACTGCCGTCGAACTCTTCACATTCCATCGCCGAAGCACCAAAGCAAAGTCCTGCCAAAAGCGGCACGATAAGGCACACAAGCAAAATAGATTTCTTCATTTACACTCCCCCTTTACATTAAATAAATTATATTATCAGCCATGAAAGATGTCAAGGTTTGTCGGAAAAATTAAAAAGCAAACAAATCTTAAAGCTATGACGCACACTCATGCACAGCTCAAATTTTGCTTTGCCATTGGTACGTGGGAAAGTGAGATAATAAAAAAGTATCACCCCGCCGAGGTAGTGGGGTGATACAGAATTCTTGTTAATATATTCGTTTTTATAGTAATCACAGTAAAAAATCAGGATATATCCTTATCCTCTTTAGTTCTTTTTTCAATATAATTCCGATAATAATCTGAACAAGAGAAACAATAATTGAAGTTGCAAATAAAATTTTGCCTGTTAAGCTTGTTCCTTCTGTTTCTAACAGTATTCCTCCACCTATAAAAAACAGTAAAAGCAAAATAATACACTCTAAGCAGACAAGAACTTTTATCTTTTGCGCATTTACTTTTTTATCAGAAAAAGTTGACATAGCTGATACCCAAGCTTCTACAATCGGCTCCATTATTATTTCATAAAGCATTTCAAAAATAAACTCCATAAATATCCTCCTTGTCGAAATAGTATCATAAATAATATTGTATGTCAATAAACAGAACTTGTATCTTTGACACACTATGTCAGAAAAATCAAAAGACATCAAAAATGCCCCTGAAATCAGAGGCATTCTTTATTACTCGATTAATCAGATTTTGTGAAAACATAATAATTTGTGTCATATCCGCCGTAACGCCAATCACCGCTCTTCCATTCAATTATCATATAATCTTTTCCGTCAACAGTTCTTATTTCATATTCACAAGCTGACCAATTCCATTTACGAAGAAGGAAACCTGCCGTCCATACTGCTTTATCATCACTTTCAAAAATATCATCCTCATACACTAAACGACAGCTACCTTCAGGAAAAAATTCAACCTCTTTGAAATATAACTCTTCAATAGACTCCGGTGTTACATCAAAATCTTTCTTATCCCATGATTCGCTAAGAAAAGAATGTGCTTTCCATTTACCTATTATCCTTTCATCGTTAACAAAAGGCCTATTAATATCGTCTTTTCTTGCAATTTCTTCTGCGGAATATCTGTTACTGTCAAATTTTTTCAATACAAGACAAGTGGTTTTTCCGCCCCTTGTGTATTCGTATTCCTTTAGATTTATAAACATATACAGTTCATTATCTATTATTTCAGTTTCATACTCATTATTAACAGGGCTATTAAGAAAACCTTTGGTCCACGAATATGACCAATAACGTTCACCCTCAGGCAAGAAATACAGAAATTTCTGTTCTCCACCATAAAAATTTCGAACACAGAATAGATTATCATAAAAATCTTCTTTCACAGCGTAAATGCCAAGAATTTCCCATTTACCTATAACTTTTTCATCGTTAACAAAAGGAAGTCTTTCTTCCGGAATCTTCCTCTCTTTTCCCAACTTTACAACTTCACAGGTAATGTTATCTCCGTTTACACAATATTGCGATACACGCTGATAATCAGCAGCTTTAATTTCCGTCTCAGCAAGAGTGCATAGATCAAGCACACTGCTGTCATTTGTTAACTTAATAACAGCACTGTCATTACTGAACTCGATATTTAATTTTGTCATCATTAGCTTTGCCTCCTTAAGATTTTCTAACGCAGAAAGAAATTCTTTTTCTTTCCTTGAAAATATTTCCATCATCTCATCATTTGATTTTTCTGAAGAAATAATGTCTTTTATTTCCTGCAGAGAGAAGCCGGCTTTTTTCAATGCCGTAATGCGATGAAAATTCAAAATTTGCTCCGAAGAATAATACCTATACCCTGAAATCTTATCAATATTTTCAGGCACAAGAAGCTTCTCTTTATCATAATGGCGCAGAACTGTTATTTTTGTTCCACACAATCGAGCGAATTCACCTATTTTCATACTTAATCTCTCCTAAAAAATTCTATAAGGTACCTTATGGCTACATTATAAACCTAAAGTTAAGGTGAGAGTCAAGAGAAAAACTAAACTTTTTTATGATGTTGTTCGAACCTGTGACACGTACGACTTGCGGTGCCAAAAGTTGCTATCCGCTTGGAGCGATTGGCTCCCTCCCTGAGGGAGTGTTTTGACCGCTGCGCTGTTCGCAGGTCGATTCAAATACTCAGAAAAGGGAAAAGATGCCGACTTGTGGTGCCCAAAGTTCATAACGGCTTGGTGCACCTATGAACTTTGACCGCTGCGCTGTTCATCGCACCCCTGTATCGTCCACCGGACGCGGGGCACGATGAACCAGTTAACAGCCACAGTTACGTCTGTGGAGTTACGCTGAAACAAATCAGAAATCATATTTTCAAGAGCCAAAAAGAAAACGACCACTCTTTGAGTAGTCGTTTCTTTTTGTTAACGAAAACCCCCGGCTGTGCCGGGGAGTTCAAAAAAAGCTTTAGCGTTGCATATAAAAATAAAACTCCTTTTGATACAATAAAGATGCGGCTACCAACTGCATCAAATAAATCAAAAGGAGGACATTC
>JAFTLT010000050.1 GCA_017452785.1 Clostridia bacterium | reverse complement strand
TTGCTTTTTTCTTGCTTCTTGTGTTAAAATATTCATGAGAAGTACTTCTTTCTTTGGTAAATGTGTTTGTGGTGAATTCATTACACCATATTTTGAAGTTACTTCTCTTTTTTATTGGGTCACATCATTTTAACACATGCACTTCTTTAATCAAAGTATTTTTGCAGCGTTTCGGGGTAATCGGGAGAAATAATGTCATATTTTCTCTTATACTCGCCTGTTTCGGCGCTTTTTGTTACAGTAGCTCTGTTTTTACTCAGCAGCTTCACAAGATTATAGACATCCAGCCATATCTGATTTGTGCCCTCCTTTTGACTTTCATCAAAAATCAGCTGAAGCCCAAGATGCAGGTGGGGCACACTCATGCCGTTTACATCACTTTTTGTGCTGTAGCCTGTCATACCCATATACCCTATAACCTGACCTGCCTTTACCTGTGTGCCAAGCTCTATACCCTCGGCATAGGGTCTGCCTTTTCTAAGATGTGCATAATAATATGAGCGCTTGCCGTCAAAGCTCCTTATACCGAGCCGCCAGCCGCCGTACTGATTCCAGCCGATAGCTTCAACAGTACCGCCCTCAATTGCAGTTATTGGTGTGCCGACATAACCCATAAGGTCATTGCCAAGGTGCTGCCGTCGGTAACCGTAGCTTCTTGAATTGCCGAAGTCGTCATAATGTGAATAAGAAAAGCCTTCAGCTATAGGGCTGTAGGCAACGAGACCGTAGCCTGACACCGTCTTTTTCCCACCACTGCCGTCAGGTGCCTGCTTTTCATATTCGCCTAAAATTCCACCCAGAGCTGCCGAAAAAGCCTCTTTATAAAAGGCATAATATTTGTTATCCTTCATCAGATCGTCAACAGTATAAATGTCACCTAATTTTTCCTGCATAGATTTTATATCACTGCTTTTATAATGTGAAAAGTTGTTCCCGTTTTTGCAGGCAAGATAAGCGAGAGTATCTGTCCAGCTTATGTGATAAAGCATATCATAGGTTTCAATATCCAGTGCCATAGCATCCTCAAGAGCTTTTTCGCTCACATTGAATTCAAACCATTTTATATAGTTCTTTTCCGCAGACTGCTGAGCCGAAGCAAAGAAAAAAGCTATAACAGACCCTATAACACAGGCAAAAAAAATAATAAGTCCTGCTGCAAATTTATTTTTATTGAGTTTAATCAGCATAATCAACCGCCCTTAAAATTATTTCACTTTAATATTTATGTAAAACAGGCTTTTAATTTTACAATCGGCGGGCGATTTGTATTAACTTAATATAATAAAAAGAGCATCAAACACCCGATTAAATTAGATTTGATTATGACAGCAAACAGTTTAATAAAAAAACAATCCGCAACAAAACTTTCTATCAAAGCTCAGACACTTGCCTGTTATAAATGTTAGGGTAACAAATAGAGACTAAAAAAGTAGAGCATATTTGGTAAAAATCCGTTAAAATGGAATTGTCGAGAAACCATGAACGGAGGAACCAATATGCTCTACACACATTTTACACAGGAAGTTCTCAGATTGCAAGAAGTAATCATAAAAAAGTTAAAATCAACGAAAAAGAATCGATAATTTATGCTGAACTTGAAAGGAAACAGCACAATTGTATCAGTTGCGGAAAACAATTCTTTTCTTCCTAAATATTATTGAATGGGCAAACAGACTTTCGGCCTTCGTAATTAAAAATTCTCTGATGAAAGGTCGTTTACCGGTGTTTTCAAGGAAGTTAATTTGTCTGTTATAACAGTTATCAGAATATTTGACAAGTTATTTTAACAGTTTTCCAAAGAAGATCGGGATAAAGTCGAGTTTTTTGTAAGTGATATGTGGAAGCCTTATTCTAAAATTTATGATACATAGTTTAAAAACGCAACTCAGATTGTTGACAAATATCATTGGATAAGGCATGCTATATGGGCCTTTAAAAGAATCAGAAAAGATTAACAAACGAAACTTGAACCTAAGTTAAGAAAATACTTTAAGCGGTCAAGAGCATTGTTGATTAAAAGATATGACAGCTTAAAAGATGATGAAAACAACAGTTAATGCAAGGTTCTAAAACGAAATGCTTATGATTACAAAAAAATTTCAAACGTTTCAGAAACCGCATTTTACATATATTTTCTCATCAAAAACTAAGCGAAAATCAAGCAGCTGCTTAATTACAACTGCTTGATTGATAATTCTGTTTTAACTCTTTACCACAACTATTGACAAAGAGCCTTTTTATTACCTTTTGCAAAGAGCAGCCTTAGCTTGTAAAACTGCACAAACTAAATAATCAGCACAAATAAAAAACTTACATCTCATTTGTTGCCACAATGTCAACGCCTGTGTCGCAGATGTTACTTATGAGCACTTCGCCCATTTTTATAGGTGCATCAACCACTTCACTGTTGATAACCTTCATGCAGTCAAACATCTTGCCCTTTGGAATGGGGGCTGATGTTTTGACGGGGATAACGGGGAGTGAGCCACCGTTGACTTTTATTGTGGTTGTGAGCATTCTCACAGGGTTGGTACATTCATCGTGAGCGTATTGTTCGCCTCTTTTGCAGGTGTTTCCGGTGACGGATAAAACTTCATTTTTATCATTGAGCTCTACAGTGAGCTGACAGCCCAGAGGACAAGCTACGCAGGTCATTTCTTTAATCATAGTTTATACCTCCACCTTTACAATGATTTCTTTTTTGTCAAGAGCTCTGATGTCCTCGGCCTTGACTATAACATATTCCATTTCACCGGGAGCGAGCTTAGGCTTTTTCTTTGAATAAATCACCTTGTCACCGCTTGTAACAGTGATTTTTCCGCCACGGTAAACATCCTTGACACGGAAGTAGAGCTTAACATCCTCAGAGGTGTCACAGTTTATATTCTGGGGCACTACATAGCGTACTCCGCCTTCGGGTCTGACTGAAACATACTTTGTTCTCTTGTTTTTATTCTTTGACTTAATATACTTTGCTGCACCTTCACCGGCGGTGTAGCTTTCCTGAGTAACATAGTCAACAAGGTCATGGACCTGTAAAACATTACCGCAGGCAAAAATGCCGGGACGGTTAGTCTGTCTGTTTTCGTCAACAATTGCACCGTTTGTGATGGGGTCAATCATTACGCCTGCGTTGCGGGTGAGCTCATTTTCGGGGATAAGACCGACGGAAAGCATAAGAGTGTCACACTCAATATACTGCTCTGTGCCGGGGATAGGTCTGCGGTTTTCGTCAACATCAGCAATGGTAACACCCTCAAGGCGTTCGATGCCGTGGGTTTTGATAACAGTGCAGCTCAGTCTAAGAGGAATACCCATATCGTCAAGACACTGAACAATATTTCTTGTAAGACCGCCTGAGTATGGCATAAGCTCACATACAGTTTCAACCTTTGCTCCCTCAAGGGTCATGCGTCTTGCCATAATAAGTCCGATGTCACCTGAGCCGAGAATAACAATTTTTTTGCCGGGCATATAGCCGTAAATATTTACATACTTCTGCGCGGTACCTGCGGTCATAATGCCTGAAGCACGTGAACCGGGAATGTCAAGAGCGCCTCTGGGTCTTTCACGGCAACCCATTGCAAGAATAATTGCTGTTGCGTGAATTTCAAGCATACCCTCTTTGTTGTTTGTTGCAACAACAATATTGCCTGTGAGAATATCAGTGACCATTGTGTCAACCTTGACTTCGATGTCAGTCTCTTCAACCTGCTTAATAAATCTGTAGGCGTATTCCGGACCTGAAAGCTCTTCGCCGAAATGGTGAAGGCCGAAGCCGGTGTGAATACACTGCTCAAGTATGCCGCCCAGAGAAGAAGCTCTTTCCAGAATAAGAATTTTATCTACACCGCATTCCTTTGCCTTGAGTGCGGCTGCCATGCCGGCGGGACCGCCGCCGATAACAACTAAATCATATTTCAGCATTCCTGTCACCTCACTTCGTCTTGCCGTAAAGTATCTTTGAACCGTTGCCGTGTTTTGTAATCTGATTCATAGGCAGATCAAGCTCACGGGCAAGAATTTCAACAACCTTTGAGCCGCAGAAGCCTGACTGACATCTGCCCATGCCTGCTCGTGTTCTTCTCTTAACACCGTCAACATCTCTTGCACCGCAGGGAGCTTTGATTGCATCAATTATTTCACCTTCGGTTATGCCTTCGCAGCGGCACACGATTCTGCCGTAGCGCTTGTCTTTTTCAACAAGCTTGCGTCTTTCTTCGGCTGAAAGCTCGTTGACTCTCACGGGGGCAGGTCTTGTGGCAATGAATTCAGCTTTTTTTGTGTAATCGGGAGCAATCTCACGGAAAATCTGACCCACATATCTTGCAATGGCAGGTGCAGCTGTAAGACCGGGTGATTCAATGCCTGCAACATTGATGAATTTGCCGTTTGCTTCACTGGGGCCGATGATAAAATCAGCGTGCTCAGCCTCTATGTGAGCTCTCAGACCTGAGAAGGATGTAATGGCATTTCTTGTTGTCATATGAGGGATAACCTGTCTTATTTCACGCTTGACTGTGTCAAGACCCTCACTTGTTGTGTCAACATCAAGCTTACTGTCAAAGTCAAGGTCAATTGCAGTGGGTCCCATAAGTACATTGCCATGGACTGTAGGTGTGATAAGAATACCCTTGCCCATGCTTGAGGGGCATTTGAAAAGGACATGGTTTACCATTTTTGCTTCTGTTTTGTCAAGAAGGTAATATTCGCCTTTTCTGGGTATAATCTTAAATGATGTGTCACCGATCATTTTTGCAATCTGATCAGCAAAAACACCTGCACAGTTTATTATGTATTTTGCCTTGACAACGCCTGAGGCAGTTGAAAGGAAAAACAGATCATTTTTATATTCAATATCAAAAACGCCGCTGTTTCTTTTTACTCTTGCACCGTTGACCACAGCGTTTTCAATTGCCGCTATTGCAAGCTCATAGGGGCTGACAATGCCTGCAGTGGGTGCCCATAATGCACCGATTGCTTCTTCGCTGATATAGGGCTCCATTTCACGCAGCTTTTCCTGACTGATAATCTGCATGTTAGGCACACCGTTGTTGAAGCCTCTTTCAAAAAGAGCCTCAAGGGTTTGCATTTCCTCCCATGAATAAGCCACAACGAGTGAGCCTATGTTTTTGTAAGGCACATTCAGCTTATTGCAGTAATAAGCCATAAGGGATGCACCCTGAACGTTTAGCTTTGCTTTGAGTGAATCGGTTTCTGCGTCAAAGCCTGCGTGAACAATTGCACTGTTGGCTTTTGTGGTACCCATTGAAATGTCGTTGCATTTTTCAAGCACAACAACCTTCATGTCCAGCTTGCTGAGTTCTCTTGCAACCATTGCACCACACACACCGGCACCGATTACGGCAACATCATATTGCATAATATTTCCTCCTTTTTTTATCTTTACCATTAAGTCATAATGTCTATTTTATAATATCATTTTATTTTCAAACAGTCAACACAAATAAACACTAAATTAAATATGAAGTTCACAAAAATCAGCAGACTGAATTTGACAAATTATGCCATGCTGTTGTATAATCACGGGGAATGTAAAAATATGACACTTCATCATTATAGAAAAGAGGGGAAGTAGGGTGAAAGAAACGCTTGAGGAAAAGCATAAGCGATATTCCGAAATATGGCAAGCAAATTTTGACAATATATATGCCTATTGTGAAAGAAAAATGAAAAGCTGTCCCAATGATTTGGATGATGTTGTTTCTGATGTTTTCACCGCTTTATGGGAAAGCATTCTCAAAGGAACGGAGATAGTTGATGCCACACATTGGCTTCTCGGAACTGCTTACAGAAGAATTTGCAAGGCATACAGCGAACATAACCTGAGAAAAACAAAGATGGTCAGCTTCAGCAGCAAAATAGAAAATATGGTTGTGAAAAGTGAATATAGCATTGACGATGAACGCATGCAGCCTGAAATAATTGAAGAAATATTCCTAATGGCAGATGAACTGCTTTCAGTTAAGGAGCATGAGCTGGTTGAAATGTTTTATGATAAGCGAATGAGCCATGAGGAAATAGCAAAGAAGCTTGGCACCACAACAAACGGTGTGAAGCAGCGGCTTTACCGTGCAAAATGCAAGCTAAGAGTCTATGCCAAACAGCGTGTGAAGGAAATGGGACTCAATGAATAAAAAATTTTTTTGAAAAAATTGCGTTACTTTTTATTTTTTTTGTAACTTTATAAACGAGGAGGCTAAAAAGTGAAAAGAGAAACTTTGATTGAAATGCTCAGACGTGATAACTCAGAGCTCACAGCTGACGAAGCTATAGAAATACTTGACAAGGAGCTGGAAAAGGCTCCCGAAGATGCAGACGCAGATTTAATTGATTTGTGCCTTCAGGTCATCAGACAGGAAGCAGGGGATATTCCCGTTCCTGAGGTGCCCGATATTGACACCCTCAACAGAAAAATGGCAGAAATGCTTGAAGATGCTGAGAGTGAAAATCAGACGTCTCAGAAAGAAGCTGTGAAAAAGCACAAAAAGATTAAAATCGGCAGAATATTTGCCCTTGTTGCTGTTGTTGCAGTGCTTGCGGCTGTGATAACAACAGTCAGCGCAGACTATTTTAATATCGATGCATCGGAAAGCATTGTCCGCTTTGTTAAGGATAGGTTTATCACAAACTTATCTGATGATGACAGTGTTGATCTTCTGTTAGCTTTTGAGGAGCATGGATTGGAAAACATTGTTTTGCCTGAAGTTTTCTACAATCAGGATTTGTATAAGATTACGGAGTTTGAGTGTAGTGGTACTAATACAAAGGATACGTATGTTAGATTTTCTTTTTGCTCACTAGTTCAGGAACTGAGTGGTGGGGCAATGATATTTTCTTATGAGGATGACACATCGTTTTTAACTGGAAAATTTAGCGTACACGATAATGAGTATAATATAGCGAAAGACTTTGTATTTAATGGTGTTGAAACTATTGTTTTTTATTCACTGGATAATCTAAGTGGTCTGATTTCATATTCAATAAATGATATAGAATACAGCATTGAACTTTCTAACTGTAGTTATGATGATATTTTGAGTATTGCAAAAACTATAAATGGAGTTACTTTATGAAAAAAACAGTAAGTACTATTCTTGCTGTGATTCTGTTATTTCTTTTTTGTAATCCTACAATTACTTTAGCTAGTGATGATGTATTTGTAGATTGGCAAGATATTAATTTATCAGAAAGTGAATTGAATGATATTCTCGACATAAAAACAAATAATGAAAGAGCAACAGGACTAATATTAACATATTCATTAGGAATAAAGAAAGATGGAAATAATTTGATTATTGCCGGAACAACAGGTTGCACTTCCACAGTAGTGAAGTGTGGATTTAAAGAGGTAGTAATTCAAAGACGAGCTAACAGCACACAAGAATGGACAGATTATGTTACATATAAAGATCTTTACGATGATGGCTTCTCGTATATGCTTGGTAAATCATTTGCCGTTGGTTCAGGTTATCAATACCGTGTAACGGCCATTCATTATGCTAAGAAAAATATACTTATGACTCAAAAAATAGAAAACACATCCAACACAGTAGTGTTCGCATAAAAATCGGAGTTTCATACTCCGTTTTTTTGTGCCCTTAAACAGCCTGACATATTAATAGTTGGTCTTTATAGTTTAAAGTATGTTCAAAAATAGTCGGCAAAACTTTTATCAAACACTGTTTTAATTAAGCTATCAGATGTTAAAAGGAGTGTTTGTATGAAAAAAATTATTGCACTTTTGCTTGTGGGGCTTATGCTTTGCTCATTTGCAGCTTTGCCTGCCTCAGCGGCAAACGACGAAAAGATTGTTGCAAGAATGTGGCTCTGCTCAAAAATCAACACAAAAGACCCGGTTGATCATTTCTTCCTTTATTTTGAAAATCTTTCGGATAAGCCTATCAAGGTGGGCAGATTTACGGTGCCCGTCGGCGGCACTGTCAGTGTGGGCTCCTTCGGCTCAACAGGTCCTGACGGCGGCTTCGGAGTTTATTATAACCTTGAAACTGAAAGAGACTATTATGTTGATATGCTTGCTATTGCAACAAGACTTACTCAGAGCGAGCTGGACGCAGTCAATAAAAAGATTGTGGACTATAACTGGTGGGATCCCATATTCAACTGCATTTTCTTTGCCGTGCGTGCATGGAACGCAGGCGTAGACGAGGATCTTCCTATAATTATCTTCCCCTCGCTTATGCGACGCATAATCAAAAATCACGGTGCTCAGTATGAGCCCTTCGACCTTTATAAGAATAACCCTAACCCGGTATATAAACAAAATCAGCTGAAGAAATAACAGACGAAGTCTCCCAACATTGGGAGGCTTTTTTTCTTGACTGCAATAAAGCTGAGTGGTATAATTAAAAAAGCAAAATAAACTGAGGTGATAACAACATGAAGACAAAAACAAAAATTATTCTTGGTGCTGCAGGTACTCTTGCCGCTACCTACGGCGTATGTACCCTTATGGACGAAATGCTGTTTAACAAAAAGCTGATTATGCCACCTGAAATCAATGCAAAATTTTCAGGCTGCGATATGAGCCATCTGGGCGAGCTACTTGCCAACAACCTTAGGTGGGTTGAGGAGTACGGCTATGAAAAGCACTATATCACATCAGACCGTGGTGAAAAGCTCACAGGCTATCTTATGAGAGCTGAAGAGCCAAGTGACATTTATGTCTTTGGCGCTCACGGCTACAGAAGCTACGGCAAAAAAGAGTTCTGCGGCTTTGCGCAGTACTATCTCGGCAGGGGAGTGAACATCTTTTTCCCTGACCACATTGCATCAGGCGAAAGTGAGGGTACTCACTGCACCTTCGGCTATTATGAAAAAGAGGATTGCATGAAGTGGCTTTCTTATATGAAAGAGAACTTCGGTGAGGATATAAAGATTATACTTCACGGTGTTTCCATGGGCAGTGCAACGGTCTGCATGATGAGTGGCAGAGATGATCTGCCCGAAAATGTGAAGTTTACTGTTGCGGACTGCGGCTTCACAACGGCAAAGGCTCTGTTTGCTTCTAAGATGAAAGGACTCGGCATACCCGATTACGGTCTTTTAAAGGCTGTTAACTGTGTGCACAAAATAAACCACGGCTTCGATTTCAGAGAGATTGCTCCCGTGGAAAGCGTGAAGACCGCTAAGGTGCCAATGCTGTTTGTACACGGCAGAGAGGATAACCTTGTGCCCGCATATATGGCAGGGGAGCTTTATGACAGCTGTGGCAGTGAATATAAGGATATTCTTATTGTTGAAAATGCTGACCACGCACAGTCGCACGTTGACGGCAAGCAGGAATATGAAGATAAGATTGACGAATTCATAGAGAAGTTTGTAGAATAAAAAGCAGTAAAGTTCTTTTGATACTTTTCTTACAAGAAAAGTATGCCTGCACGGCGAGTGCAATAAAAAAGATATGACAAAACCTCCACCTGATTTTTGTTTCAGGCGGAGGTAGTTTTTTGATGAAATGCCTGCGGTAATTAGGCGTATCCGTGGTCTTTATGTACCCAATTTCCGTTGCTGTCTTTTACTATAATCCACTTCCAATCGGTGTAAATGTCGTTTTGATTAAGTGAACCGTCGCCACCATTGGGGCTTACATAAAAGTCAGAAACGAGAACGATTACATCTTTTATATCACCGCTTTCAGTGAATTCTCTGTGGTTTTCCAATATATCGTCACCACCGTAGGTTATAGTCAAAAGCTTGCAACCGTCAAATTCTTTGAAAAAGTAGCTTTTGGCTACATCAATAGCTGTTTCTATATCTTCCTTGCTGTGAATTTCGGAAGAATATGCAGGGGTTACAGCACCTGTGCTGTTGCCGCAAGCGGTCAGACTGAAAAGCATCATAATAGTCAGCAAAACCGAAACTAACTTTTTCATTAGCAATACTCCCTTTTTTATTTATTAATAATTATCTATTATCTTAGCGCAGCGCTATATATCCCGCCTGGGCAATGCACTGCTGACCCTCGTCTGAGAGCATCCAATTAAGGAACTGACCACCGATTTTATCTTCGTCATCCTGACGGATAACGCCGTAATAATTTGTGGTGAAGGGATAGCTCTCATTTCTTATATTTTCATCGGTGGGGGCAATGCCATTGACAGAAATAGTCTTGATGCTGTCGTTTTTATAAAGGGTGTCGATATAGTATCTGTAGGTGTAGCCGATGCTTGCCGTTTCGTTTTCATACTCGGCAACAGCATCAACAAGCTCACCCATGCCAACTATTATTTTAACTTCGATGGGGTCTATCATATCAGCGCCACCCATAACAAGGTTTTCCATTGCTGTCTGTGAGCCTGAGTTTTTCTCTCGCTGAAAAGCTCTTATTTTTTCGTTTTTACCGCCAACATCCTTCCAATTGGTTATTTCACCTGTGTATATCTTTTTTATTTGCTCTACCGTCAGACTTTCAACGGGGTTGTCTTTATGTGTGATGAAAACGAAAGCATCATAGCATACGGGCTCTTTTATCAGGGTTATGCCCCAATTATCAGCCAAGGTAAGTTCTTCATCAGAGGGCTCTGTAGCAATAACGAGATCAACATTTGACATATTGATAAAGGCATCAAAGTTATAGTGAACATAGTTTTCATTTGTGTATTCTTTGCGTATAAGGTGTTCATAAGCATAGTGGGTAGTTGAAAACTGCACAAACTGATTGGCTGTTCTGTCCTCAAAGCCTAAGTGCTGTCTTGCAAATTCCACTGCCATTGGTACGCAGACAGTTGAGCCGTCTATATGAGGATATGTGCCTTTATCGCAGTAGTTGTTGGTGTAGCCGTCTTCTGTTACGGGTGTGATTTGACCTAATTTAAAGGGGCTGTCAGTGACTATCTGCTGCCAGTTTTCACCTCGTGCAACATCTTGATTTATGGAACTCCATGAGCCTGTTCTGTCGGCAGCACCCGTGCCCCTGTTTGCAATATATCTGTTTATGTCATCTTCCAGCATAAAGCCGCCCATGAAAGAGCCAACTCCTATAACTGCTATGAGTACACCGATGATTATTTGCTTATATTTTTTCAGCAGGATAAAATCAACTATGCTGTAAACGCATCTGACAGCAAAGCTGATGAGGGCGAGCAGAACGAAAAGATAGTTATCCCCGAAAAACATATAGTTGTCTGAGTTGTTGGGATGAATGAGATAAAAAATGAAGCTGATAATTACCGTGGTGATTGCGGAAATCAGGGTGACATAAGGCTTGATGTCTGTCGTACATCTGAGAATAATATCGGCGAAAAGAGGCAAAGCAAAAGGCACAAAGCATAAAAGCTCAGGCACATCATAGCTGAAAGCAACTGTGCCGATTGAAAATCCGCCCTCTGCAAGAAGATAAACACCCGCAACACCTATGCAGTGAAGTAATATCATAAGGGCGAAGGCAAATATAGCTTGTGGTTTCGATAAATGTTTCTTATTCATAGTCATTCTCCTTTCGGTTTGTTGCAATTTTATTATAGCAACTGAAAAGGGGAGGGGGCAATAGGTTTTGCTAAGACTTAAGGAAATCGTAAGGAATAGAAAGAACGCTTCCCTCGTTTCTGAGAGAAGCGTCAGTTTTATATATCTAAAGAATCAGCTCTTAAAAGGAATTCCTCAATACCTATATAAAGAATTCCGTCTTCATCGTGCCAAGGAATTATATTGTCTTTGACAACCACGATTTTTTTAAAGAAATCGTTAGTCTGCTTCAAAGAGCGAGTTTCCTGAAGTCGCTTTTCTTCGCTATCGATATTAAGCGCAGATTGAATATAATATTTTTTGCTGCCCTTATTAGCAATGAAATCCACTTCTAACCAAGCACGTTTACTACGCTTACTTTCATCCTTATAGCAGTATTCCACAACACCTACATCTACACTGAATTCTCTGTAACACAGCTCATTATAGATTATATTTTCCATAATGTGGTTTTCTTCCTGTT
This sequence comes from Clostridia bacterium, assembly GCA_017452785.1. Lineage (GTDB taxonomy): Bacteria > Bacillota > Clostridia > Oscillospirales > Acutalibacteraceae > UBA6857. Next base: position 30,626 of record JAFTLT010000050.1, on the reverse strand, counting down.
GTCTGAAATTGAGTCTTGCGTTGCGAAGACCGATATCACAAAAATAATATTTTTGCGGAGAACCTATATATTTTCTTCCTTTAACATCGTATCGCTGTGCTTTATATATCATAAAAGAATCAATGAAAATATCAAGATATCTGCCTATGGTATCGTCAGTGATTGATAACTGACGCTCACTTTTAAAAGTGTTTGAAATTTTTGTGGGATTGGTAAGTGAGCCAACAGAGGAGGAAACAATGTTTAACAGGTCATCGAGCACAGATTTCTCATGAAATATCTTGTTTCGTTCCATTATATCACTGAGATATATTTTATCAAAAAGTCCTTGCAGATATTTTGCCTTTTCCTCGTGAGACTGCTTTTTGAGGACTAAAGGCATTCCGCCATAGGTGAAGTATTCTCTCCACGCATTTCTTTTATCGTCTTTATATGCGTTGTAAAATTCTTCATAAGAGAGAGGGTTTACTCTTATTTCATCCCCTCTGCCACGAAATTCTGTGAGAATATCAGAAGATAACATTTTAGAATTACTGCCGGTTACATAAATATCAACATTCTCTTTTTTCATTAATCCGAGAATAACATCAACAAAACCGATTTTGTCTTCAACATCCTCAATATAGGGATTTTGTATACTGACAACCTTTTGTATTTCATCAAGAAAAATATAATACATTTTGCTGTCGTCTTTTATAAGACTGCGAATGTGTTTCCCAAGCTCCAGAGGATTACGGTATTTTATATTTTCATCGTCATCCAAAGCAAGCTCAACAATGCATTCATCATTAACACCCGATAATTTAAGATAGTTTTTGTAGATATTAAAAAGAAGATAGGACTTTCCGCAACGTCTTATGCCTGTGATTATTTTTACCAGACCGTTTTCTTTTTTGCTTATCAGCTTATCAAGATACCTTTTTCTTTCTATCATAGCACTATTCCTTTCGATGATTGTGCGTAAATACGCATTTTTGTCGACTCTATTATAGCATAGCTCCATTAAGAGGTCAATATACAGTTTAGATAATTTTGCGTAAATACGCATTTTTATCGAGGCTGATTAAAACGCTTCCCTCATTTCTGAGAGAAGCATCAGTTTTATATAATCTCTTTAAATGTTTCTGCAAGCTTTTTTGCCACAACTATTGTATCCTCACCCTTGCGCTCACGGCCTTTGTAAGCGTGTGTAAAGCTGAACTCGAAATCACGGAGCTTTTGCTGAAAATCTGTGGTTTCATAGTCGTTTCTTTCGTTGTGATTAAATTCTGTGTCGGAAATGTGGCTGATATCCTCACCGAAGGACGCTCTGAGCTCATTGAAGAACATCTGCCAACGGGGGAGGTAATAGTCCTTTATCAGTCCTGCCCATTCTTTCCATGCATAGTCGAAAAGCTCGTTGTTTTCATAGGGTCCCCATATTGTGATGAGGGTGACTTCATTCTGTCTGAAAATCTCCTTATGCTCATTGCAGCAAGCGTTGGCAACTGCTTCATTAATGTGAGTGTCAAATCTCAACTCGTCTCTTGTGGCAAGAAGTCTGTCGACTGAGAGAAGTATCTTCTCAAACAGCGAGCAGTTATCCTCAAAGGCTTCTTTGTCGCCATAGCGGAAGCTTTCCATTATGGCAAAGTACACCTCTTTAGCTTTGTTGGAAAGCACCTGCCTTAGAATATCGCAGATGTCAAAACGGTAGCCGTCAGTTGTTGCGTTTTCAGCTTCAAGAAGCTCTGTCAAAGCACTGAAAAGCACCTTGTTGTCATATCTCAGCTCAACATGGTCGTTGGGGGCGGTGTGATAGTGAGTTGTGGAGGGCCTTGCGGCAATAATTGAGCTTGTTTCTCTGCCGATGCAATTGGGATTATAGCAGCTGTCTCTCAGGGCAAACACCGCATTTTTAAGGCAATTCTCATCACTGCCGTAACGTCTTTCAGCGTAGTCGGTGAGCCAACTGTCAAGGTCAACCTTTTTCTCTTGTGTGATAGTGTGGAAGGCTAAATCGTAATAAAGGGGATTCTGGAAAAAGCCTTCCATAAAAAGTCCTGTGCCTACAATTGAGGGATATTTTTCTTTTCTAACAGCATACTGATTTTCACTCAGGAGCTCTGCCGAGCCGTGCAGTGAGTTTCTGTCGCCGAAATTGTGAAGGGTACCGCAGATGAAACTGTAGCCCCAGAAGCCCTTGTGAAGTTCACTCTTGCTGCCGTCAAGGTCAAGAATGAGGAGCTTATCCTTGTCAACGGCCTTTACTATTTCTTCACGCAGCGACCAGCCCTGCATTACCCATGTGGCATCCTTGTCAAAGTCGGTATACATCTTTGAGATAGTTTTGCCAACATTGTGAAGATACACACCGCCGTCTGTGGGAGGCTCATTTTCGTGGAAGGGGTCACAGGCATAATAGTGGTACGCACCGAAAAGCTCCTTTTGTTTTTCAAGAAGTGCTCTGCCGAATGCGACAAAGTTTTTATCAAGGGGATCAAACTGACAAGTACCCGGAAAACCGCACCATGTGGGCAGGTGCTGAAGTGACGAGTCAGGATAAACCTCTTTGATGAATTCGGGCACATGACCTGCAAAGCCCTGCTGAATGGGAGTCATGCCAAGCTCTACCTGGCGCTCAATTATCTTTTTGCCGAGGGCAAGGCGTTTGTCTATATATTTTTTGTCAGGAATATGCATAAAGGAGTCGAGATTTGTCATCATCTGCCAAGCGTAATATGATGGGCCTGCAACGAAAGAGAGAGCCTGTTCCTCGCTGATGCCTAAATCGAGAAGTGTATAGAAAATTGTGGCCTCGTTGCCGATAACGCTGAGAGGCATATTGATGCCGTTCATAGCCATAAAGTCAATTTCCTTTTCCCACTCTTTCCAACCCCATGAGCGCATTGAATAAGAAAGTGTGCAGTAGTTGAGATAAGCTCTTCTTTCCTGATCAATAATACTTAAGGTTGTTTCTGTAGGCAGGGGAGCCTCAGTGACATTTAGCTCAGTGTTTCCGCAGTGGGCATAGTTGACTCTGCAATATTTTTTCAGATAAGCATAATAGCCCATAGCAAGGCTGATTGTGCAGTCACCTTTTATATGTACTCTGCCGTTAAGTGCGCTTATTTCATAGTAGTTTTTGCCGTTTATTCTGTCAGTGGTTTCAAGAGTGAAACATTCGGCAATAGCAGGAGTGTTTCTTTTGATGAGATTTAACATTGCTTGGCCTCAAAAGGATCTAGTAAAAAAATTCAACACATTATAACAGATAGTTTTTATTAAGTAAATAGAAAAACAGAAGGTTCTGCAGTTTTCTTCAATTATTTACCGCTTGAATGTTTCTCGGTGAGATGATAAAATTATTCACTGCCGGCTATATGCTCTGAGCTTTGCCTGATGCGGAATTCTTTAGGTGTTTTGCCGGTGTGCTTTTTAAAAATTTTTGAAAAGTAGTTGTTGTCTGTTATGCCGCAGTGCTGTCCTACAGTGCTCACAGATAAATCGGTGTTTGTCAGAAGATATTTTGCGTGAGATATTCTTTTCATATTGACAAAGTCTGTCAGGGTCTGGCCTGTTTCTTTTTTAAAAACAGATGACAGATAACTTGCATTTGCTCCGAGGGCGTCAGCAATGCCCTTAAGGCTCAGGTCTGCTGTCAGGTCAGAGTCAATAAGCATCACAACATTTTTTATAAGAGGTGAATAGCCTTTGTCCTTGTGGTCTTTGACGAGCTTGCAATAAGCATAAGCCATTTCACCCCAAAGCATTTCTATTTCTTTTTCATTTTTGCAAAGCTCAATTTTTTTGGCAAAGTCCGAACTGAGGTTGTGAATATAAAAAGGATGAACATTGCCTACTTCTACACCTTTTCTTAACAGAGTGTTGAAAATAACCATATAATTCTTCAGGTTTCTCAGGTTGTCATCTGTGCGTTTTTCAACATTACTCAGAAAAACATCCACAGATATACTGTCACGAAGAGCCTTATAATTGCCGGCAGAAACAGCTTTAATCATATTGTTTTCAAAGCTGTAACGCAGTTCAATTTCTTTTATAAAGTCATTGCCTTGCCTGAAAGAGTAATCAACAAGCTCTGAAAAAGGATTTTTTGCGTTCTCATTTTTTACATTCATATAATCACCCTTTGTTATCTGTAAAAATATTATGGTATAATTTTCACAAAAAATCAAGATAAAACCAAAAAAAATACCACAAAAAGCAAAAAATATACTCACCAAAAATATAAAAATAGTGTAAAATGATAACTAAGGTAAATTATGAATAAATACCTTATTAAAATTCAGGAGGAAATTTTTATGGCAAAGGAAAAAAAGCTCGATGCCAACGGTTACCGTAAATTCGGCATGCTTGACAGAATTTCATATGCAGCAGGCGACTTCGGCTGCAACATGAGCTTCGCACTCAAGAGCTCAATTATGGCAATTTTCTGGACACAGTTTATGGCACTGGGCGAAGAAATGTACGCAACATTACTTATGGTTGTTCAGGTGTGGGACGCAATTAATGACCCTCTTCTCGGCTCAATGTTTGACGCAGACAAGAGAAATTACAAGAGAGGCAAGTTCAAGACCTATATCCTTATAGGTGCAATCGGTCTTCTCTTCTCAGGTCTTTTCTTCTTCCTTCCCCTTCCCAATGCTCCCAAGATGATGAGATGCGTTCTCTTCGTTTTAGGTTATGTTCTCTGGGATGCATTCTACACAATTGCAAATGTACCCTACGGCTCAATGATGTCAGTTATCACAACTGACGGCGCAGAGCGTTCAGAGCTCTCAACATGGCGTTCAATCGGTTCAATGATAGGTAACATTGTTCCTATGGTTCTTCTTCCCGTTATCTGCTATGATGCAAGCAATAACCTTAAGGGTGAGGTTGTGTTTGTTGCAGCAATCGTTATGGGTGTCTTTGGTCTTGTTGCTTTCTCATTCATGCTCAAGACAACTGAAATCCGTGTGGAAGAAAATTCAGTTACCATCAGCGAAAAGAAACAGAAATTCAATGTTTTCAAGGCTTTCGGCAACTTTATGAAAAACCGTGCGGCTGTTGGTGCAACTCTTGCAGCTATGGCTATGTTTATCGGTATGCAGGGCTCAACCACTGCAACAACAGTTCTTTTCCAGTCATATTTCGGCAATGCAAAGGCATCAGGCATCATTATGCTTATCAGCTATCTTCCCATGTTCCTGTTTATGCCTTTCATCAAAAAAATCGTTAACAAATACGGCAAGAAGGAAGCATGTGCAGTTGGCGCAGCAGTCAGCACTTTCGGTGCTCTTCTTCTCTTCCTTCCTCTCGGCAACGGCACAGCAGGCCTTATCGGCTACATTGTGGCTCAGGCATTCTTCGGCTTCGGTCTTGGCTTCTATACCTGTGTTTCATGGGCTCTTATGGCAGATGCTATTGACTATAACGAGTGGAAAAACCACACCAAGGAAGAGGGTACAGTTTACTCACTTCACTCCTTCTTCAGAAAGCTGGCTCAGGGTATGGGTCCCTCAATCGTTGTGCTTATTATGAAGGTACTCGGTTATGATGGCTCACTCGGTGCAGATCAGCCTATTGAGGTTGCAACAAATATGAAGTGGCTTGTTGCTGCTCTTTACACCTTCAGTGCAGCAGTTATGTTTATTGCAATTGCTTTTGTTTATGACCTTAATAAGAAAAAGGTTGCTGAAATGACAGCAGAGCTTGAAGAAAGACGTGCAGCAAACACTGACATGCAGGCTTAACAATTATGAGTAAAATCGCAGTCGGTAGAAAACCTGCCGACTGCTTTATTAAAGATTTAAGGAGTAATGACACTATGAGACAGATTATCAATCTTAACAGAAAATGGGCATTCACAAAAATGGCAACAGCTGTGCCGGAAACAATGCCTCTTAACTGGGATTTTGTAAATCTTCCCCACACATGGAATGCTATTGACGGTCAGGACGGTGACAATGATTATTACAGAGGCACATGCTATTATGCAAAAACTCTCAATAAATCAGAGCTTCCCGAAGCTGACAGATATTATCTTGAATTCAGAGGTGCTAACTCAATTGCTGAGGTCTTTGTCGGCGGCAAAAAGCTTGCCCGTCACGAAGGTGGCTACAGCACATGGAGAGTTGATATCACAGAGTACCTCACAGAAAACACTCTTGTTGCGGTCAGCGTTGACAACAGTGACGGTGTGCCCGTTTATCCGCAGATGGCAGACTTCACCTTCTATGGCGGCCTTTACAGAGATGTTAACCTTATTGCAGTGAATGAGAGTCACTTCGATCTTGATTATTACGGTGCTCCCGGCATTAAGGTTACACCCACATCAGACGGCAAGACTGAAATTGAAACCTACCTGACAAATGCAAAGCAGTCACAGCAGGTTGCATATATTATCAAGGACGCTCAGGGTAATGTTGTTGCAGAAACACTCGGTGGTGAAAAGGCAGTTCTCACTGTTGAAAATCCCCACCTGTGGCAGGGCAGAAAAGACCCTTACCTTTACACTGCTGAGGCAAAGCTTATGGAAGACGGCAGTGTACTCGACAATGTAAGCACACGTTTTGGCTTCAGAAGCTTTGAAATTGACCCGGATAAGGGCTTTATCCTCAATGGCGAAAAATATCCCCTTCGTGGTGTTTCACGCCATCAGGACAGATGGGGCTTCGGTAATGCGCTTCTTCCCGAACATCACGAAGAAGATATTGACCTTATCATGGAAGTGGGCGCAACCACAATCCGTCTTGCTCACTATCAGCATGATCAGTATTTCTATGATCTTTGCGACGAGAAGGGTCTTGTTATCTGGGCAGAAATTCCCTATATTTCAAAGCATATGCCTGAGGCAAGAGAAAACACAGTTTCTCAGATGAAGGAGCTTATTGCTCAGAACTATAATCACCCGTCAATTGTTGTTTGGGGTCTTTCAAATGAAATTACAATGAACGGTGCAGATGCGGACCTCATTGAAAACCACAAAATCCTCAACGACCTTTGTCACGAATGGGATAAGACAAGACTCACAACAATGGCTTGTGTTTCAATGTGTGATATAAATGATCCTTATGTTCAGATTCCCGACACAGTTTCATATAACCACTATTTCGGTTGGTACGGCGGAGAAACATCAATGAACGGCCCGTGGCTTGATAATTTCCACGCTAAGTTCCCCACTCTTCCCATCGGTATGAGTGAATATGGCTGTGAGGCTCTCGATTGGCACACATCAAACCCCACTCAGGGTGACTATACTGAGGAATACCAGGCATATTATCACGAAGAGCTTATCAAGCAGCTCTTCACCAGAGAGTACCTTTGGGCAACACACGTATGGAATATGTTTGACTTTGGTGCAGATGCCCGTAATGAAGGCGGCGAAAACGGACAGAACCACAAGGGCCTTGTTACCTTTGACAGAAAGTATAAGAAGGACTCCTTCTATGCATATAAGGCATGGCTCAGTGATGAACCCTTTGTGCACATCTGCGGCAAGCGCTACACCGACAGAGTGGAGGATGTAACAAAGATAACAGTTTACTCAAATCTTCCTGAGGTTGAGCTCTTTGCAAATGGTGAGAGCCTTGGCAAGCAGCAGAGCGCAGAGCATTTCTTCTATTATGATGTGCCCAATAAGGGTGAAACAGTGCTCACTGCAAAGGCAGGGGACTGCACAGACGAAAGCCTTATCCGTAAGGTTGACACATTTAATGAGGCTTACAGACTCAAGGAAAAGGGTGCTGTGCTCAACTGGTTCGACATCACAGAGGTTCCCGGATATTTCTCACTCAATGATAAGATGAGTGATGTGCTCAGAAGCGAAGAAGGAAGAGCACTCTTTATGGGCATAATGGCTCAGGCAGGCATCGGTGCAGGTGCAAAGGCAGCAGGCTTTGAAATGAACGAAGGTATGATGCAGATGATGGGCGGCTTCACCGTTATCAGACTCACATCACTTCTTGGCATGACAGGCCTTAAGATGACTAAGGAACAGCTTCTCGGTCTTAACGCTCAGCTAAACAAAATTAAAAAGGCATAAGTTAATAACCTTTATGAGGACGCGGATTGGTTTGACGCGTCTTCTTTTTTCTTTTTCCGCCGCTAAAGCCTGAATAAATATAAAAAACTTGCTTAATTTTGTAACATTTTTAATTTATAGTTGTCTAATGAATGACGGAAAAGGTCATGACAATCCGTAAAAAGGTGAAAGGCGGTGGAATTTTGAATAAGGACAGCAAATCGCAGAGAATAACAGATGAAATTCTCTCGGCAGAATATGATGCTCTTTATCATTATGTTTTGTCCCTCTGCCGCAATGAAGCTCTGGCTCAGGATATAACTCAGGAAACCTTTTTGCAGGCGATTAAATCATCGGATAAATTTCACGGTGAAAGCAGCCTTTACACTTGGCTTTGTGCAATAGCTAAACGGCGGCTTATCAACAGATACAAAAAAGAAAAGCGTGAAATTCCCTCAGAGGATTTCAGCTGTATTTCATCTGAGGGGAAAAGAAGCCCTGAAGAATTAATCAGCGATAAAGACACGGCTATGTATATACATAAAATCCTGCACACCATGAATGAGCCCTATAAAGAGGTTTTTTCCCTGAGAGTTTTCGGGCAGCTGTCTTTTGGCAACATAGCAAAGCTGTTTGTGAAAACCGAAAGCTGGGCGAGAGTTACCTATCACAGAGCAACAAAAATGATTAAAGAAAAATTAAGAGAGGAAGGATACTATGGCTAACGATGAAAGAAAGATCCTTGACTGCGATATTGTCCGTGATTTATTGGAGCTTTATCACGATAAGATAGTCAGTGACACAACTGAAAGAGCTGTCAGTGAGCATTTGTGTGAATGTGAAAGCTGCAAGGCTGAATACGAAAAGCTGACAGATAAACTGCCTGAAACTCATGTAGTGTCACCTGTTAAAGATTTTAATAAGCTGATGAAAAAGAAAAAAATCAGGCAGGTTTCAGCTACAACAGTTATATGCCTTACATTGAGTCTGCTGATTGCTTTGACGGCACATCAACTGCTTACTAGAATTTGTGTTAAACAGATAAATGATATTGAAGTTCACCGTGTTTACCGCTACAGCACAGATGAGGGCGACAAGTTTTTTGTTATGTATTCAACCAAGAACAATTCGAAAAGGGCTGTAGCTGCCGAATTAAAAGAAGTTGACGGCAGAACTGCACTGTGCATTGAAATGAAGTGCCCTGCTGTAACAGACGACTATCATTTGCCCCTTGAGCAGATTGATACATTCAGTATAGGTGATGCCGAGCGAAGCAAAAGCTGTGAAGCACTTATTGTATCGGGAAGAGTGGTGTGGACTAAGGAAACGGGCAATCAGGGCGAAATTCCCGAATATGTGTATGCTTATGAAAAGACAGGTAATGAGCCCACGGATAAGCTCAGAGGTGATGACTGGACATGGTTTGTGGAGGTTGATTCTTTAAATCTTGATGCCCCGGAGAATCATATAGCTTTTGTTTATTATCCTTATGCAAATGTGCCGGGCAGAGAAAATGAGGACGTATTTATATGGTGGAGTCTTGACGGTGAGGTGCTTAAGGACACAATAAGGGTAAACGAAGAGGCAGCAAAAACAGAATAATATTTCAAACAAGGTACGCAGGAAACACTTGCGTACCTTTAAATATGTGCTATAATATTAAGACCAAATCAAAAGCTAAGAGGTACCCTATGGAAATAAGAAAAACAAAGCCTGAAGATATTGACAGAGTTATGGAAATCTACGCTGCCGCAAGGCAGTTTATGCGTGAACACGATAATCTGACACAATGGGCAGACGGAAGACCCTTCAGGCATGATATTGAAGCTGATGTAAATGAAGGCTGCAGCTATGTTTGTATCCACGAAGAAAAAGTGGTGGGCGTTCTGCGTTTTACTGTCGGTGACGACCCCACGTACAAAAAGATAGACGGCGAGTGGCTGAGGGACGAACCCCATGCCGTTGTGCACCGTATTGCTTCTTCGGGTGAGGTTAAGGGTACGGGGGAGTTTATGCTCAGGTGGGCACTTGAGCAGTACCACCATTTACGCATCGACACCCACGAGGATAACTATGTGATGAAAAATCTTCTTGTAAAACTGGGCTTCACTTATTGCGGCGTGATTTATCTCAGTGACGGTGCACCGAGAGTGGCATATGAAAAGTGCGAATAAAATTAAAATAACATTTATAATTACAATATAATTGTTGAAAATTCCTGTTGTTTTTGCTATAATCAAATTGTATTTCATAGAAAAGGAGAAATCATATGGATAATTTACAGCAAATCAAAGAACAAATTTGTGATGTCTGTCATAAAATGTGGCAGCTCGGCTGGGTTGCGGCAAATGACGGTAACGTAAGTGCAAGACTCCCTGACGGCAGAGTAATTGCAACACCCACAGGCATCAGCAAATCATTTATAACTCCCGATAAGCTTGTTATTTTAGACAAAGAGGGCAATATTCTTGAAGCTCAGGAGGGATACAGACCTTCAAGTGAAATCAAAATGCATCTTCGCTGCTACGATAAAAGAGAAGATGTTTTCAGTGTTATTCACGCTCATCCTCCCGGTGCAACAGGCTTTGCTGTAGCTCACAAGGCTATGGATATGTACAATATGATCGAGGACGTGGCAGTTATCGGTTCTGTACCTCTTACTCCTTACGGTACTCCTTCGACTTCCGAAGTGCCCGATTCAATTGAACCCTACCTCGAAGAACACGACGTAATGCTTCTTGAAAATCACGGCGCACTTGCCGTAGGCAGCGATGTTATTACTGCATTTTACCGAATGGAAAGTCTTGAACTTTGGGCAAAAATCACAATCAATGCCGTTATTCTCGGCGGAAGTCATGATATAAGCAGAGACAATATCCAAAAGCTCATTGACCTTCGTGGCTATTATAGAGTTACCGGCAGACATCCCGGCTATAAAGTCTTTAATCCCGGAGATGATATGCTTCATAAAAAAGATTAAGAGGTGATGTTATGCTTAAAGGAATATCTCCCATTATCTCACCCGAACTTTTAAAGGCGCTTGCTGAAATGGGCCACGGTGATGAGCTTGTTATTGCTGACGGCAATTTTCCGTGCCACAGTGTTGGTAAAAATTCAGTAGTTATCCGAGCCGACGGTCATGGTGTACCTGAAATACTGGATGCTGTTTTAAAACTTATCCCTCTCGATACATACACGGAAAAGCCCGTTGCTCTTATGGAAGTTGTAAAGGGCGACACCTGCGGCACCCCTGAAATATGGCAGACCTACGAGGAAATCCTCGCAAAATATGAGCCCGCCCACCACGATATTGATTATACGGAACGCTTTGCTTTTTATGAAAGAGCAAAAGGTGCTTATCTTATAATAGCTACAGGCGAAAAAGCAATTTATGCTAACATTCTTCTAAAAAAGGGTGTGGTTAAATGAAAACAGTTTTAGCCTTTGACTTCGGTGCTTCAACAGGCAGAGCCATAAAGGCGGTTTTTGACGGCAAAGAGATAAATTACGAAGAAATCCACCGTTTTGAAAATATACCGAAAACCGTTGACGGTCATATCTGCCACGATGTTGATATGATACTCGCAGAGATTAAAATTGCCATAGAAAAAGCGGGTAAAATTGATTCTATGGCTTTCGATACATGGGGTGTTGACTACGGCTTACTTGACAAAGACGGCACCCTTATCCACGAGCCTTACCACTACCGTGACGAGCGTACCAAAGATGCTTTGAGCAAGGCTTTTAAAAAGATTGATGCTGATGAACTTTATGCCGAAACGGGAAATCAGATAATGAACATCAACACTCTGTTTCAGCTTATCTGTGACGAAAACTCCGACAAGGCAGATAAATTATTGTTTATGCCTGATTTATTCGGTTATCTGCTCACGGGCAAAAAGGTGTGTGAAACCACTATTGCTTCAACTTCCCAAATGCTTAATCCCATAACAAAAAAGTGGAGTAAAACAGTGCTTTCTGCTTTCAGTATAAACGAAACCTTGTTCCCGCCACTTTGCGAAAGCGCAACCATAAACGGAGAGTATAATGGTATTCCCGTTATCAGTGTGGCAGGGCACGATACACAGTGTGCCGTTGCGGCTATGCCTGCCAAAAGTGAAAATGCTGCCTTTCTTTCCTGCGGCACATGGTCTCTTATCGGATGTGAGCTTGATGATCCCGTTATGACAAAGCAGAGCAACGCTCTTGAGCTTTCCAACGAAATTGGCGCAAACGGAAAGATTAACTTTCTTAAAAATATCAGCGGTCTGTGGCTTATTCAGGAAACAAGACGTGACCTTGCAAAAACAGACAAGAAGTATTCCTATAATGAACTTGAAATGTTTGCCAGAGAAAGTCAGCCTTTCAGAAGTTTTATTGACCCTGATGCTCCTGAGCTTTCAGCTCACGGTAATCTTCCCGATAAAATCAGAGCGTTCTGCAAAAATACAGACCAACCCGTACCCGAAACTATTGGTCAGTTAGTCAGATGCATTTATGAAAGTCTTGCCCTCAAGTACCGACTCGCCCTCGAACAGATAGCCGAGTGCACGGGTAAAAAGTTCGGTGTGCTTCACCTTATGGGTGGTGGCACAAAAGACGGATTTTTGTGCGAGCTTGCAGCACAGAGTCTGGGCATACCCGTAATTGCAGGACCTATTGAAGCTACGGCTCTCGGTAATATTATGCTTCAGCTCATAGCTTTGGGCAAAATAGAAAGTATAGAAAAAGGCAGAGAAATCATTGCCGAAACAGAAAAAGTAAAAATCTTTGAAGCGCAACATACCGCCTGTTGGGATGAAGCCTATGAAAGATTTTGCAAAATAATAAAGAAATAAATTAAAGGAGAAAATATTATGTTGTATCCAAGAATTGGTATCAGACCTGTTATTGACGGCCGCTGGGGTGGTGTAAGAGAAAGCCTAGAAGAACATACAATGGCAATGGCAAACGCTGCTGCAAAGCTCATCAGCGAAACTCTAAAATATCCCGACGGTACACCCGTACAGTGCGTTATTTCAAGCACAACCATCGGCGGTGGTGCAGAAGCCGCAAAGTGTGAGGAAGAATTTTCCACTCAGAATGTTGTTGCAACCTTAAGCGTTACACGCTGTTGGTGTTACGGCTCAGAAACTTTTGATATGAACCCGAACACTATAAAGGCTGTCTGGGGCTTCAACGGTACTGAAAGACCCGGTGCAGTTTATCTTGCGGCAGTTATGGCTGCACACGCCCAGAGGGGACTCCCTGCATTTTCAATTTACGGCAAGGATGTTCAGGATATCAATGACCATTCCATTCCCGACGATGTTAAGGAAAAGATTCTTCGCTTTGCAAGAAGTGCCGTTGCGGTAGGCTGGATGAAGAATAAATCCTATGTCAATATCGGTGGTATCTCCATGGGTATTGCAGGCAGTTACTGTAATGCAGATTTCTTCCAGAAGTATCTCGGCATTCGCCCTGAGTGGGTTGATATGACAGAAATTGTACGCAGAATTACCCTTGAAATTTATGATAAAGACGAATATGAAAAGGCTCTTGCCTGGATTAAAGCAAACTGCAAGGAAGGCTTTGACGTCAACGCAGGTAAAAATCTTCCTGACATCATCAGAAAATCCAAGGTAGTTAATCCAGATAAGGATTGGGAATTTATCGCAAAGATGACTATTATAGTCAATGATATTCTTTACGGTAACAAGAAGCTTGACGAAATCGGTTGGCATGAAGAGGCACTTGGCAAAAATGCTGTTGCAGGTGGTTTCCAGGGTCAGAGACAGTGGACAGACTGGCTTCCAAATGCGGACTTTACCGAAGCAATTATGGCTTCAACCTTTAACTGGAATGGTACAAAAGCTCCCACAGCCTTTGCAACAGAAAATGATAACCTTAACGGTGTGTCAATGCTCCTCGGTACTCTTCTTACAGCGAGTGCTCCCTGCTTTCACGATGTGCGTACATACTGGAGTCCCGAAGCTTGTGAAAGAGTTACAGGTATCAAGCCTGAAGGTAAAGCAAAGGATGGTTTTATTCACCTTATCAACTCAGGTGCAACTGCTCTTGATGGTAGCGGTGCTGCTAAAAATGAAAACGGCGAAAGCTGTATGAAGCCTTTCTGGGAAATGACTGAAGCTGACATCAATGCTTGTCTTAAAGCTACAGACTGGTGCAGAGCAAACTACGAATATTTCCGTGGCGGCGGATTCTCAAGCCACTTCCGTTGCAAGGCTGAAATGCCTGTAACAATGCTCAGAGTCAACATCGTTGAGGGTGTTGGTCCTGTAATGCAGATAGCCGAGGGTTACACAGCAAATCTTCCTGATGAAGCTCACACTCCCATTGACAAGAGAACTGACCCCACTTGGCCTACAACCTGGTTTGCTCCGAAACTCACAGGTGAAGGTGCATTCAAGGATGTTTACTCCGTTATGGCTAACTGGGGTGCGAACCACGGCGTAACCGTTTACGGTCACGTTGGTGCAGACCTTATCACTCTTGCTTCAATGCTTCGTATTCCCGTAAATATGCACAATGTATCTGAAGATGAAATCTTCCGTCCTCACGCATGGGCAGCTTTCGGAACGGAAGACAGCCAGAGCGCTGACTATAAGGCTTGTGAGAAATACGGACCGATTTACGGATAATTAAAAACTACTTCAATTCACTACTTCCGCACACTTTCTTAACATTCAGAAGACAGGTTATTAATTGCTTAAGTTTGCGGGTCTTAATACCGTTGAAACATGTGTTTGGTGGAATCTTCACAAATCGAAAAAAGTATATTCCGACTTCAGCGGTATGCTTGACATTGTCAAGCTTCTAAATAGGGAATATTTATAAAATCTTTATTGATCAAAAGGAGTTAATATTATGGCAAACAGATTTGTACTCAATGAAACATCTTATCACGGCAAAGGTGCAATTGTAGAAATTGCAACAGAAATTAAAGCAAGAGGCTTCAAAAAGGCTTTTGTTTGCTCTGACCCTGACCTTATCAAATTTGAAGTTACTAAAAAGGTAACAGACATTCTTGACGGTGCAGAGATTGCCTATGAGATTTATTCAAATATCAAACCCAATCCTACAATTGAAAATGTTCAGACAGGTGTTGAAGCATTCAAGGCAAGCGGTGCTGATTGCATTGTTGCAATCGGCGGCGGTTCATCAATAGATACAGCAAAGGCAATAGGCATCATTATTGAAAACCCCGAATTCGCAGATGTACGCTCACTTGAAGGTGTTGCTTCCACAAAGAATAAATGTACTCCTATTATTGCAGTGCCCACAACAGCAGGTACAGCAGCAGAGGTAACTATCAACTATGTTATTACTGATGCTGAAAAGAACAGGAAAATGGTATGTGTTGACGTTCACGACATTCCCGTTGTTGCCGTTGTTGACCCTGATATGATGGCTACAATGCCCAAGGGACTCACTGCTGCAACAGGTATGGATGCTCTCACTCACGCTATTGAAGGCTATATCACCAAGGGTGCATGGGAAATGAGTGATATGTTCCATATCAAGGCCATTGAAATTATTGCAAAGAGCCTTCGTGGTGCAGTGGAAAATACAGCTGAGGGCAGAGAAGGTATGGCTCTCGGTCAGTACATCGCAGGTATGGGCTTCAGTAATGTAGGTCTCGGTATTGTGCATTCAATGGCACATCCCTTAGGCGCTCTTTATGACACACCTCACGGTGTTGCAAATGCAATTATCCTCCCCACAGTTATGGAATACAACGCACCTGAAACAGGCGAAAAGTACAGAGATATTGCAAAGGCTATGGGCGTTAACGGTGTTGATGAAATGAGCCTGGAAGAAGCAAGAAAGGCTGCTATTGAGGCTGTGAAGCAACTTTCAATTGATGTCGGCATTCCTGCCGACCTTAAAGAGATTGTTAAAGCAGAAGACGTTGACTTTCTTTCACAATCAGCCTTTGACGATGCTTGCCGTCCCGGTAATCCCAGAGATACAAGCGTTGAAGAAATCAAGGAGCTTTATCTTAAACTGATGTAAAACATACTGAAAAATAACAATCCCGTTGAGTCAGAGTTAATTCTGAATCTCAACGGGATTGTTTGATTTTTGACTAAACACTTGCTAAAAGGAAGTGCTGTTTTTTACTTCAAAGGCAGGAGCCGACAATTATATTAATAATTGACTTCTGCGAAGAAGCTATTGTTAACGAATGGTTGGATGACTACGGTGGCGGTGTTAAATATAAGTACATTAACAAACTCTCTTACTGTACAGATGTAAAGCTTGATGAAAGTCTTTTTCCGGCATAAAAACTTAATGTTGTTCAGGAATTTATGAAAATGGCAACTCCAATTATTTTGTATATTTTTCTTTGTATTTCATTACTATTGCATTCATTTCATCCATGTGTTTTTCCATATCTGCGACAAGTTTGAACTGATTTCTTGCCCTTACTATATTATGCTCTGCGTGAGTTGTTCTGAAATAAACATCACCTTCAAGGTAGTCAGTGAGGAATCTCATACCGCATTCGAAAGTCATTAATTTTGCACCAAAAGCGAGGTTGTCGAGTTCTGCATCACAAAGATTTTTTGCAGTTTCGCTGAGATATCCGTCAACAAAAGCTTCAAAAAGAGTAAGATCAATGCCTACTTTTGAAAGGTCGGCTTCATCTTCTGCCGCCATATTAGCTCCTGAACGGATACTGTCACCAAAGTCATAAAGTGAAAGGCCGGGCATAATTGTGTCAAGATCAATCACACAAATACTTTTATCTGTATTAATATCAAAAAGAACATTGTTGAGCTTTGTATCGTTATGGGTTACTCTGAGGGGTAAAACACCTTCGGCAATAAGGTCTGTAAGCTTATGAGTATCTGCCTTGCGGTCAATTACAAACTGAATTTCTTTTTCGCATACTGCTTTTCTGCCTTTTATGTCAGCTTCAACTGCGTTGAGGAAGTTTTTGTATCTTGCAGGAGTATAGTGAAAGTTATTTATTGTTTCATGAAGTGTTGCAGCAGGATAGTCGGCAAGAAGCTTCATAAATCTACCGAAAGAATGACCTGCGCTTCTGAAAGTATCATTATTTTTCGGTTTGTTATAAGTCAATGCTTCATCTACATAAATATACATTCTCCAAGCACCGTTATTTTCATCACGGAAGTAATACTCACCGCTGTTACAGGGAAGGAAATTGAGATTTTCTCTCTTATAGTCACCGCCGACTTCTTTAATTTTATCTCTAATATGTTTTGTTACACCGATAATATTTTCCATAAGCTTATCAGGATTTTTAAACACGAAGGTATTGATTTTCTGAAGTATGTACTTCTCTCTCTTGTCAGTTTCAACAAGATATGTGGCATTGATAAGACCTGCTGTAATCTGGTTTA
The DNA here is from genome assembly GCA_017452785.1 of Clostridia bacterium. Taxonomy (GTDB): domain Bacteria; phylum Bacillota; class Clostridia; order Oscillospirales; family Acutalibacteraceae; genus UBA6857. The sequence goes on along the minus strand of JAFTLT010000050.1, from coordinate 13,247 downwards.
CGCTTACAATGTTTCCGCCTCTTTCAAATGCCTCGAAAACAGTAATAATTTCTTGATTTATCATTTTTATCCTCCTTAATTAAGGTCTTTTATATTATTTTTTTCTGCGTAATTTAATGAAAATACCGAAATTATGATTAATAAAGCATCACCACAATTTTTCAGGATAAATACCGTTTGTTATCTTCTGTCTGATAGCATCAACTACTTTCTGCTTATCTTCTTTATATGTAACACCGAACCACTTTTCTGTGGTATCCATTACCTTTACGCTTATTTTGCCTTCTTTCAGCAGGTCGTCAACAACAAAGGGCAGGAAATATTCACACTTAAGCATATTGTCTTCATTTTTATTAAGGAAATCAGCAAAGCGGCTTTTCAGCTCTGTCATCATCATACCGCTAAACCCCCAACAGTTCATCGATACGGTACTACCTCTATCAAGCTCTGTCCAACTTTCGCCATCATCTTCAGTGAACATAATCTTGTTGGCTCTGATAGCAATTTTTGTTCTTTCAACAATATCCGTGAGATAACCCTCCGCATTAGTCTGGCATATGCCTCTTGCAACATGACCATTTTCTGTAAGAGTGTTTTCAATCTTAAAGCCTACCATACAGAATTCGTTTTCGTTCTTGCTATTTTTTAACTCATTGTATATAAGCTTGAATGTTTCTTTGCCGTAATAATCATCGGCATTGATAACTGCAAAAGGACCGTCAATCATACCCTCACAGGAGAGTACAGCGTGACCTGTACCCCAAGGTTTAGTTCTGCCATCGGGTACGCTGTAGCCGTCAGGTAAGGTGTTTAGATCCTGATAAGCATATCCGACTGTGATTTTTTCTTCATATTTTCCTTGCATAATCTTTTTAAAGTCTTCTTCTATTTCATGCTTGATAACAAAGATAACCTTATCAAAGCCTGCCTCAATAGCATCGTATACAGAATAATCAAGTATAATTTCACCGTTTGCTCCGATGGGATCAATCTGTTTGAGACCACCGTATCTGCTGCCCATACCTGCAGCCATAATAACTAAAGTAATATCTTTCATAATAGAAACTCCTTTATTATGCTTTTGCGATAAGTATATCAAACTGCGACAAAATATTCAATAAATATAGACAATAAAATTAATTTAAGCGTTTTTTTAAAATATTAGCACATATTTACTTGCTGAATGCTATCAGAACAACTCGATAAGCATAAGACAAGGGTTATCACTATATTGCAACTTAACACGTAGTTAACCCGACTGGATTTTCTTTGATAACTTATTAGATGATATTTGTTCTAAGCCTTTCTGACTCCTATTCCCATACCGAGTCGGTTGCCTTCAAACATATATTGTTTTGCTCTCCTTTGCAATGTTGTTTTTTCCGAATAATTACTTTTTAAAAGTTTTCGCTTTCCGAATATTCGTTCAATTGCTTGATCGTCATTTTTTACACTGTAACAGATATCGAAAAGAGACGAAAAGTTTAAGATATTGCTGTCTTCTGCCATGAAATCTTTATTGCCTTCAAAAAGAATCCAACTTTCACAAAAAAAATAGCTGTATTTATATTGCGGAAAATAGTGGTTGAAAAACGTTTTTGCATCCCTAAAAGATTTTCTGCATTTTTCTTCGTCAAGGCTTTCACCTTCAGGTATATGCACATAAATAAGCTTTTCTCCATAGTCGAAGGGCAGTTTGTCATAAAGCAGGTTTTTGTTTTTACACTCATATAGCTGAAACTGCAATCTCCCAAGTCTGAAAAGCTCAAAACTCACATGATTTTTAAGCCAATTGTAATTTTTAAGCCCTTTGCCATCTGTTTTGTCACACCATATTTTTATATCGCTCATGGTGTCATAATATGTTTTTTCATCAATGCCCACTTTATCATATTCAGTTTTAATGTCAACGGCAAGTTTTAATATTACAGCCAAAATAAATATCTGAGATTTTGATTTTAGGTGATGAAAACCTTTTGTCATACACATTTCAGCACAGTGATAAATTTTTGTCGAGTCTTTATTTATCAGCGACTGAAGTTTTTTTATTGTTTCCTGTGAAATCTCAAGTTTTTCTGCCAATTCAATCATAGTTTCCTCCTGCAAAGTTCAAACTGACATAATTATACTAATAATTCTTTTGTTTTGCAATACAATGCAAAAACTTATTGATTAGCCTCCCATCGATTATGGTAGCTATCACCGGTGGCATGAAATAAGTTTCTTTAACTTCGCTCAGTTCACATTGACGGTTAAGAATGCAAATGAATATTTCTATTCAAGCACACAAAAAGACATGTGTACTGCTGGAATGATATTGAAGTAAAAATTAAGTTTGCGGAGCTTGAGTGCCATTTGCTTGTAAATGGTATGAATGAGTTTCTCAATTTACTTTTATACTTTGACATAATATAAAAATAATAGTTAACACATGCGAAAATGCGTTAAGATATACGCCGTTGGATACTTATAAATTTAATTGTTTCTGCAAAGAAAAGCTTGTGCAAAGTATAATCGGTAAAAACAAAGTTACAACAGAATTAATGAAAATAATAAATCCCCACAAGCCATGATTTCATAGGCTTTGTGGGGATTTTTGGCGGAGAGCAAGGGATTCGAACCCTCGAAGCCGTTTTAGCGACTTACACGATTTCCAGTCGTGCTCCTTCGACCAGCTCGGACAACTCTCCAAGAAATTTGTTGCCTTAATATTATACACGAACAGCATTAAAAAATCAATACCTTTCGCAATTTTATTTTATTTGCAATCAATGAAACAATAACATGAAACCCAACAATCAAATTTTCGGCCATAAAAATCATAACAATACTGAGTACTGATATAGTATTCTCAACCACTTTCTTATTACGGAAGGAAATTCTACTAAATTAATCCAAATAGGACTTGAAATAATTAAATTATAATATTATAATTTAATGGTTAAATAATGGCTTGCACCAAGTAGGAGAATTATTATGAATTCGTTTTATTTCACAACTGATGAGCAAAGACAATACGCTTTGGCTTGTCTTACTTTTGCTCGGAAGATTGGGCTCATTGATGACGACAGTCTTGAAGCAGTTGCCCGTAGATGTAATGAGGAAAATGAAAAGCGTCGTCAGGCTCTAAAAAACGATGCAATTGTTTATGGTTTAAAGCAATTTACCCTGCCCGTATATCTTGACTATGAATTAACACGTTTTAGACTCGATTTCGCATCTGAAAAGGATGTAATAAAAAATCATTACACATATTTGCCCATTGGAAAAAAACTACTTAAAGAGTATTATAAGAATAACAGAGATTTGTTTACAAGATATGGTGGTGAAAAATTCAAGTTTAAGGAATCTAAAATGGTTGTGTATAAGAAGATAAGAGAGGAGCAATACGATGAAGAAATCAACGATATATTACGTCAGCTCTCTTAACGGAAATAATGGCAACGATGGTTTAACGCCTCAATCGCCGTTTTCATCTCTTGATAAAATCAATGGTCTCTCGATAAATGCAGGAGATAAAATTCTGCTCGAAAGAGGTTCGGTATTTGATAATCAGTTTTTGCATTTGAAAAACTGTGGTGATATTAACGGTGAGCCTATTGAGATTGCGTCTTATGGTGACAGCGACAGACCTCCTTTCATAAACACAAATGGTAACGGAATATGGTTTCAGGATTATGGTGTGCCACTCGATTACATTGGTCACGTTTACAAGGGTAATGTGTCATCATCAGTTTTACTTTTCGATGTTGAAAATATTATTATTAAAGATATTGAAATTGCAAATAAAGAAGAGTTCACGACTCCCCAAAACTACTCTGCACCCAACAAAATGGACAGAACAGGTGTTGCTGTGGTTGCTCAGAACAGAGGAACATTACACTCCATCACTTTGAAAAATCTTTTTATTCACGATGTTAACGGTAATGTGTATAACAAGCACATGAACAACGGCGGAATTTATATGACAGCATTTAAGCCTGCCGATGAAGATAAAACGGGAGTTGCAAGATATGACGGTGTAACCGTTGAGGGGTGCTATGTGAAGAATGTCAGTCGTTGGGGGATTGCAGTAGGTTATACATACCGTCACGCTGATTTTGCAACAAAGTTTCTCCAAGATGAAACGTTCAAAAACTTCGGTAATGAAAACATTTTGATTACAGGTAATTATCTAAAAAATATAGGTGGCGATGCAATAACTCCAATGTACGCATTGAAGCCACTTGTTGAACATAATGTGTCAGACAGCTGTGCTTTGGAAATTAACGACCGTTATTATACAAAAGCAGGAAAACGAATGGGTAAGGTTGCGGCGGCAATATGGCCTTGGAAATGCAAGGATGCCCTTCTTGTTTACAATGAGGCTGTTGATACCAAACTTAACCAAGACGGTATGGCTTATGATGCCGACTCAGGTGATGGCACAACCTACAAATATAATTATTCAAGGCTTAACGAGGGCGGTTGCGTAATGTTTTGCCTCGACGAAGCAGTAAATAACACTTTTACAAATAATGTCAGTTATGATGACTTGGGCGGTATATTAAGTCCATCGGGTAATCCTGATGCATATGTTGCCGACAACGAGTTCTATATGCGTAAAGGTGTTCCCCTTAAAAGAAAGCGCAATCACGGAAAAATGACATTAAAAAATAACAAAATTATTATCATTGATTAACGAGGTGCAATATGGCAATAAAAAAAGGACGAGTAACAATACCTACCGATATGGATGTTATTAAGGAAACACTTGAGATTGTGGAAGAGTGGGGTGCTGATGCCATCCGTGACTGTGACGGCACGGAATTTCCGCAGGAATTGAAGGATACAGGGGCAAAAATTTATGCCACCTACTACACAACAAGAAAGGACAATGAATGGGCAAAGGCTAACCCTGATGAAGTTCAGCAGATGTATATTATGACACCCTTTTATACTGCTGTTGACAACACATTGAAAATTCACCTTATGGATCATCTTTATCCCGATATGCTCAAGGTGAACAACTATGATGATATTACAAGGTGGTGGGAAGTTGTTGACCGCACAACAGGCGAAACAGTTTCTCCTGATTGTTGGTCTTATGATGAGACAAGCGGTAATGTAACAATTGACAATGCAACTTTATTCCACGAATATACTGTGAGCTTCCTGGCTTATATCATGTGGGACCCGGTACATATGTATAACGCTGTTGTGAACGAGTGGAAGGATGTTGAGCCTCAAATCACATTTGATGTTCGTCAACCTAAAACTAAGGCGCATTCATTAAAAAGACTTCGCAGATTCCTTGAAACTCACGAATATGTCGATGTTGTAAGATTTACAACATTTTTCCATCAGTTTACTCTTGTATTTGATGAACTGGCTCGTGAAAAATTTGTTGACTGGTTTGGTTACTCAGCATCTGTAAGCCCATATATTCTTGAACAGTTTGAACAGGAAGTCGGTTACAAATTCCGTCCTGAATTTATCATTGACCAAGGTTATATGAATAACACCTACCGTATTCCGTCAAAGGAATTTAAGGATTTTCAGAAATTTCAGATGCGTGAGGTTGCACTTCTTGCAAAAGAAATGGTTGATATTGTTCACGAATACGGCAAAGAAGCCATGATGTTTATGGGCGACCATTGGATTGGTATGGAGCCCTTTATGGATGATTTCGCCTCAATCGGACTTGATGCAGTTGTTGGCAGTGTCGGTAATGGTGCAACACTTCGTTTATTCAGCGACATAAAAAATGTTAAATATACAGAGGGCAGATTTTTACCTTATTTCTTCCCCGATGTATTCTGTGAGGGCGGCGATCCGATTTATGAGGCAAAGGTAAATTGGGTAACAGCAAGACGTGCAATTTTAAGAAGTCCTATTCAGCGTATCGGCTATGGTGGTTATCTTAAACTCGCACTTAAATTCCCTGAATTTGTGGATTATATCAAGAGTGTCTGTGATGAATTTCGTACTCTTTATGACAATATTCAAGGTGTAACACCTTATTGTGTAAAGCGAGTTGCTGTGCTTAACTGCTGGGGAAAAATGCGTTCCTGGTCAAATCATATGGTACATCATGGTTTGTACTACAGACAAAATTATTCTTACTTCGGTGTTATTGAGGCGTTAAGCGGTGCACCTTTTGATGTATCATTTATCAGCTTTGATGACATTAAAAATGACAGTTCAATCCTTGATAACTTTGATACCATCATCAATGTTGGTGATGCAGATACTGCACAATCCGGTGGCGAATATTGGGCTGATGAGCAAATTATTACTGCTGTAAAGAAGTTTGTATATAACGGGGGCGGTTTTATCGGTGTTGGTGAGCCTGCTGCACATCAATGGCAGGGCAAATTCTTCCAGCTTGATGACATACTCGGTGTTGAAAGAGAAAATGGATTTACTCTTAACACTCGCAGATACAACACCGAAGAGCACAGAGACCACTTTATTCTTGCCGATACAAACGGCAATGTTGATTTTGGTGAAGGTAAGAAAAACATAGTTGCCCTTGAGGGGACAACTGTCCTAATTCAAAATGCAACAGAGCTTCCTTTTGCCGTAAGACACGCCGAAGAAGTTCAGATGGCAGTTAAAAACTTCGGTAAAGGCAGAGGTGTTTACATCAGCGGATTGCCGTATTCATTTGAAAACAGCCGAGTTCTTTATCGTGCTGTGTTGTGGAGTGCAAATGCTGAAGATGAGCTTCTCCGTTGGTATTCAACAAACTATAATATTGAAGTTCACGCTTACGTGAAGAACAATAAATACTGTGTTGTAAATAATACTTATGAGCCACAGGACACAACCGTTTACGTGGGCGACGGTTCAAGTTTTGACTTACACCTTGACGCCAACGAAATCAAGTGGTATCAAATCAATGAATAATTATCATTTTGCAGATTAAACCGTGAAATCAAAGAATGCCCGTAAGGAAGGAGCTTGCTCCAACCTTACGGGCTTTTCTTTATTTAACGCATGGTAATTTTGCGCCACTTTATTTCTGTTCTGATTATATTTTATGTTGATTTAAAGTACTAATGAGGGCGCAGTGTATACTCTTGCAGCCAGCTCCTGATTAAGCATATACAAGCTCTTAGGATCAGAGCCGAACAGCTCCATCTTAGTAATCATATCGGTGGCGTTAGTTTCTTCCTCTCCCTGCTCCTTAACGAACCAATCAAGGAATTGCATAGTACGGAAATCTCGGACATCGTATGCCGCACCATAGATCGTATTGATCAAAGCGGTAACATACTGCTCATGCTCAAGGCCTGCCTTCAAAACATCCATATGACAGGTAAAAACCTTATCCGGCTTTGCGATGGCTTCCAGGGTTACTTCCTGGCTCTCATTCTGGAGGTACTGATAGAACAGCATAGCGTGGTCACGCTCCTCCTGCGCCTGGATCTTATACCAGTTAGCAAAGCCGTCAAGACCGACTTGCTCAAAGTAGTTAGAAAAGTCCAAATATAGATAGGCGGAATAAAATTCCTTGTTAATCTGCTGATTTAACAGCTCGTGTACTTTTGCATCCATCGATGTTTCCTCCTTAATTAGATGTCAGCCTTCCACAGACCGTGGAGATTACAGTATGCATATGCCGCAACAGGCTTCTCGTCAGAAAGAGCAAAGGTTATGGTGGGAGCCTTGTCGACTTCGAGACACTTGCGCTGACCGCCCTTATCGGTCTGGAGATATACCCAAAGGATGCGGTGTTCTTCTACCATAGGATGCTCTACAGAGCCGATGGTTACGGTTACGGTATTGCCGTCAACAGACACAACGGGAATATGCTTTTCGTGGCTTGCTTCCACTACACCCGGTTCCAGCTTGGTCATCTTCTGCCCACAGCACATCATGGGAACTCCTGCATCGTGGATCATTCCAATCAAATTTCCGCAATGCTCACAAATGTAAAACTTATTGTTATCGCACATAGTAAAAAACCTCCATAGTTTATTGTAATTATATTATACCATAGATTTATTACTTTTTCCATAACTTTTTGCAAAAAGAGTTGCAGCAGAAATTTATATCTACTGTTAGATAAATATTGTTTTTGTCTTATGTTGACATTATAAATATGAAAATATATAATATGCATAAGCATACAGAATAATTTGCGGAGGATTGAAATGGCTCAAAAAAATATAAAAATTGGTTTTAATAGAAGAAATGGCGATTATGAAATTGTTCACAACGGTTTTTCTTGGGTGAGCGACGGCAGAAAGCCCTATATAATCATCCGAAAAAGAATAGGGGGCAAATATGTCAGTGCTTTTCGACCGTTTTGGTCGGCGTTAAAAAAGAAAACTGAATATTCAACGGACAAAATTATAACCCGTTATTCCGGTTTTGTCGCTTTCGGTAAAAAACTGCCGTTTACTATTGTTTGTACTGCCGAAATCACTGAAGAAAACACGGTAGAATTTTCATTAAAAGCAGAAAACGAAACAGGATATGATATGCAGGCAGTTTATTTTCCCACACCCTTCAACTCAAAAATAAAATGTAAAGAGTCGTATCATGTTGACCCTATGCGTCAAGGATTTATACTTCCTGACGCATACAAAAAGAACCTTTCAACCATATTTGGCTATACACATATTAAACGGCAAATCAATACCGGGGAATGTTATATGCCTGTTTGGGGCAGAGTCTGTGACGGTCATTCTTTTACTGCTATAGTTGATACTCCTTATGATGCTTCGATGTATTCATCATTCGGTAAACACAGAGCATTCGTTAACTCGGTTTACTGGCAGTCATCGCTGGGCAAGTTGTCATATGAAAGAAAAATCCGTTTCATTTTTCATGAAAATGGTGATTACAATACCGTTGCAAAGGATTATCGTAACTATCTGATTAAGAAAAATCAACTTGTTACAATTGACCAAAAAATAGCAAAAAATCCTAACATAAAAAAGCTTATCGGTTCACCCGTTCTTCATCATAAGATTTTTTCTAAAATCAACAAAAAATCACAATTTTATGATAAAAACGGCTCTAACGAAATCCTTTGTGCGACTTTTTATGAGCGTGCTGAGCAGATTAAAAAGCTCAAGTCTCTCGGTCTTGAAAAACTCTATATTCACACAGACGGATGGGGAAAAGATGGCTATGACAACAATCATCCATATATTCTTCCACCTTGCGAACAGGCAGGCGGATGGGACGGATTCCGGGAATTTTCTCTTGTCAGCCGTGAACTCGGATATGTTTTTGCACTCCACGACCAATACAGAGATTATTATTATAACAGCCCCGTTTTCGATAAAGAAAAAGCCTTAACCAATATTGACGGCTCAAATCCATACTGTTCTATTTGGGACGGCGGTGAACACAGTTATCTTTGCTCCGCTTTTGCCCTTGATGAAGTCAAAAGAACCTATGCTGAGCTTGAAGAACACGGTATTGATGTTCAAGGTGTATATCTCGATGTCTTTTCCATTATGCAAGGCGATGAATGCTTCCACCAAGACCATAAAATAACAAGAGAGGAAAGCATGAATTTCCGTGGCAAATGCTTTGATTATCTCAATGAAAAAGGATTTATCATGTCATCAGAAGAACCCGGCATGCAACTTCTCAATCATCTTGCTCTCGTACATCATGGACCTCATGCGCTCCGTCCTCAAGAAAACGGAGAAGCGATTGGAATTCCCATTCCTCTTGGAAATCTTGTTTATCACGACTGTATAGTGGTTCCGTGGAATTGGTTTAATAACTGGGGTATTCCAAAGGGAGAGGAAGGCGACTTATACGGAGCTCTGAATGCCGGCATGCCCTATATTCATCCTTACGGAAACTCCCTTTGCAAAATCGGAACTGACAATCGCACGGCTGATGTTGAAATGATGAGCGATGATGAACTTAAAAAGGAGCTTGAGCGCATTGCACCTCTTTGTGATTTGCAGGCCAAGCTCTATAATAAGGAAATGGTAAAACACGAATTTTTAGGTAACTACCGCAAACAGAAAACAACCTATTCAGACGGAACAACAGTAACCATTGACCTTGATAAGGCTGTTTATGAAATAAATCACTGATTACAAATACGTTATTTTAATGGGGAAAATGAAGCCTAACACTGTTTTCTATTTTTTTCTGCCCCACAACGTTGGGATACGCTAACAGAACTCATATGCCTAATGTTTTGAAATTAGGGAAAAACGGAACGTTATTTTCAGAAACATATACTTTCAGCCTGTTTGCGGTACTGCTCGTGCATGTTTGTAAACGGAATAGGTTGCAACGGAAAACTGTTGCTATTGGAATGAAATTGCACTAAAAGAAAACAAAAAACGCCCTCTTTTGGAAAAGGCAGTTCAGATTTTTGTTAATTATATGGTACCTTTTTGATATAATTTACTACTCCACACCAGCAAAACCTTTAATTATCTGGCAACCACTTTATATAATCAGCAAAAAAGTATTATAAAAACACTTAGTTTAGTTTTAATTGATGCAAATATGTATGAATAATTTTTATTAAGGTTGTCAGGTCCGACCACATTTCCACAGCCATTAGTAGTTTTTTGACTACCAAAAAACTGTCAATAATGAGAAAACTCTTTGACCGATTGGAATTTGGTTCGAGCCACAGTGCGGACAAATAATTGCAGAACCACTGTTAGCGACAAAAGAGTCAAATTTTGTGCTTATTTCACCTGTGGTAGTTGATGATGTTCTATTTGGAGAATGCATTTATAGGATGACAATGAGGATACAAACCATTTTGCATTAGTAATTGTGGCATCTTTTGCTATGATGCTTGGTGGATTATCAATAATCTCCTTTGCTATTATTTCTTCTTTATTGCATCTTAGATTAAAATAATATACAATATTTGCTATGTAAAAATGACTACCTTTGCAAATTAAGGTAGTCATTTATTGTGATTTATATTTTATTTTTGAGGGAAATGGTAGTATAAATCACTCACCTGTATCCTCAAACCTTTTATTTATAAGGATTTACTTATCCAAACTCTTCATTGTGGGGAACAGCAGTACATCTCTGATAGCTGCTGAATCGGTCATAAGCATAACCATTCTGTCAATGCCGAAACCGATGCCGCCTGTGGGAGCCATACCGTATTCGAGAGCTGTCATAAAGTCCTCATCAGTGGTGTTGGCCTCATCGTCGCCTTGCTTGAGAAGCTCTTCCTGAGCCTTGAAACGCTCTCTCTGGTCGATGGGGTCGTTAAGCTCTGAGTATGCGTTTGCCATTTCCCAACCGTTCATAAAGAATTCGAAACGTTCAACATAGTCGGGGTTTTCGGGTTTTCTCTTTGTCAGAGGTGAAATCTCAACGGGATGATCCATAAGGAAGGTGGGCTGAATGAGGTGGTGCTCAACATATTCCTCAAAGAAGAGGTTGAGAATGTCGCCTCTCTTGTGTCTTGCTTCAAATTCGATGCCCTTTTCCTTTGCAAGAGCTTTAGCTTCCTCGTCTGTCTTGATGTCGGTGAAGTCGATGCCTGCGTACTTCTTAACTGCATCAAGCATTGTGATTCTTTCAAAAGGCTTGCTAAGATCCATTTCGATGCCGTTGTAGACAATCTTGGTGGTACCAAGAACCTCTTGAGCAACATGACGGTAGAGATTTTCTGTCAGATCCATCATGCCGTGATAGTCAGTGTAAGCCTGATAGAGCTCCATAAGTGTGAATTCAGGGTTGTGTCTTGTGTCAAGACCCTCGTTACGGAAAACTCTGCCGATTTCATAAACTCTTTCAAGTCCGCCGACAATAAGTCTCTTGAGATAAAGCTCAAGTGAAATTCTGAGCTTGAAATCTTCATCAAGTGCGTTGAAATGTGTCTCAAAAGGTCTTGCAGCTGCACCGCCTGCATTTGAAACAAGCATAGGTGTTTCAACTTCAATGAAGCCCTGACCGTCGAGATAATTTCTGACTGCTCTTATGATTTTTGAACGGTTGATAAGAGTCTGCTTTGACTCCTGATTCATTATGAGGTCTACATAACGCTGACGGTATCTTGTATCAGTGTTGGTAAGGCCGTGGAATTTTTCAGGCAGGGGGAGGAGTGACTTTGAAAGAAGAACAACCTTTTCAGCGTGAACAGATATTTCGCCTGTTTTTGTCTTGAAAACAGAGCCCTCTATACCGATAATATCACCGATATCGAGCTTTTTGAAATCCTTATATTCTTCTTCGCCGATGCTGTCACGAGCAACATATGACTGAATATTGCCCTTTAAATCCTGAATATTGCAAAAAGATGCCTTGCCCATAATACGTTTGGACATCATGCGTCCTGCAACACGAACAGTTTTTCCCTCAAGCTCTTCAAAGTTTTCTTTGATTACAACACTGTGATGTGTTTGATCATATTTGGTGATAACAAAGGGATCCTTGCCTGCTGCCTGCAAAGCTTCGAGCTTGTCAACTCTGACCTTACGCAGTTCGTTAACGTCTTGCTGAACTTCCTCGTTGGGAAGTGCTATATTCTTTTCTTCTGACATTTGTTTACTTCCTTTCGAGGGATTTACTTTGTGATTTCCACAACTTCGTACTTGATAACGCCGATGGGAGCTTCAACCTCAACGATATCGCCCACAGCGTGACCGATAAGAGCCTTAGCTACGGGTGACTCGTCACTTGTGAGGTAGTCTGCACCCTTGTCCTTTGAGGTTGATGTTGAGGAGATGATCTGATATTTATAGATATCGCCGTATTCTACGTCTTTGATTGTAACCTTTGAGCCCATCTGAATAATATCGGTGCTCAGAGCATCTTCGTCAATAACCTTAGCCATTGAAAGGATGCCTTCGATTTCACTGATACGTGCTTCGAGCTTACCCTGATCGTTTCTTGCTTCTTCGTATTCGCTGTTTTCTGATAAGTCACCGAATGAAAGAGCAACCTGAATCTTTTCTTTGATTTCCTGACGGCCGCGTACTCTTAAATCTTCGAGCTCTGCTTCGAGTTCCTTAAGACCGGCAGAAGTGAGCAAAATTTCCTGTGCCATTATATATCTTCCTTTCGAAAATAAATTTTGAATATAAACTATCAATTTAATATTATATAAAATATCTTGTTCGCTGTCAAGTAAAAATATTACATTATATTGAAAACTTTCTGCGTTGTAAATAGATGTGACCCATTTTTTTAAAAAATAAAGTCAAAGTATAGTACAATGATTTTTGGAAGCCTTTGGAATGGAGCGTAGCGGAATGGAAAAGGCTTCCAAAAATCGGCGGTCACGCAGACAGCTTCTC
>JAFTLT010000049.1 GCA_017452785.1 Clostridia bacterium | reverse complement strand
TTTTTTTGTTATATTATAGGTTGTAGAAATTTCTTTCTACATTCTCGTTCCCCTTTTTGGGCTAAAAGTACAGAAATAACTCTCGTCGCCCCTGAAAGGGGAGATGTCAGGAAACCCTTGCGGTTTTCTGACAGAGGGGTTAATTCTGCATTCTCTAAACCATCATCATCACTCCTGTAACCTTTTTTAAAATTAAGAAACATTGGATATGGATTGCTTTTCCATATTATAGTTAATTATATATCTTTAAATTCCATTTGTCAAGAAAAATATATCTTTATTTTCCGTATATTCTTATATATACAGAATTATAATATATCCATACACTACTAACGGAGATTAATCTATGGACTACATTGAATTTTTTTATAATCGTATTACTCAGCTCAGATTAGAAAAAGGTGTTTCTTCAAGAGATATGAGTTTGTCGCTCGGGCAAAGTGAAAGCTACATAAACAAAATAGAAAACAGACGCACCCTCCCCTCTTTAACAGGCTTTTTCTTTATATGTGAGTATTTTGGTATTACTCCGTCAGAATTTTTTAATGCTGACAATTGTTCACCAACCAAAGCAAATGAATTGTTCTCACAAATTCAGAAACTTTCCCCTGAACATTCAGAACATGTTTTTCAAATCGTCAAAGACTTAATTTCAATACAATAAATTCTAAAAACTGAAAGCGGCGGGCAACTCACCCACCGCTTTATCTTATTTCCCCGCGTACCAACAAAAAACCGAGCTGACCTGAATCAACTCGGTTTATCTTTTTTATTATTGCGCTCGCCGCGCGGGCATTACTTTTCTTGTAAGAAAAGTAATCAAAAGAACTTTACTTGCTTATCTGTTGTTTCTTCTTCTGTCACCGTCACGTCTGCCGCCTCTGGGACGTCTGGGAGCTTCCTCACCGTCATCTTCGGGTGTGAGACCTTCGATTTCGATAAGAGCATCTCTTCTTGAAAGATTGATTCTGCCCTGATCGTCGATTTCGATAACCTTAACGATTACTTCGTCACCAACGTTCACGCAGTCTTCAACCTTTTCTGTGCGCTTAACATCGAGCTTTGAGATGTGAACAAGGCCTTCCTTGCCGGGAGCGATTTCAACGAATGCACCGAAGCTCATAAGGCGTGTAACAACACCACGGAAAATTGAACCAACCTCGGGGTCATTAGCGATTGTTTCAATGATTGTGATAGCACGCTTAGCGTTGTCAAGGTCAATAGCTGAAACGAATACTGAACCGTCTTCGCTGACATCAACCTTACATTCGCATTCAGCACAGATCTTCTGAATAACCTTGCCCTGCTTACCGATAACATCACCGATTTTTTCGGGATCAATCTTTGTTGTGAGCATCTTGGGTGCGTACTTACTAAGCTCTGCTCTGGGCTCTGCGATGCAGGGAAGCATAACCTCGTCAAGAATCTTGCATCTTGCTTCGTATGTCTTTTCAAATGCTTCCTTGATGATTTCGGGAGTAAGACCGTGAACCTTGAGGTCCATCTGAATAGCTGTGATACCCTTCTTAGTACCTGCAACCTTGAAATCCATATCGCCGAAGAAGTCTTCGAGGCCCTGAATGTCAACCATTGTCATGAAGCGGTCGCCTTCTGAGATAAGACCGCATGAGATACCTGCAACGGGAGCCTTAATAGGTACACCTGCTGCCATAAGTGAAAGGGTTGAACCGCAGATTGAAGCCTGTGATGTTGAACCGTTTGAAGAAAGAACCTCTGAAACAAGTCTGATTGCATAGGGGAATTCCTCAACACTGGGGATAACGGGAACAAGAGCTCTTTCAGCAAGAGCACCGTGACCGATTTCACGTCTGCCGGGACCTCTTGAGGGCTTTGTTTCGCCAACTGAGTATGAGGGGAAGTTGTAGTGGTGCATATATCTCTTTTCGGTTTCGTTGTCGAGACCGTCAAGAAGCTGAGCATCGCTCATGGGGCCAAGGGTTGTTACGGTGAGAACCTGAGTCTGACCACGTGTGAACATACCTGAGCCGTGTACTCTTGAGAGAAGGTCAACCTGAGCGTTGAGAGGACGCATATCGTTGATGCCTCTGCCGTCAACACGCTTGCCTTCGTCAAGAAGCCAGCGTCTTACAACAAACTTCTGAAGCTTATACATGCATTCGTCAATCTTTTCAATGCACTCAGCATATTCTTCGTCAAATCTCTCGTGTACCTTATCGTAAACGGGCTTGAGTCTTTCGTCACGGATTCTCTTATCGTCTGTGTCAAGCGCAAACTTAACATCGTCAATAGCGAATTCCTTGATAGCCTCGAACATTTCGGGTGCGGGATCCTGTGACTCAAAGGGAACCTTTTCCTTGCCGATTTCAGCCTGAATGCCCTTGATAAACTCAACGATTTCCTGATTTACCTTGTGAGCATACATGATACCGTCATACATTGTTTCGTTGTCAACTTCGTTTGCACCTGCTTCGATCATAGCAACAAGGTCTGCTGTTGAAGCAACTGTAACAGCCATTTCGCTCTTTGCTCTTTCAGCTTCTGTGGGGTTGATAACGAACTTGCCGTCAACAAGACCGACTGAAACACCGCTGATGGGGCCGTCCCAGGGAATCTCTGAAATTGAGATAGCAACGGAAACACCGATCATAGCTGTGATTTCGGGAAGACAGTCCTGATCAACTGACATAACTGTAGCAACAACGCCAACATCGTTTCTCATATCCTTGGGGAAAAGAGGACGGATGGGTCTGTCGATAACACGTGATGAAAGTGTAGCCTTTTCGCTTGCTTTGCCTTCTCTTCTCTGGAATGAGCCGGGGATGCGGCCAACTGAGTAGAGCTTTTCTTCAAAGTCAACGCTAAGGGGGAAGAAGTCAACGCCTTCTCTGGGCTTTGCTGCCATTGTAGCTGTGCAAAGAACTTCTGTTTCGCCATATCTGATAAGACATGAGCCACCTGCAAGACCTGCCATTTTGCCTGTTTCAACAACAAGAGGTCTGCCTGCAAGTGTAGTTTCAAATTTTCTGAATTCAGGGAACATAATTTTCTACCTCGCTTTTTTAGTTTTATTTTTTTCGGTACGAGGCAGGGTTTAGCATTAAACTCAACCTTGACACTCAAGGCTCAATTTAGTGCTAAAACCGGAATACATACCCCGTATCGATAATTAACGATTCTGTGTAAAAATGTCTCTGAAATGGAAAGTTTCGTTCACGATGATATATAAATGTCCGAGTTTGCGTGTATTTGGGTATTTCTTTTGGCGAAGCAATACTTGATGTATTGCGAGACGAAAAAATTCACAAAAACGCATGAAATCGGGCATTTAGATTCATAGGGATACGGAACTTTTCATTTCCCTAAAAAACGGCAGACACGAGTATTTCATGTCTGCCGAGTGGTTGCAATTACTTACGGATACCGAGTCTTGCGATGATTGCACGATATCTTTCGATGTCGTTCTTCTGAAGGTATGCGAGAAGGTTTCTTCTCTGACCAACCATCATGTGAAGACCACGACGTGAGTGGTGGTCCTTCTTGTTTGTCTTAAGGTGTTCAGTGAGGTTCTTGATTCTGAAAGTAAGAAGAGCGATCTGTACTTCAGGTGAACCTGTGTCACCTTCGTGAGTAGCATACTCAGCGATAATTGCGGTTTTCTGTTCTTTTGTCATCATGACATTTCACCTCTTAAAATATTATTTGCCATGCTCGACCCCAGTATGCGGCCGGTGAAGTGCTCTTTGAGCAAAACCCGCAAACCGAGAAATCGGCACAATGCTTAGGTATTATATCACAAGGCTTCAGAAAAGTAAAGAGTTAGAGGGAATTTTTTTAGTTTATTCATAAAGTTTTTTGAACTTTTATCGGTACGCATTGTAGAGACCGGCGTCCCGACGGTCCGTTCCCGCCAAAAAAACTCTCCTGAAAGGCGAGGCTCTTGCCTCATCCACCGCAAACGGTCCCCCTTCCCCTTGACAAAAAGGGAAGGCAAAAGGGCACCGCACGGGTGCCCTATAGTGATATTCAATTATCAGAACATTGATTTAACGAGGTTAATAAGCATAACGAACCAGCAGAATATTTTTTCAATAAGGCTGTCACCGTGAACGGGTCTGCCGCAATCATCACAGCAACAACGCTCGCAGATATCATTGCCGTTTTCGTCTATATGACCGAGAGCCGGAAGTTCTTCATAGGTTGAGTAGCTGCAACCCTCTACACTGCAGGTTTGGTGTGCTTCCCAGCCGATTTCTGTGCAGGTGGGAGCCTTAGCTTCGTTTTCAACAATGCTATGAGGATAAAGACACACAGTATCCATATCAAGTGTCATTGCGGGACGAATGCCATGATTTTGAGTTGTGCCATATATACTAACACTAGTAATACTACCATCCAGACTAATAGTAGCATTAGTCCGGGAGTGTATATAGGTTGAACCATATCTACCTACACCGGCATTGCGCAAAGACCAATAACGTACATTTTGGTTACCTATAAAAATTCCCTGACACTTAGCATAGCTACTGAGATATGTTGCTCGAGCCTCGTCACCGGTAAATCCGTAATCGCTGTTTTCTGCATCGGCAGATGAAAGAAGAAATACTTTATCATTGGTTTCGTTAGCGTCATATTTTTCGTAGCCGGCGATACCCTTTAAAGTATTGTCGCTATCATTATTGAGTGTTGTGGTTATGATTTCTTCTTTTTCGCCGTCTGCAAAAGCAGTGTTATAAAAATCATCATTAAGCCACTGTCTTATGGAGCTTGTTTCGTAATTGTTCGCATACATAGTCATAGCAGCATCACTGAAATAATCGACCGTTCTGGCTGTTATACTTTTTTTATTAGGCGTACCATTTACATATGATGCAATGGTAAAGGGCTGTGCATCAATAATAATTTCGCTCAAAACCAGACCTGCCTCCGGGTCAAGGACACGCCAATTAACAGGTTCGAACTTAAACCAATAAACGATATTTTCATAATAGCCGTAATCATCCTGAGTTGTATACTGTACACTGCCATCTATATTGAATGTGAACATCGGTCTATAGACTATAAATTTAACACCGCGATATTTATCTCCGTTGTATGTTACATCAGTGTATCTCATCCAGTCGCCCTCCACAACACCAGAGTCTGTATATGAGTAATACCCGTAGCTTGTCCAGTTTTCCCATTCAGGTGCAAGAGCATCAAGAGCCGCTTTTAAGTTCTCGTCTGTAACCTCACTCTGAGGATATGTACCGAACTGAATTATATCGCCCACTTTGTAGTTGTAGGTGTGTTTCGGTTCTGCCCCTGCAAAAGCCATGGGCATAACAGATACAATCATTAAGATTGCGAGGATGATTGATAATAATTTTTTCATTTGTTTTTACTCCTTTCGGGGATTTAATTTTAATTTGCAACGTCATTATACCAAACCGAGCGTAACAAAAGCGTAACTTTTTTGGGCGTTTTTGGTGGTAGTTTATGAACAATTTGTAAACATTAGCGTTTTTGAGCAAAAAAAATTATTTAAGTGCAAAGTGCAAAACGCAAAACGCAAAACGAATGTAACCGTCAGTTTCTGCTTTTTGGTTTTTACACCCTGCAAAATTTTACTTTTTTATATTTTAAGTGCCGCTTCACCGCAAGCCGTTTTGCTCTTAATTTACGTTTGTTTTTTTACATATAGAAACTAAAATTGCAATAATTTCTTTATTGTCTTTTTCCATACTTTTAAACTCCTTATCAGTCAGATAATCTGTACTGTGTAAAAGCCTTAACCAATAATATGTTTCATTTGCTTCTTTAAGCGCTAT
>JAFTLT010000048.1 GCA_017452785.1 Clostridia bacterium | reverse complement strand
GTAAAGGTCGCAGTCAACAAGGTCACAGCGGATAAAACGGCGTGCACCCCTTGTTTCAAGAATATCGGAAAGACCGGCATCCTCAAGGGAAGCAACAAGCCTTTTGAAGGTCATACGGAAGAGGGACTGTGTGTTTGCATCATTTGGTCTGTCGGGCCAAAGAGTGGCTATTCCCTCGCCCGTAGTAACACCCTTGTCACCTGCGTCAACCATAAAAGCTAAAAGCTCTCTTGATTTGGCGGAGCCTATCTTAACAGCCTTGCCGCCGACGGAAACAGAGAAATGAGGCATCGTGCGGATGATAACCTTACGGCTTGAGGGTAAGGGTGAAGCCTGACATTTGCTCAGCTCCTTTTTTATATCCGAGGGAAGGTAGGGCTTCATAACATAGCCTGTTGCATCCACACCGAAGGCATCAAGAGCGTACTGTGAATAAGCAGTAACAAAAACCACTCTCGTCTGCGGATTGATTTCCTTGAGCTTTGATGCCAGAGCAAGACCGTGAAGTCCGGGCATCTCCATATCGCAAAAAGCCACATCAACCACATTGTTTTTAGCAAATTCAACGGCTTCCTCGCCGTTTGTAAACATATCAAGACTTTTCACCTCAGGAAAATCCTTGACCGTGTGTTTGAAATTTTCTAAATTAGGCTGTTCGTCGTCTATATAAATCAGTCGCACTGCTCCGCCTCCTCTCTCGGAATGATTATTGTCGATTTGGTACCGAGACCAACTATACTTTCAATTTTAACTGAGCCTTTAACTGCTTGTTCCAATCTAAAACGTATATTCTGTAAGCCTATGGATTTTTCGCTGATGTTCATCTTATCATCGAAGCCCACACCGTTATCTTCAACCGTTATGTAAATGTTTTCAGCATCCTTTTTTGTACGAAGAGTAATTGTACCGCCGTCCCTTTTGGGTACAAGGCCGTGAATTATGGCATTTTCAACAAGTGGCTGTATAACGAGGGGCGGCATCACGAAATTATCAATCTGAATATCTGTTTCAAAGTGAATTTTATCTCCGTAGCGTACCTGCTCAAGCTCCACATAGTCCTCAATATGCCTCAAAGCATTGTTGAAATGCACGAGGTCATCGTTCTGCATAATGTCAATGTTACTGCGAAGGAACCTTGCAAAATGAACAATGGTTCTGTCTGCCTTTTCGGGATCGTACTTACACATACCGCTTATTGCATTGAGTATATTGAAAATGAAGTGAGACCGTATCTGACTCATCATTGTGGTAAATCTCGCCTGTGCCAGCTCCGTTTCATTCTGTGCCAGCTTAAGCTCACTTGAAAGGAGCTTTGCCTCTTTTTCCGTATATATAACAACGAAACGCACAACCTCGCTGATAACATAAATGATGATTGATATGATTGACAGCATAAGCACAATTGTTGAGCCTGTTACATAATACAGTAAAAGGTCAAGGGCGATACCTGTAACAAGAACGAAGGTAAAGTCGAATTTTCGTTTTTCACCCTCGGCGGGCTTAATAAGCTGTGCAACAAGGCAGACCATAATAAGCAAAAGACTTGCAATGATTGTAAGGTGTGTAACCTTTAGCATTTCACGAAGGGATATGACACCAAAGAGCTGTAAAGCAAGCTGACCGATGCTTGTAAGTGAAATAATCAGTGCGAGTGAGTCAAAAAGCTTCTGCCAATTCGGACGGAATTTCTTTTTCACCGATTCAAGAAGGGGTATCATTGAAATCATCAGCATAGTAAGCGAGATGTAATAGACAAAGACCGTCTTGTCTTTGAGGATGAGAGAAAGGAAAGAGAACTCAAAAAATCTCCATACGCCTATTGAAAGCGAGAACATACCCAGTGATATGATGTTCATGGCGCTTTTTGTTTTGTATCTGAAATAGATACCGAGGATAACGAAAATTAAGCCGATAAGCACAGCGAGCGTTGTTACTACCAGTTCAGGAACACTGTTTCTGATATCCTGCAGAAGAAATTCTCTTGCATCACCGAGGATGAAGTCAACGTTTTGGGAGAGAAAGCCCTCATAAACAGGCATTACTATCACACGGAACTCTTTACCCGATGATTCGTGGCATACGTGAATAGTATTCCATAAGCCGCTTGTTGTTTTGGCAAAGGCAATATCCGGTGAGGCCTTTACGCTGTAAACAAGCTCATCAGCCATATATACCTCAACGAAGCTGTGTGAGGTGTGGAACATAAGAGTAAGGTCGTGGGATATTTCAGGCATAATAAAGGTAAATTCCTCGGCAACGCCCAAAGGTGCATCCTCACTCTCAACGGTATTCACAGACGAGCACTCGATATTCAGAAACTCCGACTGAGAAATCTTTGCACTTTTAACAAGATTATCTCTGACTCCCACAATCATCAGCAAGGCTACTATGAGGATTGCTGTCAGAGAATATGTAACTTTTTTGATTTTACCTGTCATCATTTTCCTCCGGTTATCTGATTTCTTCTACAGTATACCACATAATGCGTAACAAAAGCGTAACTTTTCAGGGCGTTTTCAGCATCAAAGTGTGAACATTCTGTAAATAACAGCGAGTTTGTATTTGAATTAAATACAAAAGGCTCCAAGATTTTCGCCCCTCGGAAATTTGCTTATTCACATTTATAAGCATATCGGTTCTTTATTAACGCTTTCTCTTGCTTATAAAAATATCATCACCGAAAAGCAAGAATGTTCATACCATATAAGCTAAAAACAGCCACAGTCAAGCACAATATATTGTATGATTTTTTTTGAATTTTGCTCTGTATTCGATAGAATTTTCTGAAATGACCTGATGTATTATCTGAAAAAAACTAACGGATAAAAGATGTTTTTAATATTAAAAGCTAAGCACGACCTACAATTTACCGTAAGCCGTGCTTTGTACTTTATTCAGTTTTCACCTTTGAGATATTTGGCTGTTTCCTTGTCAAACTCTGAAACATAATCTGCATCCTGTTTCTTTCGGAATTCCTCATAAATGCCACTGACTTTTTTAACAGCATCATCGTGTGAAATTCTACCTTTTCCCTCGAGGACATTTCTGCGGTTATTTGAAAGGAAGCGGTCTGTTTCATTAAGCCAATCTTTCATGCTCATAAGCTGTTCATCCTCTGCCATCAGCTCTGCATAGTCAATAAACATTGTTACAAGCCGGTTAAGACGGGAAAGCTCTTTTTCATCAAGATAGTTCTTTGCGACAAGTGTATCGCTTTTGAGAATTTTTCCGTCAGGAGCACCCTTCCATGTTGTAAGCCCCATAGTAGGACTTTCAAGAGTTGCTCTTTCACTCAGAAGCTCAGCAGCAGTTTTGCCTGTAACTGCATAATGAAGCTTGTTCTGAACAAAGGCATAAAAAGCTTTGGTGGTATCACTGTTTTTGTCATAGTCGTAGCTGCACTGTTCAAACACATCGGCGATTTTCTGATAGGCTCTTCTTTCACTCGCACGGATTTCTCTGATGCGTTCAAGAAGCTCGTCAAAGTAGTCCTTGCCAAAGGGTCTGCCGTTTTTCATCATTTCATCATTAAGAACAAAGCCTTTTTGGATGTATTCTTTTAAAGTCTTGGTTGCCCACTGACGAAAACGGGTAGCTTTTTTTGAATTGACACGGTAACCGACAGCAATAATTGCATCAAGATTATAAAAATCAAGAGTTCTTTGAACATTTCTGTTGCCTTCTTTTCGAACTACCGAGATTTTCTCGGTAGTTGCAGATGATTCAAGCTCTTCATCGGCATAAATATTTTTCAGATGAAGAGAAATATTATCTGATGTGCAATCAAACAATTCAGCCATACTACTTTGTGTAAGCCAAAATGTTTCATCTTTAAATATAACATTGACAAACTCTTTGCTGTTATCATTACTATACAGCAAAACTTCGCCTTGTTTTATCATTTCATTATCCATTAAACAATACCTCCCGTGGGACAAAGGTCAAGTTTATTATACTATAATCAGGCCTGCTTTTGCAAGAGTGACGAGGGTTATTTGTATATAAGCTCATTAAGTACAACCTCTCTTGCCCTTTGCTGAATGTTATTCATCCTCTGTACCCACTCAAATTGGTCTTGTTCTTTCAGTTGCTCCGTAACACCTTCGCTTTCTTTAATTTGCTCTACAAGAATATCAAACATTACTCTTGCCTGATTCTCTATTTCGGCACAGTGCTGATACAACTTACCTTCCGCAAGAAGAGTAGAAAATACTGCTTTCTTGTGATTGATAATGTAGTCCTTGTAAAGCATACCCCACTTGCCGAGAGTTATCCTTGCTTCTTAGGGCGGCAGTGTCAGGTTGGGGATTCTGAAATCTCCAATGCTTCTGTAGGTAAGGTTTTCCTTTGTTTTTGTTGTCATAATCTTTGAGCTCCGTTTGTATATTATCCTATGCAACGCTCAGAAAAGCTGAGTATTGCATAACAGAACCTTTCATACGGTGTCAATGATGTATGTAACGGGTCGCCTTCTCTTATTCGCATGGTTCTTCTTATTTCTTTTGGTATGACGACACGGCCAAGGTCGTCTATTCTACGGACAATGCCTGTTGCTTTCATAAATTTCTTTCTCTCCCTAAATTTGATTTGCTCAGTTAGTGTTTGTCGGAATTTGGGAAATATGCAAAGGCATCAAAGAAGATTTACTTTTGAAATTTATTATGCTACAATATATTAAAGGTGGTGATTTTTTGAGAAATATAAAAACCACAAAGAATTATACGAAAAACTTATTGAAATGCCCGATTTGCATTCCACACCCGAATTAGAGGGCGAGATTTTGATTTGGAAACTTTATAAAAATGTTTATGTTCGAGCATACTGCGATAGTTATGATATATGCATTGATATAATTAGTAATTCTATGTTAATTGGGTCTATTGCTCATTGGCATCCTGATGAAGACGATATTTTTAACGAACTCTATTCACTTGGTAAAAAAGGAAATATTCTTGTGCTCAGACGTTTTTTGACGAGTGGAGTTTTTTATATGGGTGAACCAGACAAATATAATTTTAATCAAAAAAAGAAATGGCATTGGGGTAAGTTAATATATTTAGAGCAAAAATGATTTAGGTGGTGAAAATATGAAAACTAAAGAATTACTCGCCTACATATCTCATCAATTTTTTAAAGACCAAAAAGTAAATCGATATCGAATGAAAAAGGTTGTTGATATGACTGATGATGAAGTAATTTCAAGTTGCCACTCATATTGTGAGGAAAACAATTTGAATTCCGAGTGGCACATATATCGAGAAAATATTGAATCTCAATATTGTTACTGTTCTTACTTAGAGGAATATATCGACGAAGGCTTGTGCTACGATTTGCAAATGATAACAAGTGGTCTTATTAAGCCATCTTCTTTGCCCGACATAATAATCGACAAAGACAAATGTTCTACCCATTGTTCTAAATGTAAATACTGTTTTTAGTATTAAAGCGGGGTGCCTTCACCTCGCATTTCTCTTGGCGGATAAATTTTTCCCCTCACACCTCACCGCCCCGCGTACTAAAATGCTTGACTTGAAGAACATAATGTAATATAATTAAACACCAGGCGAAATTGATAAACAAACTCAGAAAAGAGGTTTTAATATGAGCGATTATAAAATTGCAACCAAATGTATCCACAGCGGATATACACCCAAAAACGGTGAACCCAGACAGCTTCCTATCTGTCAGAGCACAACCTATAAATATGATTCAAGCGTTGAAATGGGCAAGCTCTTTGACCTTGAGGCTTCGGGCTATTTCTACACCCGACTGCAGAACCCCACAAATGACTGCGTAGCTGCTAAAATTGCCGACCTTGAGGGCGGTGTTGCCGCAGTGCTCACATCATCAGGTCAGGCAGCTAACTTTTTTGCTATCTTCAATATCTGCTCAGCAGGCGACCATGTTGTTGCTTCCTCAGCTATTTACGGCGGTACCTTTAACCTTTTCAATGTAACAATGAGAAAGCTTGGTATCGATTTCACTTTCGTTACTCCTCAGTGCTCAGAGGAAGAGCTTGAAGCCGCTTTCAAAGAAAACACCAAAGCTGTTTTCGGTGAGACACTTTCAAATCCCTCACTGCAGGTTCTCGATATTGAAAAGTTCGCTAAGGCTGCTCACAAGCACGGTGTACCCCTTATCGTTGATAACACATTCCCCACACCCATTAACTGCAGAGCTTTTGAGTACGGGGTAGATATCGTTACACATTCAACCACAAAATATATGGATGGTCATGCAACTCAGGTCGGTGGTGTTATCGTTGACAGCGGAAATTTCGACTGGACTAAGTCTGACAAATTCCCCGGTCTTACCACTCCCGATGACAGCTATCACGGCGTAACTTACACAGAGCGCTTCGGCAAGGGCGCATACATCACAAAGTGCGTTGTTCAGCTTATGCGTGACCTTGGCTCAATCCCCGGCCCGCAGAATGCATTTCTCCTTAACTTAGGTCTTGAAACTCTCCACCTTCGTATGGAAAGACATTGCAGTAACGCTCTTAAGGTGGCAAAGTATCTGAGTGAAAGCGATATGGTTTCATGGGTATCATTCCCAGGTCTTGAAGGCGACGAGCAGTATGACCTTGCAAAGAAGTATATGCCGAACGGCACCTGCGGTGTAATTTCCTTCGGTGTCAAGGGCGGCAGAGAGGCTGCAACAAAGTTTATGGATTCACTCAGACTCGCTTCAATCGTAACCCATGTTGCAGATAGCAAGACCTGCGTGCTTCACCCTGCATCAACCACTCACAGACAGCTCACAGATAAGCAGCTTGAAGAAGCCGGTGTAAAGAGTGACCTTATCAGACTTTCAGTAGGTATTGAGGATGCTGAAGATATCATTGCTGATATCGAGCAGGCACTTGTTTCAGCTACAAAATAAAAAATCAATGCGCTTTTGATTCTTTTTCCGCAGCAGGAAAAAGAATGCCTGTCCGGCGAGGACAAGAAAATAAAAGAGGTTTAGATAAATGAAACTTGGTATTGTTGGTTTGCCCAATGTTGGCAAAAGTACACTTTTTAATGCAATAACAAATGCAGGCGCACAGTCAGCTAACTATGCTTTCTGCACAATTGAGCCTAATGTGGGTGTTGTTGCAGTACCCGATGAAAGACTCGACAAGCTCAGGGATATGTATAACCCCGTGAAGTTCACCCCTGCAACAATTGAATTTGTTGATATTGCAGGTCTCGTAAGAGGCGCATCAAAGGGTGAGGGACTCGGTAATAAATTCCTTTCACACATCAGAGAGGTTGATGCAGTTATTCATGTTGTGCGCTGCTTTGAGGATGATGATATTATCCATGTTGACGGCAGTGTTAACGCAAAGCGTGATATTGAAACTATCAACCTTGAGCTTATTCTCTCTGACCTTGAAATGATTGAGAGAAGAATTGACAGAACATCAAAGGCTATGAAGGGCGACAAGAGTCTTGCTGCAGAATACGACTTCCTGCAGAAGGTAAAAACTGCCCTTGAAAACGAGCAGACAGCCAGAAGCATTGAGTGCGATGAAGAAGAAAAGGCAATCCTTGACAGCGTTGCACTTCTCACATCAAAGCCTGTTATCTATGCCTGCAATATGAGTGAAGCCGACTTTGTAAGCGGCATCGACACTAACGAAAACTATAAGGCGGTTAAGGAAATTGCAGCAGCTGAGGGCAGTGAAGTGCTTCCCATCTGTGCAGAGCTTGAGGCTGAAATTTCCTCACTTTCAAATGAAGACAAGCAGATGTTCCTTGAAGATTTAGGCATTGAGTCAAGCGGCCTTGATCTGCTCATTCAGCGCAGCTATAACCTGCTTGGCCTTATTTCATATCTCACTGCAGGTCAGCCTGAAGTAAGAGCATGGACAATCAAAAAGGGCACCAAGGCACCTCAGGCAGCAGGCAAAATTCACTCTGACTTTGAGCGTGGCTTTATCAGAGCTGAGGTTGTTTCCTTTGACAACCTTATGGAACTTGGTTCACTTGCTGCGGCTAAGGAAAAGGGTCTTGTCAAGAGCGAAGGCAAGGAATATGTTATGAAAGACGGAGACATTGTGCATTTCCTGTTTAATGTTTAAGTTATGAAAACATCAACGCGTTTTTGATTCGTCTTGCCTCTCCTGAAAGGGGAGGTGGATTTTGCGAAGCAAAAGACGGAGGGGTTCTCGCATCAGGAAAAAGAATGCCTGCCCGGCGAGGGCGATAATAGTGACTTATAGGACGCGGGCACACCTGCTATAAAAGGCAACGGTGTACCCGCCGATTTTGTTTTACGACAGGAGAAATAAATGAATATATATTTCAGAAACCAATCCGATAAAAGAATAATACTTACTTTAAACGGCATTGTTTATTTTTTGCCTTCGGGTGCTGACGATATATTGCAGATTGACGGCACGAAGGTCAAAATGTCTCTTACAACAGAGGATGAATACAGCTTTGAGACTTTCTCAGAAAAACGGGGTATGACTCTTTATCACAGATTTATTACTGTGGCACATTATAGCTTTGAGTTAAAAAGAGACAGTGAAATTTCGCTGAAGGTTGAAACAGTCAGAGGCAATAATCTTGAAAGCTATCAGAGAGTTGTTGCCACTCTTAAAGGCGGATTTCTTCCTGAAGCATATTACACAGTTAAAGATGAAGACAGCGTAAGAAATAAGCTCAGATATGATGAGCAAAAGCTCGATAAGTTTGATAAAAAGACAGAAAAGTGGAGCAAGGTTTTAGGTGTAGGAATGTGGCTCGATGACGCCTTCACCGTTATATGCGGAATATTCCTTGGGCTTATATTGCTTGGTATACTCATAGGCTTGCTTATAACCTTTCCCATTCCCACAATAATTGTGTTATCAGTGATTTTGGTTGTGGGAGCTTTAAGTTGGAAAATAATAAAAAAGGTGTTTAATTTTGCTTTTAAGAGCTTTGATAAATTGCTTGACAGACACGGTGAAAAAATAGGTGAATCAATAGCACCATGCAATGATATGCCTGAGGGCATTTTTAAGGATGATAATTCATATTTTGACAATGAGTATATTTCGGCTGTATTCAAACACAGCACAAGGAGAAAATGATGAAGATAACATTTGACAATAAATCAGACACTGCCGTAATAATTGCCTTGCAAGGTGTTAATGAGATGATTTTAAAAGGTGAAACAAAAACCTTTGAGGTCATAGAGTCCCTGAATGAGCTGACTCTTATTCCTGAGGGTAAAAGTGATGTGACATATTTGCTTGCAAAGTTCGGAATTGTTTTAAAGCGATATTTTAAAACTGCTTCACGATATGTTTTCACTGCGCAGGATAATATGGAAATTCTTCTGCTGACTAACAAAAAGAAAGGCAGCTTTGCCGATGAATACGAAAGGGTAGTGCCATTCTCAAATCAGAGTGAATTTACCGTTTTGCGTTACAGTGTCAGTGATGAATTGAGAATGAAAAGAATATTAGAAGAAGCCATAAGCAAGGGAGACAAAAGCTTAAAAATTTTTGACGCCTTTGATATTCTCGGTAACGCATTTACAGGACTTCTGTTTCTCATCATACCCTTTATACTTATATGGATTTTTGGCGATATTCACTTGGCGGCAAAAATATGTGGCATAGCATCTATTCCCATATTTATAATAATCATTTTGCTTAACAGATTCTTTGATAAGATAAAAAGGATGGTTTGGAAGAAAGCAAAAGGCTTCACCTTAAGAAAACAGATATTCAAAGATTATAACTCATATTTTGAGGATGAATATATTAAGAGTGTGTTTGATAAAAAATAATATATAAAACCAAAACGGCGGGTAAGAAACTGCATCTTAGCAGAATCTTACCCGCGTTTCAATATAATCTTAATTCAATCAGAATTTAATAACTCTGATAATGTTTTCTGTGTCAGCAATAGCATTGACTGTTTCGTCGCTGACCTCGTCAGGTGTGTCAACCATTGTGCAGGCATAATTACCCTTTGAACGGTTAGCCATATGCTCAATGTTGATGCCTTCATCTGAAATCTTACCTGTGATTGTGCTGATCATATTGGGCACATTCTTGTGAAGTACCACAAGTCTTGAGGCAGTGGTTCTGGGCATCTCAATGCTCGGATAATTGACACTGTTTTTGATGTTGCCGTTTAAAAGGAAATCGCTGAGCTGCTGGGCTGCCATAACTGCACAGTTATCTTCACTCTCACTTGTTGATGCACCAAGGTGAGGTGTTGTGATAATGCCTTCGCAGTTGATTGTTTCTTCAGTGGGGAAGTCTGTGACATAGCAGCTTACCTTGCCGCTTGCAAGAGCTGCCTTAAGGTCAGCCACATTCACAAGGTCGGCACGTGAAAGGTTGATAATTTTAACGCCGTCTTTCATCTTTGCAATGGCTTCAGCGTTAATCATGCCTCTTGTGTCAGGTGTTGAGGGCACATGAAGTGTGATATAGTCGGCCTCTTTATAAATCTCATCATAGGTTGAAGCCTTGTTTATTGAGCGTGACAGATGCCATGCAGCGTCAACTGTGATAAACTGGTCACAGCCGATAACCTTCATGCCAAGGCTCTTTGCAGCATTGGCAACAAGACCGCCGATAGCACCGAGGCCGATAACTCCGAGAGTCTTACCCATAATTTCACAGCCGCCGAAAGCACTCTTTCCTTTTTCAACCTGCTTTGCAACATCAGTTTCAAGGGTGTTTGCCCAGTTGATGCCATCTGTAATTTTTCTTGATGCCATAAGAAGTGAAGCAATAGTCAGCTCCTTAACGCCGTTTGCGTTTGCGCCGGGAGTGTTGAATACAACTATACCCTGCTCTGCGCACTTATCTGTGGGGATATTATTGACACCGGCACCGCAGCGCACGATTGCCTTAAGCTCGCTGCCGAATTCCATATCGTGGAGTGAAGCTGAGCGCACCATAATGCCTTCAGGATTTTCTATATCGTCGCTGATGTTAAATATATTTTTATCAAGCTCGTCAAGACCGATTTTTGCGATCTTGTTCATTGTTTTAATATTTTTCATTTGTGTCACCTGCTTATTTCGGATTTTTCTCTGCGAAGTCTTTCATAAACTCTACGAGAGCTACAACACCCTCATAGGGCATTGCATTATAAATGGATGCTCTCATACCGCCAACACTTCTGTGACCCTTAAGGTTCTGAAGACCTGCCTTTGCAGCCTCTGAAGCAAACTTCTTATCAAGGTCTGCATCGCCTGTTACGAAGGTCACGTTCATCATTGAACGGCTGTCTTTTGCTGTGGGAGCTATATAATAATCCTGACTGTCAAGATAATCATAAAGCACAGCTGCTTTCTTTTCGTTGAGCTTTTTCATTTCACTAAGACCGCCAAGGTCTTTGATCCAATCATAAACAAGCTTAGCCATATATATGCAGTAGCAGGGGGGTGTGTTATACATTGATTCACCCTCAGCCATGAGCTTATAGTCGAGCATTGCGGGAGTAATGTCTCTTGCGTTGCCGATAAGGTCTTCACGTACAATAACAATTGTCAGACCTGCGGGAGCCATATTCTTCTGAGCACCTGCATAAATAAGACCGAATTTGCTCACGTCAACGGGCTCTGAAATAATGCATGATGACATATCTGCAACAAGGGGAATATCGCCTGTGTCAGGGATATAGCCGAACTTTGTGCCGTAAATTGTGTTGTTGAAGCAGATGTGCACATAGTCTGCATCGGGTCTGAAGGACTCTCTTGTGGTTTCGGGAATGCGACTGAAATTGTCATCCTTTGATGAGGCAGCAGCCACTACGTCACCGTACTTCTGAGCTTCCTTGAAGGCTTTGGTTGAGAACTGACCGGAAAGAATGTAGTCAGCCTTGCCGTTTTTATTCATAAGGTTGAGGGGTACTGCTGCAAACTGAGTTGAAGCACCGCCCTGAAGGAAAAGCACCTTATAGTTATCGGGGATTTCCATAATTTCACGAAGAAGAGCCTCAGCACTTTTAATTATTTCATCATAGACTGCACTGCGGTGGCTCATTTCCATAACGCTCATGCCGCTATCGCCATAAGAGATAAGCTCTGACTGAGCCTTTTCTAAAACTGAAAGGGGAAGCATGGACGGACCTGCTGAAAAATTATATACTCTTTTCATTAAAATCACCTCTGGGATTATTTATATTTATCTATCATAAAAAGAATGATTAAGTTTTATTATATAGCGTTAAAGTGCTAAAGTCAATATACTTTTCACATAATTTTTGCCAAAGATGGGGGTATTTTGTGGAAAATATTACAAAAATGAGGTGCTTTAACGCATAAGAGCGAGAAAAAGAGAAGAAAAAATCCGTCTGCGTGAAGTGTTACGGTACAGGGGCAGACGGATAATTTTTTTATTTTGCAATGAAGCTTATAAATGCTTTAAAGAAGAAGACTACGCTTTCCATAAAATTTTGTGGCAGAGTTCTCAGCTCAACGCTTTCATCGTCGGGACAGATAACATCCTCGGATACTACATACTTCATAAATCGGGGATACAGCTTATAGGTGTTTACTGTTGCCTCTTTCTTTGCATTGAGAAGTGTATGTATCATAGTGTCAAGACCGTCGCAGTTCCATGAGTGTGACATATTTCTTATGAACCATGTTTTTGTGGGGAACAGACATGTTGAAGCATCAACTGTTTTGTCAGGTGAAATATACTTCATGTTTTTGCCTTTGAGATAATCCTCACTGAAGGTGGTGCCGAAGGGAGCTGTTGTTGCGCCGAAGGAGTTATATTTTGTGTCAACGGTGCCGTCACTCAGGCTATCCCATGAGGGGGTAACTGCAAGCGAAGCGTAGCCGTATCTTGATATAACAACGACCTTAGCTTTTTTGTCAAGAGCCTTGAGAGTTTTTGTCTTGTTTTTTCTGACCAGCTTATTATAGTTTTTGATTTTTTTAAGGAGCTTTTTAGCATCTGCATCATCCTTGTCATAGACCTCAGTGAAAACGAAGTCCATGGCTTCATCTATCTGCTCGTCAGGAATCATAGCCCAGATAGTCAGCCAATTGGCAAACAGCGAAGCAAGTGACTCAAACAGATAGCTTCTGAGCTTCGTAACAAGGTCGTTGCCAAGGTCGGCAACAAGCTGGAAAAGACCTGCCTGCTCAAAAATTTCAAGAAGGCTGTCAACGAGAACCTCTGCATCCTCGCCCTTGAGCATATTTTCAATTGCAAAGAGAGCTGACTCACTGCTTAATTCAATGTTGCCTGTGAGAAGGTCGCCTGTATAGCTTTCGCCGTAAATTGCAGTTGCATCAAAGGCAACACCGCTTATATTTTTATTGCCGTAAATGGAAAGGTAGGAAATGACTATAACACCGCCGAGGGAGTGGCAGCTAAGTGAAACCTTTTTCTTGCCCGTAACCTTCATAACATACTTTATAAAATCATTAAGGTCTGCTGCAATATCAATGGGGTCACGGCGCCAGTCATAATCAAAGTCAATTTCGTCACTGTTTTTAATCTCTTGCTTTGTGGGGTACTCGAAATATGTGCCCGAATCGCCTTTTGTTGAACCGTCGGGGTTATTGTAAAGTCCGTAGAAAATGTTTTCGAGTACGGGAGAAATGCCCTTGCCGAAGGCATCCCAGTCACCTTTGACAAGAAGAGCACCGAGAGCAGGCACAGCTTCCTTAACGCCGTCTATAATGTGGTTTGTCTGCATAGGGAAGTATAACTCACTGTCAGGGTCATCTTTGTCAGCGTTGATGTCACTTGACATAAAGCCGTGAACATAAATAATCGGATAGGTGTTTTTGCTTGAAGCGGCAAAGGCAACAACGCTCATTGACGAGAGAAGTATAAGCACTGCAAGCAGAAGTGAAATAATTTTTTTAGTGAAGGTTGTTTTCATTTCATAGCAACTCCTTTAAAAAAGATACATAAACATAATATCACTATGGGATTTTTGATTACAGATTAAAGTTGTTGATATTTTGTTAAAAAGATGTGAAGAAACAGAAACCGACCTGATAAACAAGTCGGTTTAACTGTGTGCCGCATTCGACAATAAAAAGGTAAACTGAAATTTATCTGATAATGCCATGCTTACACATTCTGTTTATTGCCAAACTGATAGAATGCTACTGCGGAAGCGGCGGCAACGTTCAGCGAATCAACACCGTGATGCATTGGTATTTTCACGGTAAAATCGCAGTCAAATATGGTCTTATCAGAAAGACCGTCGCCCTCTGTTCCCATAACTATGGCGAGCTTCTTTTCGTTTGTCAGTTGTGGGTCACCTATAGAAAGAGAATTGTCCTTAAGTGCCATAGCCACGGTTTTAAATCCGAGAGCTTTTATTTCATTGATGCTGTCGCTGTCTAAAAATGTCCAATCGATCTGAAACACGGTGCCCATACTTACTCTTGCGGCACGTCTGTAAAGAGGATCGGAGCATCCGGGAGTGAGTAGCACCCCATCCATTCCGAGTGCTGCAGCTGAGCGGATTATGGCGCCCACATTGGTCGGGTTCATTACCTTATCCAGTATAACTATTCTGCTTTTGTTTTTACAGAGTTCTCTTACGTCGGGCAGGGGCTTTCGTTTCATAGCGCACAGCATACCTCTCGTAAGGGCGAAGCCTGTCAATTGTGTCAGAATATCAAACTCCGCACAAAAAACAGGAACGTCTTTTATTCTCTCAAGAATTCCCTTGCCCTCACCCTCAATATGCCTTGTTTCCATAAGACACGAGACCGGCTCGTACCCTGCATCAAGAGCACGGTTTATAACCTTCGGACTTTCTGCTATAAACAAGCCTTTTTCGGGGAACTCTCTGTTTAGCAGCTGAACCTCGGTTAAGCGTGCATATATATCCAGTTCGGGAGCAAGAAAATCTGTTATCTCTATAATTTTATTCATGTAATTCTCCATTGTGTTGATATTATATATTGGGTTTTGAATTTCTTAATTTACCGAACTGATTATAACACACACAAGCTGAAAATACAATCGGGTGATAGTGAGAAGGAAAGGATGAGGGCTGATTTTAAAAAATCTGCGTTGTAAATAGATGTGACCCATTTTTTTAAAAAATAAAGTCAAAGTATAGTACAATGATTTTTGGAAGCCTTTGGAATGGAGCGTAGCGGAATGGAAAAGGCTTCCAAAAATCGGCGGTCACGCAGACAGCTTCTC
>JAFTLT010000003.1 GCA_017452785.1 Clostridia bacterium | reverse complement strand
TCCATTTGCTCATCTCATAGAAAAGTAAAAGCAACACCTGCAGTTGGTGTCGCTTAGATGTGCCTTCAGGCACCGCTGGTATTGTTTACCCTTATAGGGTTATTATCCAAACCACGTCCTTTCGGGCGTGGTTGGTGATTGAGTTTCATATATCGGTGCGCCCGGCGGCTCCACAAAAATCGCTTTGCGATTTTGGGCGACCTGCGGTCGCTTGCCGAATGAAATTCGGCAGTGGAGCCGCCTGCCTTTTTTGTGAGACTTCCGTTAATCGCCAGTAAGCCCAACTATAAATTTTATCAGACTTTTTTCATAATCCCGTAACCTTAATATGCTAAACTGTGTCTATATTAGTGAAAGGCCTTTTAAAACAGTGACGGAGGTGATAATAGATATGCACAGCGATTATGACAGAGAAAAACTCAGACAGCTTTATGACAAATATAAAAACAGAATGTATATAACTGCCTGCAAGGTCCTTCGTGATCCACAAAGAGCAGAGGATGCAGTGCACGATGCCTTTATAGCTGTTTCAAAGCATCTCGATAAAATAAAAGATGTTGACTCAGTCAGCACGGCAGCGTACATGATAAAAGCAGCAAGAAGCAGAGCACTCAATATTGTGAGAATGGGACTGCCTGAAAAAGAAACGCCTCTTGATGAAGCAGTGGCTGAAAGAGATGAGAGTCTGCTTGACGAAATCTGCCGCAGAGAAAGCTATAAAGAAATAGTGTCGGCAATTCTCAGGCTCGAAGACAGATACCGTGATGTGCTGACTTTCTATTATCTTAACGACCTTTCAGTTTCTGAAATTGCCGCTTTGACGAGCACAAGAGAAAACACTGTCAAACAGCAGCTTTTCAGAGGCAGACAAAAACTGATTAACCTTATTAAAAAGGAGGAAGACACTTATGAAAAAAGAGAATACCACGCTTAAAAAAGCATTGGAGGAAGCGGCAAAAATTGAATTGAATTCACTTCCTCAGGAAAAGCAGATTATAAGACCCTATTCCGGCAAATTCCAAAAGGAAATGGACACACTTCTTGTAAGCGAAAACGCTAAGACAGCTTATGTCAGAAAAAGACCCAGAGTGAAGTTTGCTGCACTTATTGCAGCGGTGCTGATGATTTGCCTCACGCTTTCAGCAGGCGCCGCCACAGTTCTTCTTGGAACAGGAACAATTAATTATGATGTTGAGGGTGCAGAAACAACTAACGCTGACATTAAAATACCCGAGGCGATATGGGATAATAAGGACGGAACCTTCACCGTTGTTCCCGAAACATATGAGGAACGTGAGCTTGATGTTTTAAGCTATGACGGCGGTGAAATAAAGGCTGTCTTTACCATTGCAGGTGAGGAAGAACCAATGTTTAAGCAGCAGGCAATTCTTATTACTCTCGACGGCATCAGACAGGAGTTTACTGCAAAATGTGACGGCGAAACAACCGAAAACACAATGCTTTATAAGTTTGATGTGAAGCCTTTGACAGAAAAGAAAATCTATATTTCATTCACACCCAATGTGGGCAAAGCAGGTGATGAGCTTCAGATGACAACGTATCTTATGTATAATCCCGATGCTGAGCTTAAAGAAAAGGGTGATGCGGATGAAATGGTGTCGCATCATCACGATGTAATCGATATCGGCTATAATAAGGTTATTATGAATGTTGATGCTCCCTATGAGACACTCATTGCAGATGATTTCAGCGGAAAAACAGTTATTCCTGCTGATAATAGAGTGATTAAAAGCTATACTGAAATGGAAGCAGAGTTCTATGCCTTTATGTATAGTGACATTGATAAGTGCTTTGTGGATGACGGCTTCCACACAAGAATGTATACAAAGTCAGGCGAAGACGAAGAGCTTACAATTTCTCTTCTCGGCGACGGCGGTACTTACAGACTCAGCCTTTATGTAAATAATGAGCTTATGTCTGTTTTTGATGGCAAGAGCTATATTGATGTTGTAACAAGCGAAGAAAATCAGACAAACCTTAAAGTAAAACTTGACACAACCAGACTTGACAAAGTAAACAGCTGTTATGTGCTTTATGAAGAAATTTCAGATTCCTTCCAGCCTCTCACTCAGCACAGAGGCACTGCGGTTTATAAAATCATAGTCAAATAAAATTTACTCCCCGACATCAATCGGGGAGTTTTGCTATGTGCATCTTATTTTTTTGCCGCTTTTTTAGCCATAGCTTTTTTGTAAAGCATAATAATTCCGCTTGCACCGAGGTTGAGAATAATTGAGCCAAGCAGAAGTGAAAGCAGATGGCTGGGAAGATTCTCTATCATCTTGTCACTCTCAATAAATGAGCAGATAAGATAAACAAAGCCGACATCGTTAAAAAACATGGGAATGAAAGGTCTTGTGAGAATAAGCACACCGATAATGATAACAAGGGGAATGCAAACTGCAACGAAGTGGCTGAGGCCAATACCCATCAGTGACTTTGCACCGAGACTGACAAGTGCTGCCAAAAGAAGACCTACTGCACCGCCGCAAAGGGTGTACCAGAAGCGGTCTTTGTAGGAGAGTTCTTCCTGCAAAAAGAAAACAGCAACGCTGATGAAGAATGCCCAGTTTATAATTCTGAGACCTTCGTGGGGCATTACGTCGTGAAGCGCCTGAAAAATTACATTCCACAGCGCAATCCATAAAAACACAAGACAAAGAGCAGGTACCTTGCCTTTTGGGGGCTTATGTAAAAGTCTAAAGCCCGTTTTTTCATTTTGGTTCATCTGATATCCTCCGAAAACATAAAATAATAGCTCCATGTTATGGCTTTTTTAAGTCGTAGCATGAAGCATCGTGTGGGATTATATCATAATTTCTTTTTTATAGTCAATAATCAGTTTATTGTGTTTTGGTTTTAAAACAACAAATAAGTATATCCAAGTTGCAATAATATCACGGTGATAAAAACTGGTTTATCTGTTAAAGAATTGTTTTATAAATGAGTGGATTTCTTTCAGGCTTTTCACTGCTGAAGGATAAAGCAGACAAAAACAGCTTTTCAGCATCCTTAATTTTGCCGCTGTTATTTGTGTGAAGCTCAGCTAAAACGTCGCCCCGTTGCACCTTGTCGCCTGTTTTTTTATTAAGGATAATGCCTGCGGAATAGTCTATGGTGTCTTCTTTTGTTAGTCTGCCTGCACCGAGGATAACACTTGCTGAGCCGATATCTTCAGCCTGCATTTTGCTGATATATCCACTTTCAGGTGATAAAAGCTGATAAACCGTTTTTGCTTTTGGCAGCTTGTCAGTGTTTTCAATCTGTGAAATGTCACCGCCCTGAGTAGTTATAAACTCCTTGAACTTTTCATATGCCTTGCCGCTTTCAAGGGCAGCTTCTACCTTCTTTCTTGCAGCGGCTATATCATCACCGAGAGACAGAGCCACAATGTTAGCTGCAAGTGTGAGAGAGACCTCTTTTAAATCTTCGCTGCCTTCACCTCTGAGCACGGCAACCGCTTCTTTTACTTCAAGAGCATTGCCTATGTTTGTGCCAAGGGGTGTGTCCATATCACTTATAACAGCTGCCATGCGCCTGCCTGCAGCTTTTCCGATATCCACCATTTTTTTTGAAAGAGCCTCGGCATCCTCAGTGGTTTTCATAAAGGCACCACTGCCGTATTTTACATCGAGAACTATAGTCTTGCTGCCTGCTGCCAGTTTTTTTGACATAATGCTTGATGCTATAAGCGGTACACTGCCGACGGTGGCAGTGGCATCACGAAGGGAGTAAATAATCTTATCCGCAGGGGCGAGCCTGCCTGTCTGCCCAACAACGGCAATGCCGATTTTTTTCACCTGAGAGATGAAATCATCGGGGCTAAGGCTGACTTTGAAGCCTCTGATTGACTCTAACTTGTCAACTGTTCCACCCGTGTGACCAAGACCTCTGCCTGACATTTTAGCAACATTTATGCCAAGGGATGCGATTAAAGGTGCAACTACGAGAGTGGTTTTATCGCCCACACCGCCTGTTGAATGTTTGTCGGCAGTGATGCCAAGCTCACTTAGGTCAAGGGTGTCACCTGACACTGCCATTTCTTTTGTGAGAGTTATCATTTCTCTGTCAGACATACCTCTGATATATATTGCCATCAGAAGTGCAGTTGCCTGATAATCCATTATTTTTTCATTGGTAAGTTCACGCACAAAAAAGCCTATTTCTTCATCTGTCAGCTCATAGCCGTCACGCTTTTTTGCAATTATATCGTAAATTCTCATTTTTTTACTCCTTTAAGGTGAAACTGTCGGGAAGCAGATTGCGAAGGGTTATAACCCTGAAATCCTCACCGTTTTTGCCAAGAATAACTCTGAAATCCTTGCTGCAGAATTCAGCCATAACCTGCCTGCAAACTCCGCAAGGGGTGCAGTAATCGGTGAAATTGCAGCTTTTTCCTCCAACAATTGCAATAGCTTCAAAATTTTTTTCGCCCTCGCTGATTGCTTTGAAAAATGCAGTTCTCTCTGCGCAGTTTGTGGGGGAGTAGGCAGCGTTTTCAATGTTGCAGCCGGTGTAAATTTTGCCGTTCTTGCAAAGAAGTGCCGCACCTACAGTAAAATGTGAATAGGGCACATATGCCATTTTTGCTGCCTCTTTTGCTTTTTTTATAAGTTCGAGTTCTGTCATTTTATTTCTCCAATATTTCATTTATGAAGCTCTTGCCGCTGATTTTTGAGTTTATGGCAAAAATGTCAGCAATTGTTTTTCCTATATCCGAAAAGCTGCCTCTTGTGCCGAGATTTATATTTTTAACCTTGCTGCCAAAAATAAGCAGGGGAGTGTATTCTCTTGAATGGTCGGTGCTTTCTGTGAGTGGGTCACAGCCGTGGTCGGCAGTTATCATAAGCAGGTCACTGTCTTTCATTTCGTTTATAAAGTCACCGAGCCATAAATCAAATTCACTCAGTGCCTTAGCGTACCCTGCCGCATCGTTTCTGTGACCGTAAAGCATATCAAAGTCAACAAGGTTTGTGAAGCACAGACCGGTGAAATCCTCATAAAGAGCCTTCATTGTCAGCTCCATACCCTGCTTGTTGCTTTCGGTGGGAAAGGATTTTTCAAGGCTCTTTCCTGCAAAAATATCGTATATTTTGCCTATGGGAATAACCTTAAACCCATCAGTATTCATTTCATCAAGCAGAGTGTTATGAGGGGGCACAAGTGAAAAATCGTGGCGTCTCGGTGTACGCCTGAAATGGGGATATTCACCGTCAAAGGGTCTTGCAATAACTCTGCCCACAGCGTGGTCACCGGTGAGAATTTCTCTTGCGATCCGGCAGTATTCATAGAGTGTTTCTATAGGAACAACATTTTCGTGGGCAGCTATCTGAAAGACACTGTCAGCTGACGTGTAAACTATAAGAGCTCCGCTTTCAATGTGCTCTTTGCCGTAATCCTCGATAACCTTAGTGCCTGAATAAGGCCTATTGCAAAGGACTTTTCTGCACGTTTTTCTTTCAAATTCACATATTATTTCGTCGGGAAAGCCATCAGGATAAGTTGGAAATGCCTTTTCGGATATAAGCCCTGCAATTTCCCAATGACCGGTTGTGGTGTCTTTGCCTTTGCTTTTTTCGGTCATTCTGCCATATGCACCAAGGGGCTTTTTCTGCTTTTCGCCAAAGGAAACTCCGTCAATATTATATAGACCGAGCTTAGCCATATTAGGTACACGGAAGCTATCCTGCAAAAAGCATGAGTGAAGTGTGTTACTTCCCTTATCACCGTAAAGACTGCTGTCAGGCATTTCACCTATGCCGAAGGAGTCGAGCACAATTAAAAAGACTCGTTTAATCATTAAATCACTTATCCATTCTTATTGCCGTCTCAAGGGCAATTTTCATCATATCCGTAAAGGTGTTCTGTCTCTCCTCGGCACTGCAGCCTTCACCTTTGGCAGGTATATCGGATATAGTGCAGATTGCAAGAGCGTTTTTGCCTGCTTTCATAGCTGTGAGATAAAGTGCCGCCGCTTCCATTTCAACAGCGAGTGAGCCCACATCCTTCCACTTTCTGTGGCAATCAGGGTCAGCATCATAAAATGTGTCACTTGAAAAGAGATTGCCAACCTTGAGAGAAAGACCCAAGTCTTCGGCAGAGTCCACAGCGGCAGTGAGCAGGGCATAAGAGCAGGTGGGAGCAATAGTGCCCGTAACACCGTATTGAGCACCGAAATTAGAGTTAGTGTTGGCGCCTATGCCTGCAACAATGTCACGAAGCTTTACTTCATCACTAAGACCGCCTGCAGAGCCCACACGGATAATATTTTCAACGCCGAAGAAATTATAAAGCTCATAGGAATATATTCCTATAGACGGCATACCCATACCGCTTGCCATAACACTGACCTTGTGACCCTTATAGGTGCCGTTATATCCCTGAATACCTCTTATGTTATTGATGAGGGTGGGATTTTCAAGAAATGTTTCTGCAATCATTTTTGCTCTGAGAGGGTCACCGGGCATAAGCACGGTTTTTGCAAAACTGACGCCCTCAGGCAGGCAGATGTGAGGTGTTGAAACTGACATAATTATCCTCCTTAATAGCCGAAGCCTTCTTCGTTTTTGACTATTTTAACTATTCTGCTGGTGCCAAGTCTGTTTGCTCCCAGAGACAGCATATCCTCTGCATCCTTTATGCTTGCAATGCCACCTGCAGCCTTGATATTAAGGTGAGGCTCTACATTGGCTTTGAAAAGAGCAATATCCTCTCTTGTTGCACCGCCCGTGGAAAAGCCTGTTGAGGTTTTGATATAGTCGGCACCGCTTTTTGACACGATTTCGCACATTTTAATTTTCTCTTCTTCACTGAGAAGGCAGGTTTCAATAATAACCTTAAGCAGTTTGCCGCTGCAGCTGTCTTTTATTGCTTTGATTTCACCGAGCACATCCTCATATCTTTTATCTTTGAGCATACCGATATTGATAACCATATCGATTTCATCGGCACCCTCTTTTACTGCTTCGGCAGCCTCAAAACATTTAACTGCAGTGGTGCTATATCCGTTGGGAAAGCCGATAACTGTGCATATTTTAAGG
Organism: Clostridia bacterium; assembly: GCA_017452785.1. GTDB lineage: Bacteria > Bacillota > Clostridia > Oscillospirales > Acutalibacteraceae > UBA6857. The sequence goes on along the minus strand of JAFTLT010000003.1, from coordinate 74,784 downwards.
CTGTTTCCCACATAATCCTTTGCCTTTTTTACATATGACGGGGGAATGCAAACGCTTGCACAGCCGTATTTTATGCCGTCATCACATATAGCTTTAATCTCATTCCATGTTGCACTCTGCGAGAGGAGAGTATGGTCAACCTTTGATAAAATTTCTTTAATATCCATAACTGATACCTCACTAAATATTATATCTTAATATTACATCCATAAGCATAAAAAGTCAAACATAATGATATAATTCCCCTTAACTTTTCATAAAGATATAAGGGTGATGTTATGAGACATTTTAGGTTGCCGTTTTGCCTGATATTAATTATTATGCTCACAGCCTGCTCAAAAAGTCAGTTTATGGATTTAAGCGGCTTTGTTGCCTCTTACAATGAGGTGGCGGACAGTGATATAGATTTAACGGATTTTATCTTCATTCAGCAGGAAAGCAGGGAATTTAAGCTCATAAACGGCAATGTTCTTCTCACCCTCAAAGAAGCTCCCGACGGCAAAATTATGGAGTGCAGGGTGATGATGACAAAGCTCAATGAAAAAGGTGAGCAAAGTGAAAATATTTCTGCAGACAGTAAAAAATTTCTTTCCATACTAAAAAACACACTCCAGACCTTCTGCTCTTTTGACAGGTACGCTGCCGATGCGATCATCGGTGAATTTTCCCTTGGTGAACTCAGCTCCTTTTTGAAAGAGGGCGAGCTGACAAAACAGCAGGGCAATTTCTATTTTGTTTATTATTCCACACCTCTTGTGTGTCAGGTGACGGTTTATAACACTTATCTCAGTGAAATTGAGCCGACCGAAAAGCCGGTGAGCAAAGCTACAGAGCTGTTCCCGAAGTAAAATGCAAAATTGCATTTAAAGTGCAGAAGGCAGAGTGCAGAATTGCGGTCGTGTGTTTGCTTCTAATTGATAAGCAAGTATTTTACCTGCAGAGTGGGTTGGTATCAAATCCGCCTCTCGCAATTATAAAAATTCAGCAGGTCACTACCGATTTGGTAGTAACCTGCCGTTCTTAATTAAGATTGATAAAATTGTTCTCTTTCGAGCTTCAGTTCTGCGGGGAGAAACTTAAGGTTTGTGAGTGGTAAAAGTGCGACTACAATTCTGCACTCTGCATTCTGTATTAATCTAAGATATATAGTCCTGATTTGAGCCAGACAAACTCTCTGCCCATAACATTGATATACTTATAAACCTTTTCATTGAAAACACGGTAGTCTCTTACTGAATTGGTCTGAATGTTAAGGGTACGGATTTTTTTAGAGCTCTGATTGCAGATATAAAGGGTGCTGCCGTGAAGTGTAACTGCACAAGGTGTTTCAAAGGCAGTTGCATCACCGCCGCCAACACGAAGAAGAATTCTGCCCTCACGGGGTGAATATTTGATAATTGCATTCTCTGTGGGCACTGCACACCAGACATAGGCACCGTCAACAGCTATATCGCAAACAGGGGCACCGTGATATGTCAGCAGTGATGAAACATTGAGAGTGCCGTCAGTGTTAAAGATATTATATTCACCGCTGGGGAATATAGCCATAATTCTGTTGTCATTGAGCACACCCACATCACATGAAACATAGTCGCCCAACTGCTCGGCAATTTCTTCATACTCATAGCCGAATTTGATTTTAAGATAAACAGACTTTTTAATGTGAGTGAATTTATCGTTCACAGCATCATAGCCGTAAAAATTTGCTTTTAATCTGCCGTCTGCAGCCACGCTTTTTGTGGCAAAAACAAAGCCTTTCTTGAAGGGGGTAATATTTAAAATTTCACCTGAGAATACATTTTCCATTTGATTTTTCCTTTCCTTTCGTCTGTAAGTTGGCGGTAGTCGAACACAACAAGTCTGAAATGCTCGATTTATGCCGCCTTTGTTGATTTTTTCGCCTCGCAATACTCGTGCCTTTAAAGGCTTTTTAACACAGCTACAGTGAAAATATGCTCCGTTAAACCTTGTCGGGTTTCTTAATATCAGTTGCCTTCCATTGCGCCGAGCTCTTCAATATCCTTTTGGTCGACCTTGATCTGATTGTCTTTTATCAGCTTGACTTCTTTTCTGTTCACTTCAATCGGTGCAGCCTCAGGTCTTTTATCAAGAGAAACCTTCAGCCTGCCTGTGAGCAGATTAAAATCAACAACAGTGCCTCTGCCCTCGGCAGTGTCCACAACAGCACCGTTTTTAGGTGTTACTCTGAGAAGGTGTTCGTAGGCTTCTTGCTCATATTTAAGGCAGCACATAAGTCTGCCGCAGGTGCCGCTGATTTTTGCGGTGCTGAGGAAAAGACTCTGTTCCTTTGCCATTTTGATTGAAACAGGCTGAAATGAGCCAAGGAAGGTACTGCAGCAGAAGGGTCTGCCGCAAATGCCGAGGCCGCCTACCTTTTTGCTTTCGTCTCTGACACCTATCTGACGAAGCTCAATTCTTGTGTGAAAAATGGATGCAAGATCCTTGACAAGCTCTCTGAAATCCACTCTGTTATCAGCTGTGAAGTAGAAAAGAATCTTATTTCTGTCAAAGGTATATTCAACGTCGACAAGCTTCATAAGCAGCTTGTGCTCTGCAATTTTTTTATGGCAGATATCAAAAGCCTCTTTTTCCTTTTTCTTGTTTTCCTCAACGGTGGAAAAATCCTTTTGCGTTGCAGGACGCACAACGGGCTTTAAGGGTGCAGTTATTTCTTCATCGGGAATTTCTCTGTTGCCGATTGAAACCTCACCGAACTCAAGCCCTCTTGCCGTTTCAACAATAACCTTGTCACCGTTTTTATATACTTTTCCCTGCGGGTCAAAATAGTAGTTTTTGCCCACCTCTTTAAATCTGACTGATATTACCTCTGCCATAATTTATTATCCTTTCTGCTTTATAGAGTAAAACACGGCACTGAGTCTTGTTATGCTTAAATTATGGTTAGCCGCATTTTCGGTGTTTTCTATGATTTTTTCCGTAACCTCAAGAAGCTCCATCAGCTTTTTCTGAGTCATGGCACTTTTTAGTTTTTTAGCTGTTTCCTGCTTATCGCTTATTGGTACCCTGCCGCCGCTTGCGAGCACAAGGGCATCTCTTATAATCGGCAGTGCCGCTTTGAGTGTCAACAGAAAATAGCTTTTATCCTTGCGGAAAACTGCTGTCTTTTTAATAAACTGCAATTCGTTTTCGCTTATGAAGCACTCAAGCAGTTCAGCTGCAGTTTGTTTAGCTTCACTGTATTTTTCATCCGAGAAGGTGCTTATTTCTTCACCGAGAGTGTATGCAGTTGCTCTTGAGGTGATGGTTTCAAGAAGCGAGGATTTTGATGGGCAGGTAAGTATAAAGCTGACATGTCTTGAGGGCTCCTCAAAAATTTTAAGCAGTGCGTTCTGAGCCTGCACATTCATAAGCTGAGCTTCAGTAATTATAAACACGCTCTTGTCGCCGTCGTTTGGCAGCACAGTGGCCTTAGCCTTAATGTCTCTGACTGTGTCCACCTTTATCATTGCGCTTTTTTCATCTTTGGTGAGTATGTGAAGATCGGGGTGAGAAGAACCAATGACCTTTATGCATGATGAGCACACACCGCAGGGTCGTTTGTTGCCTTTGCACAGCAGGTGCATGGCAATTGCCTTTGCTGTCTTTAGCCTTGTTGCTTCATCCGAGCCTTCAAGTATAAGAGCATGGGAAAGCCTTGAATTGTCAAGGGCATTCTGCAATGTATTCTTAAGAGACGGGGTTATATTTATATCTTCAAACACACTTATTCCTCACATATTTATTCATACTCCAAATTATTATACAATAAAATAATTGTTTTTACAATAGCAAAAAACTAATTTTTTATAAGTGTTGGTTAGTAAAAACTAACACTCGTCGGCACAAAAGCATAAATTTACAATTTAGAAAATAAATGCATAATATTACAAAATTTTTTTATAAAAATCACATAAAACCTTGAAAAAGGTATTGATATTTTTATTTTATGTGTTAAAATGAAATCACGATAAACATTTATAAGGAGGAAACATAAATGGCATACGTAATTGGTGACAACTGCGTTGCATGCGGCGCATGCGCAGCAGACTGCCCTGTTGAGGCAATCAGCGAGGGAGACGGCAAGTATGTAATCGATGCTGATACATGCATTGAATGTGGTGCTTGTGCAGGTTCATGCCCCGTTGAAGCAATCAGCGAAGGCTAATAGCAAGGGCTATGATGAAATTACAGGACTGTCTTTCGGGGCGGTCCTTAATTTTATTCTTGACATGGTGAGCAAAAATATATAAGATTAGATATAGCAAATTAAAGGAGGCATCGGCATGATAGCAGGTATTGTATGTGAATATAACCCTTTTCATAACGGGCATCTTTATCATATAAAAAAGACCCGTGAAGCCGGTGCGGACTTTATAGTCTGCGTTATGAGCGGCAATTTTGTGCAAAGAGGGGAATGTGCCCACGTTGACAAGTGGCTCAGAGCAAAAGCAGCCGTGCTGTGCGGTGCAGATGTTGTTATAGAGCTGCCAACGCCTTTCAGCTGTGCTTCGGCTGAAACCTTTGCAAGGGGCAGCGTAGGGCTTCTGATGAATTTCGGCGTTGATATGCTGTCCTTCGGCTGTGAAGACGAGGATAAAGAGCTTCTTATAAAATGTGCTGAGGCTGCAGAGGATAAGGCTGCTGCCGACATAATAAAAAGTGAAACTGCAAAGGGTGCAACTTATCCTGCCGCAATGCAAAAAGCAATAAGCAGTCTTTACGGTGAAAGCTGCGCTGAAGCAATCGCTTCACCTAACAACACTCTTGCAGTGGAATATATTAGGCAGTTGAGTCTTTACGGCAAAGAAAACTGCATAATCCCTATAAAGCGTCAGGGTGCAGATCATGACAGTGAAAAAACAAGCGGCAGCTTTGCAAGTGCCTCAAAATTGAGGCGCCTACCCTTTGGTGAAAAGTGGAAGACTTATGTGCCGCTAGAGCTTTTCGGTTTATATGATGCTTATGAGCCTTATTCACTCGCCTATAGTGAAAGAGCTATACTTTCACGCCTGAGGAGTATGCCGAAGGAAGAATACGCTCTTTATGTCAGCGATGACACAGGTCTTGCTTCACGCATTTATCAGGCTGCAAAAACTGCAGACAGCCTTGTCAGCTTATATGATAAAGCAAAGAGCAAAAATTTTACAATGTCAAGAGTACGCAGAGAAGTGCTTAATGCTTATCTCGGCGTGAAAAGACAGTGGAGTGAGGGCCTGCCGCCATATATCAAAATTCTTGCCGCGAATGAAAGAGGCCTCTCTCTTTTGGCTGAGGCTAAAGATAAGACATCACTGCCCATAATAACAAAGCATGCCGAGGCTGAAAAACTCACTCTCAGAGCGAAGGAAATCTATGAAGCCGAGTGCAGAAACACGGATCTTTTCTCACTTATGAGCCAAAAAATAGGAGTGTGTCACCTTGAGGAAACACACTCTGTTACAGTTGTCAGATAAAATCACTGTTTGAATTTGCCTATGCAGCAATCGTCAGTGCTGACTTCGGTTATAATCACATCAACTACGCTGCCGCAGAAATCCTGTGGCAGTTTTACTTTTACGGGGATATAGTTTGCAGTGTGACCTGTGTAATATCCATCGTTATCGGTTTTGCTCTCTATAAGCACACTGTAGGTTTTGCCGATTTGCTTTTTAAAGAAGTCTCTTCTAATTTTATCCGTTTCTGCGGTGAGTATTTTGCAGCGTTCATCCTTAATCTGCTTGTCAAGATGACCTGTCAGCTTTTCAGCACGGGTACCTTTTCTTATAGAATAGGGGAAGATGTGCACCTTTTCAAAGGCAATCTCTTTTGCAAAAGAGAGACTTTCATTGAAATCTTCCTCACTTTCGCCGGCAAAGCCGACCATAATATCTGTTGTGAGGGTGCAGTCAGGAAAACACTCACGCAGCTTGTTTGCAATTGAGCGATATTCATCGACGGTGTAATGGCGGTTCATTGCCTTTAGTGTCTTGTCACAGCCGCTTTGCAGTGAAATGTGAAACTGAGGGCAGAGCTTTTTGCACTCTGAGAGAGCTTCAATAACCTCATCTGTCAGGTGGTCAGGTTCAAGTGAGCCCAGGCGAACACGGAGTATTCCCTCGGTGTCATTTGCAATTTTCACTGCCTCAGGGAATGTGCAGCCTATATCTGAACCATAAGAGGAAAGGTTGATGCCGACGAGCACTACTTCCTTATATCCGTTTTTGCTCAGAGCCTCAAGCTCTGTTTTAAGCTCACTAAGTGGCTTTGAGCGTACTCTGCCGCGTGAATAGGGGATAATGCAGTAAGAGCAGAAGCGGTTACAGCCGTCCTGAATTTTCACATAGGCTCTTGTTCTTTCATCAAAGCCTGATATGGTGTTACCCTGAAATCTGTCGCCCGTTTTGTGTACGCTGACCTCAAAAACTCTTGAGCCGTATTTTATATATCTGTCAAGCATTCCGGGCAGGTCTTTATTATTCTTATTGCCGAGGATTATATCAGCTTCAATAAGCTCATTTGCCTTTTCGGGATAAGCCTGAGGCATACAGCCCGTGAGCACAACAATGCCGTTTGGGTTTTGCCTTTTAAAGCGGCGCACAGCCTGACGGGTTTTTCTGTCGGACTCTGCCGTAACGGTGCAGGAATTGACAATAAAAATGTCAGCATCTTCATCACCGTTTACCGTTTCATATCCCCATTTTTTCAGTGCCTCGCCCATTGCCTGAGTTTCATACTGGTTAACCTTACAGCCAAGGGTAAAGAATTTTACTTTCATTTATTCAGCCTCGTTGATCTTAATAATACAATGGAAATTATATATCACGATTGATTAAAGGTCAAGTTTTATTTGCTTTTAAACTCTCATATTTATAATTGAGGTGATATAAGTGAAAAAACTTTTCTTAATGTTACTGTGTTTAATTTTAATTCTGCCCTTTAGTATTATTTCACAGGCCGAAGGGGAAACTGTTATTGATGTCAAAGCAAAGTCAGCCGTGCTTATGGATGCTTCCACCGGTGAGGTGCTCTATAGTCTCAATGAAAACGAAAAGCTATATCCTGCATCGGTGACAAAGATAATGCCCCTGCTTTTATTTATGGAAGCTCTTGACAGCGGCAAAATGTCACTGACAGATACAGTTACGGCAAGCAATGTTGCCGCAGGCAAAGGCGGCAGCCAGATCTGGCTCAAAGAGGGTGAAACTATGACAGTTGACGAGCTTCTTCGTGCCACGGCAATAGCCAGTGCAAATGATGCCTGCACGGCTTTAGGTGAGCATATAGCAGGCAGTGAAGAAGCCTTCGTTAAAATGATGAATGACAGGGCTGCTGAGCTGGGTATGACAAACACTCACTTTGTTAACTGCTCAGGTCTTGACGATGACACCACAGAGCACCTGACAACGGCTATGGATATTGCAATAATGTCAAAGGAGCTGCTCTCTCACGAGAGAATAAAAACCTACACAACAGTGTGGATGGATTCACTTCGTGGCGGAGAAACACAGCTTGTCAACACAAATAAATTAGTCCGCTTTTACAGTGGCACCACGGGACTGAAAACAGGCACCACATCAAAGGCAGGTCACTGCCTGAGTGCTTCTGCCGAAAGAGACGGTCTTCATCTTATAGCCGTGGTTATGGGAGCTCAGAACAGCACAGACCGCTTCGAGGGTGCAAAGGCAATGCTTAACTGGGGCTTTGCAAATTTTGAAACATTTACACCGCAGATAGACTCCTCCTTATTTGGTGAGGTCAAAGTTTTAAGAGGTGTTGAAGATAGCATAAAGCCTATGATTCAGGGCCTTGGGTCTGTTACACTGCCATCAGGGCAGAAGAGTAAAATAGAAACAGTTATAACCTTAAGTGAGGATGTTGAGGCGCCCGTGGAGAAAAATCAGATCCTCGGCAGAGTACAGCTGAAAATAGGTGAAGAGGTCATAAGTGAATATAATCTCATAAGCCAAAATAATGTCGAAAAAACAAAAATAACGCACATTATGGTGAGATTTTTACGCTCACTTGCAAAAAGTGCATAATAATTATCGTTCAATCGGTTGACAAATCGTCAAAATTATATTAAAATACAACAAATAGATATACTAATTTAGGAGTCCGGTTTAATGTCATTAGAATTTAAGAAAAAGTATGTTTCTGCTTTTGTAAGCGACGAAGAAATCCTTTCATATCAGGATAAAATCACATTGGCCCACGAGGCTCTGCACGGCAAAACAGGTGCAGGCTCCGATTTCACAGGCTGGGTTGACCTTCCCGTTGATTATGACAAGGAAGAATTCGCAAGAATCAAGGCAGCAGCAGAAAAGATAAAGAAAAACAGCGACGTTCTCATCGTTATAGGCATCGGCGGTTCATATCTCGGTGCAAGAGCAGCAATTGAATTTATCAAGAGTCAGAATTATAACGATCTTCGCAAAGGCACACCTGCAATTTATTTCTCAGGTAACAGCATTTCATCCTCATCTCTCAGTGAGCTTATTGAAATTTGTGACGGCAAAGATTTCAGCGTCAACGTTATTTCAAAATCAGGCACAACCACAGAGCCTGCAATCGCTTTCAGAATTTTCCGTGAGATGCTCACTGAGAAGTACGGCAAAGAGGGCGCTGCAGAAAGAATTTTTGTCACCACAGATAAAGCTAAGGGTACCCTTAAAAGCCTTGCTGACAGAGAGGGCTATGAAACCTTTGTTGTACCCGACGATGTAGGCGGCAGATACTCTGTGCTAACAGCAGTTGGTCTTCTTCCCATTGCTGCGGCAGGAATTGATATTGATGCTCTTATGCTCGGTGCTGCAAATGCAAGAGCAGAGCTTATGAGCACTGATATAAACGAAAATGACTGCTATAAATATGTAGCAATCAGAAACGCTCTTTACAATAAGGGCAAGAAAACAGAAATGTTCATCAGCTATGAGCCTTGCTTCACAATGATGAATGAGTGGCTCAAGCAGCTTTTCGGCGAAAGCGAAGGCAAGGAAAACAAGGGACTTTTCCCCACTTCAGCAATTTTTTCAACAGATCTTCACTCACTGGGTCAGTATATCCAGGAGGGCGAAAGAATTATGTTTGAGACAGTTGTTTCCTTCAAAAAGCCCAAGCAGGAAATCTTCATCAAGGAAGATCCGGAAAATGTTGACGGTCTTAACTTCCTGACAGGCAAGAGTATTTCCTTCGTTAACGAAAAGGCATATCAGGGTACGGTTCTCGCTCACAATGACGGCGGCGTTCCCAACATTATCATCAAGGCTGATGACATGACAGAAACATCACTTGGCTATCTCATTTATTTCTTTGAGAAGGCTTGCGCAATTTCAGGCTATGTTTTAGGCATAAATCCCTTTGACCAGCCCGGTGTTGAAAGCTATAAGAGAAATATGTTTGCACTTTTAGGCAAACCCGGCTATGAAAATGAGAAAGAAGTACTTGAAGAAAGACTCAGTAAGTGATATAATAAAGGTGTAATTGAATAGCAGGTGCCCTGAAAGCACCTGTGAAGCAATAAATAAAAGGAGGAATTATAAATGATTTCTATTATTTTAGGACACAAAGGTTCAGGAAAGACTAAGCGCTTGATTTCTTGCGTAAACCAGGCCGTTGAAACTTCAAAGGGCAATGTAGTTTGCGTGGAGAAAGAAACCAAGTTAACATATGATGTTAATTATCAGGCAAGACTTATTGCAACTGACGATTACGAGATTAAGGGCTACGCTTCATTCTTCGGCTTCCTTGCAGGTGTATGTGCAGGCAACCACGACATCACAGATGTTCTCGTTGACGCAACTCTTCGCATCGGTGGCAGAAACTACGAAGCTCTTGCTGAATTCCTTGAGAAGATTTACGAGCTTTCATCAGCACACGAAAAGAACTTCGTTTTCACAATCTCAGCTGATAAGGACGAACTTCCCGCAGCAATCTTCAACTACTGCACAGTTCTTGAATAATAACAAACACGAAGCTGTCGCGAAAGCGGCAGCTTTATAATTATGAATTAGGAATTATGAATTGCGGGGGAGTGTGGCTGAGGAAACAGCTCTTTTCCCGCTAAGGGAAGTTTGATTAAAGACAGAGGTAGATTATGGCTATAACAGTTAATATCTATTATAAAGGTGAAAATGGTAATGCAAGAAAGTTTGCCGAAGAAATGATTTCCACAGGAACCGTAGATGAAATCCGAAAGGAAAGAGGCAACCTTCGCTATGAATATTTCTTTCCTATGAACGACAGCGAAACGGTGCTTTTAATTGACAGCTGGATAAATCAGGAGGCACTTGATATTCACCACAAGTCACCTATGATGAGAAAAATTCTTGAGCTTCGGGAAAAGTATGATCTTCATATGAAAGTTGAGCGTTATATATCTGACGGTGTGCCTGAAAAAGACAAGGCTTTTATAAAAGAATAAGGGAAAAGCGAGGAAACAAAAATGACATACGAATACGAAAAGCAAGCAATTGCAGAGGGCTTCAATGTTGTCTGCGGTGTTGACGAGGCAGGCAGAGGGCCTCTTTGCGGTCCTGTTTGTGCTGCAGCTGTAATTTTGCCTCTCGACTGTGAAATTGAGGGTATCAATGACTCAAAAAAGCTCAGCGAAAAAAAGCGTGATATGCTTTATGACATCATAAAAGATAAGGCTCTGGCATATTCTGTAGTAATGGTAGATGCGGCGACTATTGACGAAATCAACATCTTGCAGGCTACATTCAAGGCTATGCGTGAGGCTGTTGAGGGTCTTTCTCTGAAACCTGACATAGCTCTTATAGACGGTAACGGTAAACCGGGTCTTTCTATTGAGGAGCGTACTTTAATTAAGGGTGATGCAAAGAGCATTTCAATTGCGGCAGCATCAATACTTGCAAAAGTGACACGAGACAGATATTGTTTGGAAATGGACGAAAAGTACCCCGAATATCAGTTTGCAAAGCACAAGGGCTACGGCACAAAGCTCCATTATGAGATGATAGCCGAGCACGGCATCTGCCCTGAGCACAGACGCACCTTCCTTAAAAAGATATTGGGTGAATGATATGGGCGCTACTCAGAAAACAGGTGCTCTGGGTGAAAGCTTTGCGGCAGAGTACTATAAAAGCAAGGACTATGAGATAGTGGCACGAAACTATCATTCACGCTACGGTGAGATTGATGTCATTGCCGAAAACGACTTTTATGTGGTTTTCTGTGAGGTCAAAACCCGAAGTGTGAAAGCTATTGAAAGACCTGCAAGCAGCGTAGGCAGGGCAAAAATCAAAAAGCTGACTCTGACAGCAATGAAATATCTCAGTGAAAATGACAGGGACAAACAGCCACGCTTTGATGTGTTTGAGCTGTGGCAAAGTGGCGGAGAAATTGTAAAATTCGAGCTTATTGAAGGCGCATTTCAGGGGGAGGATTTTTCCGGCAGCTATGATGTATTCTGATCTTCACTGTGACAGTGTAACCAAGGCGTACCGTGAAAATATAAGCCTTTTCAGTGGTACCCTTGCCGTGAAAATCGGCTCGGACAAATTTATAAAGCGTGAGCAGTGCTTCGCATTGTGGCTTGATGACAAGCTTCACGGGGAGCCTGCTTTTTCTTATTGCAAAGAGCTTCTCAGCTTTTATAAGGCAAATGAAGAAAAAATAAAAGAGTGTGGGATAACGCCCAACCTTACAATTGAAAATGCTTCATCTCTCGGCGGCAACTTAAACAATATAGCCTATTTTAAAAAACAAGGAGTAAAAATGATGAGTCTTACATGGAACGGTGAAAATGACCTTGCTTCGGGAGTGAACGCAAAGGGCGACTTGAAGCCTTTTGGAAAAGAAGCAGTGAAAGAAATGGAAAACTGCGAAATTATAGTTGATGTCTCTCACCTTAACGAAGAAGGCTTTCGTGATGTTTGTAGTATTGCAACTAAGCCTTTTATAGCCTCACACAGCAATTGCTATGACATATGCCCTCATAAACGCAACTTAAAGCAGTGGCAAGTTAAGGAGATAATTTCCAGAGGCGGACTAATAGCCCTCAATTTTTATCCGCCGTTTTTAGGTAAGGGGAGTGTATTTGAGAGGGTCAGGGATAATATTGAATATCTGCTTTCTCTCGGCGGTGAAAACTCCATAGCTCTCGGCAGTGACTTTGACGGAGCTGATATGAGTGATGAGTTGAAAACGGCGGATGATGTGGAGAGACTTTATGATTATCTTATTGCAAGGGGAATGAGTGAAGAAGTGGTAGCAAAAGTGTTTTATGAAAATGCCGGGTTGATATTTCAGAACTAAAAAATGCAGGTCACTACTGATGTAATGACCTGCTTTGCTTTATTTTAGAGCAAAAAGAAAGAAAATAACTGAAATACACAATGATAACGAAATCCCTGATATGTATGTGTATTTTTTCCAACTTTCCGAAGTGTCTTTGTCTGTTATTGCTTTAATAGCAAGGACCAGAAAATAGATTGTTGTAAAAGGACATATGATTATTGGTGCATAGATTAATAGTGACAGTATAGTACTCATAGTTAGGCTCCTTAATTTTATCTTATCCAAGTGTGATTTGTGGATCTTTGTATGTACGTATCTGTAATGGCAAATCCTCCTATTGTAAAACTAGTTGGGAAAGACACAGAAAAATCAATGTATTGCAAAGAGACTGTTTTAATTTTATGGGCGTAAACAGAAAAATGATTCGCTGAAACAATGTTATCTAAACCTATCATGCCATTATATGAAATACAACCTAACATTTCGTTATAAATAATACTTAGTGATTGTGTTGAGGAAGATGGTATCACATAGCTAACAGGAATATTAAACTCCATAGCATGTCCGTCTGACGAATGTTCGAGATCTTGGTAGTTATAAGATACATCGTTTTGATGAGGGATAGTAGTAGTGCCTGATAAGGATGTATTAATTTCGCTATAGTATTCTGTAATGGCACCGGATGCACTATTATTTACGATTGATAAATTGGTGCCTCTTGTAAGTCCAAAGGCATCTTTATATCGACTTATGGGCATTGTTTCCCATTGAAAAACACCTAAACATGTGTAATTAATGTTATCTGAGGTTATCAGCATTATAGTCATATTCAGTGTTCCTGAATCAACAGAATATGTAACATCGGGACTGGTTGATGCTGTGCTGCTTGTTGCAAGAGTTCTATAGCTCAAATCCAAATTTTGCAAAGTATTAAAAACTTGCTCTTTTTCGGCTTTTACTGTTTCAACTCTGTTTTTATATGTGTTCTTATCAGTTTGGATTAAATTGCTGTGACTTTCTATAAAATAGGAGTTTTTGTTGCAGTAATTGAGTTAGATTCAACAACAGCATCAAGGGCTTGCTTTTTTATCATATCACGCATTTTATCTGAAAGAGAAAATGCTTCCATTTTTTCTTCAAAAATCTCTTCATCTGTTTTATTTGAAAAACTAACATTTGTAAATACTTCTTTTGTTTCAATATCTAAGTCTTCACTGAAGGAAGCTAAGGATGAAAAGGGTAATAACGAAATGATAAACAGTGTTGCAATAGTTAAGGTTAATATCTTTTTCATAATATAGTCTCCTTTCGAACTTATAGTAATAGTGATTACTATAATTGTAGCAAGACCGGATTTTATCGAAACATGGGTATCACCTCTTTTATATAATTTACATCTTAATTATATATTGTGGATATATTGGCTGTCAATATATATTATCTGATTTAATTCACTTTAATTTTCTTTCTTTTCTATTGAAATCGCAATGCTTTTAATATATAATTATAATTTAGATGTATATTTTATTTCAGGAGATATAAAATGAGCAAAAAAGTTATTGTTGTGGGTGCAGGTGCGGCAGGTCTTATGGCTTCGGGCACCTTAGGCGAAAAAGGCTATGATGTGCTTCTTATTGAAAGAAACGATAAGGTTGCACGCAAGGTTATGATTACGGGCAAGGGTCGCTGCAATGTGACCAACAATGTGAGCCTCATAAATGACCTTATAGCCAATGTACCCGTTAACGGCAGATTTTTATACGGTGCCTTTTCAAAGTTTATGCCAAGCGACACTATAGACTTCTTTGAAGATATGGGCGTGCCTTTAAAGGTTGAGCGTGGCAACAGAGTCTTCCCTGTTTCGGATAAGGCTGTGGATATAGTTGATGCCCTCAATGCCTACAGTCAGGATGCAGGCGTAAAGCGAATAAAAGGCAGAGTTACCGAGCTGATTATAACTGACGGTGAGCTCAAGGGTGTGCGTCTCGAAGACGGCAGTGAACACTTCTCAGATGCTGTGCTCATTGCAACAGGCGGCAAGTCTTATCCTCTCACAGGTTCAACGGGTGACGGTTATGAGCTTGCTAAGCAGGCAGGTCACACTGTTACAGAGCCTAAGCCTTCTTTGGTACCCCTTAACTGCCATGAAGGATTTTGTATGGATCTTCAGGGCTTATCTCTTCGCAATGTTGAAATCAGCGTAATGGATATGAATTCCTATAAAGAGGTTTACAGAGACTTCGGTGAAATGCTATTTACTCACTTCGGTGTGTCAGGTCCCCTTATTTTAAGCGCAAGCTCACATATGAAGGATGTCAAACCGAGAAAATATGAAATACACATTGACTTAAAGCCGGCTCTCACCTATGAACAGCTGGACAAGCGTATACAAAGAGACTTTCTCGAAAATGCCAACAAGAATTTCATCAATGCTCTTGATGCACTTCTGCCCAAAAAGATAGTGCCTGTAATAGTCAGGCTCACAGGTATCAAGCCTTCAACAAAGGTTAATCAGGTTACTAAAGAAATGAGGGCAAAGCTCGTCAATATTCTCAAAGACCTGAAAGTGACCGTTATGTCACTTCGTCCCATAGAAGAAGCCATAATTACCTCAGGCGGTGTCAGTGTCAAAGAGATTGACCCGAAAACAATGGAGTCAAAGTGCCTTGGCGGACTGTATTTTGCAGGCGAGGTTATCGATGTTGACGCGTACACGGGCGGCTTTAACTTGCAGATAGCATTTTCAACGGCTATGTGTGCCGCAAATAGTATATAATGAGTGCAGAGTGCAGAATTGCGGGGAAGCTTTATTGAACGATAAAACCTGATGCCGTCAAATAACTGATCGCTTTTTGATTACTTTTGCGCAACAGCAAAAGTAATGCCTGTCCGGCGTGGACAATTGAAATAAAAAATTCTCGGTTACTTCGTGACATTATCCGTTTTGTGAAACAGGGATAAAGAGGAAAGTTTATTAACCCCTCAGTCACGAGCACATAAATGCACTCGTGCCAGCTCCCCTTTCAGGGGAGCCAAGGATAAGGTATTATATTAAATATTTTAAGGAGAAAAAACTATGAAAGTAATCAACGTAGCAATTGACGGTCCTGCAGGTGCAGGCAAAAGCACAATTTCAAGAAAGGCTGCTGCAGAGCTCGGCTTTATCTATATCGATACAGGTGCTCTTTACAGAACTGTCGGTCTTAATGCTCTGAGAAAAGGTGCAGATATAAATGATCCCCAGTCGGTTATTGCCACTCTCACAGATGAGCTTAAGGTTGAGCTCAGATTTATTGACGGTGAGCAGAGAATGTTCCTTTGCGGTGAGGATGTTTCCGATAAAATCAGAACTCCCGAAGTATCTTCAGCCGCATCAAAAACTTCAGCAGTGCCTGAGGTGAGAAAATTCCTTTTTGATTTGCAGAAGCAGCTTGCAAAAGAAAACAACTGCATTATGGACGGCAGAGATATAGGCACTGTTGTGCTCCCTGACGCTGATGTGAAAATTTTTCTCACAGCTACACCTGAGGCAAGAGCTGAAAGACGCTATAAAGAGCTTAAGGAAAAGGGCATGGATGTAAAGTATGAGGATGTACTCAGTGATATGATAAAGCGTGACTATGATGATTCGCACAGAGCAATTGCACCCTTAAAGCAGGCTGATGATGCAGTGCTTGCCGACACAAGCGATATAGATCTTCAACAGTCTATCGATTTAATAATCAAGATAATCAAGGACAGAATTTAACTATGGAAATTAAAGTAGCTGAGACGGCAGGCTTTTGCTTTGGTGTCAACAGAGCAGTTGATATGCTTTATAAAATGATAGATGAGGGCAGACAGGTCTGCACACTTGGTCCCATTATTCATAATCCGCAGGTTATTGAGGATCTTGAAAACAGGGGAGTAAAAGCTGTTGCTTCACCCTCAGAGGTACCGGAAGGTTATGAGGTTGTCATCAGAGCTCACGGTATAACAAAAGAAACTCTCGGTGAGCTTGAGGAAAGAAAAATTCCTTATACTGATGCCACCTGTCCGTACGTACTGAAAATTCACAAAATTATCAAACAGCAAACAAGTGAAGATGATATAGTTTTAATTGCAGGCGACGGCAATCACCCTGAGGTATGCGGCTTTCGTAGCCATTGCAAAGGGAAGTCCTACACCTTTAAAACAGCTGATGAGCTTGCAGAAATACTTGAGTCAAATTCCAATTTCGCAAATAAAAATAAAATTTTGCTTGCGCAGACAACTTTTTCCGTAAAAGAGTGGAAAAAAAGCTTAAAAATTATTGAAAAACTATGTACAAATTCAATTTATTTTGATACAATATGTAGAGCTACCCAAGAAAGACAGGATGAAGCAGAACACTTGTCACAGTGGGCTGATGCCATGCTCGTTATCGGCGGCACTTTCAGCTCAAACACTGTTAAGCTTAAAAATGTCTGCAGTGAAAATGCAGTGACTTATCTTATCGAGAGGGTGCAGGATTTACAGCCTATAGATTTCATGGGCTGCAAAAAAATTGGTATAACAGCAGGCGCATCCACACCTGCACGAATTATAAAGGAGGTTAAAGTTATTATGACAGAGAACTTTAACGAAATGCAAACAAATAAATCGAAGGAGACACAGGATCAGGAGCTTTTCTTAGCTGCAGTAGACAGCATGGATAATACAAGCACAAGTCAGAATGTTGTTGGCGTTGTTGTTAGTATCGCACCCAACGAGATTCAGGTTGATATCGGCAGAAAGTATGCCGGCTTCATTCCCAGAGACGAATACAGTAATGACCCCACTGCAGATCCCATGCAGGAACTCAAGATCGGCGACAAGCTGAACCTCACCATCATGTCAACAAATGACAGCGAAGGCACAATGAAGCTTTCAAAGCGCATTTATGACAGAAAAGCATCATGGCAGACAATCCTTGACGCTAAAGAAAACGAAACTGTTCTTGAAGCAGTTGTTTCAGAGGCTGTTAAGGGCGGCGTTATTGCTTACCCCATGGGCTCAAGAGTGTTCATTCCCGCTTCACTCACAGGTCTTGCAAGAAACGAAGAGCTTGACGTACTTGTTAAGCAGAAGGTTCAGTTCCGCATCATCGACATTGATGAGAGAAGAAGACGTGTTATCGGTTCAATCCGCAGCGTAACAGCTGAAGCTCGTAAGGCTGCAGCAGATGCTTTCTGGGCAACAGCAGAGGAAGGCAAGACTTACACAGGTACAGTTAAGTCACTCACAAGCTATGGTGCATTCGTTGATCTTGGCGGCGTTGAAGGCATGATTCATATTTCAGAGCTTTCATGGTCAAAGATCAAGCATCCCTCAGAGATTGTTAATGTTGGTGACACTGTTGAAGTTTACATCAAGTCAATCGAAGTTAAGGATGACGAAAAGAAAAAGATTTCACTCGGCTACAAGAAGATCGAGGACGATCCCTGGCAGATCTTCACAAGCAAGTATGCTGTAGGTGACGTTGCAGACGTTGAAATTCAGGGTCTTGCAACATTCGGTGCATTTGCAAAGATTATTGACGATGTTAAGGGTCTTATCCATATTTCACAGATTGCTGACAGACACATCGCTTCTCCCAAAGAGGTTCTCTCAATCGGTGATGTTGTTAAGGCTAAGATCACAGAAATCGACTATGACAGAAAGCGTGTAAGCCTTTCAATCCGTGCTCTTATCGAAAAGGATGAAAACACAGAGGTTGAGGGTCTCGAAGAGTACGCTCCCGAAGCAGAAGAAACAGTAGAAGAAGCTGTTGAGGCTGCTATTGAAGCTGCAGAGGCAACAGACGCTGAATAATTCAGATTTTTAAGTTATACGCAAAGAGGGTTGGTAGAAGATACCAACTCTCTTGATTTATTTATTTTGTTTAATAACTATGAAGAGCGTACCTTATTTCTTTTCCTATTTTTTTCTTGCATTTTTATTTTGCTTGTAGTATAATACTCCTGCCCTAAGACGGGCGGTCAGTTCGAGACCTTCCTGACCTAAAGGAACAAGGTGCACTTGTTTCTTTAAAATCAAAACTAAAGGAGACTTAAAAATGAATATCCCAAAAAAGACCTATGGCATAGCGGTCGGATCTGTTATTGCTGCGCTCTATGTTGCCCTGACCTATGCTCAGGAAGCAATTTTCCCCGGCAGTGCCTCAATGGCAGTGCAATTCCGTCTTAGTGAAGCTATGACAATGCTTTGTGTTTTCACCCCTTATGCAATTCCCGGACTCACAGTCGGGTGTCTGCTGGCAAATATTGTGTCGGCGGGAGCATTACCGATTGATATGCTCATGGGTACATTTGCGTCCTTTATTGCGGCGGTGTGCATCTATAAGACAAAAAACATCTGCTTCAAGGGCTTGCCGATTTTGTCAGCTTTAATGCCTGCAATTTTTAACGGCATAATCATCGGAGTTGAAATCGAGATGTTTTTTATAGAGGGTTCTTTCAATTTTATCAGCTTTCTCACTCAGGCAGGATTTGTAGCTTTAGGTGAGCTGACAGTGTGTTTAACTCTCGGTTTGTTGCTTGTCAAAGTAATAAAAAATAAAAAATTAGAAAAATATCTTAATAGTATTTGATTTTTGCGGCTGCTCTGCTATAATAGTAGAGTAGCTTTTACGCATTACAACAAACAATAAAAGGAGACAAATTTATGGAAAACAAACTCTCAAAGCGTGTCTGGCTGAATATTATTATTTTCAGCCTTATGGGTGGTGTTGCATGGAACCTTGAAAACATGTATTTCAACACCTTCCTTTACGGCTCAATTTATGAAGGCGTTTCCGCTGAAGCTCTGGCAGGTGTTATGGCGCCCACAACGGCAATAAGCCGCATGGTTGCACTGTCTGCTGTTACGGCAGTTGTTACAACCTTCATTATGGGCACTCTCAGTGAAAAGATGAAAAAGCGTAAGGTTTTCATTTCAGTTGGTTACATAATCTGGGGTGTTATCACAGCAGCCTTCGGTTTTATCTCAAGAGAAAACGTTGCTGCAGTTTTCGGACTTTCAGATGAGGTTAAAATTCTTGCTTTCTCTGTCTGGGCAGTTATCATTATGGATATGGTTATGACATTCATGGGTTCAACCAGTAACGACTCAGCCTTTAATGCATGGGTCACTGACGTTACAAACCCCGTTGTCAGACCTCAGGTTGAAACTGTTCTTATGTTCGTAGGCTTCTTTGCTATGATTGCTGTTATGGGCGTTGGCTCTCTTGCTCAGGCAGGTGTTGTCACCTACAAGGCATTTTTCCTCGGTCTTGGCCTTGTTGTTACAGTCTGCGGTGTTGCGGGTCTGTTTACCCTTCAGGAACCTGAAATCAAAGGCGAAAAAACTAAATCAAACTATTGGAGTGACCTTTTTTACGGCTTCAGACCTTCTGTTGTCAAAGAAAATTCAAAGCTCTATCTTGCTCTTGCAGCTGTATGCATTTACAGTATAGCTGTTCAGGTTTTCTTCCCCTATCTTTTTGTCTATCTTGAAAAGGTTATTCTTCCCGGCGTAGTTTTTGATGCAAAGACAATAGTTGTTGCTGTCATTGCTGTTGCAGCTCTTGTTGCAGGCATTATAATTCTGCTTAAGGTTGCAAATAAAAATAAGTTTAAGGCATATATTCCTACAATCATTCTCTTTGTTGTGGGCCTTGCAATTCTCTCAACCTCAACAAGCATGATAGTGGTACTTATCGGTATTGCTCCCACACTTATAGGCTATGTTGTGCTTCAGATTCAGCTCAGCGCATCAGTGCGTGACTTTATCCCTGAGGATAAGGTAGGACTTTTCCAAGGCATCAGAATGATATTCGCTGTGCTTATACCCATGGTTGTTGGTCCTTGGATAGGCGACATCGCTTGTCGTACATCAAACCTGACAATTGTTGAATACGGTGTAGAGAAGCTGGTTCCCTCAACAAGCATGTTCCTTTATGCAGCTGTGGTTTCTGTTTTTGTACTCGTGCCGATTTTGCTGCTCAACAAAAAAGGCTTTAAAGCAGAGGAGAAATAAATTAGCAATTAGCAATTGTGGTTGCGGATTTACTGCTGACTAATCTTTAGTTATTACCCACAGAGCAAAAGCTCAGAAGCTTAAATTTTTATCAATCTTAATATGAGGCAGGTTGCTACTGCGTAGGTAGCTGCCTGCCTGTTTTTTGCTTTCTTTTGCAAAGAGGGGAGTCGCCCGCCTGCAAGTCCTGCACAAACCCAATAAACAGCAACATAAAAAGAAGAGAGCCGGTATTTAATACCAACTCTCTTTGAGGATTAAATTTTCTTATCAGCAAGTAGTCGACCTGCGACCACAATTGCTCATTACTAATTGCTAATTATTCAACAAACGCCGGTGTGATAGCAATGAGGAACTGAGCAAGATAATAAGTGATGATGTTGATTGTAAATCTCACTGCATTGTTCTTTCCTTTTGCAAAATACATCTGTGAAAGCTCAAGGTCTGAAGCCATGAATGAAACACAGCCTATTGCAAAAATCAGAGCGAAAACGGCATCTGTTTTAATATAAATCATAACTGCAAGTGCTGTTGTGTAACCGAGAACAAGAGAATATGCACTGACAAAGCTCTTGAATTTGCCGAATTCCTGATGAGTGGGCTTTTCCATAACAAGGTTAAAGACCACCATAAAGATGCCAAATCCTACGGGAATAAGGTGCTCGGGTGCAGTCAGCTCAATTTTTTGATGCAGTGACCACATATAGAAAAAGTGACCGAGACCGAAACAGATAAAGCCTATTCTGAGATAGTTGTCTTTGTGCTCCTCATACATCCATTTCTGGTCGAGATAGATGTCACCCTTAAGACCTAAAACACCTGCAATAAGCACGGGAATGCCGTAAAAGACACTGTCGGGATTTGAAAGAATTGCGAAGGCACCTGCAAGCAGATAGCAAACGCTGACGAAGCTCTTGACAAAAAGACCCTTAACATTTCTTTGGTTTCTGCATAAAGCAATATAAACACCGAGAAGGACTGCACCTGCAGCACATGAAGCGTACATTAAAGTTGTCATAATAAATTCTCCTTACATAATAAAATTAATTACAACATCGGTTCTCATAAAATGTACAGTCTGAATATTAAGATAAGTAGTAGGTTGATTATTTATATTGTCAAGGGGTCTTTGCTGTCAGGGGCTTATCTGAGCGACAAATCCCAATGCAAATCAAATTTTATCAGTCTTCGATTTCAATGCCTCTTTCTTTTCTGAGCACTGCAAGCTCATCAAATACCTTCTGCTTTTTCTTGCCTGTGAGATCATAGAAGAACAGGGGAATTGCACAGAGGAGAAGGCTTATGCCGGGTACTATTGTAACAAGTGAGAACATAGCAAAGTTTTGTGTTGATGAAAGTGAATTGATAGCGTCAACAACCTGCTGACCTGAGCCGACATTAAGGTTGCTTACGTCAATGTTAACTACCATATACATAACTATGATCATAACTGTTGCAAATGCGTTACCGATTTTATTTACAAAGCTCTGGCAGGCTGAACCGAGACCTGTATTTCTGAAGCCTGTTTTCCATTCAAGGAAGTCGAGGCAATCGCAGACCATTGCAAATGAAACATTATTGATAACACCAAGAGGAATGCTTGAAATAAGCATAAAGGGAATGCAGATAAGCAGATTTTTTGTTGTCCAGCCGATAACGAGAGTAAAGCAGCTTGCAATAAAACCGCCGATGCATGAAACGATCATAATCTGCTTATATTCAAATTTCTTGTAGAGCTTGGGCAGGAAGAGCATGGCGCCGAACATGCCGACAGCTGCACAGACCTGAATAACAAGAGCAACAGTTGAGATATTTGAGTTATATTCTGCAACGGTTGTGGGCTTTGAGCCGATATAGAAGCCTGAATAACGTGCAACATGAGGTGCAGCAGCCTGAAGCATATAACGGCCAAAGGAAAGCATACCTGAAATTACAACAAGCATCAGGGGCTTACATGAGAAAATTCTCTTAAGAGCAGAGGGCTCACCGGGTGCTCTCTTTGTTGCGTTGGGAAGCTCAATTCTCTCTTTGATGCCAAAGGATGACAGTGAGAAAAGAGGCATGCCGATAACTGCCATTGAAATTGCCATTATTGCGTACTTGAGGATGTTTGCCTTTTCAACATCCATATCTGCAACGATGAAGCCGACAATAATAGGCAGAGCAACTGTAACAGCAGAGCCGATACCTCCAACTGTTTTACCGTAGGAGATGATGTTACCTCTTTCTTTGGGGTTAGGAGTCATAACGTTGGGCATGCTCCAGAAGGGAACATCACTGACGGTGTAGGTCATTCCCCACAGTACATAAACAACAGCAACGAAAACATAAAGCCAGATTGATTTGTTGTCTGTGTCAAAACCGGGGTTGACAAACATGAGAATGGTGAGAACGGCAATAGGAATTGCAGTCCAGATGGGGTAGGGCTTCATTCTGCCTCTCTTAGTGCTGAAACGGTCCATAATCATACCCATCATCGGGTCATTGATTGCGTCCCACACACGGGCAAGAAGCATAAGAAGGATAACGAACATTGCATTAAGAGTCAGAACGTTCATGTAATAGTCTGTTACATAGCTTGACATGCAACTGTAAACAAGACCCTGACCCAAAGCAGCAATGGCATAGGTTGTCACTTCTTTTTTAGGCACATATTTTTTCTCTTCCATAAAGGAACCTCCTTAGGTGCAAAAATGCACATTCTTTTGACATATTTTAACATATTCAGCTGTTTTTTTCTACGAGATAAACCAATAATTAAAAAAATTTAAGTGTAGAAAATAAAGGCTGTTTTTTGTGCCTTTTGCCGAAAGTTTTTCATTGAGTTGAAACCAGCACAAAAATATTATATCATTGTTATATCTATATTGGAAAGTAGGATGTAAATATGAAAGAGCCCTGCAAATATTTTAAAGACACCTTCTCATGGAAAAGTGAAAGCAAAACAGATGACAGCTTCATAATAAAAAAGAACCGTGTCAGACTTTCACTTCTGACAGACAGACTCCTTCGTGTTGAGGTAACAAAAAAAGACAACTTCACCGATGCGCCCACTCAGTGCGTTATCTGCCGTAATTTTGCTTCGCCTCAGTTTAAGGTTATTGAAGACGGTGACACACTTATCATTATCACCACTAAAACTATTTTCAGATATGACACTAAAAAAGAGGCTATGACAGGCATATCACTTCGTGGGGGCAAGAACCTCACTGAATATAAATCCGGCAACTTAAAGGGTACCTATAGAACTCTTGACCGGACCGTAGGCGAAATTCCCTTGGGAGACGGTCTTATGTCAAGAAACGGCGTTGCAGTGCTCGATGACAGCAAGAGTCTTATTTTAAACGCAGACGGCACTCTTTCAGAAAGAAGCAAGACACTCAGGGATGAATATTACTTCGCCTATAATCACGATTACAGAGGCTGTCTCAAGGACTTCTTCTCACTTTCAGGTGAAGTGCCTCTGGTGCCGAGATATGCTCTTGGTAACTGGTGGAGCAGATATAAGGCATACACTCAGAGTGAATATATGTCCCTTATGGAAAAATTCATTGAAAAGGAAATTCCTATAACCGTTGCAACAATTGATATGGACTGGCACTGGGTTGATGTGCAGAAACGCTTCGGACTGAAAAGCTCACCTATTCCCGGCGTGGCAGATAAGCTCTTTGACGGTGACGGCTGGACAGGCTACAGCTGGAACACAGAGCTTTTTCCTGACTATAAGGCGTTTCTTAAGTGGCTTCACAGCAAAAACTATAAGATAACAGTCAATCTTCATCCTGCTCAGGGTGTACGCTTCTTTGAGGATATGTATGAGGAGTTTGCAGTGAGAATGGGCACCGACCCGAAAACCAAAAAGAGAATACCCTTTGACATAACTGACCCTGACTATATTGATGCATACTTCAATATTCTGCATAAGCCTTATGAAAACGACGGTGTTGACTTCTGGTGGATTGACTGGCAGCAGGGCAAAAACACAAAGCTGAAAAACCTTGACCCCTTATGGGCACTCAATCACTATCACACCCTTGCAAATGCAGTGGAGGATAAAAGACCTCTTATTCTCTCACGCTTTGCAGAGATAGGCTCGCACCGATATCCCTTAGGCTTCAGCGGTGACACTAAGATATGCTGGCCCTGCCTGAAGTTTCAGCCCTATTTCACATCTACCGCAACTAATGTTGGCTACACATGGTGGAGCCATGATATTGGCGGTCACCATATGGGTGCAAAGGATGACGAGCTTTATATCCGCTGGGTGCAGTATGGTCTGTATTCGCCTATTATGCGTCTTCACTCAACGAGCAATGAGTTTATGGGCAAAGAGCCGTGGAAGCACTGCTGGCAGGCTGAGCAGCTTGCTGTTAAAACTCTTCGTGAGCGTCACGCACTCATTCCCTATCTCTATTCAATGAACTACAGAACCCATAAGCATAGCCTTGCTCTTTGTGAGCCTATGTATTATCCCTATCCCGAAGAGGATGAAGCATATAATGTGAAAAATCAGTTCTTCTTCGGCTCAGAGCTTATGGTCTGCCCCATAACGGAAAAGCTCGACCCTAAAACCAATCTTGCAAAGGTTGACGTCTGGCTCCCCAAAGGTAAGTGGACTGATATTTATTCCGGCGCAGTTTATGAAGGTGACAAAACAATCACCATGTACCGTGGCATTGAGTCAATTCCCGTTTTTGCAAAGCAGGGTGCAATTATCCCTATGTCAAAAGACAATATCAATAACGATTGGACTAACCCGAAGGATATGGTTATACGCATTTTCAGCGGCAAGGGCGAATTCTCCCTTTATGAGGACGACGGTGAAACAAATGCATATAAAGACGGCAATTTCTCCGTGACCCGTTTGGCGGTAAGTGAGCTTAATAAAGAGCTCAGCTTCACCGTGTACCCTGCCGAAGGAAACATAAGCACTCTGCCCAAAAAGAGAAGCTATGACTTCATTTTTGAAAATGTATCGGATGCTAAGAGTATTCAAGTTCTTGTTGACGGCAAAAAGATAAAGGCTGAGAATAAAATCACTGACAGAAAGCTGTATATTTTCCTCAACGACATTTCGCCAAAGAGTGAAATCAGGATTGTTCTCACAGGAATAGCCGAAAGAGAAAACCGTGACAAAAAAGAGCAGATTATTGACCTTGTAACAAAGTATCAGATGGCAGTTAACCTGAAAAAGGTTAAATTTGAGCCTTTTATCAAAAATATCAGCGGCAAGCTGCCTGAGGGCGAGGAATGCTTTATCGGGCCTATCAGGGAAGTGCTGCAGCTTTTATAATTAGCAATTAGTAATTAGAATTGCGGTCGCAGGTTTACTTTCTGCTAACGTAAGTTGTTACCCGCAGAGGCGGTTTTGCGAAGCTTGGAGTTTTATCAATCTTAATATGAGGCAGGTTTCTACCGTATGGGTGGTTGCCTGCCTGTTTTTTACTTTCTTTTGCAAAGAGGGAAGTATGCGGTGGCAGGCGGCTCCACAGCCGAACAATGTTCGGCTCGGCAAAATTTGCCGTTAAATCGCTATGGCGATTTAAGTGGAGCCGCCGCCGGCTACAAGTTTGCACAAGCTGAATAAACGGCAAAAAAAGAGAGCCGGTTTTTGACACCAACTCTCTTTGTGATTATATTTCTGATTAGAAAACAATGTGAAGCCATGCCTTTGTGAAAGCCTTAGTAAGTGCTGTAACGATTGTTGTGAAAACGAAAGTGAAAAGCATTAATAACATCTCCTTAAAGTTTTGTCAGGTCTTTCCTGCAAGCTCATTATAGCAAAAAAGAATATTACTTTGCAATATGAAAATGAAAAAAATATATAATTAATAATTTATTAATTATATGAACAAAGTTGTTATTGGCAAGCTGAGAATAGAATTCGCAGCCCAAAATGATAAATTAATCATTTTTACTTTGCATTTTGCAGTTTATGTGCTATACTAAATAAGAATGTGTAAAGGAGATGTGCCCTATGAAAAAAGCTCTTATGACAGCGCATGTTGCTTATGCAATTGAGATGTTTAATATACCTAATATCCGTCTTTTGCAGACTATGGGCTATGAGGTGCAGGTTGCCTGCAATTTTGATGACAGAAGCTCACTGAGTGATGAAAAGGTCAGTGCTCTTAAAGATAAGCTCACTGCAATGGGTGTGAAATATCACAATATACCTTTTCAGCGTAATCCCTTGAAGCCGCAGAATCTTAAGGCATTTATGGCTCTGAAAAAACTTATTGACTCAGAAAGGTTCTCCCTTATACACTGCCACACACCTGTCGGCGGCATACTCACAAGGCTTGCAGCGGCAAAGAGCAGAAAGAAGCACGGTACCAAAGTTATTTACACTGCCCACGGTTTCCATTTTTTTAAGGGTGCACCACTTATCAACTGGCTTATTTATTTCACAGCCGAGTGGCTTTGCTCATTTTTCACTGACACGCTTATCACCATAAACAAAGAGGATTTCAACAATGCTCAGACTAAGCTCCATGCTAAAAAAGTCTGTTACGTGCCGGGGGTTGGTGTTGACACAGAGGCTTTCGGCGGTACACGGGAAAAAAGAGATGAGCTTTTAAAGGAAATTGCCGCCGATGAAGACAGCATAATACTTCTTGGTGTGGGTGAACTCAGTCAGAGAAAAAATCACAGCGTTTCAATAAAGGCTCTTGCAGAACTAAAAGAGAGCAAGGCGCACCTTGTTATTGCAGGCAGGGGAGAAAAAGAGAGTGAATTCCGTGCCCTTGCAAAGGAGCTTCAGGTGGAAGACAGAGTTCATCTCTTAGGCTTCAGAACAGATATAGCTGAATTGATGAAAAGCGCAGACATATTTATTTTCCCCTCACTTCAGGAGGGCTTGCCCGTTGCTCTGATGGAAGCTATGGCTTGCTCACTGCCCTGCGTATGCTCTGATATAAGAGGCAATGTTGACCTGATTGATGATAAATCGGGCATAATCTGCTCTGCAGCTGATGCTGATGCCTTTAGGCAGGCTATAGAAGCACTCATTCAGAATGAGGATATGCGTAAAGCTATGGCGGCTGAGGCTTATGAAAAAAGTAAGGACTACGATATTAAAATTATCGAAGGCTATATGAAAGAAATATATAACATTTAAAAGGTGAATATAATGGCAGAAATGAAATATATGCCTCTTGTGAGCATTGTTATTCCCGTTTATAACGGCAGCAATTATATGGCAGAGGCTATAGACAGTGCACTTTCACAGACTTATGAAAATATCGAGGTCATCCTTGTCAATGACGGCTCAAGGGATGACGGCAAAAGTGATGCCATAGCAAAAAGTTATGGTGATAAAATAAGATATTTCCCAAAAGAAAACGGCGGATCTTCATCAGCTCTCAATAAGGGCATTGCCGAAATGAAGGGTGAGTGGTTCTCATGGCTGAGCCACGACGACCTTTATTATCCCGATAAGGTCAGAAAGCAGGTTGAATATCTTAATATGCTTCTCAGTGAAGGCGTTAGTGAAGCTGACCTTTATAAGCAGGTGCTTTTTACAGCCTGTGACTATATTAACGGTGAAGGCAAGGTTATAAAGAAAAGTAAGCCCGAAAAGGAGCAGGCACTCTCAGCTCATATTGCAAACCTTAAGGGCAATGAATATCTTATAGCAGAGCCGACAAAGTATAACTTTTACGGCTGCGGCTGCCTTGTGAATAAAAAGGTCTTTGAAGAAATAGGTGCCTTCGATGAAAAACTAAGACTTATCAATGACCTTGATATGTGGTCAAGGGTCTATATGGGCTCCTATAAGCTTCACTATATGAGTGAGGCTCTGACAATAGGCAGAATTCATTCAGGCCAGATTTCACGAAGCATAGGCTTTTCTTATCACAACAGTGAGCAGGATACGCTTTGGGGCAGAAGTCTTGGCTATCTCAAAGAAAATTGCCCTGATAACTTTGAAGTCTTTTATCTTTTCGGCTCAAATGCCTATGCAAAAACAAGAGACAAAGAGGGTGAAGAAGCCTTTTCATTTGCACAGAGAATTGCACCGGATAAGGCATCACTTTTACTCAGTACCAAAAGAAAGCTAAAGCTCAAAGCTAAAATAAGAAGTCTTATGAAAAAGGTGTATATGACACTGTTTATGAGGTGACAAAATGAAAATAGTTCAGCTCAATGTTACCTGCGGCTCAGGCAGCACGGGAAAAATCTGCCTTGCCGTTAGCAAGCTTCTATGGGATAGGGGAGTGGAAAACTACATCCTTTATTCAGAGGGTGAAAGCGACTATGAATACGGCATTAAATATACTGATGAATTCAACATAAAGCTGCAGGCTGTGAAATCAAGACTGCTGGGCAATTACGGCTTCAATTCCGCCGCCATAACAAGAGCTCTGATAAAAGAGCTTGACAAAATAGAGCCGGATATAGTCCATCTTCACAATCTTCACGGTCACGGCTGTAACCTGACAATACTTTTCAGCTATTTCAGAGAGAAAAAAATAAAGCTCTACTGGACCTTTCACGATTGCTGGGCATTCACAGGATATTGCCCACACTTTGATATGGCAGGCTGTGACAAGTGGCAGACTCTGTGCAAAAATTGCCCTCAAAAAGGGGCATACAGCTTCTTTTTTGATAAAAGTGAAAAGTTATATAATAAGAAAAAAGAGCTGTTCAGCGGTCTTGATTTGACAATTATCACGCCCTCACAGTGGCTTGCAGGTCTTGTTAAAAAATCCTTTCTCAGTGAGTATGAGGTCAGAGTCATAAATAACGGCATTGACCTTGATGTGTTCACTCCGAGACAAAGCACCTTCAGACAAAAGCACGCCCCACAAGATGAATTCCTCATTCTCGGTGTTGCCTTTAACTGGGATGAAAGAAAGGGTCTTGATGTTTTCACTGAGCTTTCCCGTACTCTGCCGAAGGATTGCCGCATAGTGCTCATAGGCACAAATGAAACAGTGAGAAGGAGCCTGCCTGACGGTATTATAGCAATAGACAGAACCGAAAATCAGAAAGAGCTCTCGGAGATATATTCAGCTTGTGATGTTTTTGTCAATGCAACAAGAGAAGATACATTCCCAACGGTTAATATTGAGGCTCTTGCCTGCGGCACACCTGTTGTGACCTTTGACACAGGCGGCAGCGGTGAGATAATAGACGAAAGCTGTGGAATAAAGGTGCCGAAAAATGACACCGAAGCTCTGAGAAAAGCGATTATCCGACTTAAGGAAAATAACCTCTTCACAAAGGAAAACTGCCGCAAGCGTGCAGAAAGCTTCAAAGCAGAGGATAAGTTTCTCGAATACATCAGAAATTATGAATTATGAGGAATTGAGATTATGAATATACAGATTTACGGCACTGCAAAGTGCTTTGACACAAAAAAAGCTCAGCGTTATTTCAAAGAGAGAAACATAAAGTTTCAGTTTGTTGATTTGGCAAAGTACGGCATGAGCAAGGGTGAATATAACTCAATAAAAACTGCCCTTAAAATGAAAGTCGATGACCTTGTCAATGAAAAGAGCAAGAAGTATGACAGCAGCTTTATTAAGTATCTTGCCTCAGACGAGGCAAAGGAAGAAAAGCTCCTTGAAAATCAGGAGCTGTTTAAAACACCTATAGTCAGAAACGGCAAGAAAGCCACCTTAGGCTATTGCCCCGAAATATGGAAAGAATGGGAGAAGGAATAATGGTTACACAGGCACAGATTGACAGAATTAACGAGCTTGCAAGAAAAGCAAAGACAGAGGGTCTCACAGAGGAAGAGCTGAAGGAAAGAGACATTCTCAGACGAGCTTATATTGACTCATTCAAGGCAAGCCTTGTGGGTCAGCTTGAAAACACCTACATCGTTGACGAAAAAGGCAACAAGAGAAAAGTTACCAAAAAGTCCTGAAGGACTTTTTGAATGCAGAATGCAGAGTGCAGAATTGCGGGGGAGTTTTGTCAAAAGCCAAACTCTCTATCCGCCAAATCAGTCAAAGTGAAGTTTGCATAACCTATGAGGGTTTACAATCGACGGCAGAGGGTATCTCAGCCTGACTGACTCTGCGGACGAAAACTGTCTGTCTGACAAGAGTCAATCTGCGACCACAATTCTGCACTCTGCACTCCTAATTCCTCATTCCTAATTAACTGAAAAGGAGTTTCAGCTATGAGCAAAACCTGCTACATAATCGGTGCCGGTGACATGACCGACCCACATATCACTGTCACGGCAGAAGACCTTATAATCTGCGCTGACGGCGGATATAAACACCATACTCTTTTGGGCAGAGAGTGCGACCTTGTTGTGGGTGATTTTGATTCTCTCGGCGAAGTCCCTGACACAGACAATAAGATAGTTGCCCCCTGCGAAAAAGACGAAACAGATATGATGCTTGCTGTTAATCTCGGATATGACAAAGGCTACCGTGATTTTGTGCTTCTCGGTGCCCTCGGCGGCGAAAGAAACGACCATTCGGTGGCCAACATTCAGCTGCTTCACTATATTGCATCAAAGGGAGCAAGAGGGACTATATACCACGGTGATGAGGTTTTCACTGCTTTTTCTAAGGGAAGTCTGACACTTGACAGTGACCTTAAGGGTTATATCTCTGTTTTTTCTCTCACAGATGAGAGCAGGGGAGTGACTATCGAAAACCTTAAATATACCCTCGAAGATGCCGTCTTGCATTCATATATGCCCATTGGTGTGAGCAATGAGTTTATAGGGAAAGAGGCATTTATCTGCGTTAAAAAGGGAGCGCTGCTTGTTGTGTATAAAATTTAGATGCAAAACTTAAATCCACCTGAACTTATTAAAAAAACAGGTGGATTATCTTATTGATCATATATTTCATTGAGCATTCTTAGTTCATCAGCATTAGGTGAATATTGCTCAATATATCGTTCAAGCTGATCGTCATCAACAGTTTTATTGATTCCATTGAGCGAGTTATCAAGCTTATAAAGACCTGCTATTCCACTGTTTATAGAGTCTAAATTAAAATTAAGTTCTTCACCGTTATTCAAGGTAATAATCAAACCTAATTCAGGATAATAGGTCTTTACTCTGCCGACAGTATTGCTTAAAGTCGAATATACTTTATAGGATGAAATATCATCGTATGTGTAGCTTTCTTCTATTTTGTTATCGGTTCCGTATTTAAAAATCTGTGAGTTGGTTATTTCCCATCTGCTGATAACACCCCCGATGCCATAAACAAAGGGAACAATTATTATGATTGCTGCTATAATAGCTTTAATCAAAGTTTTTTTGATTCTATCTTTAGTCCAGAATTTTTTTATATATCGCTTATCAAAAGGTGGGAGTATAAATTTATATAAAGTTGTATTATAATAGTCGATTTTTTTATTGCCGAAAATAGGCTTTTTACTGGTTAATCGCTCTCCTGAAATTATAAACAATACAAGAATTACAAATAAGAATGGTATAATGCGCCAGAAATGGGCTGTTGAACAGAAAGCTAAAGCTTCGCTGTTTTTAAAAATAAAATAAGGCGAAAACCATTCATATCCCAAAGGGATACCAAATAGCAAAATTTCAGGAATTATAGCCAAGAAATAATATGTAGCTTTATCGAGTTTTGATAGTGGTGGATAGCTTTTCTTGTGTTTATACTTCTTTTTCTTTTGTTTTGCCACAACTTTCACCTCTTTTTTTATTTGTTAATTTCATTATATCATATCATGTATCAAAAATAAAGACCTGCAACTTGCAGGTCTTATCTTCTTTTATTGCCCTCGCCGGGCAGGCATTCTTTTTGCTGCCGCGCAAAAAGAATCAAAAACGCGTTGCTGTTTGGCTGTATCTCGTTTCATCCTTTGACTAAACTTTCCCGCCATTCTGCACTCTGCGTTCTGCACTCTGCACTCACAGTGCAATGCTCTCTCCGTCCATCTCTGCCGGCTGTTCGAGGCCCATAATCTTAAGCATTGTGGGGGCAATATCGCAAAGCTTGCCACCCTCACGAAGTGTGCAGTCATAGCCGCAAACTACAAAGGGTACAGGGAAAGTGGTGTGAGCTGTGAAGGGTGAGCCGTCTTCCTCATACATCTTGTCAGCGTTGCCGTGGTCAGCAGTGATAAGCATAACGCCCTGCATTTCCATAACAGCATCATAAACCTTGCCAACTGACTTGTCAACAGCCTCAACGGCAGCCTTAGCAGCATCAAAAATGCCTGTGTGACCAACCATATCGCAGTTAGCGAAGTTGAGAATAATAGCATCGTACTTGCCTGACTTGATAGCGTCAACTACCTTGTCGGTTACTTCATAAGCACTCATTTCGGGCTGAAGGTCATAGGTTGCAACCTTGGGTGAAGCAACAAGAATTCTGTCTTCGCCGTCGTACTGCTTTTCAACACCACCGTTAAAGAAGAAGGTTACATGAGCGTACTTCTCGGTCTCTGCAATTCTCAGCTGAGTCTTGCCCATTTTGGCAAGGTACTCACCGAAGGTGTTTTCAAGGGTCTGAGGCTTGAATGCAACGTGCACGTTAGGCATAGTTGCGTCGTACTGTGTCATGCAGACGTAATAGAGAGGGAAGAAGCCGTTCTTTCTCTCAAAGCCTGTGAATGACTCATCAACAAAGGTTCTTGTGATTTCTCTTGCTCTGTCAGGGCGGAAGTTGAAGAAAACAACGCTGTCATTTGCTTTAACTGTTGCACCCTCAAGGCAAACTGTGGGGATAACGAATTCGTCTGTCAGGTACTTGCCTTCGCTGTCGAGAGTTTCATATGACTTTCTGATTGCAGCAACAGGGCACTCAGCCTTATTGCCTTCGCCGTAAACCATAGCTGCATAAGCCTTGCTGACTCTTTCCCAACGGTTGTCTCTGTCCATTGCGTAGTATCTGCCCATAACTGTGGCAACCTTGCCTACGCCTATTGCTTCAAGAGCCTTGCAGGTCTTTTCAACATAGTCAGCACCTGATGCAGGGGGTACATCTCTGCCGTCAAGGAAGCAGTGAACGTAAACCTTCTCAAGCCCCATTTCCTTAGCCAGCTTCACAATGGCAAGCATATGAGTGTCGTGTGAGTGAACGCCGCCGTCTGACATAAGACCCATAAGGTGAAGAGCTGTGCCCTTGTCAAGGCAGTTCTGAACAGCGCCTACGAGAGCTTCGTTCTGGAAGAAGTCACCGTCCTTGATTGACTTTGTGATTCTTGTGAGCTCCTGATAAACAACACGGCCTGCACCGATATTGGTGTGACCAACTTCGCTGTTACCCATCTGACCGTCAGGCAGACCTACATCCATACCTGATGCGCCTATAAAGGTCATGGGATTTTCTTTCATAATTTTATCAAGGTTGGGAGTCTCGGCTGCTACAATAGCATTACCGTAATCTGAGGGGTTCTTGCCGAAACCGTCCATGATGCATAATAATACGGGCTTTTTCATAAATTGTAGTTCCTTTCAAAAAATTAAGTTGGGGATGTAATAATTATCAATTAGCAATTAGCAATTAGCAATTGTGGGGAGCAAAGCTCCGATTATATCCGTTTCGGTTTGCAAAAAGGATAAAGTTTCATCCCGCAAAGGTAACTCACCTCTCCTGAAAGACGAGGTGCCCGAAGGGCGGAGAGGTCTATAATCGACGATAGCGGGTATCTCAACCCGACTGAGTCTGCGGGTAAAGACCGCAATATTGATAAAAGTCAATCTGCGACCACAATTGCTAATTGCTAATTACTAATTACTAATTGATAAAAAGGGCTCAAAGAGCCCTTTTTATTAAGCTTCTGAAGCTGCCTTAACGATAACTGAGAAGTCTGCAGCCTTGAGCGATGCGCCACCGATAAGACCGCCGTCAACATTTACCTTTGAAACGAGTTCAGCAGCGTTCTTTGCGTTCATTGAACCGCCGTACTGAATTGTTACTGTTTCAGCAACATCAGCACCGTATGCTTCTGCAATAGCTGCACGGCAATATCCGTTGCCTTCGTCAGCCTGATCAGCTGTTGCTGTAACGCCTGTGCCGATAGCCCAAACGGGTTCGTAAGCGATAACAACATCCTTAAGCTGGTCTGCTGTTACGTTTGTAAGAGCCATCTTTGTCTGATACTTAAGAAGAGTTTCTGTGTAGCCGAGCTCTCTCTGCTCAAGAGTTTCACCAACGCAGATGATGGGCTTAAGACCTGCGCCGAGTGCTGCAAGCGAACGAAGGTTAACAGTCTGGTCTGTTTCACCGAAGTACTGTCTTCTTTCGCTGTGACCTACAACAACATATTCAACGCCAAGCTCCTTGAGCATATCAGCTGAAATTTCACCTGTGTATGCGCCTGACTGCTTGAAGTGCACATTTTCAGCACCGATTTTGATGTTTGAACCCTTAGCTGCTTCAAGAGCTGCGGGGATGTCTACGAAAGGTACGCAGAGAACAACTTCACAGTCAGCACCTGCAACGAGGGGTTTCATTTCATTAATGAGAGCTGTAGCCTGTGAGGGAGTCATATTCATTTTCCAGTTACCTGCGATAACTGCTTTACGGGTTGCTTTGTTCATTTTAAGTAGCTCCTTTTATTTTTAATTTGATACCGCAGGTGCAATGAATTGACCTGCGGTCATGAATTGCATAAATGCATGAATTGGCTTACGCCATGAATTGAAGCTTACGCTTCATTATTTGTCGTTTAGAGCAACAACACCGGGAAGGTCCTTACCTTCGAGGAATTCAAGTGATGCGCCGCCGCCTGTTGAGATATGGCTCATCTTGTCAGCAAAGCCGAGCTTCTGAACAGCTGCAGCTGAGTCACCGCCGCCAACGATTGAAATTGCGCCGCTTTCTGCAATAGCTGTAGCAACTGCAATAGTACCTGAAGCGAAGTTTTTCCATTCGGAAACACCCATGGGGCCGTTCCAGATAACTGTGCCTGCGCCCTTGATAGCATTTGCAAAGAGCTCTTCTGTCTTGGGTCCGATGTCAAGACCCATCCAGCCGTCGGGAATGTCGTCTGAATCAACAATCTTGCA
This sequence comes from Clostridia bacterium, assembly GCA_017452785.1. GTDB lineage: Bacteria > Bacillota > Clostridia > Oscillospirales > Acutalibacteraceae > UBA6857. The sequence continues at coordinate 39,548 of JAFTLT010000003.1, read as the reverse complement.
TTCAGTGTCTTCTTTATATTCAAGACCTACTCTGTTGTCAATGGGGATAAGGAAGTTAACGCCCTTAGCTTTAGCTGTTTCCATCATTTCCTTAGCAAGCTCAATCTTATCTTCTTCGCAGATTGATGTGCCTACTGTGTGACCCTGAGCAGCAAAGAATGTGTAAGCCATACCGCCGCCAACGATGAGTGTGTCAACCTTTTCCATAAGGTTTGTGATAACACCGATCTTATCTGATACCTTTGCACCGCCGAGAATAGCAACGAGAGGTCTCTTGGGATTTTCAAGTGCGCCACCGATATATTCGAGTTCCTTACGGATAAGATAGCCACCAACTGCGGGAAGATAGTCAGCAACACCTGTTGTTGAGCTGTGAGCTCTGTGAGCTGAACCGAAAGCATCGTTTACATAGATCTCTGCAAGTGAAGCAAGAGCCCTTGAGAATTCGGGATCATTCTTTGTTTCTTCTTTGTGGAAACGAACGTTTTCAAGAAGAAGAACTTCGCCTTCCTTAAGGTCTGCAGCCAGAGCCTGTGCGCTTTCACCAACAACGTCCTTTGCCATCTTAACTTCGATGCCGAGGAGCTCGCCGAGTCTTACTGCAACGGGAGCAAGTGAAAATTCGGGCTTGAATTCACCCTTGGGTCTGCCGAGATGTGAGCAAGCGATAACCTTTGCACCGTTATCAAGAAGATACTTGATTGTGGGAAGTGAAGCAACGATTCTCTTGTCGCTTGTGATTACGCCGTCTTCCATCTTTACGTTGAAGTCGCAACGGATAAGGACTTTTTTGCCTTTTACGTCAATGTCTTCAACTGATTTCTTGTTTAATACGTTCATGTGTGTCTTTCCTTTCTTATATAGCTTTAAATTTTAAACTAAGTATAAAAATACACCATCTGCCATTTTATATTATTATGGCATTTTTTTCAAGTGCTTATGAGTAAAAAATACATAAAAACCTATACAATATTTTATATAAGGTGCTAAAAAAAGCCCGGAAGGGCTTTTTTGAATGCAGAATGCAGAGTGCAGAATTGCGAGGAAGTTTTGTTAAAAACCAAACTCCCTGCCCGCCAAATCAGTCAGCGGTGGGCGGCTCCACTGCCGAATTCTATTCGGCAAGCGACCATAGGTCGCCCGAAGCACTTTGTGCTTCTGTGGAGCCGCCGCCAACTTCCCTTTTGTGCAAGACTACAGTCGACAGTTACAATCGACGGCAGAAGGTATCTCAGCCCAGCTGACTCTGCAGACGAAAACTGTATATCAGACAAGAGTAAACCTGCGACCACAATTCTGCATTCTGCACTCTGAAGAAGCGGAGTTTTCCGCTTCTTCAGTTGTTCCAATTCTTTAATAAATCTGCAAAGGGATTATCGTTTGCTTCTTTCTTTTGCTGTGCCTGCTGCTTTCTCATATAGGACATTACGTCTGCTTTGCCGGCACCTTTGTCTTCTCTGCGCTTATTGAAGTCACTGAGGCGCTCTCTGTAGCCGCAGACGCAGGTGAACATCTTTTTGTCGCCTTCACCACGAAGCTCCATCTTTTTGTGGCATTCGGGGCAGCGTGCATTTGTCACTTGTGTAAGTCCCTTTCGGTAGCCGCATTCTCTATCCTGACAGATAAGCATTTTGCCTTTTTTGCCGTTGACATCAAGCAGATATTTTCCACAGACGGGGCATTTCTCTTTTGTCATATTATCGTGAGTGTACTGGGCACTGCTTGCAATCACCATTGAAACGAGTGAGGTTGAGTAATCTCTCATCTCGCCTATAAAGGTTTTCATACTTGCTGTGCCCTTGCTTATGTTCTGGAGCTGCTGCTCCCATTTTGCTGTCAGCTCGGCTGATTTCAGGTCAGGCGGCACTATCTTAATTAGCTGCTTGCCCTTTGCTGTGGGGTGAATTTCCTTGCCCACACGCTCGATTGAAAAGTTGTCAAAGAGCTTTTCAATAATGTCTGCTCTTGTTGCCGGGGTACCGAGACCGCTTGTTAAGGCAATGACCTTCTTGAGGTTTTTATCCTCAATCTGACCTGACGGGTTTTCCATGGCTGAGAGTAGGGTTGCCTCCGTGTACCTTGCAGGAGGTCTTGTTTTGCCGCTGATGATTTTTGTGTTCAGCACATCGAGCTGTGTACCCTGCCGAATTTCGGGAAGAACCTGCGAACGGTTTTCTGCTTCCTCTTCATCCTCATCGTCAAGGTTGCCGTAAAACTCCTTCCATCCCTGACTCTTGACGGTTTTGCCCTTGGCATAGAAGCTGTTTTCGCCAATGTCAATCTGTAGCTTCACTTCATCATATTCCATAGGCTCACTCAGTACCGCCATAAAGCGTCTGACAACAAGGTCGTAGACGTTTCTTTCTTCAAAACTGAGCTTGGAAAGATTAGGTGACTGCTCTGTGGGGATAATAGCGTGGTGGTCGCTGACCTTGGCGTTGTTGACGATATATTTTGTTTCGATTTTGCCTCTTGCGAACTTCATAGCCTGAGACTGATAGGGTCCCACCGCCATAGCTCTGAGTCTTTCGGGAATGGTTGCAACTATGTCATCGGTGATATAGCGTGAGTCAGTTCGTGGATAGGTGAGTACCTTGTGGTATTCATAAAGGCTCTGCATAAGCGAAAGGGTCTGTTTAGCGCTGTAGCCGTATTTTTTGTTTGCGTCACGCTGAAGCTCTGTCAGGTCATAGGCGGCAGGTGGGGGAGTTTTCTTTGCAGTTTTTTCCACCTTAGCCACGGTGCCTTTTTTGCCCTTTGCAGCTTCGGCTATCTTTTCGGCAAATGCTTTATCTGAAAAGCGGGTGTTGTTTTTCTTGTCTCTGAAGGTGGCATTAAAGCCCTTGAAAACAGCCTGAACGCTGTAATAATCCTTAGGCTGAAAGGCGAGAATTTCTTCTTCTCGTTTAACAATCAGTGCAAGGGTAGGGGTCTGCACTCTGCCTGCTGATAACTGAGCGTTATATTTGCAGGTGAGAGCTCTTGTTGTGTTAAGACCGACAAGCCAGTCAGCTTCGGCTCTTGCCTGAGCAGAATAATAAAGGTTATCATATTCCTTAGCAGGCCTCAGATTCTGAAAGCCCTCTTTTATTGCCCTGTCGGTCTGTGACGAAATCCAGAGTCTGTAGGCAGGCTTTTTGCAGTGAGCCTTCATCATTATCCATCTTGCAACTAGCTCACCCTCACGCCCTGCGTCAGTGGCAATAACTAACTTATCCACATCCTCACGCTTCATAAGGGCAGAAACTATGCGGTACTGCTTGGAGGTCTGCTTGATTGTAACGAGCTTCATTTTGTCAGGAAGCATGGGTAGGTCTTCAAGACGCCATGCCTTATATCTGTCGTCATATGCATCAGGGTCGGCAAGGGTTACAAGATGACCGAGAGCCCATGTAACTATATAATTGGGGCCGATTATACATCCGTCACCTTTTTGTTTGCAGCCGAGAACTCTTGCAATATCTCTTGCAACTGAGGGCTTTTCGGCAAGCACGAGTGTTTTAGACATAATATTTCTCCTTTTTGATTAACGATTTATTGGTATTCGGTTGAGAGTGGAAAAAGTGAAGTTTCGGCTGAAGTCGAAGTGAAGCATGCCCAAGGCAAGTGAAGCTCACCTTCGGTTAGTGAAGTTTTTGCCTGAGGGCAAAAGTTGTGGGGAGCAAAGCTCCGAAACAAATCCGTTTGCAGTTTTGCAAATAAACAAAACTCCCTACCCGCCAAATCAGTCAGCGGTGGGCGGCTCCACTGCCGAATTCTATTCGGCAAGCGACCACAGGTCGCCCGAAGCACTTTGTGCTTCTGTGGAGCCGCCGCCAACTTCCCTTTTGCGCAAGCCTACAGTTGACAGTTACAATTGACGGCAGAAGTTATTTTAACCGACCGTGTCTGCAGATGAAAACTGTATATCAGACAAGAGTCAACCTGCGACCACAATTGCTAATTGCTAATTACTAATTGCTAATTCTTATTTTATCACTGACAGGCAGCAGTTACTCACATCAAAGCTGACTGCCATGAGCTTTTCAACATCTTCCTTCGTCACGCTTTTATAAAGAGTGATGTTTTCAAATAAGTCTGAGCCGTTAAAGTAGGCATCAAGCATATTGCCTGCTAAGTCGTCAACATCGTTATAGCGGTAAATTTCGGCACCGTAAAGCTTTTTCACTGCTACATCAAAGTCTTCGTCAGATATGCCGTTTTGCTTTATGCTTTCGATTGCCTTTATAATTTCATCCCTTACCTTTTCGGGATTGTGGCTTTCGCCTGTGAAAATAGGAAGTGAGAAGCCTCTGCCGGTGAAGTACTCTTTGCCGAAGTTGGTGTTGATAAGCCCTTCTTCCATAAGACGGCTGTAAAGAGGTGAAACCTTGCCTGCAATAATCTCAAGGGCAATATTCATAAGCAGTGTTTCTTTGGCTGTTCTTACGGGTGAGGTGTAGCTTTCTTTAAAGCCGAGAGCAAATTTCTCAATATCCACACCGAGAGCTTCTTCAATACAGCTCTGAGCTACATTTTTGTCTTCTTCGGGAATAATCTGCTCAAATTCAACCTTGTCTTCTTTTTTGAGCATTTTATCTGCAATCGCAATAACCTCATCTTTAGTTACATTGCCTGCAACAGAGAGTGCCATATTGCTAAGGTTATAGAAGGTGTTGTAGCAGGAGTAGAGAAGCTCTGCATTAATTTCGGCTATAGACTCAATTGTGCCTGCAATGTCAATTCTCACGGGATTATTATGATAAATGCCTCTGAGAAGGTTAAACAGCACCTGCCAGTCGGGGTTATCCTGATACATTCTGATTTCCTGCCCGATGATGCCCTGCTCCTTCTGCACTGTTTCTTCAGTGAAATAGGGAGCCTTGACAAAGTCAAGAAGTATCTCTAAATTCTCTTTGAAGTTGCCGTTGCACTGAAAGATATAGCAGGTACGGTCAAAGGATGTGAAGGCATTTGCGTTTGCACCTGTTTTACTGAAACGCTCGAAGGCATCAAGCTCTTCACTTTCAAATAATTTATGCTCTAAAAAGTGGGCAATTCCCTCAGGTACGCTTGTAAATTCATCTTCGCCTTTTATTCTGAAGCAGGTGTCAACACTGCCGTATTTTGTGCCGAACATTGCGAAGGCGCCTGAATAGTCAGGCTTTTCCATAACGAATATCTTAAGACCGCTGTCATGGTCGATTTCATAATACTGCTCATTTAAAAGCTCATTTTTTCTGAGTTCACAGTTCATTATTCTGCCTCCTTTTCACTCTCTAAAATATAGACCGTGTCTTCTGTCACCATATTTGCAGCAACAATTATCTCTTCACGGCTGACTGTATCTGTCATGGCAATGTACTGCTCAGGTGCCGTAAAGTCACCTGAGAGACACTGTGAGGTGAACCATCCGTCAATTGACAGCACGCTGTCGCTGACACTGAGGTATCCTTCCTTAAGGCTGAGCTTTGCCGCTTCAAGGGTTTCATCGGTGAAATTGCCTTGTCTTACCTCGTCGAGCTCGTGGCGTATTGCCTCAAGTGCCTTCTGAGTGTTTTCTGTTTCAACACCGCTTTGCACGGCAATGATGCCCTTTTGTGAAATAAGTCTTGCACTACAGTAATAGCAAAGGCTCATTTTTTCTCTGACATTCATAAACAGCTTTGAGAAGGTACCGCTGCCGAAAATGGCGGTCATCACCTTGATGGCGGCAAAGTTATCCATATCATAGGTCATGCCGGCTCTGAAGCCGATAACCAGCTTGCCTTGCTGCACCTTCTGCTTTTCTGTCACAGTCTTAGTGCCGTAGCTCTCTGAGATAAACTCGGTGTGAGGGTAAACTATATCGCTGTCTTTTCTTTCAAGGCGCTCAAAATAAGGTCTGATAATACCGGTGAGCTTGTCCTCATCAAAGCTGCCTGTAACATTAATCTGCACCGGGCAGGTAAGAAGGAGCTTTTTCCACACCTCAAAAACTTCCTTGCCGGTTACTTCACTTATTCTCTCTTTTGTGCCCAGAGGTGAAGCTGAGTAGGTTTCATCGCAGCACATTTCCTCTGTCATACGCTTTAAGGCATAGGCAATCTTGTCATCGTTTTCGCTGTCAATACGCTCAGAAAGAAGTCGCTTTTCTCTTTCAAGGTTTTCTTTTTTGAAGCCTTCGGGCGTAATATCGGGGGTGAAAAGACAGCTCATAAGGAGTTTTATGCCCTCTTTAAGAATGCTTTCGCTTTTAAGGGCAAAACGGTCATCTATTGTCACAAGAGTCAGTGTGAGCACCTGAGCTTCACCCAGTTTCATTGCGTTTGGTGAAAGCACTGCACCGTAAAGTGATGCAAGGCGTCTGTTCATTTGTGTCAGTGTGGCACAGTCTTTATTTGTTCTTGCAAGCAGATGCACAAGCAGAGCCTTTTCGCTCACATTTTCTTCAAGGGGAGTAATAATATTCACTGATACGGCAGAGGTTTTGAACTGATTTGTTTTGTGAGTGCAGAGTGTTACTCCTGCCGCAATTTTCTTTCTTTCCATAACTTACCTCCGTAAGATTAAAATAATCTTTATAATTATATCACAAAGAAAGGGTATTATGCAAGAGTCAGAGTCAGTAGTCAGGAGCTGCGGTTTGCATTTTATATTCATTTGTTGTTTTTGGCTAAATTAACAACAAAATTGCGTGTTTTTCTGCTGTTTGTGATTTTTAAACGCTTTATTTGGTTAAAATTCACAATGTTATTTTGACGGAAAATAGGCTGAAAATCAGTCTATAAATGCTGAAAATCACAAAAAATATAGCTCTGAAATTAATTTTTTGAAAAAATATCCAAAAAAATCGCCTGTTTATATTGCAAAATGCCGATAGATTGTGTATAATGGTAAAAATGACGGTAGTCAAAATATCCAATAACACGAATTTTAAAGTTGGGGGGACATTAAATATGTCTAACAGGTTATTTCAGGGAATTATCCATCAGATGAAGGATGCTATTGACCGTACTATCGGTGTGGTTGACTCAACAGGCACAATCGTTTGTTGCAGTGACCTTAGCAGAATAGGCGAAAACGGTGTTGCCGATATGAAAGATGTTCTCATGTCAGCAGATGTGAAGGTTATCGGCGGCAAAACCTACCTTGCTATAGGCACAAACAATCATCCCGACAGTGCTATTTTTGTTGACGGCAACGATGAGAGTGCTGCTTCCTTTGCACGCCTTATTTCAATTTCACTCGGCGGTATCAAGCAGTATTATGATGTTAAGTTTGACAGAAGCAATTTCGTTAAGAATGTTATTCTTGACAATATTCTGCCCGGTGACATTTATCTCAAGACCCGTGAGCTCGGCTTTAACAACGAGGTTTCACGCTGTGCTCTTTTAATCAGAACGGCAGAAAGATCCGAAATTTCTGTCAGCGAGTCAATTCAGGCTCTTTTCCCTGATAAGAATAAGGATTTCGTTATCAATATCAATGAAACAGATATTGCTCTTGTTAAAGAGGTACGCTCAGGCAACGATATCAAAGACCTTGAAAAGCTTGCAAGAAGCATTGCAGACTCACTTCATACAGAATACTACATCAATGCTGTTATCGGCATAGGCACAATTGTAAATACAATCAAGGATCTTCCCCGTTCCTTTAAGGAATCACAGATTGCTCTTGAGGTCGGTAAGGTATTTGACACCGAAAAGACAATTGTTACCTATGAAAATCTTGGCATTGCAAGACTTATTTATCAGCTTCCCACAACTCTTTGTGAAATGTTCCTTAAGGAAATATTCAAGAAGGGCTCAATTGTCGGTCTTGATCACGAAACACTTTTCACAATACAGAAATTCTTTGAAAATAACCTTAATGTTTCAGAAACATCAAGAAAGCTATTTGTTCACAGAAACACTCTTGTTTACAGACTTGAAAAGATCAAAAAGCTCACCGGTCTTGACCTTCGTGAGTTTGACGATGCCATTGTATTTAAAGTTGCTTTAATGGTAAAGAAGTATCTTGATGCTAAGCCGGTTAAATATTAATGCAGGATGCAGAATTGCGGTCGCAGGTTGACCGCAGTCCATTGTTAATATTCTTTCCGCAGAGGAAGAACTCATAAGAGGTGAGTGCCGTCGATTATAATAATAAGGCACTTCAACCAAGATTAAAGAGAGAGAGAATAGTATGATAGAATTTAACGGTGTATCAATGCGATATAAGACAAACGGTGCGGTTGCCCTTGATAATGTCAATGTCAAAATCGGTGACGGTGAATTTGTCTTTATAGTCGGTGCTTCGGGTGCCGGTAAAAGTTCGTTTCTTAATGTAATTATGGGTCAGGAAAATGTTGACGCAGGTTCTGTAACTGTGGGACATTATAATCTTCAGCGTATGAAGAAAAGGGATCTTCCCTATCTTCGCCGTATGCTGGGCATTGTCTTTCAGGATTTCCGTCTTATTCCGAAAATGACCGTTTATGATAATGTTGCTTTCGCCCTTCGAGTTATTGGTATGGGTGAAAAGAAAATCACAAAGAGGGTTCGCTATGTTTTAAAGCTCGTTGACCTTTCGGACAAGCATGACTGTTTCCCCAATCAGTTATCCACAGGTGAAAGACAGCGTGTTGCCATAGCAAGAGCTCTTGTTAACAATCCTCACGTTATTATTGCCGATGAGCCTACGGGTAACCTTGACCCTGTGCTTTCAAGCGATATTATGGGGCTTTTTGACAAAATCAATTCACTTGGTGCAACAGTGGTGGTTGTTACTCACGACCTTGAGCTCGTGCATCAGTTTGACCACAGAGTTGTTACAATTGAAAACGGAAAGATTATTTCCGATATTCCTGCGGGCAGCAAGGCAAAGGCTGTGCCTCACAGACCTGATGCTTCAGCTCTTAAGGCTGCTGTACCCGTGAAGGATGTGCCATTAGCTGAAGTTGCAGAGCCGGCAAATGAGCTCGAAGAAGACAGCACCAAGGCAGAAGTGGCAAAAACGGATGTGCCGACTGACGAAAACTCAGATGCGTACAAAGAAAATGAAACCCCGGAGGTAAGCGAAAATGGCTGATAACAAAAAGAAAAACCATAAGCATAAGCGCAGAACCTCAGGCGGTCTTAACACAAACTATTTGACCAAAATGGGTATTCACAACATGATAGCCAACCGCAGCATGTCAGTGTCATCTGTCAGCGTGCTGACTGCATGCTTGCTGCTCGTGGGTCTGTCACTGATTATACTTCTCAACATCCAGACCCTTGTTAAGGATATGGAAAAGCAGAATGTTGTTGTGGCGTTCGTTGAAGAAAATATTGACGATGCCGCCGTTGTTAAGGTGGGCGAGGACTTAAAGGCTATCCCCGATGTTATTGCTGTTGAGTTTGTTTCAAGGGAGCAGGGCTATGAGGAGCAGCTTGAAGAGTTCGGCGTTGACGAAGGTCTTTTTGACGGCATTATTGAAAATCCTCTGCCTCATTCCTACAGAATTTCAGTGGGTAACTTAGAGAACTTCAACTCAACCCTTGCCGTTATTGAAGCAACGGAAAATGTGCAGAGCGTGCGTGAGAGCCACGAGCTCGTCAATCAGATTTCTACACTGCAAAGCTCAGTTACTGCTATATGCTTAGTTCTCGTTATAGTGCTCGGCATAGTTTCACTGTTTATTATTTCAAACACTATCCGAATCACGATGGTGTCAAGAAAGATAGATATTCAGGTTATGAAGAGCGTTGGTGCAACAAATATGTTCATCTGTTGGCCCTTTATGATTGAAGGTATCTTTATAGGCATAGTTTCAGGTGCTCTTGCTCTGATAATAACAATAATAGTTGAACGTTTTGAGGGTATGTCAATGAATTCACTTCTTGAGATGTTCGGTTCTCAGGGCATATCACTCATGGATTATCTGCCCCTTCTTATTTTGGGATATTTTGTTTCAGGCATACTTCTCGGCTCAATAGGCAGCCTTGTTTCTATAAGAAAATATCTTAAAAAAGAGGGCAGCGAAGCTAACGATATTTAATTTATTGCACAAGGGCGAACGTCCTTGTGCAAAGCTGTGCCCTTATGAATGCAGAATGCAGAGTGCAGAATTGTGGTCGCAGGTTGACTTTTATCAGGCATATAGTTTTCGTCTGCAGAGTCGGTCGGGTAAAAATACCCACTGCCGTCGATTGTGACCCCTTTCAGATTTATGTAAACTTCACTGCTGACCAATTTGGCGGGCAGAGACTTTGGTTTTGATAAAAACTTACTCGCAATTCTGCACTCTGCACTCTGCATTCTGCATTCAGTAAGCATTCTGCATTCAATAAAGTTTTGGGAGGAAATGATATGAAAGCCAAAAACAGAATATTATGCCTTTTGCTTTGCTTCATAATGATGCTTACTTCATTGATTCTCACTCCCGATGTGCTCACTGCCTCGGCAAAGACAAAGACCGAGCTTGAGGATGATATCAGAGAATATGACAAGCAGATAGATGCTGCTGAGGATAAGCTCAATGAGCTTAAAGAGAAAAAGGAAAAGCAGCAGGAATATCTTGAGGCTCTTGAGGAGCAGATAAATGTTATGAAGGCAAAGGCAACTGCCATTCAGACTCAGGTCAGCACCATTGATGCCGAAATTGAGGAGCTTAACAAAAAGCTCAAGCAGTTAGGCAGTGAAATTGCCCTTATAGAAGAGGATATAGAAAAAACAGAAAAGAATATTCAAGAAACTGAAGACAATATAGCTGAGTCGAGCAGCCTTCTTGCCAAGCGAATACGCGCGGCATATATGAAGGGTGACGATTCAGACCTGCAGATACTTTTAGGTGCCGATTCACTTGCATCCTTCCTGACACGCCTTGAAATGATGAAAAGAACCTCAGAGGCTGACAAAAAGCTCATAGATGAGTTTAAGGCTAAGGTCATTCAGCTTGAAAAGGATAAGAAAAAACTTGAGGAAGATAAAGCGGCACTCAGCGACAAAAAGACAGAGCTTGACATCAAAAAAGAGGAAGCAGTTGAAAAGAAAAAAGACCTGAAAGCAAAGCAGGCTGAGCACGACAAGGCAAGAGCCGAGCTTCAGGCAAGCTATGATAAAATTGAGAGCTATGTTGCCGAGCTTGACAGATCGAGTGCAGCTTATAAAGGCTATATAGCTAAAATGGAAAAAAATAAAAAAGAGGCAGATGCTGAAATCGACAGAATACTCAGCGAATATTATGCCACATCAAATCAGCAGTCCACCACTCTTGCAGGCTCAAATGCCAACCCGAATGGGGGAGGCTCCTCAGGCGGCAAGGCAGACTATGTGACTAACGATTCATGGGCGTGGCCTATAGGCAACCGTTGGTGCTATATCAGCTCAAAGTACGGATACAGAGATGCCAGCATTTCAGGTTGGAGCTTCCACGGAGGTATAGATTTAGCCGGCGGTAACGGCGCACTTCACGGTGCACCTGTTTATGCCACAAGATCGGGCAGAGTTATTACCGCTGTAACAAGCTATGACCCAAGAGGCTACGGCATTTATGTGGTTATTGACCACGGTGACGGTTATTCGAGCCTTTACGGTCATATGTCAGCAAGATATGTCAACACCGGCGACACTGTTACAAAAGGTCAGATGATAGGCAGAGTGGGTGACACGGGCAACACAAAAGGTGCTCATCTTCACTTTGAGATACGCTATTACGGCGAAAAGAAAGATCCCCTCAACTATGTTAAAAATCCTAACTGATAATAAAAATAAAACTAAGGAGTGATCAGGTGAATAAGAAAATACTGTGTGTTTTGCTGTGTTTCACCTTAGTGTTTACTGCACTTGCTTTCTCGGCACCCTCAAATACTGCTTCGGCAGCAACCAAAACAGAGCTTGAGGATAAAATAGACGAGATTGACGATAAAATTGCGGCTAACAAAAAGAAGCTGGAAGAGCTTAAGGATAAAAAGGAATCACAGAAGGAATATCTTGATACTCTTGAAGATCAGATTGAAACTGTTGAAAGTAAGGCAACAAACCTGCAGACACAGATAAGCGTTGTTGACGAAGAAATTGATGAGCTCAACAAGCGTCTTAAGCAGCTTGGCAGTGAAATTACAATTCTTGAGGAAGAAATCTCTAAAATTGAAAAGAAAATTGTCAAGACAAAAAAGAATATTGAGGAAACAAGTGACCTTTTGGCTCAGCAGCTCAGAGCCGCATATATGGGCTCAAATGAGTCAACACTTAAAATACTCATGGGTGCAGATTCTCTTGCTTCATTCCTTACAAGACTCGAAATGATGAAGCGTACCTCAGAAAATCAAAAAAAGGTTATTGATGATTTCAAGGCTAAGGTAACAGAGCTTCGTGAGCAGGAAAAAGAGCTGGAAGAAGATAAGAAGACCTATGACGGCAAAAAGAGTGAGCTTGAGCTTAAAAAGGAAGAAAAGGTTGAGAAAAAGAGTGAGCTGCTCACCAAGCAGGCTGAGCACAAGCGCACTATGGCAGACCTTGAAGGCAAGTATGAGGAAATTGAAACATACATTTCTTCACTTGATAAAACCAGCAGTGCTTATCAGAATTATATAAAAGAGCTTGAAGCTGAAAAGAAGGCAGCTGACGAGGAAATCAATAAAATACTCAGCGAATATTATGCCACATCAAATCAGCAGTCCACCACTCTTGCAGGTGCAAATGCCAACCCGACAACCACCAAGCCGGCAGGCAGCGGTGGGGGATATAACTCCAATGCATCATGGGCATGGCCTCTTGGCGGTGCTTCATGCTATATCAGCTCAGGCTATGGCTACAGAGATGCCAGCATTTCAGGCTGGGGCTTCCACGGCGGCATTGATATTGCAGGTGGCGGAATAACAGGCAAGCCTGTTTATGCCACAAGAGCAGGTAAGGTAATTACGGCTGTTACAAGCAACAGCGGCTACGGCATTTATGTGCTCATCGACCACGGCGACGGCTATTCGAGCCTTTATGCACATATGTCTGTGAGATATGTCAGTGTTGGTGACACGGTTTCAAAGGGTCAGATGGTCGGCAGAGTCGGCAGTACGGGTAACGTAACGGGTCCTCATCTTCACTTTGAAATTCGTTATTACGGTGAAAAGAAAAATCCGTCAAACTATGTTAAAAAGCCATAATCTTAAACCTTAAGAGGGATAGAAAGCCTATCCCTCGGTTTTGCATTTTATCTGAAGGGAGATGTCAGGGTGAATAGAAAAATATCCTTGGGAATATCACTGGGTATTACTCTTATACTTATGTTTGTTTCCTGCTTTGCCACCTATTTGTTTATTAAGGATAAATATGACAGCGTCCTTCAGGGAATGCCCGAAAAGCTGCAGAGATATGAATATTTTGACGAGGTTGCAGGTGTTATAGAGAATAACTATTACGGTAATGTCAGTGAAGAAACCCTGCGCCGTGCTCTGACTCAGGGATATGTTGATGCTCTCGGTGAAAATGCACAGTATATGACAAAGGATGAATATGCCCGATATAAAAGGGAAATGCAGGGCGATATGGACGGTATCGGAGCCGAGTACACTAAAACTTCATCGGGAAAAATCAAGATCACAGCCGTTTACGAGGGCTCAAATGCCAAAGCAGCAGGTCTTAAAAAAGGCGATATTATCACAGCCTTTGACGGCATTGAGGTGAATAAAAGCAATTTTGATGAGCTGTCTTCAAAGCTCGACGACAGCCTGACACAGAGCGTCAATATAATATATAAAAGAGATAAAAAAGAGACAAATGTCACAATCAAAAAGGGCTATGAGGCTCAGTCTCTCACCATGGGAGTTTATGAAAATATAGGGTATATTGAGCTCCGTGAATTTTACAGCGAAACTGCCGATAAGGTCAGTGAAGCACTTGACACCTTTTTGCTTTCAGGCATAAAGGGTGTGGTCATTGACCTGAGAGATAACAGCAGTCTCAACTATGACAATGCAGTGAAAACCCTTGATTTGTTTGTGCCTATGACAGGTGAAGAAAAGGCTGCGGCAAGCGTGACCGACGAAAAGGGCAACGTGATAAAAAGCTACACAACCTCACCGGGTGAAATTAATCTGCCTGTTTGTGTGCTTGTTTCAGACACAACAGCAGCGGCGGCAGAGCTTTTTGCCGATAATATGAGGAGCTTTTCCAAGGGCAGGCTTTTTGGCAGTGCCACTGCAGGTGATGCCCTTGTAAGAGAAGCCTTTGAGCTTTCTGACGGCAGTGCCTTGCTTCTTTGTACGGGTAAGATTGTGCCCTACAGTACAGTCAGCTTTGAGAATACGGGTCTTACTCCCGACGAAGAAGTAAAGAGTACAGAAAAAAATGATAGCTTTAAAGAAGATGAGCTATTTTTAAAAGCAGCAGCATCGCTGACACAGTAAGGGAGGAATATCTTTGGCAGTGAAGGTAACGGTTATTGCAGCTATAAGAAGCTATGGCATAAACCTTAAAAATGCACTTGATTCGCTTAAAAATCAGACACTCAGTGATATAGAAATCCTTTTGTGCGATGCAGGAAGCACTGATGAAACAAAAGAAATTATGCAGTCATATCTGGGTGACTCACGCTTTCGTTATATCCGCCTTGAAACAAACAGCATTTCCGAGGCGAGAAACCACTGCATAGATCTTGCGAGGGGTAAATATGTTGCCTTTTGCGATAAGAATGTAATTTTTTCAGAGAATCTCATTAAAAGGCTTTATGAGTGTGCCGAGCAGGAGCAGGCAGATCTTTGCATTGCCCCTATGGCAAGCTCTGATATTTACGGCAAGCACGAGTTCACAAGTACGGGTATACTCTCACGAAGAAAGAAAATTGATAAGTTTGACACGGATATTATCTGGAACCCTGCCGTTACCAATAAGCTCTTTCTCAAGAGCAAGCTGGATGAAAAAGGTATCCGTTTCAGAAAATACGGCAAGGCAAGAGAAGCAGCTTTTTCAATTCCCTGCGCTTTTGAAAGTGACAATATAACAGTTTCAAGCAAGGGCCTTGTGTCTTACATAAATCCTGTTGATAATGAAGGTGTATCAGATGTGCCTATTGAGCACTATCTTGATGCCTATGAATATATTATTACTCTGGCTCAGGCTGCCTTCCATACCGCAGCAGAAACAGCGATAACACACTTTGACAGAAAAGAGCTTAAAAAGCAGTCTGTGTGCTATATAGACCAGATTTATCATAAAGAGATTACTGTTTTGCTTTACAGCTATTACAGACACTTCTGGTCACTGAGTGAAGAGGAAATAAAAAAATATGCCGATGCTATAACAGACCTTGTTTCCAAGCTCTCAAAATCCGGCAAAAGAGCAATAATGGAAAAAAATAAGGATATTTTTTACGGCGACAGACTTATTACCTCTAAAAAAGAAATGGCCGAAAATCCCAAAGCCACAGTGTGCATAGGCATGAGTGACGATGAAAGCCACCATAAGGCTGACAGACTCTCAATTCAGGTTTCGTCAATATTTATGCAGACCATGCCTTCTTTTGAGCTGCTCGTTGACAGCAGACTCAGGGATGTTTTTCCTGAGAAATGGAAAAACAGCGAAAATGTTGTTTTTGTTGAGGCTGAATGTCTTGGTGAATTTAAAGACAATTCTCTGGAAAAAAGCAGAACGCAATACATAATGTATCAGGACGGCTTTGCAAGACTCAACCCGAAAATCCTTATGCGCCATTACTGTGTTCTTGAGGGCAAGGATAAATACGGCTTTTCAACATCACCGCTGACTAAGTTTGATGGCAATACTGTTTCGGAATATTCTTTTTCGGATTTAAGCTATTATTCCGATATTAAGCAGACAAGAACCCACCATGATGATGACACTTATGCTCTCGATTTGTTCTTCTGCAATAAGCTTTTCAGAACAGAGCATCTCAACGGCATCCGCTTTTCTTTCAGCAACAATGCAGTGGCGGATATGTATAAGCTCTATTCTCACTCACGCTTTAAAAAGCTGTCTCACAGAGGTGCTTATCTGCCTTATACAGAGGATGAAGCAATAGCCTATCTTAAAGCTCATCAGCAGGCTCTGCCTTCCTCATGCAGAAAAATGTACCGCACCTATAAGAGCATATATTTCAGAAAGGTCACTCTTAAAAAAGCCGGGGATAAAACAAAAAAATTTCTTTCAAATCTGACTCAGCTCATTATAAGATATATAGGCCTGTTTATAACAGCATATTATAAAAGGAAAAAAATCAAACAGAGGGTTTTCTTTTATTCCTCACGTGCCGACGGTCATTTCCTTGAAAATCTTGGCACTGTTTATTCGGCATATGAAGGTGAAAAAGCAGCTTTGTATAAAACCAAACCTCATAAGCTGAAAGATCTTGTTAAAATAAGAAAGTATATTCTCACCAGCAAGGTTATTGTGACAGATGATTATATTGATTGCCTTCGTACCTGCAGACTGAGACCTGAGCAGGGTGTTATCCAGATATGGTACACAGGCGGTGCCTTCAGGCGCTTCGGTCTTGACTCATCAAGCCTTGTGTCACCTATAGATGAATATAAAGCACATTCACAGTATACCGATGTGTGTGTTTCCTCAGAATATGTAAGGCAGTTTTATAGCCATGCTTTCGGTGTGGATATGGATATTACCACTTCAACGGGTACGCCGAGAAGTGACCTTATTGTAAAAGATACAAAGTATGCTAATAAGCGTGAAGAAATATGCAAAAAGCACCCTCTTCTCAGAGATAAAAAGGTCTATGTTTACTTCCCGACCTTCAGAGAGGAAGACGGTGAGATTGCTGATTTTGACCCGAAAATCAAGTGGGCAAAGCTCAATGATGAGCTTGATGACGATGAGGTTTTTGTTCTTTGCCGACATCCCTTTATGAATCAGCAATATATCAAAGGTATGTTCTATTCAAGGGTCAAGGATTACACCGCTGACCCTACAACAGAGCTTATTGCCATTGCTGATGTAATTATCACAGACTATTCCTCAATAGTGTTCGATGCTTCACTTATGGGCAAGCCTATGGTCTTTTATGCACCTGACTATAAAAAGTACGAGGGTGAGTTTTATCTTGACTATGAGAAATATCTGCCCGGTGAAATTATCTATTCAAGCGATGAGCTTCTCACTGCACTTCGAAGAGCAGGTGAAAACTCCTCAAAGGAAAAAATTGCAGAGTTTTGCAAAAGAGAAATGGACGGCTGTGACGGCAAGGCAACTGATAAGGTTATTGCAGTGATAGAAAAAAGATTAAAAGGTGAATGAAAACGGTGTTGAAACATGCAGACTTTCTACCGGCGGTGTTTCACAAAATCCCGAATACCTTATACTTTTCTGTGAGATCAGCTGTGAAAACGGTGTGGACCTCAGGTGTGATTAGCAAAATTCCCTAAGAAAACTGGCCTGCTGAATTTAAGGTTGATTATGTCAGAGGCTATCAGCATAAGTAAATTATGAATTATAAATTGCGAGGAAGCCACTGCATTAAAGAAGTTGTTGACCGCAGAGATAATGACACGTCAGGACTAGTTTATTATAAAGTCAGGGCCTGCTGAGCGATTTTGCTTTGCAGGTCTTTTGTTATATTTGTCTTTTTGATAGTATGACAAAAAGCCAAGGCGACTAATAAAGATGTTTTTAGTCGTTCTTAACTGCGTACCAAAAAACATTTTTTTTACTAATTTTTATAAATAATATTTTTCGCTCTTTCGCTGAAAATATAACTGCGGCTGAAAAAAACAGTCGCAAGCGGAGGTGAAAAATGGTTAAAGGAATAAAGTTCTTTAAATGTTTAATCATAGCTATCACCGTTTTAACGCTCTCGCTTACGGTTTATGGCTTTTATACGGTGCCTGATGAAATTTACACCCTTCAGGGGCAGGAAATAGGGGTAAACAACCTGTTTAAGGTCACTTACAGTGATGACACAGCCCACGAAATCAAAGGCAGCGAAAATGAAGAAAAGCACTATAAGGTCAGTGTCAGTCTTTTAGGAGCCATACCGATTAAAAACTCTTCTCTTACTGTCAGCAGCAGACATTATGTTGTGCCCTCAGGCGAAATTTTCGGTCTGCGTCTTTTCACTGAAGGCGTGGTTATCGTCAAGGCTGAAACTGTAGACACAGCCACAGGCGATGTGTCACCGACTGAAAATGCAGGCCTTAAAGTAGGTGACGTAATATTGAAAATTGACAGCAAAAAGGTTACAAGCAGCAACGAAGTGTCAAATCTTATTTCACAAGGCAGCAAGACCTCCTTCAAAATTGAGTATGTGAGAAATTCTGTACATTATAACACTGTGCTGAATACCGCTTACAGCATTTCAGAGGGAAAATATAAGGCGGGCATGTGGATAAGAGACAGTGCAGCAGGCATAGGTACCCTGACGTTTTATGAGCCAGGCAGCAAAATCTTTGCAGGTCTCGGTCACGGAGTGTGTGATATTGATACGGGAGAAATTTTACCTTTGAGTGACGGAGATATTGTTTCAGCAAAGGTCAGCGGCTGCTATAAGGGACAAAGCGGCAAGGCAGGTGAGCTCTGCGGCAGCTTTTTAAGTGACAGCATAGGCATTCTTTGTGACAACAACTCCCGTGGAGTTTACGGAGTTATGACAAAAAATGTTGCCTCTGACGGTGCTGTTCCCATTGCAATGAGCTATGAAGTGAAAACCGGTAAAGCTCAGATAATTGCAACGGTTGATGAAAAGGGAGCCCGATATTATGATATCGAAATAACAAAAATATCGCCCTCGAATAAAGAAAATAAGCATATGGTAATAAAAGTAACAGACAGTGAACTGATAGAAAAAACAGGCGGTATTGTGCAGGGTATGTGAGTGTGTTATAATAGGACCAACACAGGAAATCCCGTTAATTAGGGCGTTTCCGGTGCTTGTCCCAAATCATTGACCACGACGAGGGATGTTATCTGCGCGGATAAGATTGTAAACCTAATGTTATCACAAAGGAGGATAGCAATTCAACCAGCAAAAAATTCAATACTGCCACAAAGTCAGACAGGATTAGCTACCCTGCCTGGCTTATTTTATTTGTAGCTGCCATTTTGAAAGGAGACCTTGTATGAGAGAAGGTGTACTGATTTATGATCACGAGAGTGGTCGAATGGATATCCGGTTTGGATTACTGGATTTTTATGGAGGGCTTCATTGCGGAGAATGCCTCGAAGTGAATATTAATGGAGAATGGATCCCTACTCGTATTGAGTTGGGGTCCTTTTGGTATCTACGAGGAATTCGTATTGCGAACCTCAATGGGCTTCATGTCAGAATCAAGGACTAAGATTATATAAATAAAAATGAAAGAAAGGAGTTGTCTCTTATGAAATGCTTGATGAAGTATCAGTGGGTTAAATTACCCCGAAATCATCTGCCTGAAGGCAAAGGTATCATGAGTGCCTGGGCGAAGCTTGCATCCCGTGCAGCGTTCCGTAAGGGACAAGCTTCTTATTGCGGCCACATTAACGCTGTAAGCCCTGGAATGTGGTCTGGAGGCGTTGTGGGGTTAAAGAGTATACTTAGCTCCAGAAGCCGCGCACAGAGCCTTGAGGCGCTTTCTGCACTCTCTGAGCTCGGTTATATCAGATATTCATTAAACAGTAAGACAAAGAAGCTTACATACGAAATAACGGATTGGGTTGTGAAGTGTTCCGGCGAGGAATGTCTTGATGGTTCAGTGTACGCAACAGAAGGATATGGTTTCCTCTGCCTTCCTCGCAACATCACCAATAGACTCGTTGAGCAAAATTATACTTTTGACGAAGCAGACGCATGGTTGGATCTGTGGTGCCACACGGTATCAGAAGATCTGGAAAATGCGTTTTCTTTTTTGGCACCAACTATACAGTTCGGTAAGTTCGGTGCCGTATTGACTTTGGAAACCCTGGGACAACGATGGAACTGGGAAAAGACTAAAGTGTGGCGTTTCTTTCAAAAACATGGGGATGTTTTTACGCTGCAACGTCTACCTGGCGCCTTCGGTTGCCTCATTTTTAATAAACTGTATCCACGTGATACAGAGGTTTCAATCCCGGAGTATGAGAAAATTGAGCGTATAATTGCCGAAATACGCATTTTGGCAAAGAATGAGCAGAAAGTGGGTTCCGATCAGGAGAACCTTGGAAGACTGATAGCATTGTACAGTCGAATTCTTCTTACAGATTGTGCCGAATCTGCAGAAAACACTTCGGCTCAAAATCGCGTTGCACTTTTTGACCCATATATATTACACGCGTATTTTTCTCACTCGAATTGTAAGAAGTGTATATATGACTGCAAGGGTAAGAGTTTATATTACCCTCCTGTTATAGATACGAGTAAAATCCGAGGCCCTTGTGAGCCTGTGGATATAACGATAATTGCAAAGGAGATGTTTACATATGACCCGCCAAACAGACGGAAAATCGCTGTATGAACAGCAAGAAGAACGCATTTTAGCGCAGTCAGACGCTTTTATTTCACTTCTGACAAAGCGTGGGATCCTCGGTGATCACCAAATCGACAATGAAAAGGTTCGAAAGGCTCAGCAAGAAAAAAATCGCAAAAGCTATCACAATACGCTGCTTCTTTTGCAGCATTATCGAAATATTGCTTGGTTGTTGGAGTGTTTGCCGGTTAGCATCGCTGAAGAATTGGATGAACCATTTGAGGGTGTGGACAAGTTGATTGATCAAATGGACCTTGAAATGGCACTTGGCAACAGAAAGATGGAAAACCGTATGGAAGGCATTCTTAAGTCCAGATTGCTTTTTGACCGTGTAAACGAGGCGTTGACTGTATTATCACATAAGCCCGGTAATGGTCAGAAACTATATGACGTGATTTATCAGACATACATTCGTGAAGACAAACTGACGCATCTTGAGATTCTTGAAGAACTTAGAATGTCCGGAAGAGTCTACTATCGGCTTCGTCAGCAGGCAATTTCAATTCTTTCAATTCGTTTGTGGTCAACACCGGTTGCAGGAATGGATTTTTGGCTTGATATGCTTACCTTGTTTGAAAGCCTATAAAGTGCCTATAAATCGCCTATAAAAAGCCGACAAATAGCCGATGACAAGCAAAAGAAAATGTGTTATACTTGTATCGTCCAAAAGTGGGCTCGGGTGAAGACGAGGCCGTTTCTTTTAGCAGAAATGCTTGAAAGAGACGGCTTTTTTTTGTTGCCCGAATTCTGAAAAAGGAGGTACACAGGCATGATCAAGCAACTCAGGCTGGGTAGGAATAACCTGAATTCCGCCTATTGGTCGCTCGTTGGTGCTGCGTCGGCAATGTTTTTTTCGATGCAACCTGTTATGGCCGCAACTATCTGGGATCGCTTTTCGGCGATTATGCAGGATATTTACGGTCAGATTGTAGCGATCAGTACCATCGTGGCAGTCACAGTGGGCGCCATTGCCCTGATTATCCGAATGGTTTCGCGAAATCAGCGTGCAGTGGACGAAGCAACGCAGTGGCTCAAGAGAATCGTGATCACTTGGATTATTCTAAACTCTCTTGGCTTCATCGTTGCGTACTTGCAGCCTCTCATCGCCGGCGGAAATTACTCGCCCGGTGGTGGCGGCGGTGGTGGCACTGTCACCATTTAAGCATCCGGGTCAAGCAGGGATGGAGGTGATAGCCGATGCTTGACTGGATATTTGAAGGGATAATCACATGGGTCAGTTCTGTTGTAACCGACCTGATGGATGCTGTCTCAGGTATGTTCCTGCAGGCGCTTGGCACAGACATGACCGCCATGGAAGAATATTTCCCCTTCGTAAGCAAAGCCTTTACTGTCATGCAGTATACGGCTTGGGCAATTCTCTTCCTCATAACGGTCTGGCAATTATTTCGGATATTCGGTGGGCCGGTTACAGATGCGGAAAATCCGTGGACACTGATTGGTAGAAGTGCATTGTTTGCACTGCTTATCGGTTATTCAAAACCGATCTTCTCAATGTGCCTCGACATTGCTACGGCACCGTACACAGCCTTGATGGATATTCAGATGAACGCAGAAGATTTCACATTTGCAGGAATCGAATCAATGCTAATGAATGGACTAACAACCATCATAGCCACTATATCCGTTGTTGGTTTATTGCTTCTCGTTATCTTGGAGATTGCATTAGGTTGGAACTATTTCAAGCTTTTGCTTGAAACGGTCGAACGGTATGTCGTGGTTGGCGTGCTCTGCTACACATCACCTCTGGCGTATTCCATGGGTGCCTCAAAAGTTACGGTGCCGGTTTTCAGAAGTTGGTGCCGTATGGTTGGATCCCAGCTATTATTGCTCGTTATGAATGTATGGTTCCTGAGAGGCTTCAACTCCTCGATGGGTGCCTATATTGGTAACGGTGGTGCCTTATCTACCGGATATGGCAGCGTATTCCTCTGGTTGTTCTGCGCCTTGGCATTCCTCAAAACTGCGCAGAAGTTTGACTCTTATCTGGCGGCAATGGGGCTTAACGTAGCCCAAACCGGATCCAGTATGGGTATGGAACTTCTGATGGCGGCAAGAGTTGTCACCGGCATTGGACACGGAGTAAGAAGCGCTGGTAACGTATTCGGTGGAGCTGCTGCCACAGGTACCGGTGCCGCCGCAAGCGGTTTTGCGTCAGGATTTGCAAACATGTTCAAGGGTAACAGCTATGTTCGAGATGCTGTTGTACAAGGCGGTACTCGTATGGGTGCCGGTGGTACGATTGGATTTGTTGGCAGAGTCTTTGGCGGTATGGCCGCACGTAACGGTGCGCAGTTAACTGGTGACTCTATCGCTTCCGTCGCAGCACGAACACCGAATATGTCCGGTACAATTGCCGGAGATATTGCTGATAGAAGTCTTGCAAACTACATGCCGCATATGAGCGGTATGAATGTTTCAGGTGCCGAAATCACCGGTGGTCAGATCGCAGCCAAGGTTGTGGGTACGGACGGAAAGGAAACTTCAGTCGCAATGTACAGTGCAGCTCAATTTGAAAAACCTGATGGTCCTCATTCCGTTGTTACAGCTTCGGATGGCAGTCAGTGGTATCAAATGGCAAGCGGTCCGGGTGCAGGTGCGTTCTACGATGCTCCTCAATTCTCCGGCTCTACCGCAGAAGCTGCACAAGTTGCTGCCACATTCCCGGATGCAGCCGAGGGTACAACTCTCAGAACCGTTGGAGACGGTGTTATCGAAGCAAGTCACGATGGCCACAACACTATGTGGTACAACAGTGCTTACTATGATGAACCGGATGCTCCTCATACGGTTATGACAGCTGCAAACGGTGTAGACTGGTATGCTATGAATCAGCACGCCGATGCTCCTCAGTTAGAGGGCGGCGATGATGCATATGCATATAACCAGGCTTATTTCCAACAGTTTATGCCAGGATTCGATCAGCCTATTTCTTCTGTGGATGGCTCCGAAAGGCTTGACGGGCACTTTGAAGTCAGACACGAGAACGGTTCCGGAACGATGTTCTACGATACCTCGCAGTTTGCTCCCCCTCGTGGAGATTATCAGGTATACGAGGATGTCAACGGGAGTCAATGGTATGCAATTCACGGTGAGGCTGCCGTGGATCGCATACCCGTCTTTGAAAACGGAAAACCCGTTTATGACGGCGACAACGTGCGAACGGTCAACGTTGATACGGTTCGCTATAAATCAACACCTTCACGTTACGGAGAACCTGAAGCCAGAAGTGATGGCGAAATCAAGTCTCCCAAGCGTAAGAGGTAAACAAATGAGCAGCAGCCGAATCGGTTTTTCCGGTTCGGCTGTTAGCTTTTCTTAAATCGAAAATAACACTGCCAAATGCAGTTGAATATAGGAGGTGCAGATAATGGCAGAGCCGAATAAACAACAAATCGGTGACGGCGCCGATAATTACGGCAGTGCGGTCAATAATGCTGCAAAAGCTGCAAAACAAGCCACAAAGGCCGGTAAAGAGGTTGCTAAACAAGCTGCAGCGAAAGGTGCAGAAGCAACAGCAAATGTGGCTGCTGCAACTGTAAAAGCCGGTGTTGAGGGCGGCAAAGCAGTAGCAGAAATTGCGGCCGGTACTGCTTCGGGCGGCCCTTGGGGTGCAATAATTTCAGCGGCATGGGCAATGCGTCACACACTCTTCAAGATTCTCGTCTGCATCTGTTTGTGTGTGGTTTTCTTAATCGTGCTCATAGTAGAGCTACCAGGGATTTTGGTTAATAGAGCTCTTGGCCTTGATGGAAACGAACCGGTTACCATTGTTACGGTATTTGAAGCTGTAACGGATAAGATAGCTGATATTATCGGTCTTGGATACGATTCCTCAATGGCTCAGGTGGAAACTCTAATAGTGGATGGTGGTTATGACTACGAACTTTCCATGAATGCACTTATAAATAACGCACAAAGCTCTGCAGGTTATGATGTTGCATATATCATGTCAGCATATTCCACCTCGGTTGATCAGCTCAGTGCTACCGACAGTGACCTGGAGGCAAAGCTATCGGGAATATCCGGCAACATGTTTCCGGTGACATCGGTAGAAAAGGAAAATGAAGTTGTTACACCGGTTACATATTATACCTATAAGCCAGTTACGATGACGGTGGTCACAAGAATCGTCCAGACCGGCACGATCAACGGTGTTCCTCAGTACCGATATGAAACCGCTGAAAAGACCTACTATGTGCAGGATGAAGAAAAAACTTCGGATGTTGCCGTTGAGGTTGATGCTTATACTGCCGTAACGGTGACGCTTCCCATATACTCTGGTGGTTCGATTAGTGGAACCCGAACAGCAACCTATTATCAGTCTGTAGGTAAACAGACCTTGACCCCGACAAAAGAAATCGTCAAGTATCTGGAATGCACCATTCATCCTTTTGATAATACGGTCATTTCCAGTGCCTTCGGTTTGGATCTGAATGCCGAATACAGCCAGTTTGGTACAACCTACGGTAAAGTTATTGATAGCCGAGCTCAGGCACTTAAGATGACGCTTTACGGCACAGCATCAAACGGAAGTGCAGTTCCGCTTACAAATACCGAGCTTATCGCATTCCTTGCGAGACAAAATTGCAGTGAGACCCGTAAGCATATTGTAAAAACCGGGCTTTCTCTTGTAGGCAAGGTTCCTTACTTCTGGGGAGGCAAATCGGCTGCAGGCTGGAATGATGAATGGAATACTCCAAAACTTGTAACAGCGGCAGGGTCTACCACAAGCGGAACTATAAGGCCCTTCGGTCTGGATTGCTCCGGATTTACCGACTGGACATATAAAACGGCGGTTGGAGTCAGTCTTCAAGAAAGGACTTGGAATCAATGGGATAATTCTTATTCCATTACAGCCGAGGAGCTCTTGCCGGGTGACCTTGGTTTCTTAATGGATGCTGACGGTCAAGGATGGAATCACGTGCTTCTCTTTGCCGGATACGGTGAAAACGGAGAGCGTATGTGGGTGCATTCCTCCGGTGGCGAGGGTGTCATACTTAACACACCGAGCTATGAAGCAAGTCTTTCCCTGCGCAGACCGAAAGAGATTAATTTTGAAGATTCGTCGGTTGTACCCGGCGTTGAATAGAAAGAAGGTGTAGCTATGGACGATCAGGAGTTCAGCAATGTCTTCTCTATACCGGCAAACTACACAGACTCAGGTAAGATCCTGGGCGGAATGCTTGAGCCCCGCAATGCCATCGAAGCACTGGTGTTAATCGCGCTTGTTGGTTATCCGGAGCTGATGCTGATACCGATGCCGAGTACAATCCGCATCGTTGTAATGACAGTAACGCTGATTCCACTCGGCGTAGTTGCAATGATGGGAATTGACGGAGACTCACTGTTCCAGTATTTAGGGCACATCATCTATTACCTGATGAGCCGCAGAAAACTAACTTTTAGAAGGGTGGGATATAAATATGACCCAGCGCAACTCCGCAAAAGGAAAAAAGCAAAGAAAAAAGCCAGAAAAGCTTGAGTTCGTACAGGACTTCATACCAATCAAAGACCTACGCCACGGTATCGTTGAAACCACGGACGGCAGGTACATTAAGATCCTTGAGATTGAGCCCATCAACTTTATGCTTCGCTCGGATGATGAGCAGTTCAGCATCATCTCCACCTTTGCGAGTTGGCTCAAGATCTCACCAATGAAACTACAATTCAAATCCATCACTCGACGCGCTGACTCCGATAAGCACGTGGCAATGGTTCGTGAGGAACTGGAAGCAGAACCGAGCGAAGAATGCAAGCACCTTGGAGAAGATTATATCAATCTTATCAAGGATGTCGGAAGCCGAGAAGCGCTCACAAGGCGCTTCTTTTTGATTTTCCAATATGAAGAACTCCGTCGCAATGAAACGGATGACTTCTCACAAATCTTCAGTATGATGCAAACGGCTGAACAGAATGCCAGAGCGTACTTTATGCAGTGTGGGAATAACATTCTTCAGCCCGAGGATCCGGATGAAGCAACAGCAGAAATTCTATATATGTTCTTTAATCGAAAATCTTGCGTTGATGAACCGTTTACGAGCCGTGTTGAGCGTGTGGTCATTGATACGATGGCAGCAAAGAATAAAGTTATCGGCATCGATGAAGTTCCGCATATCCGCTTTGCTCATTTTGTTTCTCCGCGAGGAATCGATCTAAAGCATTATAACTATGTGATTATGGACGGACTGTATTACACATTCCTGTATATCAAGGGTGATGGGTATCCAAGTAAGGTTCGAGCCGGTTGGATGAGTTCACTAATCAATGCAGGCGAAGGCGTGGACATTGATGTTCATCTGCGCCGAGAGAACCGAAGTAAATCCATTGATCGCGTAGCTCAGCGTATCAGGCTGAATCGTACTAAAATCAAGGGTATGCAGGATACCAGTACCGACTATGAGGAACTTGCAAACTCCATTCAGGCCGGCTATTACATCAAGCACGGTATCGCGAACTACAATGAAGATTTGTTTTATATGTCGGTCTTCATTACTATATCCGCCAAAACATACGAGGAGCTAATGTGGCGCAAGCAACAAATGGTCGATATGTTAAAGTCGATGGATATGTATGTGAGTGATTGCCGTTTCCAACAGGAGAGCGCGCTTCGTTCAGTAATGCCTTTTTTAAAGATAGCCCCTTCACTTGAGAAGAAAGCTAAAAGAAACGTGCTCACAAGCGGCGCGGCATCCACCTATATGTTTACGAGCTATGAGCTCTCGGATGACACGGGCGTTCTGCTTGGAATCAACCGTCATAATAACTCGCTATGTATTGTGGATCTGTTCAATACCAAGAAGAACAAAAACGCGAACCTTAACCTTATCGGCACCAGTGGAGCAGGAAAAACCTTTACGCTTCAACTTTTGGCTTTGCGCATGAGAATGCGCGGCATTCAATGCTTTATCCTGGCACCTATCAAGGGTCATGAGTTCAGACGTGCGTGTAATGCCGTGGGTGGTCAGTTTATACGAATTGCACCCGGTTCTCCGCACTGCATCAACATTATGGAAATCAGACACACGATTGCTCCTGAGATGGAGCTTATCGATGCGATGGACTATGTGGAACTCGGTTCGATGCTGGCTAATAAGATTCAGCAGTTAATGATTTTCTTCTCATTGCTTATCCCCGATATGACCAATGAAGAAGAACAACTTCTCGATGAGGCACTAATTAAGACCTACGCTGATTTTGGTATCACTCACGATAACGAGTCGGTCTATGAGGATCCCTCAGCAACTCCTCCGAAGATGAAGCAAATGCCGATTCTCGGAGACCTGCACAAGCATCTGCTTGAGAATAAGATGACCGAGCGTATCGCTGTTATCGTAAGCCGATTTGTTACCGGTTCGGCACAATCCTTTAATCGACAGACCAACGTGGACTTATCAAATAAGTATATTGTGTTTGACCTGTCAGAGCTTAAAGGCAAACTTCTTCCCGTTGGTATGATGATTGCCCTCGATTATATTTGGGACTCAGTCAAGAAAGACCTTACCAAGAAGAAGGCGGTTATGATCGACGAGATATGGAAGCTTGTCGGTACCAGCTCTAATAAACAAGCTGCAGAGTTCTGCTTGACCATTTTCAAAACCATTCGTGGATTCGGTGGTGCAGCCGTTTCTGCTACACAGGACCTCAGCGACTTCTTCGGACTCGAAGATGGTAAGTACGGGCGTGCCATTATCAATAATTCAAAGAACAAAATCATTCTCAACCTTGAGCCGGATGAAGCCAAGTACGTTCAGGATGTTTTGAAACTGACCAAGACCGAGATTCAGTCAATCACTCGTTTTGAGCGTGGTGAAGCTTTAATTTATTCAAACAACAATAAGGTGCCGGTTCTCGTAAAAGCCTCTAAAGCCGAACACGAGATGATTACTACAGACCGCGCTGAATTGGAAGCAATTCTTCGTCAGCGCCAGAAAGAACATACTCATTCCGAGTAAAATACTCATTTTGATATCAAATACGCACAAGGAGGTGTTTATGTGTTACAAAACGATGAGCTACACGTAATAAAGTGGCTCTCACAATATGGACCGTTGCCAAAACTTCAGATTACAAAAATGTTGAAGATTCCTGAGCAGGCGCTGGAAAAGGTTTTGAAAAGTCTCCAAAGACAGCGCAAGATCACGGAGGTTGGCGGCGGTTATTATTTTGCACTCGATAAGATGTGTCAGCCGGATCAACGGATGATTCTTGCGGTTTGGGTGCTGATAAGGTTTATTGAAAAAATCGACCCGATGGCACATTACCCTGCAACATATCCATCTCAGTTGTTCTTCCTCAAGGAAAATATGGGATATGAAATCTTAGTGTTGTATGAAGGCGAGGAGCATTTAACAAAGCTGCTCCAACCGAATGAAGATCTCAAATATATCATTGTTGTGCCTAATACGGGAGTGATAAGCAAACTAAGATTGCCTGATGCACCGTGTCTATTCGCAACCATTGATTTTGACGGTGAAGACGAGCCGAAGGTCAATTTCTATGCGCAGGAGGATATCGCCGATGAATAAGAACAGTAAATTTTATAAGGTGATGGTCAAGGTTGAAACCGGAATTAAGCGAATGAGCGAACAGGTTGCCGCAGTACGGTGGTATCTGGAGGCTGATGATATAGAAACAGCTTATGAGAAGGCAATCAAGTTGGAAGCCATTACCGAAAAGACCACCCTTTTAACCAGAGTACTTCCGGCTTATACCGGTAATCCAAGCGCCGCAAAAACGGTGGATGAAATCATTGCCGACATTATCAAGGTTGAAATGGGATTCACAGCTGAAGGATGGTTCTGCCTCAGGATCCCAGCTTTGCTTCCGAAGAAAGCATCCGGCTCAACGGAATACATTCGAGCATATTTGGTCGAGGCGATGAAGAAGTTCTTTAAAGGCAAGCCAAGAATTCGATATCGGGACTGTGTATTGATTTTTCGTCATGTGTATGATCGTGACAGACCGGAAAGATTGATGCGAGACCACGATAATATCGAAGTCAATAAGGTTGCAGATATTGTGGCAATGCACGTCCTTCCGGATGATAATCCATCGGTGTGTTCGCACTACTATTGCAGTGCATCGGCAAGCGAAGACCGCACCGAGGTTTATGTAGTGCCAAAGCATGATTTCCCGATGTGGTTTATAGAAGAAAAGGCGATGCCGGACAAGGGGGTAATGCTCTATGAAACCATCATTGCGGGGGCATAATTGCTCCTTACGATATCCTCATTTTTTGCACCCCTTTTCCGTAAGGATGGAGAAAAACGAAGAAAATCCTTGTAAATCAAGGAGTTTTGGAACATCCAAAACAGAAATTTGCGCCGAAGAGAGCAGTCATGTTGGCGCAATTTCTTCCAACGCGAGGTTTCTTCGCTGATGATTCACTTCATCCCCGGCAGTCAGGTCTGGCAGCTCATTACACTTCTGTCATTCGTCGGTGAGTATCCACATCGTTCACGCCAACTGCTCGGTAACAAAGATGCCTACAAGATACTCATCAATCAACTGACTCGCCCGCAAACCTTTCTCCATACTCAGAACGGCACCACCATGACATGCCGACTCCTGAGTGTGTCGGGAAAAGGAAACAAGAAAACCATCCGCCTATACAAAGCTGCTCTTCCAATACTGGAATGGATTGAACCCAAGACCAAGCAGTATTACCTTGATGCGTTCAGAAACCATCGTTTCTCCGGAGACAAGTCACACCGGGAACGAAATCATCGCATCGCAGAGGTTGCTGCTTTGTGTATGCGAACCGGTATCGAAGCAAGACCATATCGGTTACCTGAACTTCAAAACAATGACTTTCTTTCTGTCATACCCAGCGAAGCCGTTATGTATCCCGCAAAAGACCTTAAGAGACTCAGCGAGGATGAGATGAGCAAGACGAGTTTCACCAGAATGGTCGGGGCCTTATTTGCAGGTGACGCTTGCTATGCCATGTACAATACGCGTGATGCTGCAATGAGATGGTCGGGTAAGGGTGAGTTTAAGGCGCGTGACTCATTGCAAGAGCTGGCCAATATGAATTCAAGGATATCCCGAGTGGATTCCGCTATTCTTGTAGGTCAATCCGGGACAGTTGCCTTGAATACCATAATGGAGTCGGACAAATCCGAGAAGCATGAGTTCAGATTTGACTCAATATATAACCACATTTATTTTATTCCAATGAACGAAGATGGTATGAGGCAATTGAGCTTCATCACAGTTCCAGACTGGAAGGAAAAAATACTGGGTCTTCTTTTCGAGCCCGAAGACAGATCCTATAATCGAGGGCTTTTTGAATACGATGCCGTCGTTGACGACGTCTATATATATTCTTACCTGGATGGTGATATTGCCAGATTGATTCGTCTTAGTGAAGCACTTGATGTGAAAGAACGAGACGTAGTCGTCCTGTGCTTTCCATACCAGGTTGCTTTTCTCCGTGAATACTTGGGCCAACGTGTCGAAATAAAATTGATCGACATAAACACGGTAGAAGAGGAACTCGGCCCGGAACGGAGGAATTTGTTTGAAAGATAAGAGAAGACTTATCGGTATCATACTGGCAGCGGTACTCGGCACCTTTGCTGTTCTGTATCTGGGCGGAATGATGAGCCAGGTGCTCAGTAACTACTCTGTGTGGATGAACACCGGTGGACTTACCGGTCAGGCAATGATGAAACCGGTAAATATGAATCCTTTGGTGTGTATTCCAATGGCATTCACAGCCAACGGTATCAAAGCTATTGTCGGTATGATACTGATCGGTGCAGCGGTTTTCGTTGTATACAAGCTTTACAATCGATTTGACGGCAAGCAACGAGACCCGCGTGGCTTTACTAAAAGTGACAGCGGAATCTACGGTACCGCATCCTGGATGGATGAAAAAGAGATGAATGAGGTCCTTGAGGTGACACCGATTGGTCAAGCGGAAGGTACAATCCTTGGTGAGTACAAAGGCAAAGCCGTTTGTATGCCAAAGGATACCAGACTGAACCGACACATTGCCATCTTCGGTGCATCAGGTACCATGAAATCCCGAGCTATTATCCGTAACGCATTGTTCCAGATTATTCGCCGTGGCGAATCTGCTATTTTAACGGACAGTAAATCCGAAATGTACACTGACACGGTGGAACTGTTCCGCAACGCAGGTTATGAGGTGAAGGTATTCAATCTCGTGAACCCTGAGCACGGAGATTCCTGGAACTGTATGTCAGACTTAAATGGAGACACCCTGATGGCACAGGTGCTGACCAATGTCATCATCGGCAATACCAGTTCCGGTAAGGGAGATCACTTCTGGGACAACGGTGAAGGCAACCTGCTTAAGGCACTTATCCTGATGGTTGACCAGGATAAGAAGCTGAATCCGAATCAGAAAAATCTGAGTCAGGTTTACCAGATGCTTACCCAGAATACTGAGGGTCAGTTAATAGCGAAGTTCAATAAACTACCGCTTGACCATCCGGCAAGAGCTCCGTTTAATTTATTCTCCCAGTCCAGTGATACCGTTAAGTCCGGTATCATACTTGGTCTGGGTACGAGACTTCAAGTGCTGCAAAACAAAGCAGTCCAACGCATTACCAGCAGTTCGGATATAGATTTGGTAGCACCGGCGAAAAAGAAATGTGTGTACTACATTATACTCAGCGACCAAGATGCAACAATGTCATTTTTGTCGTCACTGTTCTTCAGCTGTATGTTCATCAAGCTCAGCCGATTTGCCGATGTACAACCCGGGGGACGGTGCCCTGTTCCTGTTAACCTGATCTTAGATGAGTTTAATAATGTTGGCCGCATCGGAGGTGCAGAAGACGGTTCCGACTTTGCACGTTCGCTTTCGGTTGTCAGATCCAGAGATATTCGAGTAATGCTGGCAGTTCAGAGCTTGGGTCAGTTGCAGAACCGATATCCGAAGAATCTATGGTCCGAAATCATCGGCAACTGTGATATCCAACTGATGATGGGTTGTTCAGATGACGTATCCGCGGAGTTCTTCTCTGCTCGATCGGGTGATATGTCGGTGCAGGTCAAATCCACAATGACAGTGCGACAAACCTTGGCATTGGCACAGGTCATACCGCAGTATCGCAGTATGGAGGGACATGGCAGGCGCCGACTCCTTACTCCGGACGAAGTTCTGAGATTACCGAACGAAGAAATGCTGTGCATCATTCGAGGTCATAACGTGTTGAAGCTTGATAAGCTCGACTTTACAAAACACCCGATGTCACGGCATATTGTCCAGAGTTCTATTCTTGACTATAGACCAACAACTGTATATGAGGATATTTCTCCTCATACTGAACCTGCTCCGGAGGTAAAACCGGAGAAAAAGCCATCGCGTAAGAAAAATCTATATAGTTCGGCGCAGCCGCCGACTGAGTTTTAATGAAGGAGGTTAACTACCATGGCATCAAAGAAAACAAAAGTCCCTGCCGAGGAACTGGAAAGCACCCTACAGGGCGAGCAAACCGGAGAAGTTCCGGTAACTGCTGAGCCGGTTGAAACCGTTGCATCCGGAGAGATTGCCTCTGAACCGGCGGCACAATCTGAAAAGAAGCCTCGCCGAACAAGAAAGGCGACACCCAAGGAATCCCAGTCTGATACAGTAGATCAGGAAGCGGAGAAGACCGGCGTCAAAAGAACCCAAAGAAGCAAAGCTTCTGTTCAGTCTGTACAAAGCGCTGAACCGGTTGTTTCGATCGGCGAACGTCGAACAGCGCAAACCGAGTCTGATAAAGCAAAAGATCATCTGCTCGATTTGCTGGAGTCCTATAAGGCGGGCAGAATTCTCACTGGTGTAATTCAAGGTGTTGAAAGGACATCTGAGGACTATGTGGTGGTTCTATATCATGGTGATTTCAAGATCATCATACCCGCAAAGGAAGCCATCATTCCGCCAAACGATTACAGGGGTCGGGAGCCGTCTGCCATCCACCGATATATGCTTACCAAGCGTCTCGGTGCTGAGGTAGACTATATTGTCAAAGGTATTGATTCTCAAACCGGGTTGGCTGTTGCTTCCCGTCTCGACGCAATGAGGGCCCGCCAGAAGCAATATTACCTTACACGAGACCGAGACGGAAATAATCTTCTTTACGAAGGAATTCTTGCTGAAGGCAGAGTCACTTCCGTCATCAAAGCAGGAATCTTTGTTGACCTGTTCGGTGTGGAGGTATACATCTCTATGAGAGAGCTGAGCTACCAGCGCTGGATGGATGCATCCGAGTATTTCCACACAGGTCAAAACGTGATCGTAAGGATCATGGAGATTGATCGCAGCGACAGAGACAACATCAAGGTCAAAGCATCTGTCAAACGTGCCAAGGAAAATCCGTATGAAAAGGCTCTCAAGAGGTACGTAGAAGGAAACCTGTATGTAGGCACTGTCAGTATGGTAGATGAGAACGGTGTTTTCGTCGCAATGGATGGAGGCATTGATTGTCTATGTGAGTATCCGAGACGCGGCCGTCCGCCGATCGGTTCACGCGTAACCGTCCGTATTGTCGGCATCAACCGTTCGTCCAATCGCATGTGGGGTGCTATTACACACACTACCACATCCTACTGATTTGATTTTGAAGAAAGGAGATAAATTATGACCCAGTGCAATCTGACTCAAACCGAGCAGATGCGGCGCAAAGAAATCGCAGATCATACTCGTGCTATGGTTGTCGAGCAGCTGCAGATCGATGCAGAAGACGAGACATCTATTATGTGTGGGTACAGAGATTACTACCTGCAGATTTCCTTTTCCGAGCTGCACCCGCTGATGGTGTTCTGTCTGGCAAAGGCAATCACCAAACCCAACTCTGCCAAACAGCAGAAAATCGCCAATGAGCTGAACCTGAGGAGCATCCTTGGAAGCCACGCCATCAATGACGAGGTCGGCTGTTATTCTTACCGTGCAACCCACTGGCTTGATACGGAACTGAACGCAGAAAGATTTTTTGAGATTCTCAATCGCTGCGTAGACGAAGCAAACCGTGGGTTCCTAAAGCTTGCCTGTTAAGTTGTATTTCTCCAGACTCAGTCGTGTAATGTAAGTAAAAGACTGATTGGAGGCAATGCATCATGAAAAAGCTTTTAGCGATTATATTAACGATTGGCATCCTGCTTCTTGCAGGTTGCTCCACACCAGACTCATCTGGGAATTCTTCACCTTCCGGGAGTGATATCCCGGATAGTTCATATACAAGCTCTGTCTCTCAGACTGGAACGGGAGACTACCTGAAAGATGAGAATTCCGCGGAAGAGGGCTCTGAAGACGCCTCTGATGCGACATCTGTGTCAGACCGAGATGGCAAGGATCGGGAAAAGAGCGACCCGGGTACCGGAAAGCCCGAAGGGACAACCAAAGTAACTGAGTCTAGCGATACTCCAAAGGAAACCCTTCCTTCGCAGTCATCTGGTGATGACAATTCTTCAGAGAGTTCAAAGCCCACTGAGACGACTAAACCAACAGAGACCACAAAACCACAGACTGAACCTACTCAGAAAGAACCCGAGACGACAAATCCTCCTGCAGAGACTGTTCCCACAGAACCTCGCGCAGGTAAGAATGACACTGCAGCAGTAGCCCAGCGTGTTCTGGAGTATATCAACCAGTACCGTTCGAGCCCTGCTACAAGACTTTCGGGTCTGACAGAATACGCTCAGTATAGAAGCCGACAGTTGGTTTCCAATTTTGCGCATAGCACTGCAGATCAGCGTGCTGCAGCAACTGCACTCCAGTATGGAGAATACGTAGATCCAAGCGTGTTTGGCGGCAGCGGACAGCCTTATTACAGAGCTAATGCCCGCGAAGCCATTGCCAAAGCCGGTTACGTAGGCACCATTGATGAGGTGGCAATGAAACTGGCAACGCTGGTGAAGAACAGCCAGAATCATTGGAACTATATCGGCGATTCTCAGTATTGTTACATTGCAGTTGGTGTCACCTATGAGAGTGATATGTGGTACTGTGCCATCACAGTGGCATCCGAAAACACAGATGAATATTAAACCCATTTAGGAATTGAAGCCTCAATGCGAAAGCGTTGGGGCTCTTTTCATATCAAAATTCAGAAAGGATTGAAAAGTTATGACCCAGAGAACCAAACTCAGTTCGCGTTTGCTGTCCATCTTCTTGGCGATGTTGATGATCGTCTCAATGATCCCGGCGACAGTATTCGCGGCTCCGGCATCGGACATCCCGAGTGAGATGCTGGACAATGTCTATTTGGATGCGCTTGCGTATACCGGTTATAAGGTACAGGCGCAAAAGAATGACGGAACCATCTTCAAAACCTATGGTTCCCGAGCTTCGGCTTACGGCTCGAACATCTCGTATGGCCTAACCAAGTATGGTACTGAAACCGTAACCAAATCCGGTACGGCTACCGGACTCGCTCCGGATATTGCCGGGTTCGAGAGCAGCGGTCTTTGCTGCGCCAGTTATGTTTCTTACGTGTACTATAACTACATGCCAAACATTGCAGGAATTGATACCAGCGGTGTTGCGAGACCTTCCAACCCTCGTTCTGCCAGTTCTTATAACACAGCAGCAACAGCTTGGGTAGAGGCAGGTACCGCACGTAGAATCAGTTTTACACAGAATTCCGATGGCAGCTCATTTAAGCCAAGTGAAGAAATCCCGATCGGTTCGCTTATTACATTTAAGCATATTCCAACCGGTAGCATTGCTCACGTTGCCATCTATGCCGGTAAATACAACGGAAATCATTTTGTTACCCACGTTGGTAACGACCGTGGTCCTGAGATAAGTACCGTTGATGGTATGTCCAAGGGTGATTATCCGGAAGCTGTTGTACAGGTAGTTGTACCTCAGTTCGTTGAGGAAGCCGGTAAGATCGAAGTATACAAGAAGGATCCGAATGGTAAAAACCTCAGCGGTGCTTACTTCCTCGCCACCAATACTGAGACCGGTGAGGAATTTGGCATCGGTCCTACTAACTCCAGTGGTTATGCATGCACTCAGGAAGACATCCCTTACGGTACTTACAAAATCGTGGAGACTGTGTTCCCGACAGACTATACCTATTCAGGTACAAAAGAATGGACCCGAACGGTAAGCTCTGCCAACGATGGTGTTGTTACCATCAATGCAGTGAACGAGCTGAAAAAAGGTAACATTGAGGTTTATAAGAAAGCTTCGGAGAACAACGGTGCTCTTAGCGGTGCAGTATTTACCGTCTATAACACCTCAGGTACCAAAGTAACCACCATTGGACCTACCAATGACCGTGGTTATGCAAAATCTGCAGATATTCCTTATGGTACCTATCGCGTAGTCGAGACTACTTTCCCGTTCAACTATGAGGGAGATGGTCAGACTGAGTGGACAGTTACCATTAACACTGCAAAAGGTGCTCTCGCGACCATCAATGCATCGAACAAACTCAAGAAGGGCCACGTCGAGATTTTGAAATCCGATTATGAGTCTGGTAAAGACCTTAGCGGCGCTGAATTCACTGTCTACGATTACAATGGCGAAGAAGTTGCCGTTATCGGTCCTACGGATTCCAAAGGATATGCAAAATCCGGTGAGATTACCTACGGTAGCTACATTGTTAAGGAAACAAAAGTACCTGTGAACTATCAGCCTGATGGTGACGCCACATGGAATATTACCATTGATGACAACAGTCCGCTTGTCACACTGGACATTGCAAACCTTCGTCAGTATGGCAGTGTCAAGGTGATCAAGACCGCTGAAGACGGACTTGTAAACGGGCTTAAGTTCAAGCTTACCGGCACCTCTGTTTACGGAGAGGAATTCAGTATGACAGCCACCACTAACGAAGTAGGTGTTGCTGTATTTGAACGTGTGCCAATTGGCATTGACTATAAGCTTGCCGAAGTAAATACCCCAAACCGTTACGTTATTCCTGAGGTGCAGAATATTACTGTCGAGTGGAATAAGGTAACAGAGCGTCAGTTCCACAACGTACTCAAGAAATGGCGTGCCGACATCCTAAAAGTTGATGCCGACCTCCGTTATGGCAGTGGTGGTGCTGTTCCTATGTTTCTCTCCTTGAATTCCGATGAGATCGTAGAGAGACTTGGATTTCCTTACGGTGAGTCTCAGGGCGATGCAACTCTTGCAGGTGCAGTATATGGTGTGTATCGCTACGATGAACTCGTAGACACCTATACCACGGACAAGAACGGTTACATCCTCACCGATTACTATGTATGTGGCGAAGGATGGAACATCCGTGAGATTTCTCCGTCCGAGGGTTACTTGCTCGATGAGAGCATTTACTGGCTTGATGTAGATGCAAGTCAGTATACCGTTGAAAAGAACACTGTAGAGCAAGATGTTTACGAAAACATCATCTATGGTGGTCTCTATTTGTTCAAGCACAAAGATAACGGTGATACTCAGATTGAAACTGAAGAAGCAGGCGCTGAATTCGAGGTCTATTTAAAATCTGCAGGTTCTTATAAGAACGCAAAGGCAACTGAACGTGCATACCTCGTCACAAATAAATTGGGCTATGCTGAAACTGATCTTTTGCCTTATGGTATCTATACTGTAAAGCAGGTTAAAGGCTCCGAAGGATTTGATTTAATGAAGCCCTTTGATGTCTTTATTAGTGAAAATGGAGCTTATCACCAGTTCATTATCAACAACGCCCCGTTCACCAGCTACGTGAAGATCCAGAAGACTGATGCCGAATCGGGCTTAGCAATTCCGTATGCCGGTGCTGCATTCCAGCTTTATAATCCGGATGGAACAAAAGTTTCCATGGAATTCACTTATCCGGAACATACTGTAATTGACACCTTCTACACCAATGAAGATGGCTATCTGATTACTCCTGAAACCCTAGGTTATGGTAAGGGATACTATCTGGTTGAGGTGAAGGCGCCTTATGGATACGTGCTGAGCTCTGACCCGGTTTACTTCGACGTTACTGCAGATAATGCGACGGACGAAGGCGGTCTGACTATCGTGAACGTAAAGCGTTCCAACATGCCGCAGAAAGGTGTCATCCATATCACCAAGACCGGTGAGGTGTTCCAGTCTGTCGTAGTGAACGATCAGATCCACAAACCGGTATACGAAGTGAAGAACCTTGCAGGTGCGGTCTTTGAGATCCGTGCTGCAGAAGACATTTACACCCTCGATGGCGTAATGCATTACTCGAAGGGCGAGCTTGTTGACACCATCACAACTGGGTCTGACGGAATTGCCACCAGTAAAGAACTTTACTTGGGCAAATATGATATCCAGGAAGTCACAGCACCTCACTCCATGGTACTGAACGGAAAAGTTCAGACTGTTGAGCTCGTGTATGCCGGCCAAGAGATTTCTATTACCGAGACTTCCGGTAATCTCTACAACGAACGCCAGAAAGTTAAAGTGAGTTTGGAGAAAGCCCTTGAGCAGAACGAGCTCTTCGGCATCGGCATGAATGCTGAACTCAAGAACATCACCTTTGGTCTCTATGCCCAGACTGACATTGTTGCAGCTGACGGTACGATGATTCCTGAGGGCGGACTTATCGAAATCATTATCTTTGATGAAAACGGTAAGGCTATTATTTCCACCGACTTACCTTTGGGCAGCTATTACGTCCAGGAGCGCAGCACCGATGACCATTATATTTTGAGTGATGAGAAGTTTGGCTTTGAATTCACTTACGGCGACCAGACCGTAGAGGTCATTGAACTCGCAGTCAATAATGGTGCAGCCATTAAGAACGAGCTTAAGTACGGTTCTGTTTCCGGTCTTAAGGTTGATGAGGATGGCAAGGTAATCAAGGGCGCCGTATTCGGACTCTTCAGCAATGATGAGAATGAGTATACTCGCGAAAATGCGTATATGGTAACAGAAAGCGCAGAAGACGGCACCTTTAAGTTCGAGAATATTCCTTACGGTACCTGGGTGGTTCGTGAGATCCAACCTGCCGTAGGCTTCGTTCTTAACGAGAAGGCATATCAGATCACCATCAAGGAAGATGGCGACGTCGTGGAAATCAAACTCGAAAACCGTTATATCCGTGGTGACATTGAAGGTCTCAAGCTTGACGAAGACGGCAACGTCATTGCCGGCGCTAAGTTCGGCCTCTTTAAGCCTGGTACCACCGAGTTTACTGAAGAGACAGCAGTTCTTGTAACCGAGTCTGACTCTGAAGGTAAATTCCGCTTTGA
>JAFTLT010000047.1 GCA_017452785.1 Clostridia bacterium | reverse complement strand
GCCAAAGTACAAAAAATTAAAAGCTCAGACAGAAAAAGAGCTTGAAAAGAAGGTAAGAGAATATAAGAACGCTATAGACAGCGGTCTGAACATTCTTAAAAACAATGATACCCTTATAAAATGGGTTAATCATTATCTTGAAACAATAGAAAGTGAGGTTATGTGTGATAATATCAAAGAGTCAGAATATAAAACTCTGAGAGCGAGATTGCAATACTTTATAGATTATAAAGGCGGACTTCTTGCAAAAACAAAGCTCAATGATATTCTTCCTTCTCACATTCAGCCCGCCATAAACGAATTATACAAGAAGAATCCGTCAACCGGCAAAACTACGGCGAAGAAAACTATTCAAAGATATATCAGAGCTCTTGCTAATGTCTTTGAATTTGCAAGAAAAGAGAGATCTTATAATTTCTGTAATCCCTGTGATGATTTGAAAATTCCTAAAAATTCAGTCACCAAAACCCGTACCGCTATAAATAAGCATACAATTCAGTTGATTCTCACCACTGAACACAGAGCAAAGCTTCCTGCTTGTATAATGCTACTTGCAGGTCTCAGACGAGGAGAACTTACGGCTCTGACTTGGTTTGATATTGACTTTAAGAACAAAATCATCAATGTTAATAAATCCTATGATTTCAAACAGTGCGAATTGAAAGAAACTAAAACCAAAGCCGGTATGAGAAAAATACCTATGAATGATTTCCTTTGCGATTTGCTTCTTGAGGCTAAAAAGCATTCTAAAGGTTCCTATGTAGTTCAGAAGGTTTACGGAGGAAGAATGACTGAAACAGCGTGGAAACGCCTTTTTGAGAGCTATATGGAAGCATTAAGGGTGGCTGACGGTACAGATGAGAACAGCCTCTGCTTTGAGGATGAGTGCTTTGAAGAATTTACCGCACATCAGCTCCGTCACACCTACTGTTCTATGCTTCAATGGTCAGGTGTAGATATAAAAACAGCACAGGAGCTTATGGGACACAGTGAGTATGGTGTTACAGCAAATATTTACACTCATGTTGATGATGCTACCAAAACCAACGCCGCTATGCTGCAAGATAGATTTATTAAGGAAACATTAGTTTCATAAAAGATTAAGAGCAGAATGATTTCATTGCCATTCTGCTCTTATTTTTTTACGTTATAATTTTCCATAAAACAAGCATTAAAAAAATCATAATTACGGCACGCGGTAAAAAACACCCTAAAAAACGCTATATTTTCAATTAACCAAAAGCTCAAAACTCCTTATAACAAAAGGGCTTGCGGTCTTCTGCGGGGGACATATCGGGGGACATATAGCACTCGAAAATTAACGATATTTTACGGTAAATTGAGATTTTAGCAAAATTTATTTTAGGTATAAAAAAAGCCCGAAACCCTTGTAAAATCAAGGTTTTTCGGACTTTTCTTTGGCAGGGGCAGAAGGGCTCGAACCCTCGGCACGCGGTTTTGGAGACCGCTGCTCTACCAACTGAGCTATACCCCTATATTAAATTAACATGGTGGGCCATCAGGGACTCGAACCCCGGACCGACCGGTTATGAGCCGGTTGCTCTAACCAACTGAGCTAATGGCCCATGTCGTCAGCTGACTTTGGTAGTATATCAAAACAGACTATATTTGTCAAGTGTTTTTCATAAAAAAGTGAAAACTATTTTATTATAAGTTTTTTTATATGAATATAGTCAAAAGAGAATAACCATAAAAAGACGGCTCGTAATGAACCGTCTTAATCTGTTATGATAACTCAGCGTTGTAAGTCGCAATGAGATTTGCACCTGAGGTCTTGCATGAAATTCTTATAAAGAAGCTGTCGGGCAAATCAGCTGCAGTTACCTTTGATGAGTCTAAGGTCATTACTCCCCCACTGAAGCTGATGCCGTTAGCTGCGTCATTTGTTTCACCGCTTATTTCAATTGTGTGAAGCTGCAGATAATCACTGTCATAAATAATGAGATAGTTACCTTCGTCAGAAGTGAAGTTATATCCCTTCAGCCTGATAACTGCACCCTTTTCGGCATAAATAAAGCCTGTGTGAGTAAAGCTGCTGTCAGGCTCAGATTCATTAACATATCCGTCTGATGAAAGCTTGTAACCGTCCATATAGCCTGTACCCTTATTATAGACTTCACCATAATCATCGGTTGCATAAGTAATAATGTTTACATACTCCACAACAGGTGGGGTAACATCTGCACTGCCGCTTGAACCGCTTATTTCTTCGTTGACTGTTACAATAAGTGCCTCGCCGTCACCGCTGCAGGAAATTCGTACATATGCCATATCACTGAGGTTGCCCGATGTTACTTTAAGACTCTCAAAGACAGCTATGTCACCGCTATAGGATAAACCTGATGCAGCGTCTGCACTGCCACTGAGCTGCGCTGACCATATAAGGCAGTTAATGTCGTCGTACGCGAGAATGGTGTTGCCTTCGGCAGTTGACCAGTTGCCGCCCCTTATGCGTACCGTATCACCGTTTACCGCTTCGATAAAGCCGGTTACTGTGTACCCGTCATAAGAGGATTGCTCACCTGATTGGTCAATACGTTGACTGTCCATATATCCTGTACGGTTATAGACATCACCTGATTCATCTGTGGATGTCGGCACAAGGTTGACATATGTTCCGTCTGAGCTGCCGCCGCTGTCATTGCCGCTGTCAGTTGTTGTGTCATCATCGTCATCTCCACCGCCGATATTCGGCACATCAGGAGCTTCACTGACAGCGTCGAAGCTGATTTCTCTGTCATAACCTGCTCCGTAGCAGTGAATAAACAGTTTGCCCTCTGCCTTGTCAAGTGTAACAACGCAAAAAGCTGTGTCTGTTTCACTTGAGACTGTCTTATCCCATGTTGCATCTTCGGCAAAAAGAAGAGTTTCCTCGGCAGAGTAGCTTTCATCTGAAAAATAGTTGTTGTCACCAAAGCAGGCATTTGGCACACTTATCAGCGGAACAGATGTACCGCTGAGAGTGTTGACCTTAAGGTTATGCAGTGCACCGTTAAAAAGAGCAAGAATGGGGGTTGAATTTTTGCCACCTGTAAAATCATAGCTGATTTCATTGCCCTGACTGTCAAGAAAAGACGAACTCTCACCTGAGATATACCCTTTAATAACAGTGGATAAGTCGTAAAAATTGCTGTAGAAATTAACAGGATAGTGTGAAACAATAAGCGTTGCCCAGTTTTCATAGTCTTCTTTACCGCTGAGATTAAGTGCAGAACAGAGCCATGTCAGCTGATCACTGCTCATCTTTGCCTTATCTGTTTCGGGCTTGACAGCTTCACTGAGCTTAAAGTCACTTGTGTTAAGGCAGATTGCTCTGAGCTTTGCCTTATCAAAATCCATATAGAAGTAACCGCCGAGAGGGTCGGCACTGTTATGAACTGCACCCTCTGACCATCTGCCGATTAAGTTAAAAAGCTCACTGCAATCAAAATAGTCAGCATTGCGATAAAAGGCCTTTGACAGCAGATCATCGCTGCCGACAGCACGAATGGTTGGAATATCTCCACTCCCCTCTTTGAGCGCCTTATTGACGCTGATAAACTCATCCAAAGCATCGCTTATTGATTTGTCACTTCTGTCGGCAATATATCCGCCAAGACAAACAGAAAAATCAATCTTACATGCTGAGCCTATTATTTTCATAGCCTGTGACATATGCTCAACAGCCTTTTTTGTGTAGTAGTCCTCTTTATCAAAATGAAAATCACTTGCAGCAAAAAAGCTGACCGTGTTTTCGTTCTGACACTGCAAAATCTTTTTGGCTGTCTTGAGACTCTGCTTTTTTACATATTCGGGAACATACTCTGAGTCAACACCGTTTTCTGCAATATAGTCCAGCTTGCTTTTCATGTCCTCTATCA
This sequence comes from Clostridia bacterium, assembly GCA_017452785.1. Classification (GTDB taxonomy): domain Bacteria; phylum Bacillota; class Clostridia; order Oscillospirales; family Acutalibacteraceae; genus UBA6857. The sequence continues at coordinate 59,497 of JAFTLT010000047.1, read as the reverse complement.
TTTTTTCAACTAACTGCTGCTGTGAAGGCACAAGCTCCTCAATATATCCTTTAGGTCTTGCTCTCGGACGCACATACATTGTTATTTTTCCCACAGTTTCACCATAGCTTTCTCCTGTGAGATAAATCCAAGCAATAATATCACCTTCACTGATAAGCATTTCGTCAGGGATATCAACAACTGCATTGCCGTTTTTATTTTCGGCATCAACCACAACAGCTTCACTGCTGCCCCTGACGGAAAAATGCACCTGAAAGTTTTCGGGCATATTATCAAAAATAACCGATAACTGCTGACCCTTGTCCCACTGTGTCAGACCAAAAAGAGAAACCTCTCTGCTGCCCTGACTGAAATTAGCCTCTAACAAATACATCACTCCTTAAAAAGATTAAAAAGTGCCTCATCAAATGAAGCACTTTTCTTTTAAGCACGCTGTGATTTTTATATCACAATTAAAATTTTACAGCATATCAGAGGCTCTGTCAAGGCTGAATTACTCGGCAGAGTACAAATAATCGGAGTTATAAAAACAGCGCCTGTTTAACAGACGCTGTAATGTTTCATCAGAAATCAACTTCTTCGTCGTAATAGCAGCACTTAAGGAGCTTTGCCATTTCAGAGGGAGTGATTGCTCTGGGGTTGGAGCCTGTGCAAGCATCGCCAACTGCAAGCTCAGCAACTGTGTCAAGCTTCTCAAGGAATTCAGCTTCGTCAATGATGCCGCCTTCATAATCCTTGATGCATGAGGGAATTTCAAGAGCTTTATTCATTTCGTTGATCTTGTTGATAAGAGCATCAACTGTGGGCTCAAGGCCGATGAATGCAGCAATTTCAGCATATCTCTTAGCAGCTGTTTCGTTCTTTGAGTTAAACTTGATAACCTTGGGAAGGTACATAGCATTAGCACAGCCGTGAACAATGTGACCGCCTGAATAAGCAGCACCTGTCTTATGAGCCATTGAGTGAACGATGCCGAGAAGTGCATTTGAGAAAGCCATACCTGCAAGGCACTGTGCGTTGTGCATTCTTTCTCTTGCCTGCATGTCACCACCGAATGAAGGAATAAGATATTCACAGATCATCTTGATAGCGTGAAGTGCAAGAGGATCAGTATAGTCACAGTTAAGAGTTGAAACATATGCTTCAATAGCGTGTGTTATAGCATCCATACCTGTGTGAGCTGTGAGCTTTTTGGGCATTGTCTCTGCAAGAGCAGGGTCAACAATAGCAACATCAGGTGTGATATTGAAGTCAGCAAGAGGATACTTAACACCCTTCTGATAGTCTGTGATAACTGAGAAAGCAGTAACTTCTGTTGCTGTGCCTGAGGTTGAGGGAATTGCACAGAACTTAGCCTTTGTTCTGAGTGTGGGGAAGTTAAAGGGGATGCAAAGATCAGCAAATGTTGTTTCGGGATATTCATAGAATGCCCACATTGCCTTTGCAGCATCGATAGGTGAACCGCCGCCGATAGCTACGATCCAGTCGGGCTGGAACTCTGTCATAGCAGCTGCGCCACGCATAACAGTTTCAACTGAAGGGTCGGGTTCAACACCTTCAAAAAGCTTAACCTCCATGCCTGCTTCTTCAAGGTTAGCAGTTACCTTGTCAAGGAAGCCGAAACGCTTCATGCTGCCGCCGCCTGTAACAACGATAGCCTTTTTACCGCTGAGGGTCTTAAGAGCATCGAGAGCGTCTTTGCCGTGATATAAATCTCTGGGGATAGTAAATCTTGCCATTGGAATCTCCTCCTAATATGTTTTATAGCGATATAATTTTAGCATTTCTGAGAGCAAATATCAAGTATAATTGCGAAAATTGTAGTATATATCATAATAAAAGAGAACGACTACAGACAAAAAAGCGTGAATTGTAAACCGTTCTCTCATATTCAGTTTTTCATGATATCAAACCAGAAATTTACTCCGCCTGCAACATTTTCACAGCCGTATTTTTCATTCATTATATCCTGCATTGTTGCAACAAATGAAAGGCCGAGACCAAAGCGTCCCTCAGCTCTTGAGTGGGATTTATCGGCTCTGTAAAAGCCCTGCCATATATTTTCAATATCAGTGCCGGGAATATGCTTGCCTGAATTGAAAACACTGACACGGTAGCTACCACCCATATCCTTTGCAGTTACTCTGATAACTCTTTCAAAATCAAGATGACTCAGAGCATTTGAAAGGTAGTTGTTGAAAATATTTTCCACAAGTATAGTGTCACTGAAGCCGACAAACGACGGGTCTATTTCAATAATAACTGCCGCATTTTTTTCTTTGAGGCTGATTGCTCTGCCTTCGAGTATTTCACTGATAAGCTCACGGATGTTAAACACACTGCGGTTTGCTTTATATGCACCTGATGAAAAATGCATATATTCCATAAGGCGCATAATCAGGTTATTCATCTTTTGTGACTCATCTATAATTATATCGCAAAATTCCTCGGTGGAATCACAGCCTATTCCCAGTTTCATCCCTTCTGCATACCCCTGAATGATGGCTATCGGTGTTTTCAGCTCGTGTGAAACATTGGCAATGAAGCTGCGTCTTGCTTTGTCCTGCTTTTTTTCAGCCTGAATATCATACTCCAGCTTTCGATTTTCATCCTTGAGAGCATCAAGGGTTTTGCTCAGCTTATCAGAAAGCGTGTTTATGCTGGCACTGAGCTCATCAATATCCTTTATTCTGTAATTTTGGCATTTTTCACTGAAATCAAGCTCTGCCATGTTTTTGGTGGTGTTTTTAATCTGCCTGAGAGGCAGTGAAAACATATTCGATATAAAAGTGATAAAGCTGAAAATAACCACTACAACCAGAAATGTCAGCACCGCAAGGGCAATGCTTGCCGTTTCGGCATTTTCAATGATAACATCAACAGAATAATAGACCTCCATTGCCATATCGTCACCAAAAAAGCAGCCGTAAACAAGATATTCAGCTGAGGCATACATCTCACGCCTTATTTCATAATAGCTTCCGTCTTCATTTTCTGTACGCGAAAGAATTTTCATTATGCGGGGCTTGAGCTCACCGCCATTTTCACTGCTGCCCTGATAGATAGTGTCATTGCTCTGTGAAGTGTAAATAAGCACATCACGGGGAGAATATATTTCAAGATAAACATTGAACTCAGCCTCATAATCTGAAAGTTTACCCTTATAGGCATCGTCTGAAAAGTCCAGCTTCTGTATTCTTGACGTAACATCGGCAATATTCAGCTTTGTTGCAAGCAAAAACACATCATCCATAAACTCAATCTGCACAACCGTGAAAAGCAAAACAAGGAAAATCACCGTAAGGGCTGTTGTGAGAGAAAAAGCACTTTTAAAATCGCCCTTAGGCAAATTTATATTTTTCTTTTTCATCAGCTTTCCTCTATTTTATAGCCTATACCGTAAACTGTTTTAAGGTGCTTATTGCCCCAATCGCCGAGCTTGGTTCTGAGCCTTGCAACATGTGAGTCAACTGTTCTGACATCACCTGTGAAATCATAACCCCAGACGCTGTCGAGAAGCTGTTCACGGCTGAAAACTCTGCCCGGAGCTTCAAGGAACTTTTTAAGGATATTGTATTCCTTAAGTGTAAGCTCAATCTCTTTGCCGTCAAGACGCACTTCGTGAGCTTTATCGTTAAAGATAAGCTCGCTGAGCTGTTTTTCTCCGGTGCTCACTGTGCCTTGGTTGCTTCGTCTTAAAAGAGCTTCAACACGCTTGACCAATATGCCGGGACTGAAGGGCTTGGTTACATAATCGTCAGCACCGTTTTCATAGCCTGTGAGCACATCAAATTCCTCACTTCTTGCCGATAGAAGAATAACAGGCACATCAGAGCTTTCTCTGATTTTTCTTGTTACCTCCCAGCCGTTGAGACCGGGCATCATTATATCGAGAATAAGCAAGCTTATACTGTTTTTATTCTCAATGAAAAGTGAATAGGCCTCATCGCCGTTTTCAGCTTCCAGAACACTGTAGCCTGATTTTCTGAGGAAGTCACCGACCAGCTTTCTTATTTTCTGCTCGTCATCTGCAACTATAATGCATTCCATAAAAACACTCCTTTGTTTTTGGGACTGTATATAGGATAATCATACCATATCATTATTAATATTACAACAATAATTTTGTCATAATTTGTTTAAATATTAAAATTTGTGAAAACCATACTGCTTCGCCGTGCGAAGCAAATGCAGAATGCAGTGCTTGCTACGCTTTGCAAATGCAGAATGCAGAATTATGGTCGCAGGCTCACATTTCTCTGATAAGTAAATATTTCCCCGCAAAGAAAGTAGAGTATAAATACCAACTTTACTCGATTATAAAGCAACAGCAGGTCATTACCAAACGGAGTGACCTGCCTTTAATTAAGATTGATGAAATTTCCCTTTTCCGGGCTTTTGCTCTGCAGATTGGAATTTAAGGTTAGAGAAAGGTAAATTTGCGACCGCAATTCTGCATTCAATTAAAACTCAGCAAGGTTGTCTGAGGTCATCTCTCTCTTGCCTTCTTCAATTTCGTGAATCATAGCTACGAGCTTGTGATTAACAGGTGTGGGCACACCGTATTTGTCACCGTTTGTTGAGAAGTAACCGTTGAGGATGTCAATTTCGGTTTTCTCTCCCTTTTCAAGTGACTGCAGTGTTGAGGGCTTAACATCGCTGTAGAGCTTACCAACCATGCCAACAACTATTTTGCAAAGTCCGTTATAGACCTTATTGTTGCCAAGTGCAAGCATTTTATATTCAAGCATAACACCGTATTTCGGCACATTGATTTTCATTGCCTTCGCAACTGCCATGCCTTCTCTTGCAATGTTGAGGAAAAGATCCTTTGCTCTGTTGTCTTTGAGAATTTCACCGAGAGTTTTTCCTGTGATGCCTGCAACTGCATTAATACAGGAGTTGATTATCAGCTTGCTATACTGTCTGCGGTGAATTTCCATGGAAATCTCGGTCGGAAGCACTGTTCTGAGCATTTCAGCAAAAACCTCAAGAGTTCTTGGCTTTCTGCCGTCGAGCATACCAACGTAGAATTCTCCCTTGCTTGTCATTGTAACATCGTTGACACCGTTTCTTGTGGCACCGAAGCCTATCATACAACCGACAACCTTGTCTCTGCCTACAATTTCGCCAAGTTCTTCTGTAAGAATACCGTTCTGCATACCGACAACGAGACCTTCATCTTTAACTGCAGGAAGCATCATCCTTGCGCATTCAGCCATGTGAGCATATTTTGTAGCAATAATAACGATATCAAACTTTTTGCCCTGAAGCTCTTCAACCGAGCTATAACAGTCAAAATTAACATAGTGGTCGCCCTTTGCACCACGAAGGTAAAAGCCTTCAGCCTTGATTTTTTCTTTGGAAGACTCACTGTGGCACATGATGCTTACATCATAACCTGCTTCCTTTAAGAGTACCGCAACTGTGCCGCCGATAGCACCTGCGCCTGCAACAATAATATTCATAGTTTTATTCTCCTTAATATTTCATTCTTACTTTTTCTGCAAAGCACATTACATCCTTGATTTCAAGCACTGTGCCGTCGTCGAGAATAGCCTTGCCTGACATTCTGCCGAAAACCTGATGCTGATCCGTTTCAATCACCTTAAGGCTTATCTTCGCTGCTCTGTCAATGACAGGCACGAAGTCCATTTCAAATCTGCCGTCACTTGAGGTGAAGGTCCAGGGGTCTGTATATGAGCCGTTTTCGGGAAGGTTGAAGGTAACATCATCGAGCTTGTGAGCCTTACCGTCATAGAAAAGAATATTTTCTGATGCTGCTGAGGTGTCACCGAAGCCGTAGCCGATATTAAAGCCGAAGGGCTTTCCGTTTACCACCGTGTTACCGCTGCCCCAATACCATGTGTTGTCATAAGTCCACACGCCTCTGCCCCAATCAAGGGTACCGAAGTCGGTTTCAGGGTTAAACTCATAGCGTACACCGTCAAACTCGGCATAGCCTGAAGCTCTCATGCAGTTAATTTTCTGGTTGTAGTAAAATGCCTTTTTATCCTCTTTCCAAGGTGTTGCAATTACCATTGTGTCCATAGGCGGCTGTGTCAGGGTAATATCAACCTTTAAGGCTTTGCCGTCTTTAAACTGTCTGTATTCGCCGAAAATGTGTCTTGTGTTGCCTGTCTTTATAAAGTCAAGGTCAAGCTTTTTATCGTGATAGCGAACATCACCGTCGTCTGAGGTACGGGGCAGCTTCATTTTGCCCATAGGGAAGAAGTTGAGAATTGAGCTTGTCTGTTCCCAAGGATTCTTTTCATCAAAAACAAGCAGTGAGGCTGACTGCATGCCTATGTATCCGTCATCTGAAAGAGTGAATGCAACAGCATGCTTATCCGCTAAAATGAGATAATAGTCCCACTCTTTGATTTTAATTTTAGGTGCTGCAATTGCCTCTCTGTTATAGGTCTGAATAAGACTTTTTGACCAGCCGGGCTCTGCCAGAGTACCGTCAGCGTTTAAAAGGTTGTGTCTCTCGGTTACTTCATGGTTTCTTGCCATTGTTATTTCCCCCTGATATGAAAATTATTCCATATAATTATACACAAAACACCCTTATAAATAAAGGGTGTTTTAATTATTTTTATGTTATGGACAAAAAACGCACTGCTTTTTTGTGCAAAATAATCACATAGGCAGATATTCGTTTTCCAGTGTGTCTCTGATTTCCTGAAGATCGGGTATGAGAACCTGCATTCCTCTTGCATAGCCGTAAGTAAAGCTGCCAGACATTGGTACGTGATAGGTATTGATTTTCAGTGTGCTGATTTTGGGCAGAAGTGCTGCCACAAGTGAAGCGATTGAGGAATCTGTCATATCTGTTTTGACCATTTCAAGTCCACGGTCAATAAGACTCTCTATTGTTTCAAGATCCGAATTCTTCACCTTATCAAAAAGGAGAAGCAGGAGCTTTCTCTGTCTTTCGGTTCTGCCGAAATCATCATCTGTTTTTCTTGTTCTGGCGTAATTGAGAGCTTTTCTGCCGTTAAGGTGGTTAACACCCTCAGTTGCAGTTGAGCTGACATAAGGAGCCTCCTTGGCGGTAAGATAGACATCAACACCGCCAAGCATATCAACTATGTCAACAAAACCGTCAAAATCGACCTCGACACCACCGTCGACCTTAATGCCGAAATTATCAAGAAGTGTCTGATATAACAGTGGGAAGCCGCCGAAATGATAAGCCGCATTGAGCTTATTATTTGAATAACCGCCGGGGATTTTAACATACATATCACGAAGGAAAGAAATAACACTTACTTCATTTCTCTGCATATTGTATGAGCAGAGCATCATTATGTCACTTCGCTGTCTTGTTGTGTCGCCTTCTTTTTTATCCTGACCGACAACAAGTATGTTAATGAGATGCTCATGGTTTATAGGCTCAACAGTGGGCAAAAAGTAATTTTCAATTTTGCCTGCAATTCCGCCGTCAACAGTTGTTGTCTGTGTGGAAGAAGCTGAGGAACTGACATCAAAGTCTTCATTTTCGGGTGCGATGGTCACAATACCGCTGTGGTCAATTCTGCCGATAGTGCCGAAAATTCTGTTATACACAAGCACACCGAGAGCACCGGTAAGCACAAGTGTAATAATCAGCAAGGAAACCAGTATCCGTTTAACAATCTTTTTCATTACAATAACCTCTTTTAATGAGAATACTTTAAAAATCCGAATAGCTTTAATTTTTGTAGCTTTAATATTACAAGGCTGAGACTCCATGTTGCCAAAAGAGTCAAAGCGAATACTATTATATTCCCAAAATCATTTATGTCAAGAGAAAACGCTATTTTTACCACAATCATATACACAGCCATATGCATGCAGTAGCTCATAGTGCTGATTTTTCTTAGAACAGAAGAGCACACACATTTAATATTAAATGAAAGCACCCACCTGCAAAGATAATATGCAGCAAAGGGCAGCATAATGAAGCAATCTGTGTTTTTTATCTGTACCTTGCCAAAATAAAGAGTGAGGTACTCCACTATTAAAAGAACAAAGCAAGTAAGGCTGATTAGTCCGTCTTTTGTTTTGGTGCTCTGCCCTTTTTCAGCTAAAATTTTGCCGAGAACGAGATAAATAACGCTGACAAAAACATTGCGGCACGGAAGAAGAAGTATATCCGAAAAAGCGGTATAAATCTCTTTTGCTCTATCATCAGCTATTGCTATAAACAGATAATTTGAAGATAACAGAGCAGGAATATAAACAAGTATTCCTATTACAATAAGAGTAAAATTGTTGTATTTCTGTGACATAAAAAACACAAAAATCAAACCAAATATCAGTGCTGTTATGTACCACGATGCCTGAAAGGTTGAACCGAGCAAGAAATTATGAAGCAGTGATAAAAGACCTTTTATCACTGAGCCGCTGAAATAATCACGGATATAAAATGTAATCGGTGATAAAACAATAAACCAGAAAGCATATAGCTGCAGATTGTGCTTTACACTCTTTTTAAGATAAGCCGTTTTATCTTTGATGTTATCAAGAAAATTAACCTTTGAAAAGAAGAAATATCCTGACAGCACAAAGAAAACAGGTACTGCAAGGCGCACAACAGGCGTAAGATGAGGTGCAAAAAGACTTGTATGAGTAGCAACGACAAAAACCGACATAATGAATTTCAATATGTCGGCTGAGTGTTTTGTTGAAAGGGCGTTTGTGTTGTTCATTTTAACCTCCTGCTGTCAGCAGTCTGATAAGAGGTAGGTGGCTCTGCAGATAATCACTCACATCGCAGTGCAATTCCAAATTTACATCACTTTCTCCACACGAATCTGTCAACTATACCCGTATAGCTCTGGATAATCTTGACAACCTTGGTGGAAACATTTTCTTCGGTATAATCAGGCACGGGAATACCGTAGTCACCGTTATTATTCATTGTGACAGCTGTGTCAACTGCCATAAGAAGACTTTTTTCGTCAATTCCTGCAAGCACAAAGCAGGCCTTATCAAGAGCCTCAGGTCTTTCAGTTGAGGTGCGTATGCAAACTGCAGGGAAGGGATTGCCCACACTTGTGAAATAGCTTGACTCCTCCGGCAGAGTACCGCTGTCAGAGATAGTTGCAAAGGCATTCATCTGCAGACAGTTGTAATCGTGAAAGCCTAAGGGCTCATGCTGAATAACTCTCTTATCAAGAACAAAACCACTGCTTTCAAGACGCTTTTTGCTTCTCGGATGACATGAGTAAAGTATAGGCATATCGTATTTTTCAGCCATTTTGTTTATTGCGGTGAAAAGTGAAAGGAAGTTTTTGTCAGTGTCGATATTTTCCTCTCTGTGAGCTGACAGAAGTATATATTTCTGCTTTTCAAGACCAAGCTTCGTCAGAATATCCGATTTCTTGATTTTATCAAGATTTTCACTGAGCACCTCCGCCATAGGTGAGCCTGTTACATATGTACGCTCTTTAGGCAGACCGCACTCGTGAAGATAGCGTCTTGCGTGCTCAGAGTAAGCCATATTCACATCGGAAATGATATCAACTATTCTTCTGTTTGTTTCCTCAGGCAGACACTCATCCTTGCAGCGGTTGCCTGCTTCCATGTGGAAAATAGGTATATGAAGTCTCTTTGCTGATATTGCACTCAGGCATGAGTTTGTGTCACCTAAAATAAGCAGTGCATCAGGCTTGATTTCATTCATCAGCTTATATGAGCAGTTAATGATGTTGCCCACAGTTGCGCCTAAATCATCACCCACAGCATTCATATAAACCTCAGGCTCGCTGAGTGATAAGTCACGGAAGAATATGCCGTTAAGGTTATAGTCATAATTCTGACCTGTGTGGGCAAGAATGCAGTCAAAATACTGTCTGCACTTTTTGACAACTGCCGACAAACGGATAATTTCAGGGCGTGTGCCCACAATAATAAGCAGTTTTAATTTGCCGTTATCTTTAAATTTAATATCAGAATAATCAAGTTTCATTTCCATATATATTTTCCTTTCGGACGTTTTTTCGAGGATTTTTGTGCTATATAATTAATTTGGATATAGCGGGTAATTCAATAAATCGCTCCCGGCAATTCATAATTCATAATTTCTCATAGTAGGTGTCCGGCTTATTGCTGTCAAAGGTCTCATTTGCCCACATAAGAGTAACAAGCTTCTCTGTGCTGCTGAGATTTGTTATGGAGTGGGTATAACCCGGCAGCATATAAACAGCCTTTATGGCATCGCCGCTGACAGTGTAGCTGAGAATTTCATCACTGCCGATTTTACGCATATCAATTCTTGCTTTGCCGCTGACAACTATAAATATTTCCCACTTGCTGTGATGCCAGTGCTCCCCTTTTGTCTCACCGGGAAGAGAAATATTCACACTCATCTGCCCCAGCTTTTCACTTTTAATCAGCTCAGTGAAAGAGCCTCTGCTGTCACTTTTTGTCTCAAAGCTGTGAATTGCACTTTCCTTTGGCAGATATGAAAGATAGGTGCTGTAAAGCTTGCTTTCAAAGCTTCCTTTCGGCATTTCAGGCATCATAAGTGTTTCAGGAAAAGTCTTAAAGTTTTTAAGCAGCTTCACGATTTCGCCCAAGCTCACCTTGTGAGTGGCACTCACGCTGCAAAAACGGCTGAATTTGCTTATTCTGTGCTCTTTAGCCATAAGACACATAAGCATTTCTTCAATTAAATCATCTATATAAAGCAGCTCTAAAACCGTGCTTTCGTCATTGACGGTTATGGGCAGATCATTTGCAATATTGTGGCAGAAGGTGGCAACGGCGCTGTTGTAATTGGGTCTTGCCCACTTTCCGAATATATTTGGAAAACGGTAAATCATAACCCTTGCCGAGGTGTATTCGCTATATTTAATCAGCATATCTTCAGCTGCTTTTTTGCTAAGGCCGTAAGCACTATCGGCAAATCTGCCCTCAAGTGTAGCCTGAACGGAGCTTGAAAGTACCATAGGGCAATTATTTTTGCAGCCTTTCAATATGGCAAGTACTCTGCCGAGGAAGTCACAGTTGCCTTTTATAAATTCACTGACATCCTTAGGGCGGTTGACACCTGCAAAATTAAAGATAAAATCTGCTTTGCTGCAATAAAGTGCCAAGTCATCTTCTGAAGAATTTCTGTCATAGCCAAAAATTTCGTCAATTATGATTTCGGGGTATCTTCTGTCTTTATTCTGTTTTATATTATTGAGGGCACAGACTAAGTTTTTGCCAACAAAGCCTTCGGCACCCAAAACAAGAATATTCATTATTTTATCTCCCAATTCTCCAATTCGCTTCTTATATAATCAAGGCTGAGAAGTTTTTCCTTCACCTGCTCAACATTAAGGATTGTGGTGTTGTTTGAGTTAAACTCAGTGAGCACATTTCTTTGTGTGTCACCCTGTGAAAAATATTTATCATAGTTAAGATCTCTCTTATCTGAGGGCACACGGTAGAAGTTGCCCATATCGGCAGCCTTGGCACACTCCTCATTTGTCAGCAGAGTCTCATACATTTTTTCACCGTGACGGATGCCGATAATTTTAATATCCTGCTCACTGTGAAAGAGCTCTTTAACTGCCTGAGCCAGAGTTTCAATTGTGCAGGCAGGAGCCTTCTGCACTAAAATATCACCGGAAATGCCGTTTTCAAAGGCGAAGAGCACAAGGTCAACGGCTTCTTCAAGTGCCATGATAAAACGTGTCATTTTAGGCTCTGTGATTGTGATAGGCTTACCCGCTTTGATCTGGTCAATCCACAAGGGAATAACAGAGCCTCTTGAACACATAACATTGCCGTAACGTGTGCAGCAGATTTTTGTTTTTTCAGGTGAAACTGTGCGTGACTTTGCAACAATGACCTTTTCCATCATTGCCTTTGATGTGCCCATTGCGTTAACGGGGTAGGCTGCCTTATCTGTTGACAGACCTATTATGACCTTAACACCTGCCTCAATTGCAGCTGTGAGCACATTGTCTGTGCCTATAACATTGGTGCGCACTGCTTCCATAGGGAAAAATTCACATGAGGGCACCTGCTTTAAAGCGGCGGCATGAAAAATATAATCAACTCCGTGCATTGCCCCGCGTACCGAAGCAATATCTCTGACATCACCGATATAAAACTTGATTTTATCGGCATATTCAGGGTATGCTGCCTGATATTCGTGACGCATATCGTCCTGTTTTTTTTCGTCTCGTGAAAAAATGCGGATTTCGCCTATATCTGTGGTAAGAAATCTTTTCAGCACTGCGTTGCCGAAGGAGCCTGTGCCACCTGTAATGAGCAAAGTTTTATCTGTGAATTTATTCATGTTAATGCACCTCATTTATATATTCAGTGTAGGGTTTATCGAGATCGACCACATCCGTAAAGTGGTGTCCTTTTCTTTCATTTTCGGGCGGCAACTGCATATAGTCACCATAAACATAGGTGAGCCACTCGTCGTACTCTGCCGAGCCTTGCACCTTAATGCCTTCAAAGGTCATTTCAACTGTGTTGCTGCACCACTGCTTCGGAATAACTTCCTTTTCAAGCCAAGCACCCGAATTGTTTACTATCCGCTGTGACGGCGGCACGCTTTTAAAGAGCTCTTCTCTTTTTTCAATAGCTTTTCGCCTTGAGGGGTAAAGTATGCAGGAAATAAGTGTTGCAATTTTTGATTTCAGGCTCATATTTGGCAGATAAAAGGCTGTGTTTATGCGCCATGTAAGAAGCTTCTTTTTAATTTCAAAAATTTTTGCCCTGAAACCGTCAGGATAATAGTCAATAGGGAAAATATCAATATATGCGCCGTGATTTATTTTAAGATGCCTGCCGCTTGTTTCAATGAAGGTTGTGCGGCTGTCTCTTATTTTTGCAAAGTTGTTAGGATACTCAGGATCAGTATCTTTGGTCTGCAAAAAGTAATATGAGGGAAGCTCGCTCTGAGCAACGGCAATGAAGCGTTCATACTCCTGTCTTGGCAGACTAACATCCACGTCGTCATCCCACGGGATAAAGCCCTGGTGTCTGACAGCACCCAAAAGAGTGCCACCCTGCAAAAAGTATTTGATTTTGTGCTTATTGCACACTGCAACAAATGCCGCAAGCATATCACGCTCACACTCTTTTAATTTTTGCAGCTGCTCGTTGGTCAGTTCCATTTTATCCCCCGACGAATTGAATTATGAATTAGGAATTATGAATTATGAATTATAAAACTGAAAGTTACAGCAATTCACCAATGCATAAAATAATCCACTTTGTATTTTATCACATATTAAATTAAATTTCTACTGTTTATTGAAAAAACATATTTAAAAGCTATCTGTATTGACTTTTGCGCCACAAAATGATATAGTTTATGTGCAACATTACCTTAAAAGTTTATAAATCCAATTTTGCAAGTTACATTTTGCTTAGGCAAAAGTGTACCTCTTCTTTGATGTATCTTGTAATTTGGATTGTTAAGAGTATTAAAGGTAGTGTTGCAGCTATGAGGTGCATTTTTCGGTGTGTCTCATAGAGGCACACTTTTTTTATTTTAGTCACCACAATCTCTTTACAGCGGCGCAACTTTTGCAAACAGGGCAGATTTATTCTGTCCTGTTTGCCTTTTATTGATGGAATTTGCCTCTGCGGATATTTAGTCCCCTCTTGCAACAACCCAGGCGCAATTCATAATTCATAATTAAAAAACAAAGCTGCCACAACCGTGACAGCTCTGTTCATTATAGCTTTTTTAAAAAAGTTAAAATACAAAAAAGTATTCGGTAACCTCTGATTAAACTTCGTATGTAGTTATTTCTCCACTGTCGGAAAATTTAATCAGCGGTTACTTAGTTTTCCTTCTTCTTAAGGCAAACGAATGCTGCAGCTGATGCTACTGTGATAGTTGCAAGAGCAGCGAAAACAGCTGATGTGTCACCAGTGTCGGGAGTCTTGGTTGTAACAACTACGGGCTTCTTTGTTGTTGTTTCAGGAGCTGCTGTTGTTGTTTCTTCCTCAACCTGACCAACATAACCGATGTACATGTTTGCGAAGAAGTTTACGATGTCGTTGTCGAGCATACCTTCGATCATTGATGTGTCAAGACCGAGTGACTCAAGTGCGCCGAAGATTGTGTCCATAAGACCAGCCATCATGTTGTTGCTGTCAACTTGGCCTGCAACGTCTGAACCGGGAGTTGCATTTTCAAGATCAACACCTGCATCGCTGAAAGCATCGCCAACACTGCCGAGAAGTGAATCCATTTCGCCTGCATCAAGATCGCCAAGCATGCCGCCGATGATATCGTCAGCTGCACCGTCTGTGCTGCCTGAAGCCTGAGCTGCTGTTGTTTCTTCGCCTTCAAGACCTGCTACTGCGTCTTCGAGCTTTGCAAGAGCGTCTGCATCACCACCGAGAATAGCTTCAACATCGATGCCTTCAAGACCGAGATCTGAAATAATTGTAGATAAGTCAGCCTCACTGAGTTCGCCGAGGTCAACACCTGCAAAGATATCGGAGATAAGGTCACCTTCAGCTGCTGATGCCATAGGTGCAAGCATGCATGCACAAAGAGTGATTGCCACTAAAACGCCGAGAAACTTTTTCATAGGTTATCATTTCCTTTCTGATTATATTTATATTAACAGCCAAAGCTGCAATATACAATATGTAGTATTATACACCTTTTTTCAATATAAATCAATAATTATTACATATTATTTCTTAAAAATTATTATATTTACCATTCAACATAGACGTCGAGACCTTTAGTTGAGAAATCCTCACCTAAAATCATGCCGTTTTCTTTAAGTGCACCTGTGAATGCAAGCAGCATTTCATAATCCTTCATGGTCATTCTTGCCTTGAGTGAAAGTTCACTTCTGTCTGAGAACTTATCAAGCTTTCCGGGTACAAAGCCTGTGCACCACCAATATTTGCCGTAATCACGCTTATAAAGCTCAACGCCGTCACGGTATCCGGTCATTTCCATATAAATTGCTTCTTCGTCACTGACAGCGTCATAGTGCTCAGCACCTCTGTCCTTCGGCTTATTATAAATACCGATTTCGTGGCCGACGAAAACATAACCGTACTGACCCTTCCAGAACTGAATCATCCAGTCCATGCCTTTATATTCAAACTTGCAGCGCATGGTGTCAATATAAATTGCAACAAACTGAGCACCTGCATCATAAAGCTCGTTATAGCCGAGGGCTCTCTGCCACGGGTCTTCGTTTGTGTAGTAGTAATTGCCGTCAGGCGCATACTGATAGCTGGCAAGACCCTCATCAAAAATGGCAAGGTTCTTATCACCACTGCTGCCACCAAGACCGTCAAGCAGACCGCCAAGACTACCGCCCGTGCTGCCTGAGGAGCCCGCATTGCCCTGAGTGGAGGGAAGTGAAGGAAGTGTGGGCTGTGTCGTAGGAGCCGTTGTAGGCTGAGTGGTGGGCACAGTTGTGGGCTGTGTTGTGCTGGGTATGGGGAATGTTGTAATAACATCCGACGGAGCTGTAGTGGGAGCTGTAGTAGGAATAGTTGTAGGTATAGTAGTTGGTTGTGTAGTGGGCAATGTGGTCGGTATAGTAGTGGTGGTTGAGGATACCTGCGGTGTATCAACACCTCTGTTAAGTGCTCTGACACCTAAAAATGTGCCGCCGCAAACGACGATAAGAGCAACAACAGCAATAATTGTATTTTTGTGTTTTGCAAGTGCAGCAAGATTCATTGCTATAACTGCCTCCTTAATGTTATTTTTACAGTCCGCTATTATTCCATAATAATCTCATTATAGATTAGCAGAATTAACCTAAAAGGTCAAGGGAATTTGATAATTGTTTACAAATAGACTATAAATCAGCAATGTGTCAGGCGGCTCCACAGCCGAACTTTGTTCGGCTCGGCGAAATTCGCCGTAAAATCGCTTTGGCGATTTTAGTAGAGCCGCCGAAGCTGCAAGCCTGCACAAACCAAATAAACACGACATAAAATCAAGAGAGTCGGTAACTGCACCAACTCTCTTTGCGGATTAAAATTCAATTGTCAGTAAAGTGTTGATCTGCGACCACAATTCTGCATTCTACACTCTGCATTTTACTTTGCTTCCACTGAAATTGCAGCCTCATATTTGCCGTAAATCCAGCAATCGTTGACCTTGTCGGATGAAATTGAAATGTTTGAAACCTCAACAGTCTGCTCCGAAGCTCTTGTTTTTGAAAGAGAAGAAACATTTATCTCTATCTGTATATCCTCTGCAGTTATCTTTTTAAGGCTTTCTGCAGGGCCCATGACAACAATGTTATTCAATTTGCTGTTATCATAATTTATGCTGTAGGTAAAGTTTTCATCCTGATTGACAAAAACTATTTTGCCCGGTGTTTTATCCAGTGTTTTCTTGCTCATTGAGGACATATCAAGGGTAACACTGAATTTTTCAACGGATTTGTCAACTATATTCACGCCGAGCTTTTCATCAACGGGGAATTCAAAATAGTTGACAGTGTTGCTCACGGTGCTGAAGTCGACGGTACCGACATAAAGTGCTGTCATTTCCTCAGTTTCACTGGAGCTGTAAATCACACCGATTTTATCGGGCGAAATCTTATACTCAGGTGGTTCTTCACTGTAAATTCCCGGCTGGTTAACAAACTTGACTGCAGTGGGCACTTCTTTGCTGACATAAAGAGGAACTGTCACTGTTGCAGGGTTAGACTCGTCATTTATTCCCTCACAGACAAGATATTTGCCTTCACCCACTCTGTCAAGCTGATAGGCTATTTCTGCAGGAACCTCTTTTGTCGATGTCAAGGGCAGCTCATCCTCATTTATCTGAGCTTTGAAATAAACCTTAGTCAGTTTATTGAGGATAGTTGCAGGACCGGTGACTTCAACCGTGCTCATTGACGGCACAGGCTGACCGACAGTGAATTCATCCGAAACAAGATTTTCCATATCGTTTTCAAGTCTTGCCTCAACATTGAATGTACCCGTAGTTTTTCTGTCATAATAAACCGTAATGCTTGAGGGCTCGATTTTCGTTATTTCAACCCCCGTTGCGCCTGAGGTTTCAGCTATTTTTGCTGTCAGTGTCAGCACCTTGTACCCTGCCGCATCAACATAGGCGCTTGATGTTTCGATGATGATATCATCTTTAGACAGAGCGTACTGATTGATATTATAAGCCTTACCTGCAACCTCAACGCCTGCAACAATATTTTCAGTGTCATAAAAAGCCTCATATTCACCTGTCTGAGACAAGGCTGTGTTGACATTGACCTTGATGTCGCTTATATATCTTGTTGTTTCATCACTGTAGTTAATCTTTACCGATGCCCAAACGGCAATTGCCACAATTATGGAGAAAACCATAAGAAACCTGTTATTATAAAACAGACTTTCAAGTGATCTTTTTTTCATATTACTCATCACTTTTTCCTCCGTATTAATGCACGTGATTTTTGTTTTTCATTGTCTTCAGGCACTAAAAAGCCGTTGAGATATTCGAGAAGCTCACCCAATGTGAGTTTGCGCTTCATCTCACCGCTTTTAGCAACGGAAATAGCACCTGTTTCTTCAGAAACAACAATAACCAAGGCATCACTGTTTTCACTCATGCCCATAGCAGCTCTGTGTCTTGTGCCAAGCTCCTTGCCTATATCGGCCTGAGTTAAAGGCAATATACAGCCTGCAGAGTGAATTCTTCCGTCTCTGATTATCATTGCACCGTCATGCAACGGAGCCTTCGGGAAAAAGATATTCTCAATAACGGGTGCAGTGACAGCCGAGTCAACAGGTGAGCCTGTGCTGATAATTTCACCTAAGAGTGTTTTTCCCTCAAGCACAATAAGAGCACCTATTTTTTTATCGCTCATATTTGAAACAGCTTTTGCTATATTTGAGGCACATGTTCTCATTTCGTCACCTGTCAGGTTTGAGTTTCTGCCTGAAAAGAAGGATATTTTTCTGAAATCGCCTCTGCCGAAGCTCTCGATAGCATGTCTGATTTCCGGCTGAAACAAAAGAATGATGACAATCACAATATCGCTGAAAAGATGATTGAATAAATAGCTTGTCGCTGACATATTAAGAGTGGAAACTATCATATAGACCACGCCCATAAATACGATACCCTTAACAAGATGAAAGGCTCTGGTCTGTCTGACTAACTTGACACAGTAATATATAGCAAGAGCCACAAGAGCAATATCTGCAATATCATACCATTGAATTGACAGTATTAGCTTCATTATACCGTCAAAAATGCTGCTGAAAAAATCCGCCATAATTCTCCTCCGTTTATTTTCAGAAATCTTGTTTCTTCATATCTCCTTTTATTGTATCACAAAATTTTGCCCATTGCAATTTTATTAAGATAAAATATTAAACTTTTTAATTCTTTTTTTGTTGTGAAATAGCCCGGGCTTATTCTCACAACACCTGTTTTATCGGTGCCGTAAACCTTATGTGCAAGATATGAACAATGATAGCCTGCCCTGACTGCAAAGCCTGCATCACTGAGCATCTGCCCGACTTTTTCGCTGTGCTGACCTTTTATATTGAATGAAACTATACCCGAAGCATTTTTGCCGCTAAACATAGGATAAAGAACCGTATTTCTTACATTGGCAAGTTCCCCGAAAAGCATATCTGTCAGGCTCTTTTCCTTTTGGTACACTGCCGAGGTGCCGCCCTCACGTTTTATAAAGTCAATTCCTTCGCCGACGCTGACTATTCCCGGCAGATTAAGTGTGCCGCTTTCGAGTCTGTCAGGATAAATTTCAGGCTGTGTCTTAATAAGAGAAAATGAGCCGGTTCCGCCCTGAATGAGAGGTTCAATATCTGTGTTTTCACTAAAGAGCAGCAGCCCCGTTCCCATAATACCCATGAGCCCCTTGTGACCGGGCAGACATAAAATATCTATATTGCTCTGCTTCATATTGATTTCTCTCATACCCGCTGCCTGAGCACCATCAACTATAAAACGGATTTTTCTTTTCCTGCAGAGCCCTCCTAATCGGCTGACAGGTAAAATAGTACCGAAAACATTTGACACCGCACTCGAAATAATAAGTGAGGTCTCTTTTTTAATGAGCGAAGCAAAGTTTTTCAGCGTTTCATCATCGCTTAAGGGGTTGACCCTTGCAACTGAATAGGTGATTATACCTTCTTCGCTCAGGCGGTGCACAGGTCTTAGCACAGAGTTATGTTCGAGTGACGAAATTATTACATGGTCGCCCTTTTTTACGCTGCCTTTTATAGCCATATTAAGTGACATTGTGCAGTTTAAAGTAAAAATTACCCTTTCACTTTCACAGCCGAATAGCTCCGCTGCTTTTTCTCTGACATTATAAACGAGCTCTCCCGCTTTTATTGCCGATTTGTGTGAGCCTCTGCCTGAATTTCCGCCTGCATCACGCATTGCATATAAAGCAGCATTTATCACACTTTCGGGTTTAGGATAAGATGTTGCTGCATTATCAAGATAAATCATAATCTCTCACGGTAGGACTCTACCCCAAGATTTCTTATATTTGAATTCATAATTATATCGTAAGCCTGCCAGACATTTCCTTGAATAAACAAAGCAAAATTGCAGCCTTCCTTATGGTTAGGGTTGGGATTTCTCTTGAGCATTGATTTTATCCCTTTATCATTAAGGAGTCTTTTTGCTTTTTCGCCAAGGGTCTGACTTTCAAATTTTATATATGTGTGAGTCATATCGCTCCCCTGCCTTATATTTTAATTGCTCGCTTTATTATATGCACTGAAAAAGCTAAAGTGATTAAAGCATATTATTTGTTCTTGACTAATTTAAAAATAATATGTATACTTTTCACAGCATAATTAAGGAGAAACAAAATGAACCCTACGCTTAACTTCAAAAACGGCAAATTTAAAATAATGCAGATTGCCGATATTCAGGAAAACGCAGTTTTAAACCCTGACACAATAAAGCTCATTTCTCTTGCAGTTGACAGAGAAAAGCCTGACCTTGTTGTTCTCACGGGAGATCAGATTCAGGGCTACAGTGCCTGCTATTTAAAGGACGCAAAAAACAAAGTCGAAAAGGTTATTGCAGAGTTTCTTGCACCTATTACAGAAAGAAACATTCCCTTTTGCTTCACATACGGCAACCATGATGACGACTGCAAGGTTGACAAAAAAATCCAGACAGAGTTTTATAAAAGCCACAAGGGCTGTGTTTACGGTGTACCCTGCAGTGAGGATGATACGGGTACCTATAAACTGACTGTTAAGGATAGCCAAGGAAAAGAGGACGTGCTTGGCATTTATCTTTTTGACTCAGGCACCACATCAAACGGCATAAGAAGCGAACAGCTTGAATGGTACAAAAAAGAGCGTGACACCTTCAGAAATGAAAAGGGGCACTATCTGCCGTCTATAGTTTTTCAGCATATTCCTGTTCCCGAATATTTTAATATCATTGAAAAAGTCGGCTTTTTCACAAAAGGCAGAGTGGAAGCCTACAAAAGCAGGCGCAATACCTTTTACCGTCTTGATGAAGAAACAAAGGCAAGAGGCGGCTTCATGGGTGAAGCTCCCGGTACCCCCGATAAAAACTCAGGACAGTTTGATGTACTCAAAGAAAAAGGTGACGTTTTCGCTCTTTATGTAGGACACGACCATAATAACAGCTTTTACAAAAATTATGAGGGTATTGATCTCGGATACTGTCAGGGGGCAAGCTTTCATACCTACGGTCCCTATGATAAACGTGGCGTGAGAATGTTCGTTTTTGATGAGAATGATGTCAGAAATTATGAAACCTACACTGTAACTATCGGTGAGCTTTGCAATTATAAGCCAACAAAACCCATTAATGAATTTGTCTATAGAAATGCACCGGTTTCGCCCGATCAGGCAATAACAGATATTTCAAGAATTGCTCTTGCTGCAGCTGCTGTGAAACTTGCAGTTAAAGCGGTAAAGAAAATAAGAAATATATAATTGCATGCTGCTACCGCAAAATAAATGCACAGAAGCTTTGAGCAATATAATCCTAATAACGAGCAGGTCACTACCAAAATGTAGTGACCTGCTTTCATTTTATTGCAATAACTTATCTTTATTCAACAATATAAACCTTAACGCCGTGTTTTCCAGGTGCAGCAAAAATTTCAGTAGTGTTTTCGCTGTATTTTTCTTCCCAAACATCATAGACCTTATAGCCGTCTTTTCTCAGAAGATTTACATAACCTAAGTTAGTCAAAGCGTTCAGGTCGATTCTTGTGCCGTTTTGTTTGCCGCTCTTATTAAGCACACAAACAGCAACCTTTGAGCCTTTAAGTGGCTTTACAAGCACATCAACAAGGCCTGTTTTAATGCGTCTGCACTGCACACCCAAGGGATCCTGATTAATGGAAATCATTGCCTTGCTTGTGAGTATCTGATAAACCTTATTTTCCTTATCAATCGTGCCATCAGCAAGAATAAATTTTCTTATATCATTGCCGAGAATCAGCGGTGCGTTGAGCATGCACCAAAGTGAGAAGTGAGCTCTGTTTTCCTCAAATGTCAGGTTGCCGTTGCCCACCTCAAGCATATCGGGGTCATTCCATGCTCCCGGTGCAGAATATTTATAAAGTCTGACAGTGTGCTCATAAAGAGCCATAATTGACGGCCAGTTAGCCTGAATGTCAGGTGTGGTTCTCCAAAGATTTCCTGCTTCCATGCCCCATTTCCAAGGCTGATTGAAGCCCCATTCACAAATCGAGAAAATAATAGGCTTCTCTTCGCAGCCGTTTTCTTCGGCATAAAGCTTCGTTGCACGCTTGAGCTCTCTGCCCATGAGCTTATACTGAATTGCGGCACTATCCATCTTTGAGCCGACAGGATTTGAAAAGACAACTGTGTTAACACCCTCATCAAGATAAACACTTGTCTGCAGCTTACCTTCGGGAGTCCAGTTCTTTCTGCTGACACAATAAATATGATATTCCTCTTTGCCGTTAACCTTAGCCATAAGGAATTTCTCTTTTCTTGAGTCTTTTGCAATATCAATATGTAGTATGTACTCCCCTGCTTTTTCAGCCTCAACCTCAACGCTGAATGAGCCTGCACCGCCGTCAATACCGTCAATATACTGCTTGGTTTCAACCTTTTCGTCTTTAACTATGCGTGCAAGACCCTTGAGTGCAACCTCAGAGGAGGTGAAGCGAGCAAAGATTTCACCTGACTGCTCTTTTGCAAATGAAACAGCAATAACTCTGGGAGCAAGAGAGGGAATAGGCACATTATGACAGAAGTCATATTTAAAATATTCAATGCCCCATGAAGCAAATGTTTCAGCGTCAATTCTCTCGTTGCGAAGGCTCGCAGGATAGTCTTCACAGGTATAGGTTCCGTTTGATGAATAAATTCCGAGCTTGACTCCTTTATCGTTGGCGTACTTTGAAAGTGCCTTGATACCGCTTGGGAAATTAACCTTATCGCACTGCAGTCTACCCTTTTCGTCTCTCTCTGAAGCCTGCCAACAGTCATCTATATTGACATAGGTGTAGCCTGCCTCTTTAAGTCCGCTGTCAGCCATAGCATCTATAATTTCTTTTATAAGAGTTTCACTTATTCTGTGGCGAAAAAGATTCCAGCTTGACCAGCCCATAGGCGGTGTGAGAGCAGCTCCGTTATCATAGCCTCGTGATGTAACCTGGCTGATTTTGGTTTTGTTGATAAGTTTTTTTGCTTCACAAAGAGGGCAAAACTTTTTATCATTTTTAATTTTCATAGCTTTTTCTCCTTTTGGCTTTGATTTCTCAACGATTATATCAAAATATGCTCCTTTTGTAAAGAGCAAAAAATTAAAGCCATCCGTGTGGATGGCTTTAAAAATCAAACTGATCAGGCAAGAAGACTGCCGAGAAGATTGCTCATCATCTGCATACCAGCCTCAGCGGGGTTAGCTTCGTCACCTAAGAAGAGAAGACCAACGATTGTGCCGAATACCTTGATAAGGATATTCATAACAGTTTCCATTGTGTCAGGCTCAATTGTTGCAGGGCTGTAAGCAGCTCTGAACTCGATAACTTCACCTGCAGTGCCGAGAGGGATGTAATATGCGCTGTTAGCTGCATATGTGCTACCCTGTGTGTAGTCACCTGCAATACCGTAGCAGTACCAACCGTCAAACTGATAGCCTGAAGGAGGAGTAACAACGGGAAGTGTGATAGGTGTGCCGGGCTTCTGAGCGCCCTTGTCCTGAGGAAGCATTATGTAAGTACCTGCATCAAAACCTTCAACCCATTCAAAACCGGGTGTAGGCTGCTTTGATGAATTGTATACCCAAACACCGTTTTTCATTGTGCCGCCTGCAAGGTCGAATGTAATGATAACCTGTGTGTTAGGATCAACAAGAGGTGAATCACCTTCAAAATACTGGCTTACACTTGCTGCTGATGAACTGAATGAGAGAGCTCCGAAAAGCATCATAACCGAAAGAAGAACGGCTAAAACTTTTTTCATGGGAAAAGACCTCCTAAAATATTTTAGTTCTCCGATATTATAGCACCTTGATTTTGAAATTGCAATAGCTTTTTTCAAGAAAAAATCAAAAATCATCCACTTTTTTAGAAAAAAACGCTAATTTTAATTTTTTTTGATAATCTTGTTAATATTATTTGCATTTTGTGTGAAAAGAAGTTGACATAAAATCACAATATATTGTATAATTTCTTAAACATTATTAATACATATCGAAAATGAGGTAAGCTGATATGACAGATAAATCCGGTTGTTTCTGGGGATGGGGACCCTTCTCAAAAAAGTATGCAGGCATATCCCATATTGCTGAGCACGAAAAATACAGCGGTATAAGATTTGACCTGAGTGTTGCCCCGGCAATAAGCGCATTTGACATTAAAGTGCCCAACGTAACTCTTCCGAGTGCCTATCACCCATGGCTCTGCAACGAGGACTATTCTTTCTATTCATACAGATATGACCTTCAGTGGAAGGATAAGGTTTATGCAGATGTTTCTTACACCAAGCTCACTGATAACAGTATACTTATAAGAACCGAGCTTGTCAACAACACAGATATAATTAAAAACTGTGTTGTCAACTATTTTTCGTCAATAGAATATCCTCAGGATATTTACACCGAAGTGTCACTGCCTTCAGAGTGTGTTTATTGGGACGCACTCAGCTATGAGGAATATGTTTACGCTATCCCCCGCCCATGGGATGAGCAGAGTCAGGACGGCAGAAAGAAAGGTGAATTTCTCGATAAAGCCTTTGTCGGCGGCAAGGGTCTTGGTGACAGAGCCGAAAAATGGCATATGCCCCACAGAGTTTTAAAGCCCTTCGGAGCAACAAAAGGCGACACAGTCAGATACAATATTAGTTCAGATAAAGATTTTGATAATGCAGTGCTTGCTGTTCGCTATCGCACAAGTGATATTTATTATCAGCAGGGCAAACAAGTGGGTGTTTACTATATAAACAGTGATAAAACTGCCATCTTCACTCTTAACGGCGAAAAGGTCGAATTTCCACCTTGCGATACACCTGAAATAAAATATATTTTTCTCGGAAAAGTAACTAAAGGCAACCTTGAGCTTGAATTCACATCCGAGGGCACAGGTGCCATAGAGCTTGACTTCATGGTTATTGCTGAAAAAGAGGACAAGGATAATATTATTGTATATGCACATAATGTTGACTTCACACCTGAAATTGAAAACCAAAAATGTGACGAAGGTTATCTCTCCACGCTCAGATATAACAAAATCAAAGATGAATACAGACTCCGTGTCTTTAACGATAACACACGTTTCAGAGAAATCGAGACAGGCGCACTTGAAGACTGCATGACTGCAAGACTTTCAAACGCAGACGAAACCTTCGATGATGTAACAGAGAGCTTCACGGGTGCATTCAGCCGAAAGCACAGTGATGAGGGCTTCTTCCACAATGCAATAAGCCATACCATATTTATAGAGCCGGGCGAAAAGCAGATTGAGTATGCGGTTATATCAAAAAATGAAGCTGAATATCTGACAAGAGAAGAATATGAGGCTCTTTATCTCAAAGCTAAAGCAACGGCTATTGATATAAAGCTCAATCCGTCAGGCGAAAAATATAAGCTGAGTAATCAGATTCTCGCCGCAACGGTTATGACCAATGTGGTTTATCCCATATATAAGCACGGTGAATATATCATCCACCACACACCCGGCAAGCGTTGGGACTGTCTTTACACATGGGATTCAGGCTTTATCGGTCTCGGCATGAACGAAATAGCTCCGAAATTCGCAGAATACATAATAGATACATATTTGAGTGATGAAAGCAATCCTGATTATGCGTTTCTTCATCACGGCTCACCCGTTCCCGTGCAGATTTATCAGCTCTATGAGATGATTCAGAAAGCTCAGAACAAAGAGCATCTTCTCTCATATTACAGCAGAGCAAGACTTTATTACCGTTTCCTTGCAGGCAAAATAAGAGGCTCGACAACTGCTAAATTCAAAAGCGGACTGCTCACCTCTTATGACTACTTCTATTCTTCAAGCGGCATGGACGACTACCCTGCTCAGGTTGCAATGATGAAGCAGCGTCTTCGTGATAAGGCTTCACCCGTTATCACAACCTCACAGGTTATTCGCTTCGGCAAAATTCTTACAATTTTGGCTGATAAATTAGGTCTCGGCGAGGACACGGCAGAGTACAGAAGCGACATTGAAAACCTCACCACCGCTTTGAATAAGTATTCGTGGGATGACGAAAGCGGCTATTTCAGCTATGTGCTTCACGATGAAAGCTATGAGCCGACTGAAATATTCAGAACAGCTGACGGTGAAAACCTCAACAAGGGTCTTGACGGAATTTATCCGATTATTGCGGGTGTCTGTGATGAAAACCAAAAGCGCAAAATAATCGGTCATCTCACAAACGAAAAAGAGATGCACTCCCCCTTCGGCATCAGTGCAGTTGATATGACGGCAGGGTACTATAAGGTCAACGGCTATTGGAACGGCAATATCTGGTTCCCTCATCAGTGGTTTATCTTTAAGAGCATGCTTGACCTTGGCGAAAGCGAAATTGCAAGAGATATTGCTCACATGGCGCTGAACATCTGGAAGCGAGAGGTTGACGATACATATTACACCTTTGAAATGGTCAACACGGTAACAGGCTGCGGCGGCTGGTTCCACAATTTCGGTGGTCTGTCAACACCGATTAATATGTGGGCAAAGGCTTATTACTGCCCCGGCACTGTCAACGTCGGCTTCGACACTTATCTTGAAAGCACATCGTTTAATCAAGAGAAAACTCAAGCAGAAATTGTTTTCACATACTACGGTGAAAATGAGAAGTTCAATCTGCTTACAGTTATGGCTGAAGGCAAGAAATATGTAGCTGAGCTTGACGGCGAAGAAATCAGTTTCACAAGCGCAAACGGCTGTCTCGAATTCACTCTTGGCAGCCATTTCAAAGAAACCCATACACTTATAATCAAGGAGAAATAAATTATGTATGAAAACATTAAGCCCTTAAAAGTGAATATAATATCCGACATTCACTATTATGCAAGAGAAATGGGCTGCGAGGGAAAGGCCTTTGACAAGGCTAATGTAACAAGCTCAAACGAAATGTATTACAGCAAGGAAATTCTTGAAGCGCTTATGCAGCAGCTTGCAAAGGATGACACTGATATAGTACTCGTCAGCGGTGACACAACCTGCAAAGCCGAAAAGCCAAGCCATGAGGGCGTTATCGGTCTGCTAAGAGCACTTAAGGCAAAGGGCAAAAAGGTTTATGTTATAACAGCCACCCACGATTTCAATGACAACGGACTTACATATAAATATGAGGGTGACGAAAGAAAACAGGTCGAGGGAACAAAAAGAGAAGAGCTTTTCGATATGTACCGTGAATTCGGCCCCGACGAGGCTATCTCGGTCCACAGACAGAGCATGTCATATGTAGTTCAGCTCTGTGACGGCTACAGACTTTTTGCACTCAATGACGATAAAAACTTAAAGGGCGCAAGCGGTTTTTCAGATGACTGCTTTCAGTGGATAACTCAGCAGATTGAGGATGCCAAAGCTAACGGTCAGTTCATTATCCCTATGACTCATCACCCCATGCTTTCCCCCTCACCTTTCTATAAGATTATCGGTGGCGGCAACATTATGGGTGAAGCTGAAAAGAGAATTGATGAATTTACCGAAATGGGTCTGAATTACATGTTCACAGGCCACACCCATATGCAGGATATTTCCTATAAGTACACTGACAACAATAAGATTTTCTATGACATCACAACTGCAGGCGCTGTTGGGTACCCTGCCACATTCCGTCAGGTTATTTTTGACCCTGCTAAGGGACAGATTAATATTGACTCAGTTGATGTTGACTGTGAAATCGGCGGAAGAAAAGTCAAAGACCACCTTGAAGATAAATTCTTCGGTATGATCAGACGTGTTATCGCTAAGGCAGGCAGCGATATTCCCGAATTTGCAAGAATGGCAACATCTTTCAGCGTTAAGGAAGAGCTTATTTACAAAATCGGCTGGATAATCAAGCCTTTTGCCAAACTTCTGGGCAAGCTTACAATCGGCAAGCTCGCTCCCCTTTGCAAGAAAGAATCAGGACTTAAAAAAGCTGACTGGCAGGATATAAAAGACGAAAGCGTTGTGAACTTCATTGTTTCACTTGTTGCCAACCTTTACGGCGGTGACAGTCCCTATTCACCCGACACAGCATATTATAAAATCACAATGGGTATTCTCGCTATCATTGACAGTATTTTTGCAGTACTCGGCATCAAGATAGGCAAAATTCTCAAGGGTGCTGAATCTGTGCAGAGCCTCGTTGAGCCGCTTCTTTATAATGGTGGCATCTGCGACGAAAAGGCAGTGCTCAGTCTCTATGACAACCTGCCACCAAAAGACCTGACCAAACCAAACTTCATCAAGAGCAAAAAAGGCTTAGGTGTTATCATCGGTCTTGTGCTCGGTGTGATTGTTTGTCTTCCCGTTATTCTTGTGGCACTGCTTATAGGCTTCATTGTTAACTACATAAAGTATCACGACAAATTCTGATAAAGGTTAAAAGGACAGCTCCGTTTGGAGCTGTCCTTTTAAATCTGCTGAAAACTATGACATCTTTATCAACAAATCAAATTCAATAATTTAATAAATTATCAAGTATCTTATTTAACGAGACATCGTCATTTTGTCTGCTCAGATAATTAATCATCAAAGAATAATTTTCATTAATAACAAGAATTTTATTCCAATAACCATAAGGTGAAAGTAAATACATATCAAAAAAATCTCTATCCGATTCTCTGGGATATATAATTATATTGGATTGAGTACCGGAAACAACTTTTCCAAAAATCTTGAACTTCAAATCATCGTCAAAAAATTCTTTGTAATCATATTTTGAAACCTTATTTTTACTGATTTCAATATATGGTTTTGTCAGTAAGTCTTCTATTTGGTATTCCGTATTTACATAACTATAAATTTTCGGATAATCTTTTTCTTCAAAATCCGAAACATCAATTTGCTTAATATCTATGGATAAGAGTCTGTTAATCGTTTCATTATCAA
The DNA here is from genome assembly GCA_017452785.1 of Clostridia bacterium. Taxonomy (GTDB): domain Bacteria; phylum Bacillota; class Clostridia; order Oscillospirales; family Acutalibacteraceae; genus UBA6857. The sequence goes on along the minus strand of JAFTLT010000047.1, from coordinate 30,974 downwards.
TTTTCATAGGCTGATATAAACCTGCAAAATAAATAATATAAAGACTAAAAGCAGATATTACACAAATTAAAGTTATTCTAAACAACATTTTCTTTGTTATTGTTTTGGATAAAATATAATATAGCAGTAAACCAACTGAAATTAATATCCCCAATAAACTTATCCATACAAATATAATATTTAAAATTAAAAATATTCCGCTCACTAAAGTCACCTACTTATAAAAATCATTTACTATAATTAAAAACTGTTTTCGAATATCCAATAAATTTCAAAGAAACTTACGACAGAAAACAGAAAATGTAAAATTATATTTATAATTGAAGATGTGTTAAAAGCTAATTTTTTCTTGCACAACATAAAGACTTTTATAATTAAGCTGATGATTGCAAAAAGTCCGTAAATGTGCCATGTCCACAAATCTATAAACAATACTGCATCTGTAATAAAGAAATATATTTCAGAATCGAACCTCGGTCCCCAGCCTAACATCATTACAGCATTCATAAGACAATAGAAACCGACAATAATTAAGCTTATATTTGAAAATATCTTATACTTTTTTGACATTATATAAATCATTCCTTTCTTTTTTAATAGGCTTATATCTTCATGGTAATCACTTTCTTTCATCTTGATTATATAACAAATAACATAAAAGTCAATTAAAAACAGATAAAACCTCCGCAACAGATTGTTGCAGAGGTAAAAAATCACAGATGGCAGCTCCGCACAAGCTGTCCTTTTTGCTATGTTGCTGTTATAAAACTATAATCAAAATCAGAATCAGACTTAAGATTGCAAGCACACCGTGAGCAATCAGATTATAAATAACATCATTACCTAAGAAAAATCTTCTCGTCAGTTGTATTTTATAAATAAGCATACCAAAGGCGAAAATAAGATAAACCACAGCTGAATATTCTATAACGCTAATCAGGTTAACGCCTGACAGAATTATATCAGCAAGGCACATTATATTATATAAAACCACAACTGCCAGACTCAGGTTATAAATTCTGTTATAACTTGAAAGACTCATAAGCTACCTCCCGAAGTATTATTTCATTCCGTCAATATTCCACTTAAAAACATTATCGGTGGGGTTTTTACTCTGATTGACATAAGGTGCCGCAGCTGACTCAGTGATAATATAAACACTGCCGTCGGGGTAAAGTGTAACCTCTTCGAGATATGTGGGCACTCTGTATGTATCGATTAAATCTGCCTTAGCGCAGTAGTAAAGGGGTACGTCACAGCCGCCAACGTTTATAATTTCATCAGCCTCACCCTTTGTTACATCCTCATAGAGATAAACGTGTGAGTTTTTAATTGCCGTTGCAGAAGCGGTGAAAACAAGTCTTCCGTCAGGCATTACGCACATGCCCTGCACCTTAAAGGGTGTTGTGAAAGCGAAATCGGGAATAAGGTTGTTATCCTCATCGATTTTGTCACTCTTTATGCCGTACTTGCCGTTTTCGTCAAGGATGAAAGCGTTACAGCGTGAATAATACTTTTCAAGTCCGTTTTTATAAACATTGGTTGCTGACTTCATATCATCTCTTGTTTTATCGGTAAATTCACCGATGTAAAGCACACCGTCACACACATTGACATATGAGCAGGTCACATCTGTGTAAAGTTCGCCCTGAATAAGCACATAATCATCGTCATTTGCGGTTAAGATTTCATTCAGTGAGAGAACATGAGTAACGCCCGTTGTTGCAACATAAACATTATCCTTATAAACTGCAATACCGCCGAAATGACCGTAGCCCTTGTTGCCTTTTCGGCTTATGCAGCCAACGGATTTCACGAAGTTGCCTTCACCGTCAACGACGATAACCCTTGAAGGCTGTGCTTTGCCTTTGTAATAACCAGAAATGAGAAAAATTTCCTTTTCCTGCTCATAAAAAATGCCTTGGGGAATAAAACCTTCTTTAAGTCCGGGAATAATAAAATCTTCTTCTGCATTGTCATAAAAATCTCTAAGCTGAATATCATTGGGCAATTCGCCAAATATCATTTCAGTTTGTGTCAGCTTGGTTGACGCTTCGGTATCAAACTCTGCAATTACAGGGCCGCCACCATTCAAAGCAAAAATAATTGCTGTCACCAACGCAAAAAACTTCGCAGGTATACTACTGATAAAATCACTCATAATTTAACCTCCAAATATTAACTCTTAATATTATAATACATACAAATCATTATAAGTGGGTTAACAAAGTTTAAATAAAAAGAGCAGTCACATACGGACTGCTCAAATTTACATATCATGCACTATCCGTGCAGGCATTCTTTCTTGCAAGAAAGAATCAAAGAACTTTACTTGTTTTCCAATTACTGAAGTGCTGCAAGGCTTTCATCAATCATCTTGATTTTTTCTGTCAGCTTTTCAGCATCAGCCTTCTGTGTGTCAATAACATTCTGAGGTGCCTTTGCAAGGAAGCCGGGATTTGAAAGCTTGCCGTTAATCTGCTGGAGCTTCTTTTCTGCTGTTTCCTTTTCTTTGAGAAGTCTCTTTCTTTCAGCCTCAAAATCAACAAGGTCGCCCATAGGGATATAAATCTTTGCATCAGCTGTAACAATGCTTACACTACCTTCAATGTTGAAGCTGTCGCCCACAGTTACCTCTGAAGCGGAAGCGAGCTTCTGCATAAACAGAGCCGAAAGTGAGAAGATGTCCTTCTTTTCCGTGGCAATGTACACGTGAGCCTTTCTTGAGGGAGGAACATTCATTTCACCACGTCTGTTACGGATTGCTCTGATAGCATCCATGATAATGTTCATCTTTTCTTCGTCTTCGGTGAAAACAAGCTCATCGCTGAATGTGGGCCACTGTGACTTCATAATTGTCTCACCGTCGTGAGGAAGTGTGAGCCAGATTTCTTCTGTGATAAAGGGCATAAAGGGATGAAGGAGCTTGAGAGTCTCACTCATAACATAAACGAGAACTGCTCTTGCAGTTGCAGCTTCTTCGCCACCCTTCTGAAGTCTTATCTTAGCAAGCTCGATATACCAATCGCAGAAAATATCCCAGATGAAGTCATAGAGCTTCTGCACTGCAACGCCAAGCTCAAACTTATCAAGGTTGTCCGTGACTTCCTTAGTAAGTCTGTTGTACTGTGAAAGAATCCACTTATCTTCGAGTTCCAGCTCAGCAGGAATGTGAGGTGCTGCTTCATCTTCGGGAAGATTCATAAGGATAAATCTTGCAGCATTCCAAATCTTATTGCAGAAGTTTCTTGAAGCCTCAACCTTCTTTTCACTGTAACGCATATCGTTTCCGGGGCTGTTACCTGTTGCAAGAGTGAGACGAAGTGCGTCAGCACCGTACTGATCAATAACAACAAGGGGATCAATGCCGTTACCGAGTGACTTTGACATCTTTCTGCCAAGCTCGTCACGTACAATACCGTGAATGAATACTGTGTCGAAAGGTACTTCACCCATCTGCTCGCAAGCTGAGAAAATCATTCTTGCAACCCAGAAGAAGATAATATCATAACCTGTTACAAGTGTGCTTGTGGGATAGTAATGCATAAGCTCAGGTGTCTTTTCAGGCCAACCGAGAGTTGAGAAAGGCCAGAGAGCTGATGAGAACCATGTGTCGAGTGTATCAGGATCCTGAGCTATCTTAGTGCTGCCGCACTTGCAGCATTTTGTTGCTTCTTCTTTTGAAACTGTGATTTCGCCGCATTCCTCGCAGTACCATGCAGGGATTCTGTGACCCCACCAAAGCTGACGGGAGATGCACCAGTCACGGATATTTTCCATCCAGTTATAATAAATCTTATCAAAACGCTCAGGGATAAACTTAACCTTGCCCTGACGAACAACATCAATTGCAGGCTTTGCAAGAGGCTCCATTTTAACGAACCACTGCTTTGAAACACGGGGCTCAACTGCTGTATGACAACGGTAGCATGTGCCGACCTCGTGCTTTGTTGGCTCTATCTTAACAAGAGCACCTGCTTCTTCCATATCCTTGACAATAGCCTTGCGGCACTGCATAAGGTCCATGCCGGCATATTTGCCTGCATCCTCATTCATAAAGCCGTCATCGGTCATTACATTGAGTACGGGAAGGTCACATCTCAGACCGACCTCAAAGTCGTTGGGGTCGTGAGCAGGCGTTATTTTAACAGCACCTGTTCCCTTATCCATCTTAGCATAGCTGTCAGCGACAATGGGAATCTCTCTGCCGATAACAGGGATAATAACTGTCTTGCCGACAATTGCCTTATATCTTTCATCATCGGGATGAACTGCAACACCTGTATCACCGGGTATTGTTTCGGGGCGGGTTGTAGCAACCTCAATATAGCCCGTGCCGTCAGCAAATGGATATCTCAGATGCCAGAAGCTGCCGTCTTTTTCTTCGTGCTCAACCTCAGCGTCTGAAATTGATGTCTTACAGTGTGTGCACCAGTTGATCATTCTTTCGCCACGGTAGATAAGACCTTTTTCGTAAAGGTTTACAAATACTTCCTTAACAGCCTTTGAACAGCCCTCGTCAAGTGTGAAACGCTCTCTGTCCCAGTCGCAGGATGAGCCCATTTTCTTAAGCTGCTCAATGATTCTGCCACCGTACTGTGCTTTCCATTCCCAAGCTCTTTCAAGGAAGCCTTCTCTGCCGATGTCTTCCTTAGAAATGCCTTCAGCCTTCATTGCCTCAACGATTTTAGCTTCAGTTGCAATTGAAGCATGGTCGGTGCCGGGAAGCCATAATGTGTCATAGCCCTGCATTCTTCTGAAGCGGATAAGAATATCCTGAAGAGTATTGTCAAGAGCGTGACCCATATGAAGCTGACCTGTGATGTTTGGCGGGGGAATTACGATAGTATAGGGATTTTTCTTTTCGTCAACCTCGGCGTGGAAATACTTTCCGTCAAGCCAAGTTTTGTAAATACGGTCCTCAACGTTCTTCGGATCGTACTGTTTTGCAAGTTCTTTTGCCATTGATACTTTCACTCCAATTCCAAAATTAAAAAAAGCCTTCGTCCTGCATTTCAGGACGAGGCTTTGTCTCGCGGTACCACCTGAATTCAGTGCCGAAGCACTGCACTCAAAATCTTTAACGGGGATTCACCGTCGGGGTCTAATAGGCTTTGCCGTTCTTCCCGATGCTCACAAGCTACCTTCATAAGATTTCACTTAAAGGCTCACACCAACCGCCTTTTCTCTGAAAGCTCTTCTTACTACTCCTCTTGGTCATAGCAATTTGACTTATTGTGTTAGATTTTAGCATAAGACTGAGAATAAGTCAAGCATTAAATTATTAAAGCAGCCTTTCCGACTGCTTTAACTTAAATTTATTTTGTTCCGAATATTCTGTCGCCTGCATCACCGAGACCGGGCACAATATAACCCTTTTCGTTGAGTTTTTCGTCAAGTGCTGCACAGTAAACAGGCACATCGGGATGAGCCTTTGTGAAAGCCTCAATTCCTTCGGGAGCAGCTATAATACACATAAACTTTATTGAGCGAGGATTTCTCAGCTTGATTTGTGAAACAGCGTCAATGCCTGAGCCGCCTGTTGCAAGCATGGGGTCAACAACAAAAACATCTCTTTCACCTATATCCTTGGGCAGCTTGCAGTAGTATTCAACAGGCTTGAGAGTTTCTTCGTCACGGTAAAGACCTATGTGACCGATTCTCGCTGAGGGTACAAGGGCGCTGACTCCCTCAACCATGCCGAGACCGGCTCTGAGAATAGGTACAATGGCCATCTTTTTGCCTGCAATATGCTTAACCTTTGTTTTGCAGATAGGTGTTTCAATTTCAATTTCTTCAGTGGGCAGATCTCTCGTTGCCTCATAGCACATAAGGGTCGCTATTTCTGAAACAAGTGCCCTGAAATCCTTTGAGGGTGTGTTTTTATCTCTGAGGATTGAGAGCTTATGAAGTATCAGCGGATGGTCAAATATGGTAACATTTTCTTTCATTGTTTTCAGTCCTTTCCTTTTCTTCATAATTATTATACACCCACGTTCAAATAAATCAAGTGATTTTTTTAATAAAAAAGTTTTAACACAATTTAGTTGATATAAATACACTTTTATGCTAAAATATAGCAAAGACGAAACGGAGAATTGCTTTAATGAAAGAAGTTACTATATATACAGACGGTGCCTGCTCAGGCAACCCCGGTGCAGGCGGTTGGGGCACTATACTTGACTATCAGGGCAAGAGAAAAGAGCTCAGTGGCGGCGAAGCTCAGACAACAAATAACCGTATGGAGCTCACTGCTGTTATTGAGGGCTTAAAGGCTCTTAAGGTACCCTGCCGAGTGAAGGTCATAACAGACTCACAGTATGTTGCTAACGGCATTAACCTTGGTTGGGCTGCCTCCTGGAAGGCAAACAATTGGCGTAAAAAAGACAAGAAGCCTGCCCTTAATCCTGAGCTTTGGGATGAGCTTCTTTCACTCACTGAAAAACACGAAGTGACTATAGAGTGGATAAAAGGTCATGCAGGTCACCCCGAAAATGAAAGATGCGATGCACTTGCAGTGGCGGAAAGTCAGAAATTCATTTAAAACATAATTTGGAGAACCTATGATAAACGAAACAGAATTCAGAAAGAACTTCGGCAACAAGCTGAACAAACTGAGAAAACAGCGTGGACTCACTCAGCAGGAGCTGGCCTCACAGCTCAACTACAGCGATAAAGCCGTTTCAAAATGGGAAAGAGGCGAATCTGTTCCCGACTCGTATACATTATATTTGATTGCGGATTTTTTCTCAGTGAGCATAGACAACCTGCTCTCAGATAAGGAAGAAATAAATGTGGGCGAATTTAAAGAGCTTCATAAAACCACACCGGCAAAGCTCTTTGTGCCCCTCATAAGCGTTTTCGCAATTTTCTTTGTTGCTTCAATATTTTTTCTTGTGATGAAAAACGTCGATAACTGGAGCGAGTTTGCAGACTATTCTTTTATATATGCCCTGCCGATAGCTTCAATTGCTCTGACAGTCTTTTCATCAATATGGTGGAAAACCCTTTACCGCTGCATTTCCGTTTCACTTGTTATATGGACTTCGGCACTGTCAATTTATCTTTCACTTGATCTCGAAAATCTCAAATACATATTTATCTCCTGCGCCTTTTTGCAGGTTGCAACAGTGCTTATATATCTTTTCGCACACTATCTTGCAAAGAAGAAAATAAAATAAAAACACAGAAACCTTTTTGTTTCACAATAAATTTTAAAAGCTCCTTGACTCTCACCGCTGCCAAGGAGCTTTTTCTGTTTGCTCTTATGCAAAATATATTGCACAAAAGTGAAGGACTGTTCCTGCTAAAACGAACAGATGGAAAATGCTGTGGAAGTATTTTTTCTTTTTGCCGACTATGTAAAGCGCCATACCTATAAGATAAACAACGGCACCCACTGCAAGCAGTATCATCGAAAGCCAAGGCTCCTCGTTATATTTGATAACCGGATAAATTATTGCAATGCAGGTTGAACCCACAATAACATAAAGCACCAGCTGAACCTTTTTGTATTTTTCCTGATCAATAAAAGTAAGAATAATGCCAACAACACTGAGAGTAACACTGATTGCTGCTGTTGAAATTGAAAAAAACTTATCGTGAGGAAAAACGCATATTACATTAAGAGCAAGAATTGTGCCCGTAATCATAATAAATATAACGCTGTGGTCAATAAGACGCATAACCTTCTTGGCAGTTCCCGCCTTAAGTGAATGATAAAGCATTGAGCAGGTGTATAAAACAATCACAGAAAAAACAAAAATCAGTGAGCCTGTTATTTCACTGCCCGTGATTGGCCTTATGAGAAATAATACACAAAAGATAATCCCCATAGGAATTCCGAGACCGTGGGATACTGAATTGAGTATTTCTTCAGTTTTTGAGTAAGTAGGTAAAGTGACATTTTGCAGTGACATTGGTTTTCTCTCCTTATTTTCTTATGTATTTTTATCATATATTGAAGTCTTTAATTTGTCACCCTACTGTTTATTTTTCATATCTACAATAAAAAAATCAGCTCTACCCACGGTAGAACTGCGACAAAAGCACCAGTTTTGTATTATAAAAGGCAGAACTCATATGCTCTGCCCATTCATTATTTGATTAAATCTTTTATTACTTCGCCACCAATGATAAGTCCTGCAACTGACGGCACAAAGGATATGCTTCCCGGCACCGCTTTCTTTCCGGTACAAACAGAATCAGCAAAAGTCTTCAAAGGCTCTTCTTTTGAATATAAAACCTTAAGCTTTTTCACTCCCCTTTTTCTGAGCTCATAACGCATAACTCTTGCAAGGGGACAGACACTTGTTTTGTTTATATCCGTCACCTCAAATTTTGTGGGGTCAAGCTTATTGCCGGTGCCCATTGAGGAAATAACCGGGATGCTGAGACTGTAGGCCTTTTCAATTATGGCAAGCTTGCCTGACACCGTGTCAATAGCATCAACCACATAGTCATAAACCGTCATATCAAAGCTGTCAATATTCTCATGCAAAACAAAAATATTGAAGGTGCATACAGCTGCATCCTGATTAATATCGAGGATACGCTTTTTCATAACCTCGGTTTTAAGTTGACCTTTAGTGGAAGTCAGTGCAATTATCTGTCTGTTGATATTGCTTTCGCTGACAATGTCATTATCAATAAGGTCAATTGCCCCCACACCTGCTCTTGCAAGTGCTTCGGCAACGAAGCCTCCGACACCGCCCACACCAAAAACCGCAACACGGCTGTTTTTCAGCTTGGCGAGTGCAGCTTCGCCTATAAGCATTTGTGTACGGGAAAACTTCTCACTCATTTTTTCCTCCCGACTTAAAGGGTACACCCAAAAAGATAAACAGTGATGCAGGAATAATGCTAAGCAAAAAAACTGCAAGCATTAAAGGCTCACTCATAAAATAGCTATACATAGCCCTGAAAGCCAAAGGCTGCAAAAGGATAATAAGCCCGACAACAACCGCAGTCATTGCGCTGATAAGCACTGCACCTGCTGCGGCATCCTTTGCTATTTTGCCATACTCGGTATACTTTTCACTTGCTAAATTGACAGCATTCTCAATTGCAGTGTTGACAATTTCACCTGCAATAACTGCACCTGAGGCAAGCACAAGAATTGCCCACTCAGCCTTTGAAAGCACAAACCAATCTGTAAGACACAAAATGCCGAACATATAGCAAAGACAGGTCAGATGTATCCTGAGATTTCTTTCGTTATTAATCGTTCTGAATATGCCTCTGAAGGCATAGACAAAGCTCATAAACAGTTTCTTATAATGCTCCATTTATGTATAATTATTCCTCTGTTGTGTAATAGCTTCCGCTTCTGACAAGACCGAGCTGAGTCAGCACTGCTTCTTCTTTTTCTCTCATTCTCACAAGCTCCATACCGCCGGGCTCATGGTCATATCCGAGCAGGTGAAGCATTGAGTGCACTGTCAGGAAAGCGACCTCTCTGTTGATTGAGTGTCCGTAAAGCTCAGCCTGCTTAACAGCATGCTCAATTGAAATAACAATATCGCCAAGCATCTGTGCGCCTGTGTCGTTATTGATGTCATATTCACCGTTAATGCCGAGAGGGAACGAGAGAACATCAGTTGACTTGTCAATTCCTCTGTGCTTCAAATTCAGCTCGTGAATCATTTCATCGTCCACTATAGTTACACTTATTTCAGCTGAGCCCTTGAAATCTTCATTTGTGAGCACTGCGTTACAGCAGCGTCTGATGAGCATGCGAATTCCTCTTGGGAGCTTCATAGTGCTTTGCTCATCTGTGATAATTACTTTTATTCTGTCCTTCATTTCTTTTTCTTAGCCTCCTCATATTTATCGTAAGCCTTGATAATATCCTGAACCAGCTTATGTCTGACGACATCCTTATCGCTGAATTTTACTGTTTTTATATCATCAACGTTTTTAAGTATCTTTATGACCTCAACAAGTCCTGATTTCTTGCCGTCGGGAAGGTCTATTTGTGTTATATCACCCGTTACAACAATCTTTGAGCCGAAGCCCAGACGTGTAAGGAACATTTTCATCTGCTCAGGAGTTGTGTTCTGTGCTTCATCAAGAATTATGAAGCTGTCATCAAGAGTTCTGCCTCGCATATAAGCAAGCGGTGCCACCTCAATATTGCCTCTTTCCTGATAACGCTGAAAGCTCTCTGCACCGAGCATATCAAAAAGTGCATCATAAAGAGGTCTTAAATAAGGGTCAACCTTCTGCTGCAGGTCGCCCGGCAAAAATCCCAGCTTTTCGCCTGCTTCAACTGCAGGTCTTGTAAGAATTATTCTGTTGACCTGCTTGGCTCTGAAAGCACTCACGGCAAGAGCCACTGCAAGATAAGTCTTACCCGTACCTGCGGGGCCAACGCCTATAACAACCGTGTTGTCTCTTATAGCTTCAACATATTTTTTCTGTCCGAGTGTTTTGGCCTTGATAGGCTTGCCCTTAGCACTTATGCAGATGCAGTCACCGCCTGAAAGGCTTGTGAGCTTATCGTCATTGCCCTCTTTGACAAGGCTGATAACATATCTTATATTCTGCTCGTTGAGCGTTTCGCCTTTATTGAGCAAGTCAAGCAGATTATTGATAACACGCTTTGCTTTGTCAACATTTTCTTCGTCGCCCTTGATTTTGATTTCGCCTGCTCTGCTGACAATTGCAACACTGAATTCTTTTTCAATAAGCTTTATATTTTCGTCAAAGGAACCGAAAAGACTTAAGGCGTGTTCCATTCTGTCTATACTGAAGGATTGTTCGGTCAAATATTTGCACCTCTTTGTTTTTATGATATTTATACATATCTTAAATCAATATTTAATAAATTTTAGCACATTTCTTTAAAAAAGTGAATACCTTTTCGAGATTTTTTTATTTACTTTCAATATTTTCTACAATAATAGGTTTACTTATACCTATAAAATCTATGCAGTCATACTCCCCTTTTATATTAAAACTGTCTTTTTCTCTTTGCAAAACAATTTTACCTGACAGCAATTTTGTGTTTTTCAGCTCATCATAAGTCTTTGCTGTAAAAATATCTGCAGCCAAAACAGACATATTCTCCTGACTGATTATGGCATCTTCTTTTTTAACACAGGTTATAATGCTCACTCCCAGCGGCAGCTTATGTGTGCCGTACTGCAAAAACCTTTTCACAACAAACTCGTCTGTGTTTTCATCTTTAAGGGAAAAGCCTATCTTAATCGGCAAACCGAAAAAATGAAGAACATATTTTTTTGTGTAGCTGCAGATTACAGACACCTTTTGGTCGGTCTGCAGCTCCACCCCGCAAGAGCGCATATGCCTTGCAGTGAAATTTCCCTGAGCGCTGTAATAGACCGCTGAGCCGTAATCGTCTTCCATAATGCCACTTATAAGCAAATCGCCTTTCTTAACTGCACTCCCCTTGCTTATATTCTTTATTCCCGAATAGGTTTCATCCGATAAAATTACACCGTCAAAATCAGCAACAAGATTTGACGGCTCTTTATTTTTATTATCGGGCTTGCTACCAACAGTACTGTCTCTTACTTCAATAAAGCAGCTGCTCGCTTTTATATTTACTGTTACCCATGACAGTTCATCATCAAACAGCTTATATATTTCTCTTGCAGCCTTACTCTCATCAAAAAAGAATCTGCAAATCCCATACCTGACCCCTACCTTTTCAGCTGCCTCAATAATCTGCTCATCAGAATATCTGTTGCTGCCTGAGGCATCAATATTCCAGACAAACATATTCATTATAACCACAAAAAGGCAGTAAAAAACGAAGCCTAACAAAAGACCCGCTCTATGCTTTTTTCTCTTTATAAAAAACGGCAGGCCGCCTTTTTCTTTAACTGTTATCCTGACACCGGTCTTTCTTGCCACAGAGCGCAGCTTAGCAAAATTTCTTATGTCAGTTTCACCCACAAAGGCACCGTTTTCATAAGAGCTTTTAAAAATATTAATTGCTTTTCCTGCGCAAAGATTAATAAATCTCTCTGTAAATCCTCCTGCTGCATTAAATCTTATATAGCCCTTTATGTACCTTAACAGATTTACTACTTTCATAATAAGCCACCTTTATACTGAGCAGAATTCAAAAGAAACAATGTCTCCCATTATGATAATTTCATCAGCTGTCAGCGCTCTCAGGCACAAACCGTCACCACAGAATTTAAGTATGTACCTGCCTGCGTTGAGCCTTACCCTCTTAGTGTTATATTCGAGCACGCCCTTGCTGCCCTCAACGAGCACCTCACGGCATGAATTAAAAATTATATGAGGTAAAAGATAATCTCCTCTGTCTTCCATGTTCAGTTTTTTTATTTTATTCGTCAAGGCCTTCGGCATATAATCACACCCTTCGTCACAATTTTATGCAAAAAGCCGTGTATTAATACTCATTAAAAAGAATATTAATTAATGAGGTGAAACCTATGAAAACAGCTAAGCATATAAAATCGGCAGAGTACACGAGATATATTTTTGTTTTAAGATATATCCTGTCGTCCTTTTGCGTATTTATTGCAGGCTTTATGCTGCTGAAATTTCCTGAAACGGCAGGTCAGGGAATAAGTGACGGCATCGACCTGTGCCTTGGCACTCTGATTCCCTCGCTTTACCCGTTTATGATAGTTTCTTCTTTGGTTGTGAGCCTTGATACCTTTAGTTATATTGAAAGGCTTTTTTCAAAAATAACAAATACCTTATTAAGACTGCCCGGCAAAAGCCTGAGCGTAATTGTGATGTCAATGATCGGCGGCTTTCCCATAGGCGGCAAAATGATAAAGGAGCTTTATGAAAAGGGAGAAATTACAGAATTTCAGGCAAAAAGACTGATGCTGTTCTGCATAAATCCGGGGCCTGCTTTCACAATAAGCTCCGTGGGGTTTTATATGCTGGGCTCAAAAAAAGCAGGCGTAATTATATATTTTTCCGTTATCGCTGCAGCAATGTTAATCTGCTTTGCAACAAGATTTTTGGAGCGTGACAGCTTTTATATGGAAGAAAAAGCGAAAAACAAATCAGATTTATCTTTTTCCGCCTGCCTTGTCAGCAGTGTTTCATCAGGCAGTGCTGCAATGCTCGGTGTCTGTGCATGGGTCATTGCCTTTTCGTGCCTGAACCGACTTACAGATATTTTGCCCCTGTCGCCTGAGATGAGGCTCTTTGTGTGCAGTCTGCTTGAGGTGACAAACGGCTGCTATCTCGCCTCTGGAAACCTCGGCATCCCGGCCATAGCTGCAATTATCGGCTTCGGCGGCATCTGCACCCACTTTCAGGTTATGAGCACCGTCAGAGCAGTAAGGCTCAAATATAAACACTTTATAACGGGGCGTATTATGCACGGAGCTTTGTCTGCAGTTATATGCAACTTTATTTTAAACATTTGTCCTGTCAGCTATGATGTTTTCTCTCTTGGTACTCTGCCGACAAAAACAGCAGGAGCAATATCGGTACCTGTATCAATCGGCATGCTGATTATGTGTGCTCTTATAATGCTTGGCGATTCATTTTATATCAGAATAAAACCGCATATCAAAAAACAAGCATAAAAGCTCAGGCAATTCACCTGAGCTTTTATTTTCGGTTATATTTTATCAATAATGTTCGGCACCGCATTCACAGACCTTGTTTGAGCCAAAGAGCTTTGAGAAAAACTTGATAATTGACCAGATAAAGCCTGAGAAACCACCTTTGTGGCACATATGAGAGCACTTATCGACAGGATTGGTGCTCACTGAGCACATATCACATTTATTGTCATTATTATTGTCTTTATGTGACAATTTTTCAATTCCTGATGTTCTCAATGTTTTATCACAAAGCAGGCAAATAGTATGTTTCTTACCCTCTGCCGAACAGGTTGCCTGACTGTCTGTTATCCAGCTGCTTTCTATATGTGAGAGCTTCGGAGTTACTGTCTGTGGGGTGATAACTTCACCGCAGACCGAGCACTTAACGCCTGCTGTGAGACCTGTGCCCCTGCAGGTGGCTTTCACTTCGGGAACAACTTCTTCGGTATGAGACAGCTTTGAGATAGCCGCTGTCTGCATTTCAGTTCTGCAAGCAGTGCACTCAGTGTGTTTTGTGCCTTCCTTTGAACAAGTAGCAGGAGTGTCTGTTATCCACTCACTTTCGGTGTGTGCTAGTTTGCTTGTCACCGTCTGTGCTGTGATAATTTCACCGCAGACCGAGCACTTATCGCCTGCTGTGAGACCTGTGCCCGTGCAGGTGGCTTTCACTTCGGGAACAACTTCTTCGGTATGAGACAGCTTTGAGATAGCCGCTGTCTGCATTTCAGTTCTGCAAGCAGTGCATTCAGTGTGTCTTGTACCTTCCTTTGAGCAGGTGGCGTCTGTATCTGTTATCCACTCACTTTCGGTGTGTGCGAGCTTACTCGTCACCGTCTGTGCTGTGATAATTTCACCGCAGACCGAGCACTTAACGCCTGCTGTGAGGCCTGTGTTCGTGCAGGTGGCTTTCACTTCGGGAACTTCCACTTCGGTATGAGACAGCTTTGAGATAGCCGCTGTCTGCATTTCAGTTCTGCAAGCAGTGCACTCAGTGTGTTTTGTGCCTTCCTTTGAACAAGTAGCAGGAGTGTCTGTTATCCACTCACTTTCAATGTGTGCAAGTTTACTTGTCAGTGTCTGTGGGGTGATAACTTCACCGCAGACCGAGCACTTTACACCTGCTGTAAGGCCTGTGCCCGTGCAAGTTGCTTTTACTTCGGGAAGTCTTTCTTCCGCGTGTCCGAGGCTTTCAATCACTTGCGTGTATTCGTCACCGCAGCTGCAGGTATATGTCATCACACCTGAAGAAGTGCAGGTGGCATTTGTTGTCACCTCAGACGAATATGAATGTGTGTGATCACCCATAAAGTGGAATGTTGCACCAAGAAAAGCTGAGTTATTAGTTCCAACTGTTACGCCTTCCCATTGAGCCTCAGTTCCAATATAATAAACATCCGTAAGATTTGCTGCTCTTGTAAAGGCAAACTCATCAATAGCAGTTACGCTGACAGGAATAGTAATCTTGTTAATGCCTTCACACTGATAAAAAGCAGACTTCGGAATAAGCGTAACGGAGTCGGGTATAGTATATTCACCTTCAAGCACACAGTCATAAAAAGCATACTCACCGATTGATGTCACTGCCGAAGGAATATCTTCGCCAATACTTTTAAGCTTAACGCAGCCACTGAAAAGCGAAGGAGAAATTGAAGTAAGACCGTCAGGCAAATCAATTTCCTCAAGAGATGTGCAATCAGCAAAGGCAAATTCACCTATTGCTGTTACCGTTGAAGGTATAACAACTTCTTTGAGGCTTTCACATTTATAAAAGACTGCTTCATCTATTGTTGTAACATTGCCCTCAATAACCACCTTTTCAAGAGCCTTGCAGTTGTAAAAGCTATATTCATCAATATTGCTGTAAGTAAAAGGTATAGTTACACTTGTAATATTTTCACATTCTCTGAAAGCCCAATATTCAAGTCGAGTCAACTTATTAAAGAAATCACAGTTTTCAAGCAAGGTGCAGCCCATGAATGCCTGATAACGGAGTATCTTGATATTCTGAGCACCTGTTATAGTTTTTAAAGCTGCGCAGCCTTTAAATGCGTTGCTTCCTATTTCTGTAACTTCGGGGCTGATATAAACGCTTGCAAGTGCAGTGCAATTGCCGAAGCAAGAGCCGGGAATTAAAGACACCTTACAGTTAAGCTCGACACTCTCAAGACCTGTGCAATCCTGAAAAGCCGATGCGCCTAAAGAGGTTACACTTTCGGGTACTGTGACGGTTCTCAATGAAACGCAGTTTCTGAATGCCGAGGCACCTATCTTTTTAACAGAAGAAGGAATATTTATTTCTTCAAGAGCACTGCAGCCGTAGAACACTGCCGAAGGAATCTCCTCTATACCGTCAGGAATTGCTATTTCCGTTAAAGCAGAACAATTTCTGAAAGCACCTGAACCGATACTTTTAAGCGTTGAGGGCAAACTGATTGAAGTAATTGCACTGCAGCCGTTAAACGCATTATTTCCCACATTTGTTACGCCCTCCGGCACAACAAAATTAATAAGAGATGTGCAGTTTTTAAAGGCAGATGATGAGATACTCGTGAGAGTTGAGGGCAAAACAACAGAAGTAAAATCCGTTTTTGTCTTTGAAATTTCCGTTATAACATGAACACCCTCAGGGATAATGATTTTTCTGGCACTGCCTATATAATTACTTGCAGTAACTATGTTATTATCAACAGAAAAGGTATATTCATCTGACTGAAAGCTATTGCAGTAGGTCTTGCCCATATGTCTTTGAGAAAACTCCTCAAAATCCATACCGAACCATTTAACACTGCGACTTTTTTCGGTGTAAACACCGTTTTCATAGGTGTTGCCGCAGTCCCATGTTGCATCAACTACTATCCACGCATCATTAACATAAATTTCATTCCACGCATGATTGGATTCATTCACAAAATAAGCATCAAAGTATTCACCATCACTGTATGCCGCCGAAACAGAATAGCCTATAACCTTTCGGCAGGGTACACCAACACTGCGACACATAGCTGTATATAAATTAGCAAAGCCTTCACAGACCGTGTTTTTATTTGCAAAAGCATCTGAAGCAGTAATATTTGTTGAGCTTGTCACACCGTTATAATAGTCATAATCGTAATAAAGATTGCTTATTATCCAGTTATAAAGCGCTGCGGCTTTATCATAATCGGTGCTGCAGTCTGCCGTGAGCTCTGCGGCAAGGGAATCAATTTCGCTGCCACTTGCCTGAGCAGTGTTTTCGAGGGGAACTGCCTGAGCATCGATGCTGATATCCTCCTGAGAGACAAAATCAAATATCTCTTTATATCTTTCATACATTTCCTGCTCAACCTTTTCCTTAGTGAGCTCAGGATCATCTGCTGAAAGCAGTGCTGATGCTTTAATTGCCGGAGTGAGGAAAGAGCCCTCTTGTGCCTGCAAAGAAGCCGGCAAAAGAAAGCTGAGTGTCAGAACAATAAGAAAACAAGTGACCATTTTCGCTATTTTTCTCTTCATATTAATCCCCTCATTTTTTAATATAAATCAGGATCAGATCCGGATTCAGTATACGCTTTATCTTTTTACAATCAAAGACCCATCATTCTCGCAAGAAGACCGCCGTATCTGTCAACGATAGCAATAAGGAAATCCATAAATCCGAAATCAATGATAAATTCCTTGTCGCTGTCTGCTGCAGTTTCTGCATTAAGAGTGAAGCCCTCTGTGTAGACAACTCCGCCTTCACCAAAAATCTCAGCTCGGATATAGCCTTTTATATCGGCTTCATAATTGTTAAGGTCAAAAGCAGTGTCATCAGCCTTTGTTGTTGCAACAAGCTTTCCGTCTGAAATCCAGCGGATAATAAGAGCGTTGTCTGCATCAATTGTTATTGTGTCTTCACTATCGTCAACAATGATTGAATTGACTACAGGTCTTGTTTCAGTGGCAATATAGCCTTCGGAGTCAAGAGAAGTGTAGCTTACACCAACCTGATCATCCTCTTTTGAATCGATAATATTCTTAATTTCAGCATCATATGCATCAACAAGGGCTGCTATATGCTTATAAAGCTCTGTTTCGCCGTAATATTCCTTGATACCCTGAGCAATCTGTTCGAGCTCGTTTCTGTTATGTATGCAGGTGCTCTGAGGAAGAATTTCACCCTTTAAGAGTGCTGTTTTAAGGCTTGCACTTGTCTTTTCTTCAGCAAGCACAACAATACTGCCTGTGTCTATTTTATCGAGCTGATGTGCATCGCTTGAAGCAATTGCTGTGACAGTTCTGCCCTTTTCAGCTGCCTTTGAAAGCATAATATCCCAGAGCTTTCTGTCATATCTTGTTCTGCTGTCACCCTTGCTGTTGATGTCGATGCCGATACAGCTGTCATAATTATTGATATAGCCGTAGAACTTGTTAATATAGTACTTATAAGAAAGATTTTCCATATCATATGCATCTTCCTCAAAAAGCTCATAACGTGCCTGAGTATATTCACCCGGATGGTTTATAACGGAAACACCGCCAAGCTTATCAACACCCACAATTGCATTGCGGTAATCGCTGGGCATATTATCGTTGAAGGGCACAAACCAGCTGTTGACATGAGCGTTAACTGATACAGCATTGTTTTCAACACCATAGGGTACTCGAAGAATTTCGTGGCCGTCTTCAGTGAGAAGATAATCGTCACCGTTTCTTGTTATCATTTCGTACTTTGTACCGTTTGGGAAGGTGCCGCTCTTCTCAAGATAATCAAGATTTCCGTCACTTCTGCCCACAAGAGTCATAACCTTTGTAATCAGCTTTGAGCCGAGCTCACTGTCTGTCCAGCTCATATCAGAAACACCGTGGTCAGACACAGAAACGATGTCATAGCCTGTTTCGTAATGGCGCTCAATTGACTCGGTAAGTGTGTTGTCACCGTCACTTGCATTTGTGTGGGTATGAAGAGCAGTCTTATACCGATTAACTGTTTCCCAGTTTATATCAGCATAAGGATTTGTGATTGTGTAGCCCTGCTGAGTGGCAAAAGCGGTCGGTACACAAAAAAGCATAATCACACAAGCTAAGGTGGCTGCAATTAATCTTCTTGTTATTTTTTTCATAAAAAACACCCTTTCAGTTTTCAGACAAAAGACATAATATTTGTCTTTTTTATTATTGATATATTAGCAAAATATTAATATGTTGTCAAGAAATTGTCGTCTGCTGTTTTGCTTGACAATGAGATTTTTTTATGCTATACTACCTTTCACCTGATGAGGGAGTAGCAAGCGCAGAAACTGCGTAGCAAGTCAACATACTGGCCGAAAAGGTCTGGCTTGTTTTAAATTGCGAGACTCATGTATATGTTTATTTGCTATACATAGAGTCTGATTATCTTTTACAGTTCAACCGGGTATAGCAAAGCCTATACCCGGAATTTTATTTTAAAAGTGAGGAAACAACAATGACTTGGGATTTTATGTTCTTTTTTAACAGTGTCCTGCTTGGTGCAGGTCTTGCAATGGATGCCTTTTCCGTGTCTCTTGCCAACGGTCTTAATGAACCGAAAATGAAAAAAGGAAGACTGCTCTCTATGGCAGGTGTCTTTGCCTTCTTTCAGTTTATGATGCCTATGCTCGGCTGGGTTTGTGTACATACTCTTGCTAAATACTTTTCTGCCTTTGAAAAGTTCATTCCTTGGATTGCTTTAATCCTTCTTTGCTTTATCGGCGGCAAAATGCTCATTGAAGGCATTAAAAGCAAAGACTGTCAGAGTGAAGAGTGTCAGCAGAAAAAAGCAGGCTTCGCTGCCCTTATGCTTCAGGGAGTTGCAACTTCAATAGATGCCCTTTCTGTTGGATTCACAATTGCAGAATATGATGCGCTTCATGCTTTTGTCAGCTGCCTTGTTATAGCCGTTGTTACATTTTCAATATGCACAGGCGGACTTATTATCGGCAAAAAATTCGGCACTAAGCTCGCAGGCAAAGCAGGCATTTTAGGCGGTGCAATTCTTATCTTTATCGGTATAGAGATATTTGTAACTAACCTGTTTTAAAATAAAAAAACTAAAGGGGGTATTTGTGCTCAGCGCACAAATACCCCCTTTCTCTTAGTCAAGGTTGAGGATAAAAAACATCCGCCTATTCCTGTTACAGTCAAGACGGATGAATTTATCAATTAAAGGCTCTTTTCCTGAGCAATGTCATCAACTTAAAGCAATTTCTTATTTTATCAGGGGTGTTTGTACTATAAAATTTGTTTTGAATATAGCAGTTAGTTTTTCCACGCTCATGCCGCTTGGCACTTACTTTGTCCGGAGTGACAAAGTAAGCAAAACACTCTTTTTTGCTGACACTGCCTTTTCCCTTTTTAGTATACTCGTAGTCCGCCTGCAACAACAGACTACGAAGCGCCTTGGTTTCTTGCTTTTTATTGGTTCTGATAAATCCCGTAGTCTACTGCTTTTAACAAAGACTCTACCCGCCTGCGTCTGTTGTTTCCGCAGCGGGTAAACTTTTTATACCATAAACAAGATGTTGCTTCTTTAAAAAGCTGAAGCAAACTTTTTCTTAAGTTAATGAAATGCCTGACGGCATGAAATGGCAAGCATGAAAAGCACAAATGCATGAAATGACCTTGCGGTCATTAATAACCCACCCGAATAACTAAGAGAAATATCTCACAGCGGCTACGACTGTCGAAGTAGCTAGTGCTTGAAGCAGGACAAACAAAAACAGAGAGCTGAGACTCTTGAAACGGCAGAAAGTAGCGGTATCCATTGAGGACACCGGTTTTAAATAGAGACGCTCGGAAAAGACCCGTTTAATAAGTAGGAAGTAGATATTCGAAAAATCACCGATAAGCAGTAACTTGTTTTCACTTTGAAAGTGAGCAGAAAAGGTTGAGTGTAAAAGTATAGATACAGACTCAGGCGGTGATTTCTTCGACCTTCGGCTTACAGGCACCTAAGTGCGCTTTTGCATACTTTTGTCGCACGGGACAAAAGTATGAGCCCCAGCAGCTTGAGCTGAAAGAGTAAATTATTGGTAGCTGACTAAATATAACAGCTTATACACCTAACTGAACTAAAACATCCGCCTATTCCTGTTACAGTCAAGACGGATGAAAGCATCAATAATAGGGCTCCCTCACTAAGGGAGTTAATGAAATGACCCGTTGGGGCATTAAATGAAGCAAAGCTTTATTTAATGCCTCAGTGGTGGTCACACTTAGCATCAGGATTAAAACTAAGTTTTCCCTCAATAAAAGCAGCAACAGCTTCGTCTGCACTGCCTGTTACTCCACTGTAAATTTCGATTTCTGCCTGAGTAAGAGCCGCTTTAGCTCCGTCACCAATGCAGCCGCAGATAAGTATATCCGTACCAACAACCTTTAACAGACTTGCCATTGAGGCATGACCGCTGCACATTGTGCTCATCACTTTGCTGCTGAGGATTTCACCGTCCTGCACATCATAAAGCTTAATCTGTTTTGCATGACCGAAATGCTGAAAAACATTATCGTTTTCAAATGTTACTGTTATTCTCATATATTTTATCTCCTTAATTTATTTTACAAGTTTAACTGTGTACCCATCAAATGAGAAGGTGTGATATGGTGTTTCGCCGTATTTCACAACATAATCAGATGAAACAATCTGTGAACGGCACTTATTTATAAGCTCATATCTTTCTTCACTGAAATCAGGAAAACTGTCGGCTCTTGTTCTGACAATAAGGTTACACTTATCAATGCTTTCCTTCTCATGTTTAAGAGCAGTATCAGGCTCATTGTCAAGTATAAATGAGGTATATCTCTCATTTCTGTCATTATAACGAAGCACGGGGAACATTGCCCTTGATTTTATTGTTTCATCCTGCTTTATAAATTTATCGGTTGCGCTGCAATCGTGCAAAAGCACAAGCACCTTACCCATTGTGTCACCAAGAGGTAACCAGCCGTCATTTTCTCTCATTTCCTTAAAGGAGCTGTATTCCCCCATCATCTCTTTGGGTGTCAGCAGTGTCTCGCCGAGTACATTGCGGACAAGTGCATCAAGCTCATTTGCATAATCAATGTTAAAGCCTCGCATACCGCCCACAGGCACAACAGCTTTCTTGGGCTCTATTATAACTGAAACCGGCAGATGACCCGGATTGTTATCGGACCACAGCTTGATTTCACTGAGAGCAAGTGCAAGGTCATAACAGCTTGAAACATTATCGAGATAAGGAATATGCGACACAACAAAGTCAGCACCGCTATCACTGACAACAGTTTCAATATCAATTTCAAGGTTTCTTATGCCAAGTTCCAGCTGCTGCGTGAGAGTGTCAGCAGCAAAATCTGCGGTTTCACTGCCGATTATGCCGAAGGTTGCTACATCAAGAGCATCATAAAGCTTTTTGTACTGCTCAGTTGCACCGATTTTATAGCTGTTATGTGTGCCGAGAAAAGCTACCTCGTTATACCTTACCCCCGATGCAATTGCCTGAGAAATATCAAAGGCGGCAATTTTACTCTCATCACAAGGCACATAGCTGTCAGTATAATATTCCTCTTTAAGATACCTCATATGCTCACTCTGATATGCTATATTTTCATCTACGGTTTCGTACCCTGCCGATATAGCTGAGGGCAGCAAAACAAGAAGTATGCTCACAAGAGAAAGCACTGCCTTTATGGGGCCGTATTTTAAAATCCAATTCATACTGTATCAATCCTTCACTTTCACATTAAATGTATTTTATCACTTTTAATTTGCAGTGTCAAACATAATATAAATTTATCATTGCAGGGTATAATAATTTTAACTGAAAAGACAAGGAGTAGTAACATGGATAAGTATTTTGGCAACAGCGGCAAAAAAATATCGTGGGTACAGATTTGCTTTTTGCTTTGTATATTAATGCTTGCTTTTATAATTTTTGCTGTTTTGTTAAACGGTGCAGCTGCATTTACACTTTCTTCAGCAGCTTTAGCCCTACCCTTATTAATTGTGGGCACAGTGAGCATAATCATTGCCGCAATGAAAAAGAGTACCCTTAAAGGAAAAATATGGCTATTATCTGATGGTGCGGCAACAACGGTTCTGGCTGCGGTTTTACTGCTCTCAGGCAAAGAAAATATCGAGACACTCCCCTTTTATTTTGGTCTGTGGGAAATTGCAATCGGCATTTTTAAAATTGCAGAATCACATCAGCTAAAAAACGGAACCGTTCACTCTCACGAAGGATTTTTATATATAGGAATAGCACAAACAGTGTCCGGAGCTTTATTTCTCATAAGACCGATTGACAGACTGATAGGACACAGCATAGCCGTTGTGATAACCCTCGCCATTCAGATGAGTGCGTATGGGCTGCGATATTATCTTTACCCCACCATGAGCGAAGAATAATGGAATTATTTTTCAAAAACAGTTGATTTTTATATTTGCTTCGTGTATAATACTAAAAGTCACTTCGGGGTGTGGCGAAGTTTGGTATCGCGCTTGGTTCGGGACCAAGAGGCCATGGGTTCAAGTCCCGTCACTCCGACCATAGTGAGTATTCATAAGGGATTTGACCTGTGAATACTCAATTTTTTTGCTTAAAATAGAGTTTTGTATATAATTTGATAGTTTTTATGTATCGTCGCATTCCTTTCGGAGTGCGATTTTTTTGTAGGTTTTAGGGTCAGTCCCTAACAAAAGGGAATTTGTATGCACAAATTCAGTGCTTGCTAAAACTTATCACATGCTTTTTTACTGGTTTTTCGGTTGATTTGTATTATGTAAGTATGCTATAATGATTTATATAACTGACTTATTTACATAAAGAGCAAGATCGTAAAATCTTAATAATAAAACACAAAATTATGGAGAAAATGATGAACAAGGAAAATAGAAAATATATGTTGTCAACACTTGTTGCGTGTGCACTTCTGTTTGTATGGATTTTTGTTACAGTATTTCTTACAGGCAGTCGTGAAATTTCGGATTTTACCGAAACGGATAAAATAATTTTTATAGGCTTTATACTAATTGAATTATTAACTGTTGCTTTTATTATAATTTGTATTACCAAAGCACAAAAACATGTTAATAAAGACAACAACATAATCAATGCCGGCAAAAAGCCTATTGATAAACGCTGGCTTGCAATTAATGTCGCATCATTCATAGCAATAACTGCAGCTTTGTTTGCCGGTATTATTGCGAAAAAGTACCTTGATACTTCCTTAGAAAATTTATTTGGTATTATTGCAGTCACCACTTTTATTTTACCGTTTTTGTTTTTAATTATAAATGTAATTATTAATCGCATTTATAAAAAAATGCTAAGCAAGAAATCTGTTGCAGAAAACCAACAATACTGGCTTTCACACCGTGACAACCCCGAAGAAACCACAAACAAAAAGCTCTCTTTATTAAAAAATCTTATCAGAATCAACGATTTTTACAGCATAGTCCTTGCCGTCTGTGCCTTTATTTCAGCATTTTTTCAGGGTGTCATCAGTGATGGTGGCGATACCGTTGCCCCATTGTTTGTATGTTATATGGTTCTGTCAGGCGCCACAATAAGAATACGACTAAAGCCCTCGGATAAAATTTTTGAAGAAGATAATACTTATGTTTCCGAAAAAGATTTCCCTGCACTTTATGATTTAGCCAAAAAAGCCGCAACTGCAACAGGATGTACCGAAACAATTAAAATTGCCATACTTGATGATTTCAACGCAGGAGCAGCCATCATAAATAATACAATTTCAATTCAGCTTGGTGCTCTTTTGCTAAATGGGTTATCAGAAGATGAAGTATATTGTGTTTTATTACACGAGTTCTCCCACATAAAAGATGCTGTCAGACAAAAAAGAATAGATAAGTACAACCAGTATATATGTGACATACACAACAATAACATAGCAAATATTTATTCAAACATTACCAAGCATCTGTTCACTTTTATTGATGCTTATTTCAATATGCAGTATAACCTATATTTATATTCGGTTTCGCTCACCCGTGAAACTGCTGCAGATAAAGCTATGGCAATTTATGGTGATAGCAAAACTGCTGCTTCTTCTTTAATTAAAATCAAATATTATGAGCTTTATGATTGGGAAAAAGGTACGTATGACACAACCTGCAATATGGAGTCCGAGGAATATGATACCAATTCTTTAAATAACGAGCTACGAAAATTCAAGGAAGCTATACAGCTGAATTCTGAGAAGTGGAACACCCTCATAAACAACGAAATTCTTTCGCGCAGTGCATCACATCCTACTTTAAAAATGCGACTGGAAGGTTTGGGGGTAAATGAAATTGGAACATTGTATGCCGAAAGTTCGAAGGAATATATTGCAGATTGTGAAAAATCCATTAAGTATGTCAGTTCTTTAATTGCCGAGCAAAGCAAAGATTCTTACGCAGAATATCGCAAGTACTATTACGTTGAGTCGAAAGAATTGATTGAAAAGTGGGAAAGCAACGGCAGATGCATAATTGCTGAGGAATATGGAGATATATGCGATGCTCTGCGTCGTTTAGGCAGAAACACCGATGCCCTCGAATTATGCGAAAAAGCTATCAAACTTCTTGATGATACAGGCGCATGCTATGCTTACTTTATAAAAGGATGTTTTTTGCTGCATTCATTTAATGAAGCAGGTATTGAATATATTTACAAGGCTATTGAGAACAACCACAACTATGTTGATGAAGGTCTTGCTGTAATAGGTCATTTCTGTTGCCTTACGGGACAAGAAGATCAACTGGAAATTTATCGTGAAAAAGCAATTGCTTTAACTGAAGAAAATAAAATCCATTCTGAAGCTTCTATCCTCAATAAAAAAGACAAACTTTCAACTGAGTCACTTCCTGACGGTATGTTGGAAGATATACTTTCACACATTACTTCGGTGCATTGTGAAAATATCGAAAAAATCTATCTTGTAAGAAAAACCATAACCGATGATTTTTTCACAAGTGCATTTGTTATAAAAATGACATCTGACACCAATGATGATATCCGATATAGAATTTTACATAAAGCTTTCAATTTTCTTGATACATGCAGTGATTGGCAGTTTTCTTTATTTGATTATGAGGATGTGAAAAATGTTAGAGTAGAGGATATTGCTGACAGTTGTGTTTATTCAAAATGACCCTCACATTTTTTGTTTTCTTACAGTTTAGAATACAGTTTTTGTGGAATTAACCAAATCCCTTATGAACACCCGCACCATTTTCCCAAAAATGCTTGAAACTACAAAGTTTCAAGCATTTTTTTATATGTCTTGTTCGCACTTGGTTTTTTAGTAAAAATCTAACGAACCAAGATGGAAAGAAAATTATGAGAAAAAAGCCTACAATCCGCATGAAATCTAAGGAAACAGCCGCTGAGGTCTTTGAGTTGTTTTTGCATGGTGGTTGCGGTGCTGCAGACAGGCCATTCATAATGAAATGGAATTCTGAATTAGCGCAGCATGCCACTATTGTTGCTTGGGACCAACGTGGTGCAGGTTTAGCATATAACAGAAAAATTGCAAAGACCGAAGTTCTTACAAAAGATTTGTATATCGATGATTTACATAATGTTGTTCAATACCTTAAAAAGAGATTCAACAAAGAAAAGATAATTCTTGTCGGTCACTCATTCGGCTCACAGCTTGGTGTTTGGTATATTCAAAAATTCCCTGAAGACGTTGAGTGTTATGTTGGTATCGGACAGGTTGTTGATACAGTAAAAAATGAAGCAATTTCTTTCGAGTTCACTTTAAATGAAGCAAAAAAAGCGTAATGATAAAAGAGCAATAAAGGCTTTGCTGAAAATCGGTCCGCCCGTTAACGGCTTTTATAAAGATGATAAAATGCTTTTACAGAGAAACTATCTTAACAAAATGGGCGGAATCTTATACGGCAAATATGGCAACAGTGTTATAAATACCCTGCCAAAAATTCCGTGTATGTTTAAAGAGTATTCTTTTTTCACTATGCTCAAATATGTTATTGCAAATGAATGGTGTCTGTCACAACCATTAGGTCAAGAAAAAGTTGATTTTTTAAATGAGGTTAAAGAACTTGCTGTACCCGTATATCTGTTTATGGGCAAGTACGACTATAACACTGTCAGCGAGCTTGCGAAAAAATGGCTTGAAAATCTTGAAGCACCTCATAAGGCATTCTTTGAATTTGAAAAATCAGGTCATACTCCACAGTGGGAAGAAGCCGAAAAGTTTAACTACCTATTTTCAAAACAAGTTTTGAAAATAAAATAATTATTATGCAAAAATGTTATAGTTTCATATTACAGATACTGCTCTCGCATTTTGGGGCAGTTTTTTCTTTTTTTGCAAAAAAATAAAAATTAACATATAATAATTTTACTGAAAGTTTTTGAGGTCTTTTCAGCCTAATAGATGAAAGACAATATCTACATGCTTTTCGGTAAGGATAAAAATCAAAGGATAATGGTGCAAGTAGCTACCGCCGTTATCTTGATGGTGATGAAACAGGAATAGCAGAAATAATTAAAGAGCTCAAAGACGGTCTGGCTTTATACATAAATGGATATGTAAACAACATCTTTGCAGCATAACCTTCTCTGTTAAATGTTTAGTTTAATAATTAAAAACATTGTATAATAACAAACTAATTTTCAAAAATTGTTGAACAAGACAAAAAAATAGTGTATAATCGGACTGCGATACTTTTGAAATGAGGTGAAGTATCTGTGAATATATTACACATGAAATATGCAGTTGAGGTTGCCAAGGCGGGGTCTCTTAATAAAGCAGCGGAAACTTTATTGATTGCGGCACCTAATGTCAGTCGTTCTATCAAAGATCTTGAAGCAGACATTGGAATATCAATTTTTGAACGTACCACAAAAGGTATGGAACTCACTCCTGAAGGTGAAGAATTCATAAATTATGCAAAGGGAATTCTTAATCAGATTGATGAGGTTGAAAACTTTTATAAAAAAGGTTCGGCAAAGAAGCAAAGGTTTTCAATTTCTGTACCGAGAGCTTGTTATATTTCTGAAGCATTTTCGCAGTTTTCAAAATCACTTTCCAAAGAAGCTGCTGAAATTTTCTACAAGGAAACAAATTCTCAGCGTACAATCCACAATATGCTTGAACACGATTACAAGCTCGGTATTATAAGATACGCAGAAAATTATGATAAGTATTTCAAAGCAATGCTTGAAGAAAAAGGTTTCTGTTATGAGCTGGTCACAGAGTTTACTTATTCTTTGATAATGAGTGCTGACAGTCCCTTGGCAAAAAAGGAAGAAGTAACTTTTGACGACCTTGCAGATTACATTGAAATAGCACATGCTGATCCGTATGTTCCCTCAATGCCACTTTCAAAAGTGGTAAAGGAAGAACTTCCTGACAACATTGACCGTCGTATATTTATATTTGAAAGAGCAAGTCAGTTTGATTTACTTTCAAACAATTCTGAAACCTTTATGTGGGTTTCTCCTGCTCCCGAAAGTCTTTTGAAAAGATATAATCTTGTTCAGAAAAAATGCATAGACAACAAAAAGACATATAAGGATGTTCTGATTTATAAAAATGGATACAAATTATCTAAACTTGACAGGCAGTTTATTACAGAACTGTGTGAATCTAATAGAAAATATCTTTAATATAAGGCTTATAAACCCGGTCTCTTAATTGAGGTCGGGTTTGTTTTTATCATTCGATACAAGTATTATCGATAATGATAATACCGATTATATGTTTTAAGAATTCCCAAAATACGAATGTGTTGTTAAAATATTAACGATGTCAAACGAGGAGGTTTTCTTATGTGTAAAAACGGTATTTCAAAAGCAACACTCAGCAGAATACCGATATATTTAGAGTTGCTTAAAGAATTACCGCAAGAGCGATATGAATACATATCCGCAACAACCATAGCACGAAAACTTTCACTTGGTGAAGTTCAGGTAAGAAAGGATCTGGCGGCAATCAGCGGTACAGGAAAACCGAGGCTTGGTTATTTGACATCAGAGCTTGTTGAAAATCTCGAAAACAGTCTTGGATGTAACAACTACACGCTTGCAGTTTTAGTAGGTGCAGGAAAGCTTGGTAAAGCGCTTCTTGATTATGATGAATTTGAGAAATTCGGTATTAAAATCGCAGCAGCCTTTGATAGCAACGACAAGGAAATAAGCATAACCGGAAAAATCAAAGTTAAACCTATAAATGAGTTTGATGATTTTTGCAAAGATAACAATGTACAGCTCGGTATCATCACAGTCGGTTCAGGTTCAGCTCAGGCAGTATGTGACAAAATGGTGCAATGCGGAATTGTGGCAATTCTGAATTTTGCTCCTTGCAAGTTGAATGTACCTGACGGGGTAATTCTTGAAAATGAAAATCTGGCGCTTTCATTAGCGTATTTGAATAATCAGATTAATAAGTTTAAGTAAATAATTTTTTAGGAGGATACAAATGGAAACTAAAAATTACGCAATTGTAGATAGCGTTGAAACGCTTCAGGAAGCTATCGCTAAAACAAGAGAAGCTCAGAAGAAGTTCGCAACCTACACTCAGGAGCAGGTTGATAAAATTTTCCTTGCCGCAGCATCTGCAGCAAACAAGGCAAGAATCTCACTTGCTAAGTTGGCAGTAGAAGAAACAGGAATGGGTATAGTTGAAGATAAGGTTATCAAAAACAACTATGCTGCTGAATACATTTACAATGCATACAAGGAAACAAAAACCTGTGGCATTATCGAAGAAGACAAGGCATTCGGCATCAAAAAGGTTGCAGAGCCTATCGGTGTTGTTGCAGCAGTCATTCCTACAACTAACCCCACATCAACAGCAATCTTCAAGTGCTTACTTGCTCTTAAGACACGTAATGCTATTATCATTTCTCCTCACCCCAGAGCAAAGGGTTGCACAATCGCTGCAGCAAAGCTCGTTCTTGAGGCAGCAGTGGCTGCAGGTGCTCCCGAAGGAATTATTGATTGGATTGATGTTCCTTCACTTGAAATGACAAACACAGTTATGAAGGAAGCAGATATTATCCTTGCAACAGGCGGCCCCGGTATGGTTAAGGCTGCTTATTCAAGCGGTAAGCCCGCTCTCGGCGTTGGTGCAGGTAACACACCTGCAATCATCGATGACAGTGCCGATATCCTTCTTGCAGTCAACTCAATCATTCACTCAAAGACTTTCGATAATGGTATGATATGTGCTTCAGAGCAGTCAGTTATCGTTCTTGAGAGCATTTACGATGCAGTGAAGTCTGAGTTTGCAACACGCGGTTGCTACTTCCTTGATCCTGCAGAAACAGAAAAGGTAAGAAAGACAATCATTATCAACGGTGCCCTTAATGCAAAAATCGTTGGTCAGCCTGCAGCAAAAATTGCAGAGCTTTCAGGCGTAACAGTTCCGGAAGGTACAAAGATTCTTATCGGTGAAGTTGAAAGCGTTGACATCAGCGAAGAATTTGCACACGAAAAGCTTTCTCCCGTTTTGGCAATGTACAAAGCAACATCTTTTGCAGATGCACTTGATAAAGCAGACCAGCTTGTTGCTGATGGTGGTTACGGTCATACATCCTCTGTGTACCTTAATGAAGTAACAGAATCAGAAAAAATCAATGAATTTGCTGCAAGAATGAAGACCTGTCGCATCCTTGTTAATACACCTTCATCACATGGCGGTATTGGTGACCTTTACAACTTCAAGCTTGCTCCGTCACTTACACTCGGTTGCGGTTCATGGGGCGGCAACTCGGTATCAGACAACGTTGGTGTAAAACACCTTATCAATATCAAGACAGTAGCAGAAAGAAGGGAAAATATGCTTTGGTTCCGTGCACCTGAAAAGATATATATCAAGAAAGGATGCTTACCTGTTGCTCTTGATGAGCTTCGTACAGTTCGCAGTTCAAAGAAAGCATTTATCGTAACAGATACATTCCTTTATGAAAACGGCTACACTAAGCCTATTACAGATAAGCTTGACGAAATGGGTATTGCTCACACAACCTTCTTTAATGTTCAGCCTGACCCCACACTCGGCAACGCTAAGGAAGGTGCTGCACAGATGGCAGCATTCAAGCCTGACACAATTATCGCACTCGGTGGCGGTTCTGCAATGGACGCAGCAAAGATAATGTGGGTTATGTATGAGCATCCGGATGCAGACTTTATGGATATGGCTATGAGATTCATTGATATCCGTAAGAGAGTTTACACATTCCCCAAGATGGGTGAAAAAGCATATTTCATCGCAGTTCCCACATCAGCAGGTACAGGCTCTGAAGTTACACCTTTCGCAGTTATAACAGACGAAGCAACAGGCGTCAAGTATCCTCTTGCTGACTATGAGCTTCTTCCTAACATGGCAATTATTGATACTGATTTCCATATGTCTGCTCCCAAGGGACTTACAGCAGCATCAGGTATTGACGCTGTAACACACGCAGTT
>JAFTLT010000046.1 GCA_017452785.1 Clostridia bacterium | reverse complement strand
TAACGAAAAAAACATTGATGAGCTTCTGTTTTCCCGCTTTGTTTCCAAAAAAATCCGTAGGGCAGGGGGCAGGCTCAAAGGTCCGTCAAAAAGAACTCCTGAGCAGGATGAAAAATTTATCCGCACACTTGAAAATCTTTTGAAATCTGAAAATTAAATCTTCGGCTTGGAGCAATCCGAGCCGATTTTTTATTGACAAAATAAAAAGTGTGTGCTATAATACATTTAACAATTAGGTTAAATGTT
This sequence comes from Clostridia bacterium, assembly GCA_017452785.1. Taxonomy (GTDB): domain Bacteria; phylum Bacillota; class Clostridia; order Oscillospirales; family Acutalibacteraceae; genus UBA6857. Next base: position 1,350 of record JAFTLT010000046.1, on the reverse strand, counting down.
AAATGAGGTGAGGGTATGGGACTTCAGCAAACACTTAAGGCATTGGCAGACCCAATCAGGCGCGAAATTTTGAATATGCTCAAGGGCGGACGAATGTCGGCGGGTGAAATTACTGACCGCTTTGAGGTTACGGGGGCTTCAATTTCAAGGCATTTATCTGTGCTTAAGGATGCAGATTTAATACGCGACACCCGAGAGGGGAAGTTTATTTATTATGAGCTTAATGCCTCGGTGCTTGAAGAAATTATGCTGTGGATAACAGATTTGAAAGGGGAAGATGAAAATGTTGAACATCAGCAAAGCTAAGCTTATTATTACATCAATTATAACTTTAATTCCGATTTTGGTGGGGTTGATTTTATGGAATCAACTGCCTGATTCAATGGTAACTCATTGGGGAGTGGGCAATGTGCCAAACGGCTGGAGCAGTAAAGCAATGGCTGTTTTTGGCTTGCCCGGGTTTCTTTTTATAATTCATTGGGTGTGCCTGCTTGCGACCAAAGCCGACCCTAAAAGCAAAGACATAAATAAAAAGCTTATTGACCTTGTGCTCTGGATTTGTCCGTTGCTTTCGGTTTTGCTCGGGGGAGTGTCTTATTCTTACTCGCTGGGATATAAAGTGAATGTTCAGGCAGTGGTTATGATTTTTCTCGGTGTGCTGTTTGTAATAATCGGGAATTACCTGCCCAAATGCAAGCAGAGCTACACTATGGGAATAAAGCTCCCGTGGACACTTAATGACGAAGAAAACTGGAACAAAACCCACCGTCTTGCAGGGAAGCTGTGGGTAGCAGGTGGTTTGATTATGATTGCAACAGCATTTGTTGCAGGCGCATTTGTTTCTGTTGCCGTGATTGCCTTAATGGTGATTATTCCGACGGTGTATTCATATATTTTATACAGAAAAAAGCTGAATAGCTGAGCAGGGCAAGGGCTTGACCCTGCCGATATATAAACACCTGTTGCAAAAATTCTGTAAGGACCGCCATTGGCGGTCCGTTTTTTTGAAGCAACTGACGGCGGCTTACACAAAGCCTATGCAGGTGATGACCTGCAAAAATTGACCAATTTGAACTCATCTTGCTTTTTTATTGCTGAAATATTGATTATTTTATTATTTAATGGTAGAATATATTAGTTAAATTGGATTATTATGTAATTTGAAAGGGTGAATATCTTGAACCGAAAAAAGTGGCAGGTTATGCCTTTTGACCAGGATGCTGTTTTGCAGACTGCGGAGGAATTGAATATTGACCCTCACTGCGTGTTGCTTGCTTACACCCGCGGTATAAAAGACGTATATTCTGCGGCTGAGTTTTTCGGCATTGAAGAGGGTGAATATTCAGACCC
>JAFTLT010000045.1 GCA_017452785.1 Clostridia bacterium | reverse complement strand
TGCTTTTTTCTTGCTTCTTGTGTTAAAATATTCATGAGAAGTACTTCTTTCTTTGGTAAATGTGTTTGTGGTGAATTCATTACACCATATTTTGAAGTTACTTCTCTTTTTTATTGGGTCACATCATTTTAACACATGCAAGTGAGTAGTATTGAGTGAAAAGTGAAGCTCAAAACGGCAATACACAATTTAATAGTTGTATTCTGACCTTACGGTCAGAGTGATATTATTGCTTTGCAATAGTGATATTGAATCCTACGGTTTCAGTGATATTTTATTCGCCGATAAACTCGCGAAGCGAATAAAACTGTGCGAAGAACAATAAAACTGCGAAGCAATAAAACTCGCCGTAGGCGAATAAAACTGAAAAAGCACTTCTTTCGAAGTGCTTTTTCTGGAGCTGATAACCGGATTTGAACCGGTGACCTCATCCTTACCAAGGATGCACTCTACCTACTGAGCTATATCAGCATATTAACTTGACAGCTTTATGATTATAACCTAAGTTAAATATTTTGTCAATATCTAAAAGGAAAAAATATTCGTGCTTTTCTGCTGTTTGACTTGCAGTTTAATTTTTTATTTGTTATAATGAAATCACCACACTAAAAATATAATATTTTTTATCTACGAGGAGTGGGTGTTTTTACCTTTGGTAAAAATGCTGACTTTTATTTCCTCATTTCTCGTATGGTGAAATATATTTTTAGTGTGGTAGCTAATCGAGTCTGCATTTTTCGTGTGTGTTGACTTCGGTTGGCACACACTTTTTGTTTTTAAGGAGGGTAGGAGACATAACACGAAATTAACATAATGGAAAGGTGAATAAAATGAAAAAAATTATATCAATTCTACTAGTTATGATAATGATAATTATAACTCTACCTTTAGTTTATGCAGAAGATAGCAATACATATGAAACCGGGGACATTATTCAGTTTGGTTCATATCCACAAACGGAAATAAAAGATGAAGAGTTGATTTATGAACTTAATTCTTTATGCCCTGAATGGAGTGACTGGATAAGCTATGGCTATTATAGTGATTATAACAACACAAACTCAGTTGAACAGGGTGATTGGATGAGATATACTGATGTTTCCATTAATGGGTTGAAGTACAGAGGCGTTAAATTTACACAAAACAGAAACATTCCTCAAAGAAAAAATGGTTATAGGGTCGACACCATATATTGGTTTAAATTTGAGCCTATAGAGTGGCGAATTCTTGATCCGGTATCTTGCATTGTAATGTGCGAAATTACCATAGACTCTCAGCCCTACAGCACTACTATCTATAAAGATAGTAGTATAAGCGATTCAACTTATGCATATTTTAACAATTCTGCTTATACAAGCTACGCAAACGACTATGAAACAAGTTCTATAAGACGGTGGCTTAATGATGATTTTTACAATACCGCTTTTACAGATATTGAAAAAAGAGAGATTGATACCATAACGCTTAATAATGACAGCTACGGCACATGTGTAGGTGATATGGAATATGAAACTTTTAACAGCAATTCAACTAACGATAAAATTTTCCTGCTTTCATACAATGAAGTTACAAATAACTCTTTTGGCTTTAGTCCAGATTGTGATGATTTTGACGCTGCACGTTATTCACATACTACCGATTATGCAAAATGTCAGGGAATTTCAGATTATTATGGAGTAAGTCAAATCCATCATGGTAATACTAAATGGTTATTACGCACACCCGGCAATAGATCAGATTGCGTTTGTTATGTCAATATTCAGGGAATAGCTACGTATAATGATAGTGAAGGAAATTACTGTTATACCTATGATTGTTGGGGCATCCGTCCTGCATTAAAACTAATACAGAATGACTCATCCGACGAACAGCCTTATAACTGTGACTGTATTTGCCATGATAGGGGTATTTTAGGTTTCATTTACAGAATTTTTAGAGCAATAAAAATATTACTCAATGTAGATTTACTTTCAAAAATATTACATATTGATTGGCTTTGTGATTGTGGTATAGCACACTATTAAATACACCGACAGGGAACAGCAATCCGTTCCCTGTTTTTTCTTGACAATCGTACCTTACCTGTGCTATACTACCCACAACAAAACATCGTCGCAGACACATAACTTCACGAAGTGAAACTTCACTTGCAGAGCATTCTTCACTTGCGAAGCAAACTTCACTTCGGCGCATCAGCGACGAAACCACTGCCACCGGGTAGGAATGCTTGCATTCATGTCATATCGTTAGGTCTTTGAAGATATGACTTGGGTGCTTTATTTTTTGGGAGGAGCCATGAATATTATCTCATCAATTAAAAATCTCAGCCTGTTTGAAAGGTTTCTGTGGGTCTTTTCTCTCATAGGGGTCAGTGTGTGTTATGCCCTCACGCCCGAAAAAAGCCTTCTCAGCCTTGCTGCATCTCTGATAGGTGTTACAGCACTGATTTTTGTTGCCAAGGGAGATGTTGTGGGGCAGGCACTGTCAGTTGTTTTCGCACTTTTTTATGCTCTGGTCTCATGGAAGATGAAATACTACGGTGAGATTATCACCTATCTTTGCATGACTGCACCTATTGCCATGATGAGTGTCGTCACTTGGCTACGCAATCCCTACAGTGAGCACGAGGTTCGTGTACGCACTCTGAATGTGCGGCAGTGGATAGCTCTCGTCTGCCTTGCAGGTGCAGTGACAGTGGCGTTTTATTTTATCCTTGACTATTTTGACACGCCAAATCTTATCTTCAGCACTCTGTCAGTTTTCACCAGCTTTATGGCATCAGGTCTGACAATGCTCAGAAGTGAATATTACGGCTTCTGGTACGGCATGAATGATATAGTGCTCATTGTGCTGTGGGTGCTTGCGAGCATAGAGGATGTTTCTTATGCGCCTATGGTTGCCTGCTTTGGCATATTCCTTTTAAATGATGCCTACGGGTTTATAAACTGGCAGAGAATAAAGAAAAGACAAAAGTTAAATTAAAGGTTGATTTTTTCGTTTTAATACTGTATAATCAATAAGAACCTTTTAAAGGTAATATTTACATATCCGAAGGAGATATTAAAATGGCAAAGTTAAAAGACATCGACAACAAAGCAGCAGAAAAAGGCTCGCTTCTTACAACTATCTGGCAGTTCGTTAAGTTCATCGTTGTAAGCCTTCTTGCAATGATCGTTCAGTTCGTTCTGCTCAACACACTTCAGCTTATTCCTGCAGTTAAAGAGCTTTATTCAACTGATTTCAGCTGGTGGGTATTTGCTTATCCCGTTGCAATCGGCGGTCTCGGCTACTTCATCGTAAGTAACGTTGCAAACATTGTTGCTCAGATTGTTGCTTTCTTCGTTAATAAGGAAAAGACCTTCAATTCAGGTGCAAACATTGCAGTTGCTCTTCCCATCTACATTGTTTTCACAATTGCACTCATCGTTTTCTCAGCATGGCTTAACCCCACACTTAAAGAGCTTTTTGTTGGTCTTGGCCTTGCAGAAGCAGCATCAAAGAATATTGCAACAATGATCTGCTCAGCAGTTCAGTTCTTCCTCTACTTCCCCGTTGATAAGATTCTTTTCCACAAACCCAAGGAAGAAGCAAAGGCTGAATAATTAAAAATAACAAGTGCCTTTATCATTAAAGATAAAGGCACACTTTTTAGGTGATTTCTTCAAATTTGTTTTCAATATACCTGAAAAGATGATAGGGTTTGCCGGTTTCTTTGCATTTATTTATGACATAGGTGCTGCCTCGGCTCTTGCCGTCCCAAAATATATATACTTCGTCTGAGAGTCCAATAATAATGTCATTTCGTTTAAGGGGAGCGCTTCTGCCGTAAAGGTCATATTCGGGCAATATTTCTGTTATTAGTATGCCGTGACTTTCCGCATAGCGTCTTGCAGAGGTGTCTATGCCTATGGCTGCACCGGAATATATCTTCGTCACATTTGAGGGAATGATTCCGTCGGGTATATCTTCATTTATGCTTCGTGAACCCACAATTGCTATTTTCATCTCAGCTCTCCTTCTTATTTATTTTTGTTTATTTTATCACTGCATATTTCTTATTGCAAGCGAAAAAAAGAATAATATTAAAATTCAGACTTAAAGTCCCTATAAAAGGACAAACTATAAGAGGTGTATAAATTATGTTTGAAATTAATAAGCTTATAGGCAACACATCTTATTATTCCGCTTTCTCAAATGTAGGCATTATTGATGTGGGCGACGGTGAGGTTATCCTTATCGACACATGTGACCATCAAAGAATGATAAGAGGTCTTGACAGATTGCTGGGTGCAAAAAATCTCAGGGTCAAAACTATAATAGATACTCACTGCCATGTTGATCACATTGCAGGCAATAAATATTTCTCAGATAAATACGGCTGTGAAATTCTTGCTCCGAAAGGTGAAGCCTTTTTTGTCAGCTATCCCGATCTTGAAGCAAAGTTTTATTATGCAGGCATTGACACTGAAAAAAGCCGCAATCCCTTCTTTATGGTTGAACCCTCAGTGGCAAAGGTTATCACACCTGAAAACACTCCCGAAGGTCTTGAGATAATTTCGCTGCCCGGTCACTCTTTTGATATGGTAGGTGTGAGAACTCAGGACGATGTGGTTTTTCTTGCTGATGCAATTCTTTCAAAAAGAACATGGGATGAGCACAAGCTGCCTTTCTTTTATAATATAAATGCTGCTCTTGAAACTCTTGAAGAAATAAAAAATATGAAGGGTAAGATTTTTGTGCCTGCCCACAATGTGCCCACTGAAAATATAGGGGAGCTTGCCGAGTACAACATAATGAGGATGAAGGAAAGAAAAGAGCTTGTTTATGATATATGTGAGGGACTTTCTTTTGACGACATGTTTGCTCTGATGATAGAGAAGCTGAATATCAATCTTGTTACATCAAAATATCCCATGTATGCTGTTATGCTTCGCAATTTCCTGCAGAGTCTTGTTGACGATAAGGCAATTTATGCAAAGATAGATGAGGACACAAGGCTTATTTATCACAGAAACTGAAATAATATATAATGTTTAAAGCAACTTTTTTAGAAAATTTTTGAAAAAAGTTGCTTTTTTCTATTGACTTTTTTTAGCAGGAGTAGTATATTTGTGATAGTGATTAGCACTCAAATAGTGCGAGTGCTAAAAATTGATACTCAAAAGTAAGGACGGTGAAGATATGGAACTCGGCAAGCGCAAAGAACTTATACTGTGTGCTGTTGTTGAGCATTATATAAAAACAGGCGAGCCTATCGGCTCAAAGATGCTTATGCAGACTCTGCCGATTTCAGTGTCTTCGGCAACTATAAGAAATGAAATGTCAGAGTTGTCTGAAATGGGACTGTTAGAGCAGCCACACACCTCAGCCGGCAGAGTACCCTCACAAAAGGGCTACAGATATTATATAGACCACCTTATGAGTGAAGACACTCTAAGCGATGACGAAAGACGGCTCATCAAAAGTGAGCTTTCACGGTCAATGGGTAACCCGGATAAGCTCCTTGAAAAAGCAGGCGAAATACTTGCAAAGATGACAGGATGTGCTGCACTTTCCACCACTCCCACAGATGAGGGGGCAGTGATAAAGCATATCGAGCTTGTTCCCGTGGGCACAAGAATTGCAATGGTTGTTATGATGACCTCAAACGGTATCATCAAAAACGGTATATGCAAAACCGAAACTGAGCTGACACGGGATATGATAGACACTTTCTATGATATAGTAAAAGAGTGCTTTATAGGCAGACCCGTCAGCGATGTGGGCACGGTTATGATTCAGACTCTTGTTGCTTCACTTGGCATAAACGCTCTTGCAATGTCACCGCTGTTTGTGGTGCTGGCAGACATAGCTTCACAGGCACTGCAGGCTGAAATAAGGCTTGAGGGCGAGCAGAACCTTCTTCACCACAGAGAATTCGGCAGCGATATTTATGATATGATGCAGTTCTTTGACGAAAAGGATAAGCTCGAAAGGGCGATTTCCGATGTTGACACGGGACTTCAGGTAATTATCGGTAAAGAAAATAAATACCGTCAGCTTGAAAATTCAAGTATGATTATCGCAAGATATAACGTGGGCGGTCACGACGGCGGTGCAATAGGCATCATCGGCCCCACAAGACTTAATTATGCAAAACTAATCCCAAGCATTGAATACCTGACAGGTCTTGTCGGTGAAATGCTTACAGACACTTTGGAGGATGAATAATGGCTAAAAAAGACAAAAATCAAGAGGCTGTTGAGACTACTGAAAAAGAAACAGTGGAAACTGCCGAAGAAACAACCGCTGCTAAGGACGCGGGTACGGCTGAGCTTGAAAAGGAGCTTGCCGCCGCCAAGGAAGCACACATACGAACTCTGGCTGAGTATGACAATTACAGAAAGCGCACTGCCAAGGAAAAAGAGGCAACATGGCTTGATGCTAAAGCAAGCTGTATGAGCGAGCTTCTTCCCATACTTGATAATTTTGACAGAGCCTTAGGTGTTACGGATTCTGATTTTGAGTCCTATAAAAAAGGTGTTGAGATGATTTATCAAGGATTTACGGAAACACTTAAGAAGCTGGGCGTTGAGGCCTTTGGCGAAGAGGGAGATGCATTTGATCCCAACTTCCACAGCGCAGTGATGCATGTTGATGATGAATCACTCGGTGAAAACGTTCTTGCTCAGGTTTTCTCAAAGGGATATAAAATAGGTGACAAGGTCTTAAGACCTGCTATGGTTAAGGTAGCAAACTAAAGCGAAAGCTTTTAACATAAACATACAAAAAAACAAACTCAATTACATTTTGGAGGTAAATATTATGGCAAAGATTATCGGTATCGACTTAGGTACAACCAACTCATGTGTAGCAGTTATCGAAGGCGGCGAGCCTACTGTTATTGCAAATGCTGAAGGCGCAAGAACAACTCCCTCAGTTGTTGCTTTCTCAAAGACAGGCGAAAGAATGGTAGGTCAGGTTGCAAAGCGTCAGGCTGTTACAAACCCCGACAGAACAATCGCATCAATCAAGAGACAGATGGGCACCAACTATCATGTTGCTATTGACGGCAAAAACTATACTCCTCAGGAAATTTCAGCAATGATTCTTCAGAAGCTCAAGAGCGATGCAGAAGCATATCTCGGTGATAAGGTTACAGAGGCAGTTATCACAGTTCCCGCTTATTTCACAGATGCTCAGCGTCAGGCAACAAAGGATGCAGGTAAAATTGCAGGTCTTGAAGTAAAGAGAATTATTAACGAGCCCACAGCTGCAGCTCTTGCTTACGGCATTGATAAGGAAGCTGATCAGAAGGTTATGGTTTATGACCTCGGTGGCGGTACATTTGACGTTTCAATCATTGAAATGGGTGACGGTGTTCAGGAGGTTCTTGCAACAGCAGGTAACAACCGTCTTGGCGGCGACGACTTCGACCAGAGAATTATCGACTGGCTTGTTGCAGGCTTCAAGGCAGAGCAGGGCGTTGACCTTCGTGGCGATAAAATGGCTATGCAGAGACTTAAGGAAGCTGCAGAAAAGGCTAAGATTGAGCTTTCAGGCGTAACATCATCAGCAATTTCACTTCCCTATATCACAGCAGATGCAACAGGCCCCAAGCATCTTGAAACAACTCTCACAAGAGCTAAGTTCAATGAGCTCACTGCAGACCTTGTTGAAGCTACAATGGGTCCCGTTCGTCAGGCAATGTCAGACTCAGGTCTCAACGCTTCAGAAATTGATAAGGTGCTTATGGTTGGTGGTTCATCAAGAATCCCCGCAGTAAGCGAAGCTATTAAAAAGTATATCGGTAAGGAGCCCTTCAAGGGCATCAACCCCGATGAATGTGTTGCTATCGGTGCTGCTCTTCAGGGCGGTGTTCTCGGCGGCGATGTCAAGGGTCTTCTCCTTCTCGACGTTACACCTCTTTCACTCGGTATCGAAACAATGGGCGGTATCAACACAAAGGTTATCGAAAGAAATACAACTATCCCCACAAAGAAGAGCCAGATTTTCTCAACTGCAGTTGACAATCAGCCTTCGGTAGAGGTTCATGTTCTTCAGGGCGAAAGAGAATTTGCTAAAGATAACAAGACTCTCGGCATTTTCAGCCTTGACGGCATTATGCCTGCACGCCGTGGTGTTCCTCAGATTGAAGTAACATTCGACATTGACGCTAACGGTATCGTACATGTAAGCGCAAAGGATCTCGGCACAGGCAAGGAGCAGTCAATTTCAATCACAGCATCAACAAATATGTCAAAGGAAGACATTGATAAGGCTGTAAGAGAAGCAGAGCAGTTTGCTCAGGAAGATAAGAAGCGCAGAGAAGAAGTTGACACAAGAAACGAAGCAGACCAGATGGTTTATCAGTGTGAAAAGATTCTTTCAGAAGAAGGCGCACAGAATCTTCCTGCAGAAGATAAGTCGGAAATCCAGTCAAAGATTGACGCTCTTAAGAATGCTCTTCAGGGTGAAGATATCAACCTTATCAAGAATGAGAAAGAAGCTCTCACTCAGGCATTCTATAAAATCAGTGAAAAGCTCTATCAGCAGACTCAGGGTGCACAGCAGGCAGGCGGATTTAACCCCAATGACTTTGCAGGTGCTCAGGGTGGTTATGCAGATCCCGGTGCAGGCGCAGACGGCTATTCAGATGCAGGCTACACCGATGCAAACTTCACAGATGCTAACTAAATAATCTTTCGGAGCTGTCCGATTTCGGATGGCTCCATATTGTGGTTTTAAACTCCATGAGAGGAACATATTCAAATGGCAGAAAATAAACGTGATTATTATGAAGTCTTAGGTGTCAGCAAAGGCGCTTCAGACGATGAAATAAAAAAGGCCTACCGCAAAATGGCAAAGCAGTATCATCCCGACCTTAATCCGGGTGATGCCACAGCCGAAGCTAAGTTCAAAGAGGCAAATGAGGCTTATGAGGTACTTTCGGATGCTGATAAAAAGGCTCGTTATGACCAGTACGGTCATGCAGGTGTAGACCCCAACTTCGGCGCAGGCGGCTTCGGCGGCGGTTTCGGCGGTTTTGGTGATGCATTTGATCTTGGCGACATTTTAGGCAGTATGTTCGGCGGTGGCTTCGGTGGCGGCTTTGGCGGCGGCAGACAGCAGAATCCCAATGCTCCGAGAAAGGGCGCAACTATTCAGACCAATGTTACCATTTCTTTTGAAGAGGCTGCAAAGGGCTGCAAAAAAACAGTTAATGTTGAAAGAAGTGAGATCTGCTCTGAGTGCGGTGGCAACGGCTGTGCAAAGGGTACTTCACCTGAAACCTGCAAAACCTGCGGCGGCAGAGGTCAGGTCAATGTTCAGCAGAGAACTCCTTTTGGTGTAATGAGCACATCAAGGCAGTGCACAGACTGTGGCGGTAAGGGCAAGACTATTAAAAATCCCTGCGGTAACTGTAGAGGAACAGGCTTTGTCAGAAAAAGACAAACAGCAGAAATTGATATACCTGCAGGTATTGATGACAGACAGACTCTCAATGTCAGAGGCGGCGGAAATCCCGGCATAAACGGTGGCCCGAAGGGTGACCTTCGTGTCAACGTCAATGTCAGACCCCATCCCTTCTTTGAGCGTGACGGCTTTGATGTCTGGTGTGAGGTTGCCGTAACTTATGCTCAGGCTGCTATGGGTGATACACTTTATATACCCACTCTTGACGGCAAGGTGAAATATGAGCTTCCTGCAGGCACACAGCCCGGTGAGGTTTTCCGCTTCAGAGGCAGAGGTATTCAGCAGCTTTCATCACGCAATAAGGGTGATCAGTTTGTCAAGATCGTTGTTGAGGTACCGAAGAATCTTTCACAAAAGCAGAAGGATCTCCTTAAGGAATTTGATTCAACTCTGACAAACAAGCCCAAAAATAATATTCCTGACGGCAATGTTGTCGGCGAAGAAAAAAAGAAGTCTTCTTTCTTTGATAAATTCAAATAAAATATAGGTCGTATCATTTTATAAAGATGATGCGACCTTTTATATTAAAAGCTATTGTCAAGTTCGCCAAAATGTGATAAAATATAACATATAGCGTGGGAGGTGTTTATATGGCTGAAAATGAGAAGCTTCATTATCTCAGACAAAAGGCTATGCAGCTTCCTCTGACTCCCGGTGTGTATATAATGAAGGATAAATCAAATAAAATTATTTACATCGGCAAAGCAAAAAAGCTCAAAAACAGAGTCAGTCAATATTTCGGCTCGCAGAACAAGCACTCCGCAAAGGTGCGCAAAATGGTTGAAAATGTGAGTAATTTTGACTATATTCTCACTGACAGTGAATTTGAGGCTCTTGTGCTTGAATGCAGCCTCATAAAGCAGAATATGCCAAAATATAATATTCTGCTCAAGGACGATAAAGGATATAGCTATATTAAAATTACGCCGGGGCCTTGGGGCAGAATTTCTGCCTGCTTCAGAAAAGACGATGATACGGCAGAGTACCTCGGACCTTATATGGGAAACTTCAGTGTCACAAATGTTGTCGAGCAGGCTTCAGAGATTTTTATGCTGCCCACGTGCAATAAGGTTTTTCCGAAACAGATTAACCGCAACTCACGCCCGTGCCTTAATTATTTCATTCATAAATGCTCAGCACCCTGTGCAGGCAAAATCAGTCAGCAGGATTATGAGGAAAACCTTAAGGGCGCAGTCGATTTTATAAAAGGCGGCAGCGCAGAAACCGTTAAAAAGCTGCAAAGTGAAATGGAAGCAGCGGCTGAAAATTTAGAATTTGAAAAAGCTGCAAAGCTCCGTGATAAAATAAAGGCAATTGACCGCATTGCCGCAAGGCAAAAGGTTGTGGTGGAGGGCAGTGTTGATGAAGATGTTTTCGCTATTGCTCAGCGTGGCAATAAGGCGTGTCTTGCTGTTCTTTGCTTCAGAGAGGGACTTCTTGCCAACACAGAGCATTTCATTATAGATTATTCCGAAAATCTTGCGGACACACGTTATGAGCTCATTACATCTTATTACTCTACCGGCAGACAGATACCGCCGCTCGTTGTTGTTGACGGCGATGTCTCAGATAAAGAGCTCGTTGAGGAGTACCTGACAAATGCACGAGGAAAAAAGGCTGTTATCTTAAAACCTCAGCGTGGTGAAAAGGTACGCGTTATGGAGATGTGCCTTCAGAACGCCGCCCAGAAGCTTGGCGAAAATATCGGCAGAAAAGGAAAAGAAACTGCCATTCTCGATGAACTTGCAAAAATTCTGGGGCTTAATAAAACTCCTGAATATATTGAGTCGTATGATATTTCCCATACAGCCGGCAGTGATAATGTTGCAGGTATGGTTGTTTTCAAAAATGCACAGCCCCTTCGCAGTGCTTACAGACGCTTTGCCATAAAGGGCTTTGACGGTCAGGATGATTACGGTTCAATGCGTGAAGTCATTTCAAGAAGGCTCAACCGATATACCGAGCAGCAGGAAACAGGTGAGGGCTTCGGAAAATTGCCTGACCTGATATTGCTTGACGGCGGTCAGGGGCAGGTTAATGCGGTCAAGCCTATTATCGAAGCCTTCGGTCTTGATATTCCCGTTTTCGGCATGGTTAAGGATTCTAAGCACCGCACAAGGGCAATAGCCTCAGGCGGTGAGGAAATAAGCATAAATTCCGGCAGGGGAGTGTTCACTCTTGTGTCAACCATTCAAGAGGAGGTTCACCGTTTTGCCATATCTTATCACAAGCAAAAGCATACCAAAAGCTCCCTTCATACAAGCCTCACAAAGATTGAGGGCATAGGTGAAAAAAAAGCTGCAGCACTGCTTCTTAACTTTAAAACTCTGGCAAAAATCAAAAATGCCACCCCGGAAGAGCTGCTTGCAGTTAAAGGCATAACAAAAAAAGATGCTCAGAATATATATGAACATTTTAATAAATAAAAGGAAGTGGTTATAATGACAGTACCCGAAAGTCTCAGAAGAATCAGAAAAGCCCACAAGCTCACACAGCAGGATATTGCAAATGTGCTTGGTGTTGACAGAACAACCTACACATTATACGAAACCGGTTCAACAAATCCGCCTATTGAAACTCTTGAAAAACTCTCTAATATGTATAATGCAACTATCGGATACATTCTCGGCACAGAGGAAAACAATCACCCTGAAAGGTTGGGCAAAGCAGATATGGTTGCAGAGGATAATGTTGACCCGATTGCTTACCTTTCAAAGGATGAAAGAAGACTGCTGCTTTCTTACAGAGTTTTATCAGAGCAGAAGAAGGAACAGCTCAGACAGCAGATAGCTGAGGCTCTGAAAGAAGAATAAAGGCAAATCGGCAGCAGGTGTAATTAATTGCAAATTTTACTTGACAAAATAAAGCATAAATTATATACTTGAATTACCAAAATAAGGAGGTAATTTCAAATGAAAAAGTTTTTAGCATTAGTTCTTGCACTTATCATGACTTTCTCAGTTGCTACAGTTGCTTTTGCTGCAGAGGACACAACAGTTGCTCCTGAAGAGGGAACAACAACAGCTCCCGCTGAAGGCGAAGAAGAGGGCAGCGTTACTGATGAATTAGACGAAATGCTTGGCGACTATGCATGGATTCTTGATCTCCCCGCTGAGAGCCTTAAGCCTGCATTCAAAATTGCAAAGATTGCTCTTAAGCTCGTAAAGGTTTATTTCAAGATCTGTAGTGCTTTCGGCATTGATCCTGCAGACGGCATCGCTATCATCCTTGATTTCGTTGACGGCCTTGGCGTTGGCAATAATGATGCTGCTGAAGAAGAAACAACAGCTCCCGAAGCAACAACAGCCGCAGCTGCTGCATAAGTTTGCAAAGTCTTCCCCTTAGGCAATATCCTTTGAGGTGTTGCCTTGGGGATTTTTTAGGTGTTATATCTGCTAACTAATTTACAGGAGGTATGTGACAATGAAAAAGTTTTTAGCATTAATTCTCGCAGTGATTATGACATTCTCAGTTGCAACAGTTGCTTTTGCCGCTGAAGAAACAGCAGCACCCGAAGAAACAACAGCTGTTTTGGAAAGTGACGAAGAAGCAGGTGCACTTGATTGGCTTCTTGACCTTCCCGTGTGGACGTTAGGCCCTGCGTCAAAGATTGCAAAAATTGCTCTCAAGCTCGTTAAAGTTATTGTTAAAATTGCAATGGCACTTGGTGTTATTGACACAGATGAAATTATTCATCAGATTGCCGAAATGATTGCAAATTCCGATTCTTCCGCTGAGGAAGAAACAACAGCTCCCGATGCAGCAACAGCTCCTGCAGCTGCCTGAAACCGATTTTCTTAAGAAGCTCTCTTGCGGGAGCTTTTATTTTTTTATATTTTAATTTCTTCTCATTTTTCTATTGCTCAAACATCTCTTTTATGCTATAATATATTGATTAATTTTCACTCCCGTTTTATAGAGGTGAACTATGGCTAAGAAAAAAGAAAATATAAGAAACTTTTCTATCATTGCACATATCGACCATGGCAAGTCTACTCTTGCTGACCGATTGCTCGAAATAACCGATTCTGTTGCCAAGCGTGATATGTCGGCTCAGATTCTTGACGATATGGACCTTGAAAGAGAAAGAGGCATCACTATAAAGGCTCATGCCGTTAAATTGGACTATAAAGCCAAAGACGGTGAAACCTATGAGCTTAACCTTATTGATACTCCGGGACACGTGGACTTCAACTATGAGGTTTCCCGTTCTCTTGCTGCTTGTGAGGGTGCAATTCTTATTATTGACGCTTCTCAGGGCATTGAGGCACAGACTCTGGCAAACACATATCTTGCCCTTGACCACGATCTTGAGCTTGTGCCCGTTATAAATAAAATTGACCTGCCTGCTGCAGAGCCTGACAGAGTTGCTGCTGAGGTTGAAGAAATTATCGGTCTTGATTGCAGCATGGCTCCCAGAGTATCGGCAAAGACAGGCGAAAACGTCGCCGAGGTGCTTGAAAGAATTGTTGCCGACATTCCTGCTCCCTCTGAAGCTGAGGATAATGCACCCCTCAAAGCTCTTATTTTTGACTCGGTTTATGACAATTATAAGGGTGTTATTGTCTATGTGCGTGTTATGCAGGGCACCCTCAAAGCAGGTGAAACAATGAAGATGATGGCAACGGGTGCTGAGTTTAATGTTGTTGAGGTTGGCTATATGAGAGCCACAGGTCTTGAGCCATGCAAAGAGCTCAGCGCAGGCGAGGTTGGCTATATCACAGCTTCCATAAAAACGGTGCGTGATGCAAAGGTGGGTGACACCGTAACAAAACTGCAAAACCCTGCTTCTGAGCCTCTTCCCGGTTACAGAAAGGTTAACCCTATGGTTTACTGCGGCGTGTACCCTGCCGACGGTGCGGATTATGAAGCACTCAGAGAGTCACTTGAAAAGCTGCAGCTTAATGACGCTTCACTGTCTTATGAGCCCGAAACTTCAGGTGCCCTCGGCTTTGGCTTCCGATGCGGTTTCCTCGGACTGCTTCACCTTGAGATTATTCAGGAAAGACTCGAAAGAGAATATAATCTTGATCTCGTTACAACAGTTCCTTCAGTTGTTTATAAAATTCACATGAATGACGGCAGTGTTGTTGAGATTGATAACCCCACACACTATCCCGACCCTGCTCATATTGATTTTTGTGAGGAGCCTATAACAAACGCTCACATTTATGCCCCTGCAGACTATGTTGGTGCAATTATGGATCTTTGTCAGGACAGACGAGGCACCTTTAAGGATATGAAGTATATCACTACTGACAGAGTTGATATTCATTATGAGATGCCTCTTAATGAAATTATCTATGACTTCTTTGATGCACTCAAGTCACGCACAAGAGGTTATGCTTCCTTTGACTATGAGATTTCCGAATACAGACGCTCAAGCCTTCAGAAGGTTGATGTGCTTCTTAACGGTGATATAATCGACGCACTCAGCTTTATTATCCACTCTGAAAAGGCTCAGTCAAGAGCAAGAAAAATTGCAGAAAAGCTGAAGATGCATATTCCGAGACAGATGTTTGAAATTCCCATTCAGGTGGCAATCGGCTCAAAGGTTATTGCCCGTGAAACTGTCAAAGCAATGCGCAAAGACGTTCTTGCCAAGTGCTACGGCGGTGACATCACAAGAAAGAAAAAGCTTCTTGAAAAACAGAAGGAAGGTAAAAAACGTATGCGCCAGTTCGGCAGTGTTGAAGTGCCTCAGGAGGCATTTATGGCAGTGCTCAAGCTTGACGACGATAACTGATAATATGACAGGAATATATATACACATACCCTTTTGCATCAGAAAATGTCCTTACTGTGATTTCTATTCCTTTAGTGCCCAAGAAAAAGATAAGGACAGCTATTTAAAGGCTGTCCTTCTTTGCTTAAAAAACAAGGCTTATCTTGTTAGTGACGAAGTAGATACAATCTATTTCGGCGGTGGAACACCAAGTGTTTTCGGCGCTGAGAGAATAAGCGAGGTCATAAGGTGCATAAAAGATAATTATAGGCTGACTCCTTCAGCTGAAATAACAGTGGAGTGCAACCCGTCTAGTGTAACTGAGGATTTTATGCACCTGATTAAAGCATCAGGAGTTAACCGGGTGTCAATGGGTATGCAATCGGCTGTGGAAAATGAAAGAAAAGCTCTCGGCAGGCTTTCGGGCAAAGAGCAGGTCGCAAAAGCTGTCAGCTTTGCTAAAAAGGCAGGCATTGACAATATTTCACTTGATATTATGCTCGGTGTGCCTTCACAGACTATGGAAAGCCTTGATGAGAGTATAGATTTTCTTATTTCATCAGAGATAAAGCACATCAGTGCCTATATGCTGAAAATTGAGGAGGGCACTCCCTTTCATAAGGCTGCAGGCAGCCTTAATCTGCCTGACGAAGACACAGTTTGTGATATGTATCTTCACACCGCTGAAAGGCTTTGTGAGAGTGGATTTTCACATTATGAAATATCGAACTTTGCTCTTTCTGGCTATGAAAGCAGACACAATTTAAAATATTGGCACTGCGAAGAATATTTAGGCATTGGCCCATCGGCACATTCTTTCCTTGGCGGCAAAAGATATTATTACAGCAGAGATTTTGATGCGTTCATAAAAGGTGAGGATATGATTTATGACTGTGACGGTGGCAGTGAAGAGGAATATATTATGCTTGCTCTTCGTCTCAGTGAGGGACTGAAATTCGGTGAATATAAAAGAAAATTCGGTAAAGAAATTGACGAAAGAATAATAAAAAAAGCAGAAAAATTTGAGCCGACGGGGCTTCTCACCGCAACAGATGAGGGCATTGCTCTGACGGCAGAAGGCTTTCTGCTTTCAAACACTATTATAGGAGAACTGATATTATGAAACCTTACGGTCTTGTTTTAGCCGGTGGCGGCGGCAAGGGAGCTTATCAGATTGGCGCATGGAAGGCCATGAAAGAGATGGGCATAACCTTTGAGGCTGTTGCAGGTGCATCAATAGGTGCAATTAACGGTGCACTTATTGCAAGTGATGATTATGACAAAGCCAATAAATTCTGGCACAATATATCTGTTGATAAGGGCGTTAAGTTTGCAAAAAATCTGCCCGATACAGAAAATCTCTTCTCAAGAAAAAATTGGGGAGTAATCTTCAAAGAGGTAATAAAAAACAAGGGTATTGATGCTTCACCTGCTGAGGAATTTGTTGCAGGATATATAGACGAAAAAAAGGTAAGGGACAGTGGAGTTGCTCTCGGAATAATTGCAGTGCAGATGACACAGGGTGTTGTGCCGAGAGAAATATTCATTCACGAAATTCCCGACGGACAGCTTGTTGACTATCTGCTTGCCTCGGCAAATATTCCTCTTGCAACAAACATAGGCCCTGAGGGTGAAAAGTTCCTTGACGGCGGAGCCTATGATAATACGCCTCTTATGACACTTAAAAAGAGAGGATATAACCGCCTGATTATTGTTGATATTTCAAATATAAAGGGTGTGGCTCATAATCTTAACTATCTTAACAGTGAGGTTGTGCATATAAGACCCTATGATATGGACGATCTTGGCGCTGCATTTGATTTTGACGAGGAGGTTATTGACAGACGCATAAAGCTGGGTTATCTCGACACGAGGAAGGCTTTTTCATATCTGCTTGGCAACATTTTCTATTTCGAGCCTGACACTTTCAGGGTTATGGTTAAAAGGTACTCTGCCGACACGGTGTTGCAGATTGAACAGGTTGCACATATTCTCGGTGTTGAGAAAGCGAAGATATATGATGAAAATGAGTTTGTTTCTGCTGTCAAGGCAGAATATGAAAAAGAGCTTATTCTGCAGAAGGAGCGAGAAGAAGCTCTCCAGCAGGAAAAAGACGGACTTATGCTTCACCTGAAAAAACGCTTTATGGAAAAGAAAAGCTTTGATGACTATCCTTTGGCAGTTGAGCTGTTTGAAAGTCTTAATCCGGGTCTGACAACAAAAGAAATGGTGACACCTGTATGATAAGCAAAGCTCTTTTCTGCACTCTCAATTCAAAATACATACACGCATCCCTTGCGCCTTGCTGCCTTTTCACAGCCTGCAAAAATGAAAAGCTGCCTTGTGAAATCAAGGTGCTTGAGGGTACGGTGAATGAAGATATAAAGGCAGTTTATGACAGAATTATAAGGGAAAAACCTGATTTTGTTTCCTTTTCCTGCTATATATGGAATATTAAAAAGACCCTTGAGCTTTGCAACATGCTCAAAAGTAAGGGAGTTGTAATTGCTCTTGGAGGTCCTGAGGTATCTTACTGTCAGAAAAAAATACTTAAAGAAAATTCCTTTGTCGACTATGTGCTCAGCGGTGAGGGTGAAATGACAATGCCGTTACTGCTTAAGGCACTTTTAAATGATAATAAGCCTTTAATCAGTGGTGTTTCCTTTCGTGAGGGTGACACTTTGGTTATCTCAGACGGTGAGCCTGCCGATTTTGAAAAAACAGTGTCGCCTTACTGTGAGGAATATTTTGAGAGCCTCGGCACAAGAATTGCCTATATTGAAAGCAGCAGAGGTTGCCCTTTCAGCTGCGCCTTTTGTCTTTCGGGCAGGTGTGGTAAGGTGAGATTTCTGCCTCTTGACAGAGTTAAAAATGAAATGCTTATTCTGGCTTCAAAGGGCGCAAAAACAATCAAGTTTGTTGACAGAACCTTTAACTGCAACAGCAAGCGTGCCGGTGAAATACTATCTTTTATAAAAGAAGAATACGGCAGAAAAATCCCGTCGGGAGTCTGTTTCCATTTTGAAATTGCTGCTGATATTCTCACTGAGGAGCTCTTTGAGGTTATTGCTACTCTGCCGAATGGGGCAGTGCAGTTTGAGGTGGGAATTCAGTCCTTTAATGAAAACACTCTCAAAAAAATAAACCGAAAGACCAACACAGATTTAGTCGAAAAAAATGTCAAGAGACTTCTTTCATACGGCAATTGCCATGTGCATATCGACCTTATTGCAGGCCTTCCCGAAGAGGGCTATGACAGCTTTGTTGCAGGTTTTGACAGAGCCTATAAAATAGGAGCCCATATGCTTCAGCTGGGCTTTCTTAAGGTGCTTCACGGTTCACCTATGGCCGAAAACAAAGAGGAGTTCCCCTGTACCTATAGCAGTGAGCCGCCCTATGAGGTTGTATCAACACCTTATATAACTAAAGATGAGCTTTCTCTTTTGCATATATGTGAAAATGAGCTTGAACGCTTATATAACAGCGCAAGGTTTCCACGTACCCTCAGCTATGTGACAAGATTTATGCCGCCTTATGAGCTGTTTCTCGGTTTTGGTGAATTTCTTATAAGCAAAGACGAAAAGGGGAGCATTGCTCTGGATAAATACACCTGCCTTGCTTATGAGTACTTCTCTCTTATCAGGGGAGTTGACAAAATCAGACTTCGTGACCTTATGCTGCTCGACAGACTTTCTACAAATAATTCTGATATTCTGCCCTCTTGCCTTAAGATTAAAGATGAAAGACTCAGAAGGTTAAAACAGCATCTCAGTCAAGCAGTACCTCTTAAAAAGGGTGAATTGAGAAGCGTAGGTATACTCTATAGCGAAAACACTGCTGTTTACTGTGATTACAGCAAAGAAAAAGACCCCGTGAAAGGGCAATGGAAAATTGAATATGTAAGCATTGACCGCCTTGATTAAAGGGCGGTCTTGTCATTTATAAAGGGGAAATAACATATATTATTTCAGGTGATTTTTATGATGAACTATGTTTTTCCGGTTTTGTTGCTATTGTCTTTTATCTCAGCAGTTGCCACGGGCAGAATTGATGCACTGTCTTCTGCTGTAATTGACGGAGCTGAAAGTGCAGTGCAGCTGCTTTTAAGACTTGTCTCTATGCTTTGCCTTTGGGGGGGTGTTATGGAAATAGCTGAGCAGTCGGGCATGACAAAGGTATTTTCAAGGCTTATGTCACCGATTGTTGGTATGATTTTTCCACGCCTGAGAAAAGAAAAATATGCCCTTGAAGCAATTTCCATGAACATAACGGCAAATATTCTCGGCCTCGGTAATGCGGCAACACCACTGGGTCTTGAGGCTATGAGACGGCTTCAGGATATAAATGAAAACAAAACAGTGGCAAGCAATGAGATGGTTGTTTTTGTTGTTATGAATACGGCGGCAATGCATATTATCCCCACAACCGTTGCCACAATGAGAGGTCAATACGGCAGTGCAAAGCCAATGGAAATAATGCCTGCAGCTTTTCTAACCTCATTTTGTGCGCTTGCAGCAGCAATTGCCGTGGCAAAAATCGGCAACAGGGTAAAAAGCAGTCAAGACTGCAAACAAAGGAGTGCATAATATGCCTGATAATTTCGGCAGCTACATATTGCCCGTTATGGTGGTGGGCATCGTTCTTTTCGGTCTTGTGAAGAAGGTTAAAGTTTTTGACTGCTTTATGTCGGGGGCTAGAAAGGGACTTCACACTGTTTATGAGCTGCTTCCGAGCATAACGGGACTTGTGGTTGCAGTGACAATGCTTAAAGAAAGCGGAGCAATGGAAATTGTGTCGGCATTATTTGCTCCTGTTACATCTCTTTTTGGTGTACCCGATGAAATAACACCTATGGCACTGCTAAGTCCCATTTCAGGCGGCGGTTCACTTACGCTTTTTGAAAGTGTGCTGAAAACTCATGGGCCGGATTCCTTTATAGGTCAGGTTGCAAGTGTTGTTATGGGCTCAACAGACACAACACTTTATGCGGTTACGGTTTATTATTCTGCAATCGGCATAAAAAATACTCGTCACACTCTAATGGCAGGGCTCACAGCTGATTTCCTCAGCCTTGTGCTGTCTGCTTTTTTTGTCAGACTCACTGTTTAATGAGATTTAACAGCTACTTAACAAATAGGCAACAACTATATTTAGCACCGGGGTTGCTTTTTCTGTCAAGATGTGCTATTATATGAAAAGAAAAATTACAAAGTTGTAATAAATATTACAGTAAACAACGGACACTAAGGAGAAACAAGATGTTTAAAAAACTTTTATGCCTGCTTCTTGCCCTTTTGGTTATTATGCCTGCGATGAGTGTCAGCTTTGTCGGTAATGCTGCTGACGACACTCTCACTATATTAGCTTCATTAGTTGAAAAATTCCCGAACGGCAAATATTGGAATAACGTTGATAAAGGCAAAAACAACCCTGACGGTGTAACATCCACACCCTGCGCAAGTCATGGCAGCTGTGCATGGAATAAATCGTGTGACTGCAATAATTTCGACAATGCAATTCAGTGTATGGGGTACGCCCATAAAATAGCTTATGAAATCACCGGCATAATGCCCAGAAATAATTTCGTAAAGGTGACAAGCCTTAAGGCTTCTTCACTGCGTGTCGGTGATATTATCCGCTACCGCTGGAACGGTCACTCACTTTGTGTTACAGGTGTCAGCGGCAATAAGATTTCTTTCACGGACTGCAACTGGGTCGGCAGATGTCAGATTCGTTGGGGCGTTATGGATATATCAGATATTCAGGGCTTCAGCTATGTTTACAGACTTGAGGGCAACAACAGAAAAAACACAGACCTTTATTTCTATAAAAACACTGATTCAATTAAGCCTGAAGACACGGAAGAAACCGACATAGCAAAAAACGATCCTCACGAGGATTGGAAAATGGTTGGTGCAACTCTCAATGTCAGAGCAGAGCACACAACAGATTCAAATGTTGTTGATAAAATATATGACGGAACCAAGTTTAAGGTTTATGACAAATATGATGACGGTGAATACCTTTGGGGCAAAATCCTTTTTGGAAACACTGTTGGCTGGTGTGCTCTCAACTACGCTGAATATTTAGGCGGAAAAATTGAAGAGCCTGACTTTGAAAATAAAACTGAGATATACACTGTGGGCGAAGAAATTCCTCTTTCATGGCGTGAATACTGCGGCGCAGGCAAATATTGGCTTTATATTTATAATGAAGACGGCGACATAGTTCAGAAATATACCGTCAGCAAAAATAAAAGAGCAAAGACAATTACAATCGATGAAGCAGGCAGATATTCTGCAAGAGTATATGCTGCAAATTCATTGGTTTCAGGTTGGAAAATAGCAAGTGAAGACTATCACTTTGAGGTTCTTGAGGCTGAGGAAATTGTTTTCGCAAAAGCCGTTGAGCTTGATGCTCCTGCAAAAATTGCCAAGGGTGACAGTGCGGTGATCAAGGCTGCTGTTGAGCCTGCCGATGTAACCGACGGCACTCTCACATGGAAAAGCTCCGACACCTCTGTTGCAGTGGTCAACTCAAAGGGTAAGGTGACAGCTAAAAAGTACGGCACAGTTAAAATCACCTGCACGGCTGCCGATAAGGGTGAAGTTAAAAGCAGTGTGACAATTACTGTTGTACCCGATAAGGTTACAGCTCTTAAGCAGAATTATTCCACCTCCGGCAAATTGGGTCTTGCGTGGAAAAAGGTCAGCGGAGCAACACAGTACTCTATTTACAGATATGACAGTGAGAGCGAAAGCTATAAAAAGGTTGCCGTTACAGATGAAACCTCATATACCTTCAAGCTCACGGCAGGCAGAAGCTATAAATTCAAGGTTCATGCCACTGCAAAGGTAGGCTCGGAATATTATAGCAGTGAGCCTTCATATATAACAGGTGTTGCAGGCCCTAAGGCGGCAGAACTGACAGCAAAGCAGACAGGCAGCAAGGTCAAGCTGTCATGGGATAAAGTAAGCGGTGCAACCCATTATGTTATCTACAGAGTTTCAGGCGATGAGCTTATCAAGGTTCAGACTGTTGACAGTGATACTCTTTCATACACAGTTGAGGGTCTAAAAGCTGACGGTACATATCGCTTCAGAATAAGAACACTCCGTAAGGATGACGGTGTAACCGGCTATGGCGGATACAGTAATACGGTTAGAGTTTAATATAAATCAGGAATTCTTTTTTGGAATTCCTGATTTTTTTTATTGCGTCTTGACTTTTGCTGTTTTATTTACTATAATGTATCTATAAAGGCGGCTTATACTTTCCGCCAAAATTTAGGAGGAGATTCCAATGAAAAAAGTAATTTCAATTCTTTTAGCGGTTGCTATGGTTTTTGCAATGGGCACAATGGCTTTTGCAGTTGTAGTTGAGGAGCCTGTTGTTACTGACAAATGCACATGTGACGATCACAAAGCTGCACCTTTAGGTTCATGTCACTGCTGTGTTCTTTGCCCCAACATTGATAAGTCTTATCTCACATCATGTGCTAAAGACGGCAATGCAGACGGTACATATGACGGTTCACTCTGCTGCGCATATTGCACAGGCATTTTCCCCTGCGGCTGTGGTTGCGATTGCTGTGACCCCAACAATGAAAACACTGGCAGCGGTTCCATTTTCGGACCTGTTGATGAGGATGCAGTAGAAGACGCACAGGATGATTTCATCAGTGGCTTCCAGAAGATTCTTAAGAGAATTTCAGATGTATTTGATAATTTCTTCAACAGCATCTTCGAATTCCTCAGACTTGACGAGGTTCTCGGTTCAATCCAGTAATTGAAAAGCTAAAAGGCTATCCGCAAGGGTAGCCTTTTTAAGTGTAGAACGCAGAGTGCTGAGTGCAGAACGGCTGACGAAAAGGGTAGTGCTTTGTACAAGAGGAAAACAGGTAATAAATATTAAATATTTTTGAATAAACTATTGACTTTTATATTATGCTGATATATAATATAAGCATATTAAGAGGTGTCTCTTAGTAAATCTAAATATGGAGGATACTATAATGGCTGAATTTTTCGCAAAGTTTGAAGAAGTATGGCAGGCAATCTGGGAATATCTTTACAAGGCATTCGCATACTTTAAGGATGCAGAATAATTTTAACTAGTTTAAACAATTGTTTAAAAAGAAAAGGCCGCCTTCGGGTGGCTTTTTCTTCATGTTAAAGTGAAATATTAAAATTTTTTGAATAAACTATTGACATTTATCTATGGCTGATATATAATATAATCAAGTTAGAGGTAATACTCTTTCAAATCTTGATATGGAGGAAACTATAATGCAGGTATTTGAAGATATGTACGCAATGCTTTGGGAATTCATCTACAAGCTTCTTGCAATCTTTGGCATCGAAAAGGATGAAAACGGCAACCTTAAAGACGCTGAATAATTTATCGCGATTAAACAATTGTTTAATAGACAAAGCCTGCCCTAGTGGCGGGTTTTGTTTTTTCTATATACAGTGATCAATAAAACAAAATAACGCAATATGTTGTGTTTAAGACACCGAAGGTGTAATAAATGTGAGGTTATTTTGCACAAATAATTAAAAATGTTTATATTTTATTGACAAATAGTGAAGTTTAATATACAATGTCAGTTGTAAGGAAAAACATCCCTTAAATAAGCAGTAAAGGAGGAAATTAATATGTGGGAAAAAATAGTTACAATGTTTGGTCTCGACCATCTTATGCAGCTCATCGAGTGGATTAAGGCTCTCTTTGCTTAATCTGATTTATGCTCGGATATTTATAATAAAGGATAATAATTTCGGCCGTCTGCACCTGCAGATGGCTGCTTTTTTCGTTAACAAACAAAATATCCACCTGAACCCAAAAGGAACAGATGGATATTCTTAGTTTAAATTTTGCTTTGCTGCAAGCGGCGGGAAAAAAGTTTTTGCTTTATCAAAACTATCCCGCGATTACGAAATTACTCTGCGCTTGCTCTTCTGATGTAGTTTTTGAAGAAGAGGAGTGCGTTTTCCATAAGGTTGATGGGAAGTCTCTCGTTTGTGCCGTGTGTGCAGCGAAGAAGCTCTGTTGTCAGCTCAAAGGGAGCGTAACGGTAGATATTCTTGCAGATAGGCTCATAGTTATATGCATCGGTGCCGCCCATAACAAGATAGGGAGCAACAATAGCGCCACTCTGAAGCGACTTGGTAACATCACGGATGATGCCGTAAGCTCTTGAATCGGTGGGGGAGAATGAAGATGCCTCTTTTGAATTGAGCACATTGATTTCAATATCCTTATTCTTGCAGACTTTGCGGATATGGTCGATAAGATCCTGCTTGGTTGTGCCGGGCATTGCACGGAAGTTAACTGTGATAGCTGCACGCTGGGGAAGAACATTTGCTGCAGGGCTGCCCTGTGCCATTGTTACAGCTGTTGTTGTGCGTGTCAGGCAAGCAAGGAAAGGAATGTGCTTTGACAGCTCAATGATAGCAGGATGAAGCAGAGGCATATTGCATGTGATAAGACGCACGGGATATGAGCACTCTCTGCCGATAGCATCAAAAAGACTCTTCATATTTTCGTTGAGATATGCCTTGAACTGATTATCCTCAAGGTCTTTGATAACTCCTGCAATTTTGCCTAAAGCTGTGTGTACGGGAGGCTGTGATGAGTGACCGCCCTTAGCATTCACAACGATTTCGATATCTGAATAACCCTTTTCAGCAACGCCCACACCTGCAAGGAACTTATGTTCAAGCACACCGGGAACATGAATGGGAATCATTGCACCGCCTTCGTCAACAATGCTTTCAAGAGTGATGCCTCTCTCTTTGAGAGTGAGCATAATATCCTTTGCACCGTTGTCGGAGTTAGCAACAACCTCTTCGTTATCACCGAAAAGAAGATAAACATCTCTTTCAGGCACATAGCCGTCTTCGAGAAGTGCTTCAACTGATTCCATAACAGCGATGAGGTGGTTTTTCATATCCACGCTGCCACGACCCCAGATAAATTCACCGTCATCATGACCGCTGAAGGGATCGTGTGTCCAATCCTCTTCTGTGCCTGCTGAAATAGGAACAACGTCCTGATGAGCAAGCATAGCTATGGGCTCAAGGTCGCTTCTTGTGCCCTTCCAACGATAGATAAGGTTTGCGGGGGGAACGATTTCCTTTTCAAGAGTCTTGGCAATGAGAGGATAAGCCTCGTCAAGGAATTTGTGGAACTTCTCAAACTCTGCCCAGTCAACTCTTTCACTCTCTCTATAGGAAACAGTTTTGCACTGAATAGCCTTTGAAAGGTTTTCACGGTAACGCTGAACGTTAACATCTTCCTGCGGGAGGGGTTCACTTTCTGTCTTTTTGGGGGTGTAAAGAGCTGCATGAACTGCATTTGCAGCAGCTGCTGCTGCAATAGCACCGCCAATGATATGACGTTTCTTCATAGTGTTTCAACCTCATTTTCTTAATTTTTATTCTAACCACATCATTATATACCTAATTCGAGTTAATTTCAATACATATGACTAAAATAAAAGGTTGACACAAAGGCATATAAAGTGGTAAAATAACGAGGATAAATCTTCGGAGGTAAAAAACTATGATGCCTAAAAGTGTGATAAAAGTTATATGTATAATTATGGCAGCTCTTATGATTCTCAGCGTTGGTGCAGTTATTCTGCAGGTTATTGCTGTGGACTCTGCCGATTTAATGCATCTTGCTGTTCCGGCAACAGGCGACAATGACGGTGACTATCTCATTCCTGCGGGAATAGGTGTTCTGGCAATACTTGCAGTGGCAATTTGCCTTGTGCTCCCCAAAATGAAAAAGAAATAAAATTCGTTTTTGCAACATTTGAGTCGGTTTTGTTCTATTTGTACAAAACCGACCTTTTATTTTTGTGAGAGTGGCTAAAATTTTTTTATTGTAATAATTTTATTATAGTGGTAAAATATAGTGTAAACCAAAAAAGGAGAGAAAACTATGAAAAAACTAACAGTGTTGTTACTTTGCTTATTGTTGGTTTTCAGTGCTTTCCCCATAGCTTTTGCTGCTGAAAAGGAAAACGCAGAGCTGACAAAGTATCCCGTAATTATGGTGCCGGGTTATACTTCATCGTCATATTATAAAATTGACGAGGTAACGGGCGAAAAGGTTATGGTCTGGGGCGATGCCGTCGGACAGATTTCCGCAGGCGCTCAGGACGGTATGCTGGAAAAGATACTTGCCCAAGCTGCAAGGTTCTTTGCAACAGGTGACGCAACAGAGCTTGCAGCAACACTTGGTGCCGGCTTCAGAAGAATTTTTGCTGATATGAAGTGTAATGATGACGGCACACCTTCGGTACCTGTATATAATTACGTACATACTCCCGAAGAGACCAACTATGCAAATCTTGCCGAGAAGTACCCCGAAGGCGACTATCAGGCAGAAAAAGAGATAATGGATGACATCGGTGCAAGAATAGGCAAGGAAAACACCTATGTTTTTACATGTGACTTCCGTATGGGTGCTGTTGAAATTGCAAATTCTCTCAGAGCATATATCGATGATGTAATTGAATATCATAACGAGGGCAGAGCACAAAAGGACAAGATTGACAAAGTTAACATCTATGCCCTTTCCCACGGTGGTCAGGTTACAGGCACTTATCTTACACTTTACGGCCATGAGGGTAAGGTAAATAATGCTATTCTCACTGTTCCTGCCCTTGGTGGTGCAGGCATAGCTTATGATGCTTTTAACGGTGACGCCGACTTTAATGATGCGGAGCTTCTGCAGTTTTTGCAGCATGGCTTTATTATTGAAGAAGATCTTGATCTTTTCTTTCAGGCTAATCAGTTAGGCTTCCTTGATGAATTGGTAGAAGCTTTATTGCCGGAATGTATGCCTATATTAGGTTGTTGGGGCAGTCTTTGGGATTTTGTGCCGATTGAATACTATGAGGCAATGAAAGAGAAAAACCTTGACCCGGTGAAGAATGCAGGTCTTATTGCACAAAGCGATTTCGTTCACTATGAAATTATGTCACCTGAAGGCGAACATTATTATGCCAAGGGCTTTAAAAAGGCTGAAGAAGTCGGCACAAACATCTATATTTTAGCAGGATATGATGTGCAGATTGTTTCAGGTATGCCTGTAAGCTCTGACTCTATTATACCTATAGAGGGCGCCACAGGGGCAGTTGCTGCACCTTACGGCAAGCGTTTTAGTGACGGATATACTCAGAAGGTTGACACAGGCTTTTATCAGGTGTCACCCTCAATGACAGTTGACGCATCAACAGGATATCTGCCTGAGCGCACATGGTATATTGAAAACTTCCACCACGGAATGACCTATAAGGATGATTTCACATTCTCACTTGCCTGCAAGCTTCTTCTGACAGACGGTGAGGGCTACACGGTCAATTCTTTCAAAGAATATCCTCAGTTCCACGCCACAACAAACCCTGCTCATGTTGTTTTTGCTGCATTTGATAGTAGCAAAGAGGGCTTCGTTTCCTCACAGGATAAAGAGCTTGTGATAACAAATATCTCTTGTGATTCGGTTATCACTGTCAGCTCAGTCAGCGTTTACGGTGCAGATTTTGATTTCTTCTTCCTGCCTTTTATCCTGAAACCGGGTGAGAGCAAGTCAGTTGAAATCAAAGGTGATATTCCTGAGGTTAGCCTTAAAAATATTGAGCTTGCCGTGAGCTATCTCAATAACAAGGTTACTCCCGTGTGCGAAAGAACCTTCGACTTCACTGTGATGAACGGCAAAGCGGCACAGTACAACGAAAATGAACCGCTTGTGGGTGCAGATTATCCTAAAAACATAGACAATGTTTTGCCGAAGGAAGCTAACACGCTGCTTGAAAAAACAGGTGTAAAGGCAATTGCTTCAAATATATTCAATGTTTTTGCTCAGGTGCTTCACCTGATGACAAAGATTGTTTACAGATAAGGAGAGAACAAATTGAAAAAGCTTATTTCACTTTTACTTGTAATTATTATGTGCTTCTCACTTAGCACAGCTGCTTTTGCAGGTGTTTATGCAGATGAGGGCAACAAATATCCTGTTATCATGATTTCAGGCTACAGCTCGTCATCACTCCGTCTTTTTGATGAAGAAACAGGTGAGGAAATTCACGCATGGGGCAACACAGGCGATCAGATTATGATGGCTCTTGAGGAATACAAAGAAGAGCTTATTGCTGCCGCTGCAAAGTTTGTGGCAACAGGTGATATTTCACCGGCAGTTGAGGTTGTAGGCATAGCTTTTAACTGGCTGTTTGATAATCTTCGCTGCAATCCCGATGGTTCAAGTATAAAAGAGCTGTCAACCTATCTGAACACTGCCGAAGAAACAAACTGGGCAAACATTCAAAAGAATTATCCGAATGGTGAGCATAACGAAGAAACAGAAATGATGACAATTCTCTCTGAAGAAATCGGTGCCGAAAACCTTTATCTTTTCACCTGCGATTTCCGTAAGGGTCCCGTTGAAATTGCCGGAAGAATGAGAGCATTTATTGATGATGTAATTGCTCATCATAACGAAGGCAAGGCTGAAAAGGATAAGGTTGATAAGGTTAATCTTCTTGCTGTTTCACACGGCGGACAGACAACAGGCACATATCTCACACTTTATGGTCACGAGGGCAAAGTAAATAACGCAGTGCTTACAGTTCCTGCTCTTGGCGGTGCAAGCCTTGCTTATGACCTTATGAGCAATAACGGCAAGCTTGACGAATACGGTCTGCTCACATATATAGAGCACGGCATGAAGTGGGAGGAGGACTATCATATCCTTCTTGAAGCTGAACAGTTAGGCTTTGTTGATGCAATTGTGGGTGAGCTTGTGCCTCAGATTATCGGCGTGGTGCAGTATTGGCAGAGTCTTTGGGATTTCATTCCCCTTGAGCATTATGAAGAGCTTAAGGCTGAGCTTCTTGACCCGGTTGAAAGTGCAGATCTTATAGCAAAAAGCGACTATATGCACTATGAGATTATGTCACCTGACGGTGAAAACTACTACGGCAAGGGCTTCAAAAAGGCTCAGGATATCGGCACAAACATCTATATTATGGCAGGCTATAACGCAAAGAGCGTCAGTGGCGGTGAAGTAACAAGTGATGCTATTATCCCCACAGCAGGTGCAACGGGTGCAGTTGTAGCACCATTTGGCAAGCGTTTTGCTGACGGCTATACTCAGAAGGTTGACACAGGCTATTATCAGGTGTCACCCTGCATGACAGTGGATGCCTCAACTGCATATATTCCTCACCACACATGGTTTATTGAAAACTATTATCACGGAATGACCATCAGTGATCCCTTCACAAAAAATCTTATGTTCACACTGCTTCTCAGCAGCAAGAGCTTTGACGCTCACACAATGGCAGGTTATCCTCAGTTCCACGAGACAACGAACCCCTCACACGGTGTGCATGCTGCCTTTAATAAGAGCACAGAGGGTTATCTCTCATCAGCTGATAAGACTCTTGTTGTGACCAACTGCTCAGCTATAAATGATATAACTGTTATGTCAATCAATGCAAGAGGTCTCGGTCTTGATTTCATCTTTGAACCCTTCACACTTGCACCCGGTGAAAGCAAGGAAGTTTCATTTGAAGGCGAAATTCCTGAAATAAGCAAAAAGAATTTTGAAATAAATATTTCATTTATGAATAAGACAATCACTCCTGTCAGTGACAGAACTTTTGATTTCACTCTTATGAACGGTAAAGCGGCAGAGTACAACGAAAGCGAGCCATATGTTAACGCTGATATGCCTAAGGAGCTCGACGAGGTTATTGGCGAAAAGGCAAGCAGCCTGCTTAAAAAGCTTGGCATCAGAAACACAGCTGCAACAATTTATAACATTGCAGTTAAGCTCATTGATTTTGTAATGGATTTTTTTCGCTGATCTGAAAAAATAAAATTATAAGAATAACACCTCACTTTTTGAGTTAAACTATCATTACATGATGAGTTTACTCGTCATAAAAAAGTGAGGTGAAATTTATGCATAACGAAGGCGTTAAGTGTTCAGTTAATGAATGTGAATATCATGTTGATTGCGACAAGTGCAGCCTTGACAAGATTGAGGTGTCACACGAAAAGACAAGCGCAGATGCTATTGCAATTCCCCATTTCTGCAAGAGCTATCAGAAGAAGATGAAATAAAATTTCACAAGCAAAAGAGGACAGGTTCGCCGTGTGCTTCGCACGGTTGAAACCTGTCCCTTCATATTTATTTGCTGTAAACAAACAACACAAACTCGGTTGTTATATCCATACCGTTTATATCGGTGAGCTTGGCTTTGTCTTCATCCTTAGTGTGATAATAATAGGGTGTCATCTTAAAAAGAGCCATTATATCTTTGTTGCTTTTCAGGTGTACCCGTGCCGTGATTTTACGCTTCTCTAAAAGGGTGAGATTTGCCGTTTCAGGTGGCTTCTCGTCATTTTTATAGGGTGTGTCATAAAGCAGCTCCTTAAGCTCAAAAAGGTGATTTTCACCTGCAACCACACTGATGATATATCCGTTATCCTTTATTATACGGCTGAATTCCTTTTCGTGAAAGGGTGCAAACAGGTGAAGTGCAATGTCTACACTGCTGTCCCTGACAGGAATATGAGAGAGATTACCCACAAAATAGGTTATGCCATTTTTTCGCTTGGATGCAAGGCGCACCATCTCTTTAGACAGGTCAAAGCCGAAAACATCACATTCGATTTCGTTTTTGATTCTGTCACCATAGTAGCCTTCACCGCAGCATATATCGGCAATTACGGGGCGGGGGAGAGCCTGCTCCTTTATAAGCTCAATTATACCGTGTACAAGAGCATCAAAATAGCCCTCACAAAGAAACTCACGACGATTAAGAGCCATATCTCTGTTATCACCCATTTCACTGCCCGGCTTATGCTTGCCTGTGAGCAGATTAACATAGCCCTCCTTAGCCATATCAAAGCAGTGGTTGTTTTTGCATTTATATGTTCTGTTTGTTGCTGTCAGCAATTCACCGCAGACAGGGCAGATTATTTCAGCCATTTATCCTACCTCTTTATTGAAAAATTTCTATCTGTGTGATATTATATATAAAATTTAACTTTTAGTCAATTGTGAGGTTATTATGGCAAAAGATAAGGGTATTAAGACCAATGCAATGCGAATACTCGATAAAAAGAAAATTCCCTATAAGGTCAATTATTATGAGTGCGTGGAATTTATTGACGGCATACATATTGCGGATATGCTCTCACAGAGCTATGATATGACCTTCAAGACCCTTGTTGCTGTGGGCAAAAGCGGTGAAAATTATGTTTTTGTGCTGCCCATAGATAAGGAAGTTGACCTTAAAAAAGCAGCAAAATCCGTGGGTGAAAAAAGCGTGGAGCTGCTTCATGTCAAGGATATCAAACAGGTCACAGGCTATATAAGAGGCGGTTGCACTCCCATTGGCATGAAAAAGCAGTTCAGAACAGTGATTCACGAGAGTATATTGCAGTTCCCTGAAATTATTATCAGCGGCGGAGCTCTTGGCGTTCAGCTGTTTATTTCACCAAAAGGTCTTATTGAATGTGTGGGCGCAGAAACTCACGATATAATTTTTTAGCTGAAATTCTTGAAATTATATGTGATATGGTATATAATGTATTTAATCTTATATAGGAGGAAATTATAATGGAAAAATTATTTGCAACATTTGAAGAAATTTTCTGGGATTTATGGAATAAGCTCTATGAATACCTTTGCGAGCTTATGGGCGGTGAAGTTAATCCTGACTGGATGGCACCCCTTCCCGAAGACGAATAATCAAGCAAGCAAACGGCTGTCGTCAGGCAGCCTTTTGATTTTAAGGAGCACATTATGATAAAAGACTATCTCGAAATAGGCAAAATAACCTCCACTCACGGTATCAAGGGCGAAATGCGTGTTCAGCCATGGTGTGACAGCCCTGAGTATATGAAGAGATTCAAGACATTGTATCTTGATAAAAAAGGTGAGAAGCCTCTGAAGGTTTCATCGAGACCCAACGGTAATATGGTCATTATGAAGGTGCAGGGCATTGACACTGTGGAAGAAGCCTCAAAGTATCGTGATAAAATCCTCTATATGAAAAGAAGTGACGCAAAGCTTCCTGAGGGCACTTGGTTTATTCAGGAGCTCATTGACTGCACTGTTATTGATGCAGATGATGAAAGCATAACCTACGGCATAATAAGCGATGTGTCTCAGACGGGGGCAAACGATGTCTGGCATATTATGAAAGGGGATAAGGAATATCTTATTCCTGCTATTCCAAGCGTTGTTATCAGCACAGATGTTATAGAGGGCATAATTAAAATCCGCCCCTTGAAAGGAATTTTTGACGATGAGAATTGATATACTTACTCTTTTCCCTGAAATGTGCGAGGCAGTTCTCAGTGAGAGTATTATAGGCAGAAGCAGACAGGCAGGGCTCGTTGAGATAAACTGCCGTCAGATAAGAGACTATACTCTCGATAAGCATAAAAGAGTTGATGATACACCTTACGGCGGCGGCATGGGCATGATTATGCAGGTTCAGCCAATATATGACTGCTATATGAGTCTTTGTGAAGAGGTTGGCAAAAAGCCTCATCTCATCTATATGTCCCCTCAGGGAAAAACATTGACACAAAACCGTGTGCGTGAGCTTGCACAGATGGAAAATATTGCAATTCTCTGCGGTCACTATGAGGGCATTGATGAGAGAGTTATTGAGGAAATAGTCGATGAAGAAATATCGATTGGTGACTATGTGCTCACAGGCGGTGAGCTTCCTGCTCTTGTGCTTGCTGACAGCATTTCACGCATGCTTCCCGGTGTGCTACCAAATGAAGAAGCCTTCAGCGACGAAAGCCATTATAGCTCACTTTTGGAGCATCCCCAGTATACAAGACCCTATGAGTGGCACGGACAAACTGTTCCGGATATACTGTTATCGGGGCACCATGCAAATATAAATAAGTGGAAGCGTCAGCAGAGTCTTATGAGAACTTATCTCCGCAGACCTGATATGCTCTCAAAAGCAAAGCTTGACAAAAAGGATATTGAATTTTTAAGAGAGTTAAAAGCTCAGCAAAAGGCTCTTGATCGGCAGGGTACCGAGAACGCTGACAGTTAATAAGCACTTGTCGCATAAAAAGATTTTTGGTTGTGCATAGTGACTTGAATGTGAAAAAAAATATAGTGAAAATGCACAAATTTAACCTCGGTTTTTTGTTGATGTTTAGGCTTGCAACCAAAAAGTTTTAAAGTCGTTTTTAACCATTGACGAAGATTGTTTTTACGGTTATAATATATTAGCAATTAATTGAGAACAACCAAATTTATATGTGTGGGAGATATTGATATGTTTGTTAAAGATGTAAAAGTTCAGAATCAGGTTGGACTTCATGCCCGTCCTGCAACATTCTTCATTCAGAAGGCAAATGAATTCAAGTCATCAATCTGGGTTGAGAAGGAAGAAAGAAGAGTAAACGCTAAGAGCTTACTTGGTGTTCTTTCACTCGGCATCATGGGTGGCACAGATATTCGCATCATTGCCGGCGGTCCCGATGAAGAGCAGGCTGTTGAAGAGCTTGTAAGACTTGTTGAGTCAGGCTTCACAGAATAAGAAAACCTAATTCTGCACACCCTTTGCGGTGTGCATTTTACTTTTGTTTGAAGGTGAATAAAAAAAGAAGCGAACCACCCGTTGAGAGTGATTCGCTTTTTTCAATGTTTGATTTGTTTTTGCAAATTCTGCATTACGCTTCCCAAGGGCTTATAAAGCAGCATCATTAAAACGAAGTTACCGACGCAGTGTGTGATGTCCCAAGGTATTCCCGAAATCCACCAGCTTACAGCGTAGGCAAGGCCGCTTTTTAAATCCACTGCCGTAAAAATGTAGGGGATAGCGCACAGTGCACCGAAGGATAGGCCAAAAATTCCTGAAATGACTGCCCATATAACTGCGCTGTCATTATGCCTGAAAATTCTTGTTATAAGCACGAGCACCGGCCACGCATAAAGATAGCTTATCCACCACAGGTTAAACCCGAAAACAATGCCTTCCAGCAGGGTAAAAACAGGCACAACATAATATACCTTATTCCCGAAATGCTTTGAAAAAAGCACGAGCCAGAAAGCTGTCAGGCTTATATTCGGAAGACCTATCATTGCGAATTTGCAAACCTCAATAACAGCCACCATAAGCGCAACCAAAGCTACGTCAAAGGCAGCGTTTTTGCCTTTTTGGCTTATCATTCAGCTAATGTGTAAACAATCTTAAAGCTGTCACCGTCTTCAACGGGCTGCTGTGATACACCGTAGTTGCAGTATTCTTCACCAACGAAAAATGCCCAATATGCACCGTCAAGAGTATAATCTGCACGCACACCGTTAACAGTGCTGACAGACATTCCGTAAGGACCGTCTTCACCCTCAAAGGTGAGACCGTCAGCATCTTCCATAGCACCAAGCAGATATTCGGCATCGGTGTCAACCTCATAGACAGTGGAGGTTTTATCTTCGGCAACAACTTCAATTGTTATGTTCTTTTCACCCTCAACGGGCTTTTCTTTGAACGCATTGAAAGTAAACGCCATAGCAACTATAAGCACCGCCAGAATGACTACGCCTAAAATTTTCTTGCTTTTCACACTTTTCACATCCTTTCTTTTAGTCTTAAGTGCATAAAAACCTCGTGGCACTTACGACTAAAAGAAGGATGTCGTTTGCTTAAACCGATTACTCGCGGTCCCACAAATCATTTAAGGCAGGTCTTCTGACTTAGCTATCATCACCTTGTTCCGTCTTCTCGGCCTTCACCAATGACTGCAGCTTAATGCGTGGAATAAGACTTCTTCATTACAGCGACGAGTTCGTGAGGGACTTGCACCCTGCTTCCCATTTTCACCGGGAGAGAAAAATCACCCGACACCTTAAATGTTTCTATTCACTTGCTGAATATTATATCACCGAGGGGAGTGATTGTCAAATCAGAATAAACGCTTG
The DNA here is from genome assembly GCA_017452785.1 of Clostridia bacterium. Taxonomy (GTDB): domain Bacteria; phylum Bacillota; class Clostridia; order Oscillospirales; family Acutalibacteraceae; genus UBA6857. The sequence goes on along the minus strand of JAFTLT010000045.1, from coordinate 34,085 downwards.
CTGCAAAAAAAGACCGCCATTGCAGCTCAACAGCGATCTGTGTGTTATTAAATTAAGCAACCAGCCACTTGTACTTTTCTACGCTGTACAAGGGGATAAATGGTACCATTATAGGCACAGTTTTTACATATTTCTGGTATTCGGGATCGTTGCCGTAGTTTTTATTCTGTCTGATTTCAAGACGGCGGGCACCGCTGAACATAACAAATATAATGCCTATATAACCGATGGCAACAATAATCCACTGCCAACCTGAAACAGCGCCGATGCCTGAAATGAGAGCACCTGTCCAGAATATCATTTCACCAAGATAGTTCGGGCAACGCACGAGACGATAAAGTCCGGTGTCAACAAAGCGGCGAGGATTAATCTTTTTGGCATTGTTTTTCTGAATGTCTGCAACTGATTCAAGGATAAGACCAAGTACCATGACAGCAGCACCTATATAAACAAAAATGTTATCACTGCTATTGTTATTCAGACGATAGAATACGCCTGAAACCTGAGTTACATAAAGTAATGCACAAGTTACCCATATTGCAATTTTCACACCGAAGGGCACTGATTTTCCGTCTTTGATTTCGCCTTGCATATTCTTTTTATATGAGCTGCTGCCTAATTCACGAACAGCCAGATAGCCTCCTAAACGGAAACCGTAAACAACAAATAAAACGCAGCAGATAATTGAGCCTATGCTCAGCTGTTTTCCGTAAAGCATCATCATTAATGCACCTTCGCCTGCAATGGAAAATCCATAGCCGAGTGAAATAAACCACACATAATTTTTGAAACCGATTGCGCTGATAAGCATAGCTGCTAAAAACAGCCATAAGAGTTCAAGAGTGAAAACCATAATTAAAATCCTTTCTTTTTTCAGATGAGCCGGAATGTTTAAAGACATCATCTTTTTTATATTACTGTGCCTACCATTGTATTACATTTTTTTGAAAATGGCAACTGATTTTTGTTTTTTGCAGTCATATAAAGTGGATAAAAAACAACTCAGCAGTCTTCTGACTACTGAGTTTTGGTGCGGATAACAGGACTTGAACCTGCACACCTTACGGTACAAGAACCTAAATCTTGCGTGTCTGCCAATTCCACCACATCCGCGTATTCGGTTGTTTGCTTTATTTATATGGTGAGCGTGTGACTCTTGCGGTACCCAAAGTTTTTTTGTGCCGGTGGCACAAAAACTTTGACCGCTGCGCCATTTCGCCCTTCCTTTATCCGTCACCGGCGGCGGTCGGGCTCAAAGCTGCCAATTCCACCACATCCGCATGCTTAAGTAATTATATCATAAAATATCCTCTTGTCAAGACGAAAGCACCCACATTTTGTGAGTGCTTTTATGTATATAGTCTTACATTTCTTCAAGAACGGCTGCACGCTTGTCAGCAAGCTCAACTATCATTCTCTGCTGAAGCTCACCGTGAATGGGATAGAGGATAAAGGATAAACCGTAAAGTCCTCTTGCAAGGGCGGGGAGTATGCAGAAAACTGTCCAGATGCCACGAAGGATGCCGGGGTCGGTGTTGGGAATTGCGTTGCCTGCTGCATCAGTGAGAGCTTCATAGTCAATCCATTCAAAAACAAGACCTGAGAGAGCACCTGTGATTGTGCCTGCAAGCTTTGTGAAATAGCCCTGAACTGTTGTTACAAGTGCTTCGTTACGAAGACCGTGCTTCCATTCCATATAGTCAAGAGCATCTGCTGTAAGGATGGGGTTACAAACAGTGATTATCTTATTGGGAAGACCTGCGACTGTGAGAAGGAAAACAACACAAGCAAGGTTGAGTACGTGATGGCTGCCGAAGCTGTCACCGAAGATATTACCGAAGGGGAAGCCGAGTGCGAAAAGAAGCATATATGCACCGAAGCCGAAAAGGCCTGCAGCAATAGCTGTTGTTCTTGCACCAAACTTCTTAACGAGCTTAGAGGCTATGGGTACCATAAAGTAGTTGGGAATGCCTGTGAACAGACCGCAGATACCGCCGTTTGCGTAGGAACCTGTGTTGTTAAGCCAGAAGAAGCTTTCTGTTGCACCGCCGACTGCTTTGAAGTTGTTGAAGAAGTCAGAAAGGATAATTGCAAGAAGGGGTCTGTTGGTGAAAATATTCTTAAGTGAACCCCAGACAGAGGTTTTCTTCATTTCCTCACGGCTCTGCAGAGGAATTCTTTCTCTCATATTGAAGAAACCGTAAACTGCAAAGAAGGCTGAGAAAATAAGCATAAAGCCTGCGAAGCCCTTATATATGCCTGTTTGTGAAATGCTGGGTGTAATTTTTGGAAGTGCTGTGAGAATGAAGGGGAGAAGAGAGGGGAGCCACACACCGAAAAGCTCAAAGAACTTAGTGGTTGTAATAAGACTGTTTCTCTCGTTGATATTAGGTGTGATGTTATAAATCATAAGGTTCCAGGCGTTGAAATAGCTCATGCCAAGACCGTAAATGATTGTTGCAATGGCGAAGTAAATGCTAAGACCTGTCTGTGAAAGATTAGGTGTTGAATAAAGCATAAAGCCGCCGAGAATCCACAAAGGAAGGGGGAGGATAAAGAAGGGACGTACACGGCCCCAACGGGTTCTTGTGCGGTCGATGATAAGACCTGAAATGGTGTCATCAAGTGCATCATAAATGGTTGCAAATGATGTGATTGCCGCATAGGCACCGCCACTGAGACCTGCATACTGCATGAGGAAAACCTGTCTGCTGTTTGTGATAAACTGAGAGAGGTTTTTCTGACCGAAGTTAACAAGCACATAGGCTGCAATTTCTTTTGGAGTCAGGTATCTCTTTTTGGTATAGGCTAATTTATCCAGTACCTCTGCCTCGGAAGTGTTTTCTTCCTGCAGAGAAGTGGTGTTAACTGTATCTGACATTATATCACTCTTTCAAATGTTTTTATATTTTCTCTTATTTGTTTTTCTTGCTTGCAAGAGACTCTTTTGCTTTTCTTATTTTTTCAGCTTCTTCTGCTTCGGCTCTCTTTTTTGCCTCTGCTCTTTCAGCTTCTTTTCTGATGCGGTCAGCCTCTGCTTTTTCTTCCTTAAGGCGTACTTTTTCAAGTCTTGCAGCTTCAAGGTCATCTTCGCTTGTAATATCAGCCTTGCTGACGAGTATATTGGCTATGAGCGCAACAGCCAGCAGGGCAACATAAACGAAAATACCCCACAGTATGCCTGAATGAGCGTTGTCGAAAGTGAGAGTACCGATAGAGAAAGTGCCTGATATACTCTTTCCGCAGACTGTAAAGAGTACAGCGGCGACGAATGTAATTGCAATGCTCAAGGCATCAGCTATCCACACAGCATTTGTTTTTGGCTTTCTGAATTTGATAAAAATAAGGAAAAAGGCAACTACTATTGTAATAATGCCAAGCAGCATCATAAGAAGACCTGCCATAAAATATGTAACGGGACCGCTGAAGCCTTCGCCGGATATTGCTGAAAAAATATCGCCGATATTTTTAAATAATATGCCGAAGAAATCAATTGTGATTGTGCCGTCGGTAAAAAGACCTAAGAGGTCGAGACTCAGAGTATCCTTATCACTGCCGATGCTTGCCCAAGGCAGGATAAAACCGATTGCAGGCAGGAAAGACAAAACTATTCTTGCTATTCTGAGCTTTGTGCCTGCAACTGAATATTTGAGCATATTCAGCGTTCTGTAAAATTTGCCGAATTTTTCTTCAGCTTTTTTGTTGTCTTCTTCAAGACGTGCCTCCCAATTGAAATTGGGAATACTTATACCGCAGTCGGGGCAATCAGCTTTAATATTATACCATTTGAGTACCCTGCCGCAGTTTGGACATTTACTTGCCATTAAAACACCCTTTCATACAATAATATAGCCATTCTATTTTATATCTTTATGCTGAATTTGTCAATAAATCATTATGATTAAAAAACAATTTTTACAGGTAGGACAAGAAAAATGTTATTATTGCAACATAAAAGTTAAAAATGTTTATAAATTAGTAAAAAACTATTGAATTAATTTTGCGTTTATGATAGTATTATCTTGCTTAGTGAAAATTAACAAGTTGGAGGTTACTTATGAAAAACTTACTTAAGAAATCAGCTTTCATTTTGTTTACTGCAGTGCTTATGTGCCTTTGTGTTATGGGTGTAAGTGCAGCAGATGACGGCATTGCAACCTTTGCTGAGGGCTATGAACTGACAATAAGTGCAGACTATATGTTTGTCGGTGTTAACAAAACTGCTCAGTTTGAGGCAACTGTTTCAGGTGTGGAGGTTCAGCCTGCTATTACATGGAAATCCTCTGATGAAAGCATTGCAACAGTCAGTGCATCAGGTGCAGTCAAGGGCAAAAAGGAAGGCTATGCAACAATTACTGCTTCTGCAGTGGTTGCAGGAGAAAATCTCACAGCGAGCTATCCTATTCAGGTTGTCAAGAACGAAAACATTATCCATTCTTATCTTGAAACCAACAATGTTCTTTCTTATCAGTACGACTATGACTACGGTTACTACTATGCAAACGACAAGGAATCATGGCAGAAAAACTTCGGCTTTGCAAGAGTTTATGACTATGTTGCTCCTTATGTAGGCATGGAGTATGACTATATCCGTGTGTTCTTTACATATGATGAAGAAGACTTTATGGTTCAGCTCTGGAAAGGTCAGTACGGCGTGCTTTACGGCGGTGAAATCGGTATTTATAACAGAGATGAAGACGGTCAGAAGTCAAGCCCCTTCACCTTCTATGCAGCTGCAAGTGAAAAATACTGGCCCGTAATGGATATGTCAGTTTATCATCAGGAAGAAGAGGGCGACACTCCTGATGAATATGAGCTTCTTTTCAAGCGTCCCGTTGATAAATATTGGTGGTGCACAGGTTTTGTTATGGGCACACTCAGACAGTATGAGCCTGCTGATGAACTGAGAATTGAAGCAACAATTACCTTTAGAGATGCTGAAATGGCTACTCTCTTTGCAAACGGTATCCGTGATTGCGGCTTCACAAAGGCAGCTGAAAAGCAGTATATGGGCATTGACTCATATTACTACGGTGGCGGCAATGATGTTTCTGTTTCATGGCAGGGCATTTCAGAGGCAGAAAACACAATGGGAATCAAAGCAGGTATCGGTGCAACATTCCTTCTCAGCCTTGTTAATTTCCTGCTCAAGATTGGTCTTGTTCGTCTTGCTCTCTTCATAATTTTTTAAAAAACAGTTCGTTACCCTGTGCAGTATTAGCTGTACAGGGTAATTTCTATAGTTTCGCTATTGCAAAAAAATTAATAATGTGATATTATAGCAAAGTTAGAAAAAATTAACAGGAGAGGAATTTTATGAAAAATACTCTTAAAAAGTTGGGTTTATTTTTTATTGTTTTAATGCTTGCAGTGCTGAGTTTAACGGTTTCAGCTTCCGCAGCAGGCATCACAACAGGCATACCTGAAGATTTCATCAATGCACAGAAGTACAAAATAGTTATATCCGCAGAGGACTTTAATGTTAAGGTGCGTGGAAAGCTGCAGCTTGAGGCAGAGGTAACAGGCGTAGAGGTGCAGCCCTCAATCACATGGTCATCATCAAATGAGGACGTTGCAACAGTCAGCAGTGACGGCAAGGTCAAAGGTGTAAGTGTAGGAAGATCTTTTATTACAGCCAAAGCTACCGTTGCCGGCAAACAGCTTGAGGCGGTGTATGCTGTCAACGTTGTTACAAGCGATAATGTTATCAAAAACTTCCTTATGAAAAATCAGGTGCTCAGTTATCAGTATAGCTATCAAGATGACTATTATTACACCAACGATAAAGACTGCTGGCAGGATGCACTGGGTTTTGCAAGAATTTATGATATAGCTTCACCTTATATTGCCCTTGAATATGACTATGCAAGAGTTTTCTTTGAATACGATAATCAGGAATTTATGGTGCAGCTTTGGAAGGGTCAGTACGGATATATTTTCTACGGCGGCGAAATAGGCATATATCATAAGAAGGCTGACGACAGAGAAACAGGCTACTTCACATTCTTTAAAACAGCTGATCAGAAATATTGGCCGAAGATGGAGTTGACTCTTTATCATCAGCAGATCAACGGTGAATGGACAAGAGAGTTTACTCGTGAATATGACTACTATTGGTGGTGCACAGGCTTTAAGCCCGGTCATTTAAGACAGGTTGAGCCTGCCGATGAGTTAAGAATTGTTGCAAGAATTACCTTCAACGATAAAGAAATGGCAACACTTTTTGCAAACGGACTTAAGGATTGTAATTTCACTCAGGCAAGCAGCAAAGATACAGTCGGTCTTGATCAGTATTATCATCAGGGCAGAGACGTTTATCTGCAGTGGCAGAATATCTCTGAGGCTGAATCGACAATGGGCATAAAAATTGCTGCAGGTTCAGTTTTTGCAATTAACCTTCTCGGTTTCATTATCGGCACACTTTTCTCAATGGGACTCGGTTCACTTGTATTCCTGTTTATACTGTAAAATAATTTTTAAGGGTTCTGCAGTTTTTTGCAGAACCCTTAGTGCTTGTCAGGCTTTTTCAATTTCTCTTTTCAGCTTTTCAACAATGCGTTTTTCAAGGCGTGATATGTAGCTCTGAGAAATGCCGAGAATATCGGCAACTTGCTTCTGAGTGTACTCTTTAGACCCGAAAAGACCGAAGCGCATGGTCATAATCTGTCTTTCTCTGTCAGAAAGATTTTTTACACAGCGAAGCAGCTGTTTTTTTTCATCCTGATATTCGATATTACGGTTAACGCTGTCACTGTCAGAACCGAGAACATCGCTTAAAAGAAGTTCGTTTCCGTCCCAGTCAACATTGAGAGGCTCGTCAAAGGAAAGCTCGTTTTTGCTTTTTGCCGTTTTTCTCAGATACATAAGAATTTCATTTTCAATGCAGCGGGAAGCATAGGTTGCCAGCTTAATTTTTTTTGACGGACGAAAGGTGTTGACTGCTTTTATAAGACCTATAGTGCCGATAGAAACAAGGTCTTCTATACCGACACCTGTGTTTTCAAATTTTCTTGCTATATAAACAACAAGACGAAGATTATGTATAACAAGCAGTTCCCTGTGCTCAAAGTTTTCCTCATCTATTTCGCAAAGAATTTTATCCTCCTCATCCTTTGTCAGTGGCGCAGGAAGGTTTTGTGCACCGTTGACATAATAAACCTCACTGTCCGTAAAGAAGCTTATTATCTTATTTCTTATCAGTAAAAACAAGCTGTTTATCTTCATAATAAATTTCTCCCTTTTCGTTTATAAATATGTCTTTCGGAAGTATTGCACCGAAGCTGCCGCCGTTAATAGCTTCCTGTGTCAGTGCAATGACAGGTTCGTCTATGGTTACACGGTGAGATATACTTTTCAGGCACACCTTGTCTGCCTTGAAGCACGGCAGAAGCCTTGAGCCCGTAACCCCTGAGCAGGGCAAAAAGCGAAGTGTGATATTTTCTTTTTGTGCTGAGGCGAAAAGCTCCTTATCCTCAGGAAAAATATTCTTTAAAACATAGCGGCTGACTATTATAACGGCTTTGCCTGTGAATGGGTCAGTCAGACTGTTACCTGTGTCATAAAAGGCTTTAAGAGCTGTCACTTTATCATTTATATGCAATTCCATATCAAAAATTGTGTTTTTTGGCTGTCTTATTTTAACTGCAAGGTTGATGCCTTTTATAATGAAGTAGCAGATTGCTGTGAGCATAATGAGAGTCAGCGGTTTAATGTCAAAGTAAACCACAAAACCGCCCATATATATGTTTGTAGGGGCTGCAAGGTACCATAAGGCTGTCATAAGCCCGGCAAAAATAAAGTTGACAAGAAAAAAGCTGCAAAAAAGTCTGGCAAAGGTTTTTGGCGGTACTCTGCCGAAACCTATGGCGATAAAAATAAAAGCGGCAGGCAGCCTTGAAAATGTTAAAATAGAGTCACTTATGCACGGTATGAGGATTATGAGACTGTATAAGCCGCCTGCTAAAGAAGCCAGTGCCATTCTGAGCCTTGAGGAAGAACGGCCTGAAATAAGGGCTGTGAGAAGTATAAGAGCGTAAGTTATGTAAGTGTTAAGTAAAAACAGCACATCGGCATATATAACCTGAGTCAAATGCATCACCTTTAATATTATAATCGGGATAGGGCAGGTTTTATGTCGGAAAACAGTGGAGAATAACAAAATCCCTTCAGGAAACAGCTCTGCGGCGGCTCCATAGCCGAATAAATTCGGCACGGCAATGCCTCACAAAGCTCCGCAAAAACGGAGCTTTGAATGGAGCCGCTGCAAAGCCGTTCCCTGAAGCGACTTTCAATGAATTATTAACTTGACAATCTTTGGCTGCTGGTATAGAATTATATGGATAAATTTGTTAGAAGGAGAAATAACAATGAGCTTTGCAGCAGGTTACGGAAAAACCAACGTAGATATGCTTTTTGCCGATATGCCTCGTCTTCCTCAGGAAGGTGAGGAGATTTTTACCGATAAATTTTCACTGTGCCTCGGCGGTGGTGTGCCCGGGTCCATGGTGACTCTTTCACGTCTTGGTGTGGAGGTTAAGAATGTCACGGAGCTTTCAGATGATATGTTTTCAGATTTTGCTCTTAAGGAATTCAGAAAAGCAGGCTGTGAGCCTATAAATGTTTATGAGGGAAATAAGGTAGCTGTCAACATCACTGCAGCGGCAATAACAAAAAATGACAGAACCTTCTGGTCATACGGCAACAGTGAAAACGAGGTTGACGAAAACAAGGTCTATGAGGCACTCAAGGGTGCAAAAGCGGCTGCTATGCATGAGGGCTTCCCTGAGGTTTATCGCAAGCTTAAAGCTGAGGGTACGGTTATCATTCTTGACACCGGATTTATTGAAGGAATGAGCCTTGATGGCTTTAAGTCACATCTTGAAATTGCTGACTATTATCTGCCAAACAGAAATGAAGCAGTCAGGCTCACGGGGGAGACAGACCCGAAAAAAGCGGCAGCAGTACTGAAAAACTATCTTGAAACTGCCATAGTCAAATTAGATGCTGACGGTTGTCTCATATATGATGGCAAAAGCTACACCTATGTCAGAAGCATCGATGAGTTTATAAGAGTTGACTCAACAGGTGCAGGCGATGCCTTCTTTGCAGGCTTCATGTACGGCATAATGAAGGATGAGCCGATAGAAAAATGTGTGCTTTACGGCAATATCACAGGTGGCAAATGTGTTACGGCTGTGGGCTGCACTACAGCATACTTCACTGAAAAAGAACTGCTTGAAATGGCAGAAAAATATAAAGACAATATAATTTATAACTATTAAAAAGGGGAGTACAACCGTGAAAAAGATTATCAGTTTATTGCTTACACTTGTTATGGTCTTCACTCTTGCTGTGCCTGCTTTTGCAGCTGAGAGAGTCAACAGTGACAATTATTATAAGCCGGACTATGACGGCTATCCCATTATAGTTGTCAGAGGCATTAATTTTGGCGGTCTCATAAATGAAAAAGACGGCTCCCTGGCTATGCAGTTTAAGGCTGAGGATATCTTCTCACTGCTTAGCAATATGCTTAAAGGTGCAGTTATAGACAAAAACGAAGACTTCTTCATTGATAGTGTTATTGATTTTGTGTGGGGACTTATGGGCAATCTTGCAAGTGATAAGGACGGCACAAGCCTTAATGAAGACATCACTGCAGAATATTTCACAAAGTCTCTTGCAAACTATAATCTTGCAGATAAATTTGATTATGCAACAGAAAACGGTATGGCACACACGGCTGCTGAAATTGCAGGTGACGAGCATGCATATTTCTTTAACTATGATTGGAGACTTTCACCAGAAGAGCTTGCAGCTCAGCTCAGTGAGCTCGTTGAAACAGCAAAGAAGGATGCAGGAAAAGACAAAGTAAAAATAGTCTGCGCAAGCATGGGCGGTATGGTAGCAACTGCTTATCTTTACTATTACGGCAACGACAGTGTGGATAGCTGCACATATCTTTGTGCTGCTCATAACGGCACCTATGTTGCAGGCTCAGCCTTAAGCGGTAACATTGAAATTATGCCTGAGGCTATGAATAATATTTTTTCCTCACTTGCAAGCGGCAACGGTGCTGTGGTTGATTTCCTTATGAAGGCACTTGATAAAATAGGCGTTTATAAGCTCCTTGCTTTCCTTCTCAATAAGTTTATAGATAACAATATCGAAAAGGTCTATGATGAATTTTTGCGTGGTGCTTTTGCAACCTCAGTAGGTCTTTGGGCACTTTGTCCCGATGAATATTTTGATTCTGCTGTTGACTATATGTTCAGTGGCTATGAAGAGGAATACCCTGTGCTGCTTGAAAAACTTGAAGAATGCGAAAGATTTGTCAAGAGTACCGAAAAAACTCTTGCCAAGGCAGAAAAAGACGGTGTAAAGCTCGCATTTATCACAAACTACAATATGGGTCTTGTTCCCGTTTATCCTGAAAGTGTGCTTCAGGGTGATATGGTTCTTGAGGCTGAGCTGACATCGAACTTTGCTACTTTTGCAAATCAGGGTGAAACACTCAGTGAAGACTATCTCAAAAATGCTGACAGCAGATATGTTTCACCTGAAAAGGATATTGATGCTTCAACAGCACTTTATAAGGACTGCACATGGTTCGTTAAAAATGCAAATCATGTTGCCTGCGATTACGGCACACAATACAGTGACTTTGTTTTCTCACTTCTTATGGCAGAGAAGCAGCCTTCACTCGCAGCCTTCCCTCAGTACCCGCAGTTTATGGTGGCAGATAAAGAGCTTAATCTTCAGCCCTTGGCTGTTAATTAAAATTAGTAATTAGCAATTGCGGTCGCAGATTAACCTTTTGCTGATAAATAAGATTTTCTCGCAAAGAGAGTTGGTATTTGTTACCGACTCTCTTATTTTATCTGTGCCTGTTTGCAGTTTTGGCGGCTCCACTAAAATCGCCAAAACGATTTTACGGCGAACTTTGTTAGGCTGTGTGGAGCCGCATGCCACCCGACAACTTCCTGCATTGAGCCTTCCCCTTTCAAAAAGGGAAAGGTGTCACGAAGTGACGGATGAGAATTAAAAATCAAGAGAGTCGGTATTTTCTGCCGGCTCTCTTTGCGGATATAAACTTTCTTATCAGTTCTCGGTGAATTTGCGACCACAATTGCTAATTTTCATACAGATTTCACATTGCTGTGGTAATATTCAATCAGTGCATCTTTGATGTTTTGCACTTTTCCGTCTATAACTGCACCGAGAAGCATTTTAAGCGTTGAACCTATTTCAGTGCCGCTGAGGCCCAAGGCTATTAAATCATTGCCGTTGACAGCTAAGTCTTTAAGAGAAAAGCACTGCTGACTTTCCAGAATTTCCCGTGCGATATTTTCGATTTCAGTATAGATTTCCTGCCTGTAACGAAAATCAGGGGACATTCCCATATTATCGGCTCTTTGCAATTTTATAAGGTCAAAAAACAGCGCTTCACCATATTTTCCGAGTTTCTTTTTTATCACATTTTCTTTTGGTTCAATGGGTGTGTCGTGGAGCTTCACAAGCTGCATAACTCTGTTTTTTGTAAAGTTATCACTTTTGAGCCTTGTCAGTGCTTGTTCTGCTTTGTCTGTACTTCTTCTGGCATGTGCATAAAAGTGACCTATACCGTCTTCACCGACAGTGAAGCAGTCGGGTTTGCCGCAATCGTGAAACAGTGCCGCAAAGCGAAGGTGCGGTATAGGCTCTATGCTTGCTGTAACAGCTGCCGTGTGGGTGAGCACATCGTATATGTGATGAAAATTTCGTTGGTCGAAGCCTCTCATACCGCAAAGTTCGGGAATTATTTCCTCAAAAACTTCAGCATAAGTGAGCAACACACGCTTTATATCTTTTCCGCAAAGCATTTTTGACAGCTCGGAATAAATTCTTTCGGCACTGATATTTTTAAGCAAATTTCTGCAATTTATGACAGCATTTGCCGTTTCGGCTTCTAAGGTGAAGCCGAGCACAGACGAAAACCGAAGTGCCCTTAATATGCGAAGAGCATCCTCTTTAAAGCGTTTTTCTGCCTGACCCACACAGCGTATAACCATATTTTTGATGTCACTTTCGCCGTCGAAGGGGTCTATGATACCTGTTTTAGGGTTATACGCCATTGCATTGACAGTGAAATCTCTTCTTGCAAGATCCTGTGTCAGGCTTCTTGTGAAGGCGACGCTGTCTGGGTGCCTTGAGTCAGAGTAGCCCTTGTCTATTCTGTATGTTGTTATCTCAACAGGGGCTTTGTCAGTCAGCACAGTAACAGTTCCGTGCTTTATTCCTGTGTCAATTGTTCTTTTAAAGATAGCCTTTGTTTCTTCGGGCAGGGCACTTGTTGTTATATCAATATCGTTAATTTCTTTGCCCATGAGCATATCTCTGACACAGCCGCCCACAACATAGGCCTCAAAGCCTGCCTCTTCCAGAGCTTTTATAACCTCAAGGGCATAAGAGGGAATCTGTAACATAAATAGTCACCTCACTTATTACAAATTATACACATTATGCTCTAATTTTTCAATATGGTTGCAATTATCTGTTTTTTTTGGTAAAATTAAAATGGTATATTTTGAGATTGTATTTAAAGGAATGTGAGAAATATGGAAAACACAGGAAATTTCAGAAAAGCACTTTTTGGCTTTAACACAAAAGATGTTATGGAATATATTGCAATGCTTCACAATGAGTTTTATGCTTACAGACAGCAAAGCGAAAAAGAAATCTATGACCTTATTAGGAAAATAGATGAGTTTGAGAATACCGCAGAGAAACAGCAGGAAACTGTTTTCGGTGCTGAACATGCAGAGATTTTGGATGACTTGAATAATGCGGATGCAGAAAAGCTTGCTATGACGGCAGACAGGCTTGAAGGAATCTTAAATAAAATAGAGGAGCTTCTTGATAAAGAGGAGGAAGCTCAAAACCCGGAAATAAAGGATTAATATTATGAACAACATGAAAAACAAAAAGTTTATATTGACGGCACTGCTGACTCTTATTTTGAGCACAGCTCTGTGTTTTTGTGCTCTTAGTGCAGATGACCCCTTTGAGAGCAGCATAGCCTCTTTCCCTGAGAGCTATAAGCCATATCTCAGACAGCTGCACGAAAAATATCCCACATGGGTCTTTGTACCCTTTGAGACTGAGCTTGACTGGAAAACTGTTATTGACAACGAATACGGAACAAAAAACCTCGTTGATAACAGTGCTTCAAACAACAGCCTTAAAAGCAGAGAGCCGGGGCACTATAATGCCGCTGAGGATAAGTTCATCTATAAAGATGGCGGCTTTGTTACGGCAAACCGTCTTGCTGTTGAATATTTTATGGATCCGAGAAACTTTCTCAATGAAGAAGGTATTTTTCAGTTTGAGCAGCTTACCTTCAGCGATGCTTTCACCGCTGAGGATGTTGAGAGTGTTATCAAAGGCACCTTTATGGCTGACAAAATAATTACATACTATAATGCTGAGGGAGAGCTCGTTGAAACCGACAAAAAATACAGTGAAGTGATTTTAGAGGCGGGAAGACAGAATAATGTCAATCCCTGCTATCTTGCGTCCAAAATAAGGAATGAAGTGGGTTCGGAAGGCAGTGCAAGTGTTTCGGGCACACATTCGGTTTATCCCGGTATTTATAATTTTTATAACATAGGTGCCACAGACGGTGCCGGTGCCATAACAAGAGGCCTTGCATGGGCAAACGGCGGTGAAAACGGCACGGCAACAACCTACGGCAGACCTTGGGACACACCTGAAAAGTCAATTGTCGGCGGTGCAAAATATATAACCGAGGGCTACATTGACCGTGGCCAGTTTACAGGCTATCTGCAAAAATTCAATGTCAATAAGGCAACAGGTTCACTTTATCTGCATCAGTATATGACAAATGTTACAGGTGCACTTTCTCAGGGTTATACAAGCTACACTGCCTATGCAAAAACAGGCAAACTTTATGAGAAGTATGTTTTTTCGATTCCTGTTTTTAATAATATGCCGTCTTCGGATATTAACACTGAATTTGCTGCCAATGCCGACAGCGTGGCGCAGACAGCCGAAATTGCAACCACATCAAACTGCAATGTGCGCACAGGTCCCTCCACAGGTAATGCTAAACTTACAGATGCTTCGGGCAACGCTGTTCAGCTGTCAAAGGGCGCTTCGGTCAAAGTAATATCCAAAACCTTCACAGACAGTGACTATTATGCTAACATACTGAAATATCCTCATTGGGTCAAGATCGGCTTCACAAGAGACGGCAAGGCCTACGAGGGCTACGTGCCTGAGAGCTTTGTCAGTTACACAAGCTCAACAAGTGTGCCCACAGGAACATATAAGCTTACCTATCACAAGGGTGCAAACACTAATCTCGGCATAATTTCATCCGATTCTTCTGTCGCAAAGGTAAAATCAGACAGTGAGGTCAAGTTCCTTAAAAAAGGCACTGTTTATCTTACTACATACGATTCCGTTGGCAGGGTGGATGTTGTTAAATACACTGTTACAGACAGTGATCCTGCTGTTGGTACTCCCGAAGTTACCGCCTATACTGAAACTCTCAAAGTCACAGCAGGCTCGTCTGACAAGGCCAAGGAATATATTTATTCTGTCAGCGACTCAAAAGGAAATATAACATCTGTAAATACGACGAAAACCTCTTACAGCTTCAAGAATGTTGCAAATGCAGAAATCTTTACCGTTGCAATGAAAATTGTAACAGAAAGCGGTGCACACTCGCAAAGCACATCGGTAATAACTGCAACGAAGCCCTATGCCATTGAGAAGGCGGAAATGATGTATTCGGGTGGCGGTGCTGAAATTTCATGGACTAAGGTGTCAAAATGTGAAGGGTACCTTGTTTATGGCTATGACAGCGAAAGCAAAAAATACACAAAGCTTGCAAAAATAAGCAGTGAAGAAAGTAAATATGAAGTGGTCTTTGAAGACCTGAAGTATGACTCCTACTGTGTCAGGGCATATATTAAAAACGGCAGCAAGTCAGTTTACGGTGCATATTCAGATAAGGTTACACCTAAATCAAGACTTACCGTGCCTGAGGAATTCACCGTTTCCGGCATAAAAACAGACGGATATACTCTTTCTTGGGAGAGCGTAAAGGATGCTAAGGAATACAATGTGCTGACATTAAAAGACGGAAAGTGGCAGAAGCTGGCAACCGTTAAAGGCACAAGCTATATTATTTCATCTCTTTCACCCGGTGCAGAAAATGCCTATAAGGTGGCTGCAGTCTGCGGTGCAGATGTTTCAGATTACACAAAGGAAATATATGCAATGACCTCACCTGAAACCGTAAAGGGTCTTAAGGCTGAAAACATCACAAGCTCTCAGGCTAAGCTCAGCTGGAATAAGGCAGGCGGAGCCGATTTATATAATCTTTATCTTTATGAAGACGGTGAATATAAGCTCTATGATGAGTACACTGCCGTGTCATGCTCATTTGAGTCACTCAGTCAGTTCACACAGTATAAATTCAAGGTTGCTGCTGTGGCAAAAAGTGATAACAACACTATTGTGGGTGCATTGAGCGATGAAATCAGTGTTGTGACATTGCCAGAAAAGGCTGAAGATTTAAGAGCGGCTACAATTAAAGATGATGAGGTTACTCTTAAATGGGCAGAAAATAAAAAGGCATCAGGCTATATAGTTTATGTCTATGACAGGGAAAAGAAAGACTATGTGAAGGCGGCAGAGTCCGAGAAAAACGAAGCTACTGTAAAATCTCTCACAATGGCAACGAAATATAAGTTTGCTGTTTCGTGTTACGGTGAAATTTACGGTGAAGTCTATCACTCAGAACTGTCGGATACCGTCAATGTTACAACAGCCTACGGTGTGCCTAAGGATTTCACTCTCAGCAGTGTCAAGGCAACCTCATATAAGCTCATATGGGCAAAAATCTCAGGGGCAGCAAGCTATAATGTTTATCGCAAAAACGGCAGCAGCTACGAAAAGATACTTTCAACAAAAAATAACTATTACAGTGTCAGCGGTCTGACATATGGCGATGTTGCTTATTATAAGGTCAGTGCAGTTTATAAGGTTGGCAAAAAGACAGTGGAAAGTTCTCTTTCAGCTGAAGTAGGTGCAACAACACTGCCCGATAAAGTCAGAAACTTTACCGCTTCACCTTCTACCACATCCGTCACTCTTAAGTGGGATGAAGTCAAAAACGCTGACTGCTATAATGTTTATATCTATGAAGACGGAAAATATGATCTTCAGAAGACAGTCACAGGCACTTCATATAAGCTGACAGGTCTTCGTCAGGGTGCAACATATAAGTTCACTGTCAGAGCATATATCAAACTCAGCACCGGCACAAGAAAGGGTAGTATGGCTTCTGTCACTGCAACCCTCAAGCCTGCCAAGGTCAGTAAGATTACTCTGTCAAGCGTAACGGATAAAACCCAGAAGCTTTCATGGCCTGCTGCAGTGGGTGCAAACTACTACTATATCTACCGTTATGATTCCGCTTCAAAAAAATATGTGCAAGTGGCTAAAACTGCTGACAGAAGCTACACATTTAAAAATCTTACTGCAGGCAAAACCTATGCTTATAAAATAATGAGCGCAGTGTTAAAGGATTCCAAGGTGCTCTCCAAGGGCAGTTATTCCTCGGTTTATAAATTCAGCACTGACCCTGCAAAGGTAACGGGGCTGAAAAGCACCTCTGCAACATCGTCAAAGGTTGCTCTTTCGTGGAATAAGGTCAGCGGTGCCACATACTATGAGATTTCATATTATTCGGGTGAAAACGGCTCATACATTTTAGCAGGAACATCTGAAAAGAACAGCTTCACAGTAACGGGACTTTCCAAAAAAACTCAGTATAAATTTAAGGTCAGAGCCATTAGAACGGTGAACGACAAGGATTATACGGGTTATAATTCTTCGGTAATCAGTGTTAAAACCAAGTAAAGAAAAAATTTTAAAGTAATTTTATGGTTTTTTATTGACAAATTGAAGTGATATCTATATAATGTTATTCGTTAATATGAGGTGAGTTATGTTTATTGAACTTGAAAATCTGTTTAACGGCGGTATAACCGAAATACCTCTTGAGTTTGATTTCGACTTTTCTAAAGAAGAAATTGATGGTGTGTTTCCATTCACGACACCTGTTAAGCTTCAGGGAAAAATCGAAAATGTTGCCGAGATTGTAACGGTTAAAGCTGTGGCTACTTTCAGCATGGATGTTGATTGCAGCAGATGCGCTGAGGAGCTTGAACTTGATATGGAAGTTCCCATAGAGCATATTCTCGTAACTGAGCTTCAGAATGACGAGACTGATGAATATATCATAGTTGAGGATATGAAGCTGGATATTGAGAGACTCACTTTAGAAGACATTTACTTTGCTCTGCCGAGTAAAATTCTTTGTGACGATGATTGCAAGGGGCTTTGCTCAAAGTGCGGTGCAAACTTAAATGAAGGTCCGTGCTCATGCAAAAAAGACATAGATCCCCGTTTCGAGGTTCTGTTAGGTCTTTTGGACGAATAAGTAAGTTTAAGACGAATATTATAAAAGGAGGTGCTGGAAGATGGCAGTACCAAAGAGAAGAGTATCAAAGGCAAGAAGAGACAAGAGACGTTCAAATGTATGGAAGCTTGAAGCTCCCACACTTGTAAGATGCAAGCAGTGTGGTGCATACACTGTACCCCACAAGGTTTGCGGTGAATGCGGCTATTACAAGGGCAAGCAGGTTGTTGTTAAGGACGAAGACTAAGCCTTTGAACTTGAGAGGTGGAGAAGCGGCATGCTTTTCTGCCTTTTTTACTTATGAAAAAGAAAGGAGAGTTATTTTATGTCTGTTTTAATTAAAGATGTTATAAAGTTTTCACCTGCTGACAAGAAAGGCTTGAAAGCAGGGGACTGTCTTGTTAAAATATCAGGACATGAGATAACAGACTTTCTTGATTATCAGTTTTACACTAAAAGCAGCCGTATAAGTGTTGTTTATGAAAGAGACGGAAAAACTAAGGCAACTTGGGTAAATAAAGATGAGGATGAGGATTTGGGACTCACCTTTGAAACTTATCTTATGGATAAGGAAAGACACTGCAAAAACAAATGCATTTTCTGCTTTATTGATCAAAATCCCAAAGGGCTTCGTGAGTCGATTTATTTCAAGGATGACGATTCCCGTCTGTCCTTCCTTTTCGGCAACTATATCACACTGACTAATCTCAGTGAGCGTGATATTGAAAAAATTATCGAAATGCACATTAGTCCTGTTAATGTCAGCGTTCACACTATGAATAAAGAGCTTCGTGTGAGAATGATGAAAAATAAAAACGCAGGCAGCAGTCTTGACATCCTTCATCGCCTTGCGCAAAACGGCATTGCCATAAACACTCAGCTTGTGCTGTGTCCCGGCATAAATGATGGGGATGAGCTTCGTTATTCTCTTGATAAGCTCTCTGAGCTTTGCCCTTGTCTTCAGAGCATTGCCTGTGTACCCGTGGGTGTCACAAAATACCGTGAAGGTCTTTTTGATATGCCTCAGTACGATAAAGAAACAGCAGGAGAAGTCATTGACATAATCGACGAATGCGGTGAAAAATTCAAAGAGCAATACGGCACAAGGCTTGTGTACGCTGCCGATGAGTTTTACTTAAAAGCTCAAAGGAAAATGCCTGAGGGCGAATATTACGAAACCTACTGCCAGATTGAAAACGGTGTAGGAATGTGGACTTCTCTTAAGGATGAGTTCCTTTGTGAAATTGAAAACTGCAAGGAAAATGACCCTGAAAGTCATGTGAGTGCTGCAACGGGAGTTGCCGCATATCCTCTTATAAAAGAGCTTGCAGAAGTTTTTGAAAAAAAGTATAATAAAAGTAAAATAGATGTTTATGAAATAAAAAATGACTTTTTTGGTCACAGCATAACCGTTGCAGGCCTTATTACGGGTAAAGACCTTATCAATCAGCTCAAGGATAAGGATTTAGCTGACAGTCTTGCAATTCCCTGCGTTATGCTAAGAAGCGAAGGCGACCTTTTTCTTGACAATGTCAGCACTGCTGATGTGGAAAGGGCACTGGGTGTGCATTTAAAGGTCAATGACTGCACAGGTCAGGATTTATTTTACTCCATGATGGGGAAATAATAAAAAAAGAAGGTGAAAGAAATGGCAAGACCAATTGTTGCAATTGTAGGCAGACCCAATGTAGGTAAGTCTACACTTTTTAACAAGCTTATCGGTCAGCGTCTGTCAATAGTTGATGATACCCCCGGTGTTACAAGAGACAGAATTTACGGTGACTGTGAATGGCTGTCAAGACATTTTCTCTTAATAGATACGGGTGGTATTGAACCCCACTCAGACGATATAATTTTAAAGCAGATGCGCCGTCAGGCTCAGCTTGCTATAGACTCTGCCGATGTTATCATTCTCGTTACAGACCTCCGCACAGGCGTTGTTGCAACTGACGAGGATGTGGCTGCTATGCTGCTTAAAAGCAATAAGCCTATTGTGCTTTGTGTTAACAAGTGCGATAAGGTCGGCGAGCCCGAAATGGAATTTTATGAGTTTTATAACTTAGGTCTTGGCGACCCCATAGCTGTTTCGTCTGTTCACGGTCACGGCACAGGTGATTTGCTTGATGCTGTTTTGCAGTATCTGCCTGAGGAAGAAGAGGAACAAGAGGATGACACCACAATCAAGGTTGCCGTTATCGGCAAGCCTAATGTGGGCAAATCCTCACTTATAAACGCAATTTCAGGTGAGGAAAGAGCAATTGTTTCAAATATTGCAGGCACCACAAGAGATGCAACCGATACCTTCATTTCCAATGAGCACGGCGATTTTATGTTTATTGACACTGCAGGTCTCAGAAGAAAAAGCAAGGTTGAGGACCAGATTGAAAAATATTCAGTTATCAGAGCAAAAATGGCTGTTGAAAGAGCAAGCGTCTGCGTTATTATGATAGACGCTGTTGAAGGCTTCACTGAGCAGGACAGCAAGGTTGCGGGCATAGCTCACGAAATGGGCAAGGCTTGCATTATAGCTGTCAATAAATGGGATGCCCTCGAAAAAGACGGCAAGACAATGGACAGCTACAGAAAGAAGCTGATGAATGACTTCTCATTTATGTCATATGCTCCCATTATCTTTATTTCTGCCAAAACAGGTCAGAGACTCGACAGACTTTTTGAGCTTATCAAATATGTTGACGAGCAAAACTCCATGCGTATTTCAACAGGTAAGCTTAACGATGTTTTAGCTGCTGCTACGGCACGAGTACAGCCGCCGACAGATAAGGGAAAGAGACTGAAAATTTACTATATGACTCAGGCATCAACAAGACCGCCTACATTTGTTTGCTTTGTCAACAGCAAAGAGCTGTTCCATTACAGCTATCAGCGTTATCTTGACAATCAGATAAGAGAGGTTTTCGGTCTTGAGGGTACCCCAACAAAGTTTGTTATAAGAGAACGTGACGGTAAATAAAGGAGATTTCCTATGTCAGTTAAGCACAGTCTGATTGTGCCCTGCTATAATGAAGAGGGCAATGTTGAAAATTTTCTCAAAGAGACAAAGCAGGCAATGATGAGCTATACGGATAGCTATGAAATTATCTTTGTCAATGACGGCAGCAAAGACGGCACGCCGAAAAAGCTCAGAGAAATTTTCAGTGAAAACAAGGATATGAATATCAAGGTCATTAACTTCTCACGCAATTTCGGCAAGGAGGCTGCAATGTATGCAGGCTTCACTCAGGCTAAGGGTGAATATATCACTATAATTGATGCCGATTTGCAGCAGGACCCGAAGTACGCCGTAGAAATGGCTAAAATACTTGACAGTGACCCTGACTGCGATATGGTTGCCGCCTATCAGAGCGAGAGGAAAGAAGGCAAGCTAATCTCTCTTTGCAAAAGCAAATTTTATGGGCTTATAAGCAAAATGTCAGGCATAGACTTTGTCAGCGATGCAAGCGACTTCCGCACAATGAGAAGGTGTGTTGCTGACACAATCGTGGCACTTCCCGAATATCACCGCTTTTCAAAGGGCATATTCTCATGGGTAGGGTATAACACCGTTTCAATTCCCTATGAAGTCAGAGAGCGTGAAAGCGGTGAAACAAAGTGGAATTTCAAAAAGCTCCTTGCCTATGCATTTGAGGGCATTATAGCTTATACCGATAAGCCTCTCAAATTTCCTTTATATCTTGGCTTGGTGATGCTCGCCGTATCTGTTGTTTTAGGCTTCATAAACCTCTTCGACTATTTTTATCAGGTGAGCACAACAGTGCTTTTTGTGGGCGGACTTATACTCATAAGTCAGGGTATAATAGGTGCATATCTCGGCAAGGTGCACACTCAGGTTAAAGACAGACCAATATTTATTGCAAAAGAGATTTTAACTTATGAAGACAATCAAGAACCTCATAATTAAATATAAAGAGCTGATAGTTTACGGAGTTTTCGGTGTGGGCACCACATTGGTGAATTTCGTCACCTATAAGCTTTGCAATATGCTTTTCGGCGTGAAGTATTATCTGCTGTCAAATATTATTGCTTGGCTTGTCAGTGTGATTTTTGCCTATGTGACCAATAAGCTTTTCGTTTTTGAAAGCAAAAGCTGGAACCTGAAACTTGTGGCAAAAGAGGTTTCATCATTTTTCACAGCAAGAATATTCTCATTCCTCATTGAAGAGGCAGGACTTTTTCTGTTGGTTGACATCTGCAATATGAAGGCTTTTGCCGTGGATGTAGCAGGCTTCACTGTCAGCGGAAATATGATTTCCAAGGTGCTTCTGGCCGTTATTGTGGTGGTGCTAAACTATTTCTTTTCAAAGTTTGTTGTCTTCAAAAAGAAAAAATGATTCACAGAGGTGGCTTGAAGCTGCCTCTTTTTTGTTTGGTTTTCTCGTCACGGTACTTTCCGCAGACACAAAACATATAAAATATCAGCTCATTTCATAATTTTCTATGCTTTTCTATTGCTCAAAACCTTAATTTATGCTATAATATATTAATTATTACAGTGAGGTAGTATGCCATGATTATCTTAGGTATCGACCCCGGTTATGCAATTGTTGGTTACGGAGTGCTCGAATATAAAAATAATCACTTCACCGTCATTGACTACGGCGCAATTCTGACCGATGCGGGCACACCTTTTAACATAAGACTTGAAAAAATTTATGACGGACTCTGCCGTATAATTGAGCTTCATCACCCCGAAGCAATGGCAATTGAAAAGCTTTTCTATAACAACAATGCAAAGACTGTTATAGATGTCAGTCAGGCAAGAGGCGTCATTATGCTTGCAGCACAGAAAAACGGCGTTAAGGCCTTTGAATACACACCCTTGCAGGTAAAGCAAAGTGTTGTTGGCTATGGCAGGGCAGAAAAGAAGCAGGTGCAGGAAATGACAAGACGAATTTTAGCTCTCGAAAAGGTACCAAAGCCTGACGACACAGCCGATGCTCTTGCAATGGCAATATGTCACGCACATGCAAGCGGCTCTCTTATGACAAACAATCTTCGTATAAGGCAGGGAATATAAGCTATGTTTTATTCACTAACAGGCAAAGTAATAAATAAAGGAATTAACCATGCAGTTGTTGAGTGTGGGGGAGTCGGTTTTTTGTGCTTTACATCACGCTTCACTCTTTCCGATTTGCCCGACGACAAATCTGTGGCAACAGTTTACACTCATCTGAATGTGCGTGAGGATGCTCTTGATCTTTTCGCATTTTCAACTGAGTATGAGCTTGAGTGGTTCAAAATGCTTATAACCGTTAACGGTGTGGGTCCTAAGGCGGCACTTGCCATACTTTCGGAACTGACTGTTGATGAAATAGCTCTTGCAATATCAGCAAAGGATGTCAAGGCAATAACAAGAGCCAACGGAGTAGGCCCGAAGATTGCTCAGCGAATTATCATAGAGCTTAAAGATAAGGTTAAGAGTATAGTGCCTGACGGTGACTTTTTTGCCGATAGTGACAGGGTTAGTGCTGCTATTGAAATGCCTCACACATCAGAGGCTGTTGCTGCACTGACAATGCTGGGCTATTCACAGAGTGATGCTGCCACGGCAGTAAGTAAAATTGATCCCTCTCTTTCAACGCAGGCGATTATCAAGCAGGCTCTCAAATATTTAAGCAGTATGTAAAAGGTGAAATATATGGATTTTGAAGAAAGAATAATAGCTCCCGATTTAACGAGCTTTGACTCAGACATAGAAACCTCGCTTCGACCTAAGGTGCTCACAGACTATATCGGTCAGGAAAAGGCGAAGGAAAACCTTGAGGTTTATATTAAGGCAGCAAAAGACAGAGGCGAAAGTCTTGACCATGTGCTGCTCTATGGCCCTCCGGGTCTTGGCAAAACAACACTGGCAGGCATTATAGCCAATGAGATGAATGTTAACTTCCGTGTTACCTCAGGCCCTGCAATTGAAAAGCAAGGCGATTTAGCTGCACTGCTGACAAACCTCAATGAAGGCGACGTGCTTTTCATTGACGAAATTCACCGTCTCAACAGAAGCGTTGAAGAAGTTCTTTATCCTGCAATGGAAGACAATGCCCTTGATATTATCATTGGCAAAGGCCCTTCGGCAAGGTCTATAAGACTTGATCTTCCTAAGTTTACCCTTGTTGGTGCAACCACAAGAGCAGGTCAGCTGTCAGCCCCTCTTCGTGACCGTTTCGGTGTTATACTTCGTCTTGAGCTTTATACTCCTGAGGAGTTAGCCAAGATTGTAACACGAAGCGCAGGAATTCTCGGCATTGATATTGAAAAATACGGTGCTCTCGAAATTGCATCACGCTCAAGAGGTACCCCCCGAATTGCAAACAGACTTCTTAAAAGAGCAAGAGACTTCGCTCAGGTCATCGGCAACGGTGTTATTGATGAAGACAGTGCTGACCACGCTCTTGAGAGAATGGAAATAGATAATATGGGTCTTGACTCGATTGACAGACTTCTGCTGTCAACTATGATTAAATCCTACGGCGGCGGTCCTGTTGGCCTTGAAACCATTGCAGCTGCAATAGGTGAGGAGGCTGTCACAATTGAAGATGTTTATGAGCCTTATCTTATGCAGATAGGCTTCCTTGGCAGAACGCCCAGAGGAAGAGTGGTTACTGCGGCAGGGTACGAACACCTTGGTATTGCAATGCCCGGTCAGCAGCAACTGTTTTAAGTCAGATTGATTTAAGAGGTAAGTTTATGCGATATACTAAAGATTGGAAAGACTATGAGCTTATAGACTGCTCAGACGGTGAAAAGTTAGAGCGTTGGGGCAACATTATTCTTGTGCGCCCCGACCCTCAGGTTATATGGAAGACTCCGAAGAAAAATCCTTTGTGGAGAAAGGCTGATGCTTATTATCACCGTTCAAAATCAGGTGGCGGTGAGTGGGAAGTCCGAAGCAAAATGCCGCCTTTCTGGAGTATTAACTATAAGGATATGACCTTCAACATAAAGACAATGGGCTTCAAGCATACGGGACTTTTTCCTGAACAGGCTGTCAACTGGGACTATACAAGAGAAGTCATCAGAAAAGCCGGCAGACCCGTCAAGGTGCTTAACCTTTTTGCATACACAGGCGGAGCAAGTGTTGCGCCTCTTATGGAAAATGCTCAAGTTGTTCACGTTGATGCTTCAAAGGGTATGACAGCTTGGGCAAAGGAAAATGCAGTTTCATCAGGTGTTGCCGACAGAAGTGTACGCTGGATAGTTGATGACTGCATAAAGTTTGTGCAAAGAGAAATCCGCAGAGGAAATAAATATGACATTATCATTATGGACCCGCCCTCATACGGCAGAGGCCCCGGCGGCGAAGTGTGGAAGCTCGAAGATGAGGTTTATTCCTTTGTTGAGCTTTGCAGTGAGCTTTTATATGAAGATTCACTTATGATGCTTATTAATTCTTATACAACAGGACTTTCCTCTTCAGTTATGGAATATATCTTAGGTGCTGTTGTTAAAAAGAAATTAGGCGGTAAGGTAAGCTCCTCTGAAATAGGACTTCCCGTTACCGACAGCGGAATGATTCTTCCCTGCGGTGCAAGTGCAATATGGGAAAAGGAATAATAAATAAAGCAATAAACTTATAAAGGGTAGTTGACTTTAATGAATTATATTGAATTTAAAGATGTCACCTTCGGTTACGGTGAAGATGACGAAAATATAAAAAAAGAAGAATATGTTCTCGAAAATCTGAATCTTACAATTGAAAAGGGCGATTTTGTTGCCGTTCTCGGTCACAACGGCTGTGGCAAGAGCACTCTTGCAAAGCTGTGTAACGGCATTAACATACCGAAATACGGCAGTGTACTTGTTGACGGAATTGACACTAAGGATGAGGAGAAAATTAACGACATCCGTCAGAGGGTGGGAATGGTATTTCAGAATCCCGACAATCAGATAGTTGCAACAATAGTTGAAGATGATGTGGCTTTCGGACCTGAAAATTTAGGTGTTGAGCCAACTGAAATCAGAAAAAGAGTTGATGAAGCTCTGAAAAATGTTGGCATGTACGATTTCAGACTTTCTGAGCCTCATAAGCTCTCAGGCGGACAGAAGCAGAGAGTGGCAATTGCAGGCATAATTGCAATGAAGCCTCAGTGCATTGTTCTTGATGAGCCCACCTCAATGCTTGACCCAAGAGGCAGACGTGAAGTTATGGAAACTGTTAAGATGCTTAACAGGGATTTCGGCATAACAGTAGTTTTCATCACACACTATATGGATGAAGCCGCAAAGGCAAACAGAGTTATAGTTATGGATGAGGGCAGAATAATACTTGACGGCAAACCTAAAGAGGTTTTTCAGCATATTGACACATTAAAAAGAGTAGGTCTTGATGTGCCTGAAGCAACGCTTCTCAGCCACGAGCTTATTAAAGAGGGCGTTGACCTTCCGAAAGACATACTCACAATTGACGAACTTTGTGCGGAAATATGCCGCACTGTGGAGGATTTAAATTGAGCATAGTACTTGAAACAAAAGACTTAAGCTATATTTATTCCAAAGGCACATCATCTCAGGTTGATGCCATTAAAGATGTGTGTCTCAAAATAGAAAAAGGTGAGCTTGTTGGCATTATCGGTCACACAGGCTCAGGTAAAAGCACCCTTATCCAGCATTTTAACGGCCTTTTAAAGGGTACGAGCGGCACTGTGCTGCTTGAGGGCAAGGATATATGGGAAAATAAAAAAGAAATCAAAAATGTCCGTTTCAGAGTGGGTATCTGTTTTCAGTACCCCGAATATCAGCTTTTTGAAGAGACGGTTTATAAGGATATAGCCTACGGGCCTAAAAATATGAAGCTCTCAGATGAAGAAATCGACAAGAGAGTCAGAAATGTAATTAAGTTTGTAGGTCTTGATGAAAGCTATTTTGATAAGTCACCATTCGAGCTTTCGGGCGGTGAAAAAAGACGAGTTGCCATTGCAGGCGTTATGGCAATGGAGCCTGAGGTGCTTATTCTCGATGAGCCCTGCGCAGGTCTTGACCCTAAGGGCAGAGACACTATTTTAAATTTAATCAGAGAATATCAGAAAAAAACAGGCAGCACTCTTTTAGTGGTTTCTCACTCTATGGAGGATATATCAAAAATTGCCACTAAGGTGCTTGTTATGAATGAAGCACATCTTGCTTTTTATGATAGTGTTGATAATGTTTTTTCTCATGCAGATGAGCTTAAAAGTATGGGGCTTAACATTCCTCAGTTGACAGAGCTTTTTATAAAGCTCAGAAAAAAAGGCTGCAATGTGCCCACAAATGTTTATACCCTTGAAAAAGCTAAGAGTGAAATTATCAAGCTGCTGAAAGGGGGCAGGGCATAATGTCAATGATAAGCGATATTACCATAGGTCAGTATTATAAGGGCGATTCCCTTGTGCATCGCCTTGACGCAAGAATGAAAATCATACTTACTGTTTTGTTTATTGTTATGATTTTTATTTGCAAAAACTTTCTTTCATTGGGCTTTATGTTTTTGTTTGTTCTTTTTTGCGTACTGATGTCACAGGTGCCCCTTAAGATGTTCCTCAAATCTCTTAAGCCTATTATCCCCATTGTGCTTTTTACATCAGTTATCAATATTTTTTATATCAGTGGCGGCACAGAGCTTCTTGCTATGGGACCTTTAAAGATAACTTCAAAGGGTCTTATAACGGCAGGGTTCATGTCAATAAGAATTGTGTGCCTTATAATCAGCAGCTCAATTCTTACCTATACTACAGTGCCCACTCAGCTGACAGATGCTATTGAAAGACTGCTGTCACCTCTTAAGATTTTTCATATACCCGTGCATACACTTGCCATGATGATGACTCTTGCTCTTCGTTTTATTCCCACACTAATTGAAGAAATTGAGCGCATCACCAATGCACAAAAGGCAAGAGGTGCAGATTTTGAAAGTGGCAGTTTTATTGAAAAAATAAAGGCACTCATACCTATTCTTATCCCTCTTTTTGTTTCGGCTTTCAGGCGTGCCTATGAGCTTGCTTTTGCTATGAGCTGCCGCTGTTACACTGGCGGAGAGGGCAGAACAAGAATGAAGCAGATGAAATACAGCTTTAAAGACGGAGCTGCATTTGTAATATTTGCTCTCGGCATCACAGGTGTAGTGCTTCTCAACCATTATTTCGGAGCGATTATTTAATTATGTTTAACTATAAGCTTATTATGAGCTATGACGGCACACCTTATCACGGCTGGCAGATGCAGGAAAATGCCATGAGTGTTCAGCAGTGTCTGAGTGAGGCAATAGAAAGAATTTTCGGCGAAAAGTGTACAATTTACGGCAGCAGCAGAACTGATAAAGGAGTTCACGCAATGGGCTTTTGCTGTAACTTCAAAAGTGAAAAAGAGCGTGACTGCGAAAAAATAGCTTATGGGCTCAATGCTGTTTTGCCTGAAACGATATGCGTGCTTTCCTGCGAGATTGCGTCTGAAAGCTTCAATGCCCGTTTTGATGCAAAGGGCAAGGAGTATATCTATAAAATATGGAACAGCAGACGGAGAAATCCCTTTCTCATTGACAAGGCTCTGCATCATCCCGTGCCCATAGACAGTGAAATGCTGAATATTCAGGCAAAGGACTATATCGGTACTCACGATTTTTCCGCCTTCTGTGCAGCAGGCGGCACAACAAAAACAAATGTGAGAACTATTTTTGATTGCAGTGTTGAACGAGAAGGCGAACTTGTTACCTTCAGAGTCAAAGGTGACGGCTTTCTCTATAATATGGTGCGCATAATGGTTGGCACACTGCTTGATATTAATTCAGGCAAAATCGAAAAAAACACAATCCCCGATATAATCGAAAGCAAAGACCGCCTTCGTGCAGGCATAACTGCCAAGGCTCAGGGTCTTTATCTCAACGAAGTTTATTATTAAAAAGAAAGAAGGCGGAAAGATGAAAGAAAAGGAAAAATATGTTGGCAATACGGTACGTGAAGAAAACAGACGAAAAAAAGTCAGATATTCCGCCGTCACACTTATTCTGCTTCTTGTGCTCGTTGTTGTTCTCATAGCAACGGGAGCAGTTGAAAGGATGACAGACACAGAAAATCTTTCAAAGGAATTTGCCGAATTTATAGGCACTGAAATTGAACAGGCAGGTTTTCCCGTTTCTTTTTCTACTAATGATATAAAGGATGTTAAGGCAAAAGGCAGTGAGCTTTATGTTTTAACAGAAAAATTTATAACTCCCATAAATAAAAAGGGTGAAATCGGTCAGGCTCAGCAGATTACCTATGCTGAACCTGCCATAAAAACAAATGACAATTATGCTATAGTTTTCGACAGACTTTCAAATAAATATACAGTTATTGACAAAAAGGGCAATGCTCAGGCAAGACAGGATGAAAACGGCAGCCGTATTTTTGATGCAGTTATAACCGAAAAGGGTGAAGTTATGCTTTCACTGAGCAGCACTTCATCTTCAAGCATCCTTCACATCATGGATAAAAAAGGTGAGGATCTGCTCATATGGTCTTGCGCAAACGAATATATAGTTTCATTTGATATGTCAGGTGACAGGGTTTACTGTGCAGCTATAGGCGCCTATGGCGGTGAAGCATACACAAAGCTGTATGTTCTGGAAATAGGTCAGGAGGAACCTGTTTGCGAATATACTCTTCACGGCTCAGCCTGCATAAAATTAAGGCATATATCTTCAGATAAATTCAGTGTGCTTTGCGACGATGCTCTTTATATCTGCAATGCCAAAAAAGATGAAACTGTCAGCAAAAAGATTACTTTTGACTCTAAAATGCTTTTTTATGCTGCAGACTCTCAGGGCAACACTGCTGTGGTTTTTGATGACAAAGAAAACTTTGCAAAAGATCTTTTAAGCGTGTATAGCACCGATGCTGACGTCTTTTACAGTATCAGTGTCGATGAAAATATAATTGACCTTTCCCTTGAGGGAAAAGAAGTCTTTCTGCTTTATGATGACGGCATAAAAACCGTTACTTCAGGCGGAAAGGCGGGTCAGCAGCTGTCCTTCACCGGCAAATGCAAAGGTGTTGTCACAGCCGGCAAAAAAATTTACTGTTACAGTCTGGGAGGTGTTGAAAAAGCGCAGAGTGAATAAGTCTATAACAAATTGAACTTGTATAATAAAAAAATATGTGATATAATACATAGCATATTTTTTACAGGAGGTAATTCATGGAATATATAGTTGATATATTTTTAATACTTATTTTCGGAACAGTTATAATCACCTCAATGAAAAAAGGCTTTTTCAAGAGCTTGTTTGATTTATGCGGAACTATTGTTTCGGTTATTCTTGCAAGATTCCTTTCAGAGGGCTTCGCAACTCAGGGCTATAACATTTTTGTTAAAAAAGCAGCTGAGGCATATCTCGGCTCAGCTCTCGGTGAGGTCGGCACAAAGGACTATGCCTTGCAGGCTGAGGAAATCATAAACTCTATTCCCGATGCTCTTGGCGGACTTATGAACCTTATGGGCATTGACAAGCAGGCAATTATTGACAAGGTCAGTGAAGTTAACCTCGGCGGAGATAATCTGCTTGAGACTATAATGACAAATGTTGTTGAGCCTGTGGGTACTGCTGTGGTGCAGTTCATTCTCTTTGTGCTCATGGCAATCGCCTTTGGTTTTGTGCTCAAGATAGTTGTCAAATTCCTTGACAAAATCATCAAGAAGCTGCCTGCATTCAAGCAGTTCAACAGTGTTCTCGGTGCAGTTTTAGGCGCAATCGAAGGTCTGATAGTTGTTGTTATTATTTCAACACTTATCGGCATTGTGGCATCATTCATCGGCAATGAAGCCTTCAACGAAGCAGTCAGCAATTCAGTTATTATTGCCACAGCAGAAAATATTGTTTCTGTTGTCAGCGGAGCTGCTACAGTTTAAAAACTATATGATAATCGTTCAATAAAGAAAGGAATATACTTATGAAAGATTTATTTAAAGGTTGTTGGACAATTCCCAACTTATTATCACTTATCAGAATTTTACTCATACCCGTTTTTGCAGTTCTCTTTTATAATGATGAAAAAATCTGGGCAGTTTTTGTGCTTGCTCTTTCAGGCCTTTCAGACACCTTCGACGGCCAGATTGCCAGAAGGTTTAATCAAGTCAGCGCCCTTGGCAAGATACTTGACCCTGTTGCAGATAAGCTGACACAGATAACAATTGCTATTATGCTTTTAATCGATTTCAGAAGTGCTGAAAACGCATTGATTCAGGCTTTCAGCTGGGTTTTCCTTGTTTTCCTCATCAAAGAAGCTATTATGATTATCGGTGGACTTATTATGCTTCTTTTGAATATCCGTCCCGGTGCAGCTGAATTCTGGGGCAAGGCAGCAACCCTTGTTTTCTATGTGGGCATGGTGCTTATCATCGCTTTCGGCCCCGAAGTCGGTGCACTTAATGCAGTGGTTGGCTTTGAACTTCCCGCAGTGGTGACAGGTATTATTGTTGCTGTTTCAGCTATTATGACAATTGCAGCATTCCTGAGCTATATGCCAGAAACCTTCAGACAGTTCAAGGAATATTTTGACAATAAGAAAAAGGCTCAGAGCAAATAAATTATCCCCAAGGAGTAGACAATGAAAAAAGTAATTTGCAGCAGATGTAAACAGCGTCCGGCGGTTATATTTATCTCTAAGATTATCGACGGCAAAACCGTGCCGGAGGGTTTATGTCTTAACTGCGCTATGGAAATGAATATTGGCCCTATTAAGCAGATGATGGACAGTATGGGCATAACAGAGGACGATGTGGAGGCTCTCAGCGAGCAGTTCACACAGATGTTCCCCGATGACGATGAGGAAGGCTCATTTGAGAGCGGAGGCTCACCAACTCTGCCGTTTTTGCAGGGCCTTATGGGTGACCTGAGAAATGGACTTATTAAGGCTGAAAAGCCGGAAAATATGCCTTCACCTATGCAGCAGACATCTTCTTCATCACAGGGCGCAAAGCGTTCTCAGCAGCCTAAAAAGCCTGAAAAGAAAAGAAAGTTCCTCACTCTTTACTGCAACGACCTGACAGCAAAGGCCCGTGAAGGCAAAATAGACAATATTATAGGCAGAGATAAGGAGCTTGCACGCACAATTCAGATTCTCTGCAGACGCTCAAAGAATAACCCGTGCCTTATCGGTGAGCCCGGTGTAGGTAAAACAGCAATTGCTGAGGGTCTTGCCCTTAAAATTGTCAGAGGTGAGGTGCCCGCAAAGCTTGCAGATAAGGAAATTCACCTTCTCGACCTGACAGCTCTTGTTGCCGGAACTCAGTTCAGAGGCCAGTTTGAGTCAAGAATAAAAACTCTTATTGATGAGGTAAAGGACAACGGCAACATCATCCTGTTTATCGATGAAGTTCATAATCTCGTTGGCACAGGCGATGCCGAAGGCTCAATGAATGCGGCGAATATCCTTAAGCCTGCTCTTTCACGTGGTGAAATTCAGGTTGTCGGTGCCACCACATTCACCGAGTACCGTAAGCACATAGAAAAGGATGCGGCTCTTGAGAGACGTTTCCAGCCTGTTAAAATTGAGGAGCCATCAATCGAAGATGCAACTGAAATTCTTCTCGGAATCAAGGGGTACTATGAAACCTATCACAGAGTCAGAATCAGTGATGACCTTGTTAAAAAGACTGTTGTGCTTTCAGAGAGATATATCACAGACCGTTTTCTGCCAGACAAGGCAATTGACCTGCTTGACGAAGCCTGCACCTGCGCAAATCTTCGCAACAAGGCAATAAGTGACCTTGAAATTGCAGAGAGAAAGCTCAGCGAGCTTAAGGCTGAGGAAGAGGCTCTTATGAACGCAACTGACAATATGGACTATGAGGCTATTGCAAAGCTTAAGAGTGATATTGTCAAGGTTGAGGCTGATGTTGAGTCTCTCACTCAGGCGGCTCTTGATAACGGCGTTACTGAGGCGGACATTGCCAAGGTTATAGAGCTGTGGACAGGAATTCCCTCAAGCAAAATAATTGAAAGCGACCTCAAAAAGCTTGCAGGACTTGAAGAGTCACTTAAAAAGAAGGTTATCGGTCAGGATGAGGCTATCCATGCAATTGCAGGTGCTATTAAGCGCAGCCGTGTGCAGGTCAGCCCCAGAAGACGTCCTGCTTCATTCATATTTGTCGGCCCAACAGGTGTGGGAAAAACAGAGCTTGTAAAGCTGCTTTCAACTGAGCTGTTCTCCACCCCTGAAACACTTATAAGACTTGATATGAGTGAGTTTATGGAAAAGCACAGCGTGTCAAGAATTATCGGTTCACCTCCGGGATATGTTGGCTATGACGAGGCAGGTCAGCTCACTGAAAAGGTGAGAAGAAAGCCTTACAGTGTTATACTTTTTGACGAGATTGAAAAGGCACATCCTGATGTTATGAATATTCTTCTTCAGATTCTTGACGAAGGCAGAATAACCGACGCTCAGGGCAGAACAGTCAATTTTGAAAACACTGTTATTGTTATGACCTCAAATGCAGGCAGTGAGCGCAAGGGTGGAGCACTGGGCTTTGGTAAGGAAAAGGGCGACGCAACGAAAGAAAAGGTTATGAAAGCACTTTCCGATTTCCTCAGACCGGAATTCCTCGGCAGAGTCGATGAAATTGCTGTGTTTAATAACCTCACTGTTGAGGACTATGAAAAGATTTCAGCCCTGCTACTTGACGAACTTGTGGCTTCGCTTAAAGAGAAAGATATCACCTTTAAATACACTGACGATGTTCCCGTGTACCTTGCCAAAAAGGGTCACGGCGGCGCAAGGGGAGCAAGAGATCTTCGCAACCTTATCCGCAAGGAAATTGAAGATGAAATTGCCAATATCATAATTGACAATGCAGATTCATCAGTTTCAGCTATTGCAGCTGAAATGAAAGAGGAAAAATTAGTCTTTTCGCATCTGTAAATTTTAAAAATAAATTATCAAAAACACTTGACATTGCAGCGCCGATTGTGTATAATAATCAGCGTTGCAGTGAAGATGCGGGTGTAGTTCAATGGTAGAATCCCAGCCTTCCAAGCTGGTCGTGTGGGTTCGATTCCCATCACCCGCTCCAGTAAATTTAATATGCGCTTTTAGCTCAGCTGGATAGAGCAACTGCCTTCTAAGCAGTAGGTCGGGGGTTCGAGTCCCTCAAAGCGCGCCATTATGTGGTGGATATAGCTCAGTTGGTTAGAGTGCCAGGTTGTGGCCCTGGAGGTCGTCGGTTCGAATCCGATTATCCACCCCATTTTTTTATACCTAAAATTAAATATAGGGATGTCGTCAAGCGGTAAGACACAACACTTTGACTGTTGCATTCGTAGGTTCGAATCCTGCCATCCCTGCCATGAAAAAGCACTTCGTAAGAAGTGCTTTTTCAGTTTTATTCGCCTTACGGCGAGTTTTATTGCTTCGCAGTTTTATTGTGCTTCGCACAGTGTTATTCGCTTTGCGAGTTTATTGGCGAATAAAATATCACTGAAACCGAAGGTTTCAATAAAACTTTCACAAAGTGAAAATATCACTCTGCCGAAGGCAGAATAACACTAAAAATTCCTTGTTGCTAAATTAAGCTGTAAACACATGAAAAAGCACTTCGTAAGAAGTGCTTTTTCAGTTTTATTCGCCTT
>JAFTLT010000044.1 GCA_017452785.1 Clostridia bacterium | reverse complement strand
GAGAAGCTGTCTGCGTGACCGCCGATTTTTGGAAGCCTTTTCCATTCCGCTACGCTCCATTCCAAAGGCTTCCAAAAATCATTGTACTATACTTTGACTTTATTTTTTAAAAAAATGGGTCACATCTATTTACAACGCAGAGTTAAATATTTTTAATAGGTGACAGCTGAATAAAAATGTGATATTATATATTCAGATGATATAAAGGAGAAATAAAATATGAAGCAATTTAAATTTTATGTAATGGCAGACCCTCATTTTTTTGACACTGCACTTGGCTGCAGTGGCGAAGAATATGAAGATTTTATGCATTATGAGCAAAAGTGCTTTGCGGAAACTGAGAGTATAAATAAAAGTGTATTTGAATTTCTTAAAAAAGCCGATGAAGCAGATATTGTTCTTATTGCAGGAGATTTATCCTTTAACGGAGAAAAAAAGAGTCACGAAGGCTTTTTGAAGCTGCTTTATGAACTTAAAAACAGCGGTAAAAAAATATATGTTGTTACTGCCGACCATGATTTCAAATGGAAAAGAGAAGACACCTTTGCCTTTGGGGAAAACGGCAGATATTCACCTGAGCACACTGAAAGAGACGAGCTTTTTGATATGTATAAGGACTTCGGCTTCGGTGATGCAATTGCGGCAGACAGAGAGCATCTCTCTTATGTTGCACAGCTCAGTGAGAATGTGCGTCTTATGGCGCTCAACTGCGACCTTAAAAAAGACGGTAAATATTATTTCTTTGAGCAACAGCGTGAGTGGATTAAGGCTCAGGCAAAAAAGGCAAGAGCGGATAACCAGACAATGGTTGCCATGTGTCATTATCCTATTCTCCCCGGTCAGCCTTTATTCTCGCTGATTTCTCCTATGCTTATAAGAGATGCACACGAATTTGCGTGCTTCCTTGCTGATAACGGCATACACATTATTTTCACGGGACATATGCATAATCAGAGCATTAACGAATTGGTTACGGAAAAAGGCAACAAGCTTTATGACATCACAACCGGTTCGGTTATAGCTGACCCTGCCTTTATCAGATTAGTTAGCATTGCAGACGAAAAAACAGTTGAGATTAAAAGTATTCCCACGCCTGACTTTGAATGGGATACAGATGACTGTAAAAAGTACCTTTCAGATATGTTTGACAGAATGATAGTCAACCTTATCACTGATATGAGAGATGACACTGAGCGTGCAATGAGAAAGTTCCATATAGAGGATAAAGGTATTATCAAAAAAGTACTTCGCATAGCAGGAAAATTTATATGCAAGGTGAAAGTAGGCACACTTGCAAGACTGCTACTTATCAAATGTGATAAAAGCATAAAAAATATGCGTACTCTTGACTATGCTACAGAGCTTGTGCGTGGTACTTTCGAAGGAAATCAGTCTTTTGTTGAGGGTACACCTAAAGGCGACTTGTGGCTGAATTTGCTTAAGAGAATAAACTTCATACTCAAAAGGATAGATGTCAAGGGTTGGGACGGCAAAAAAGCTGACCTTTATGACCTGCTGAAAAACACAGCAGGAAACTATGGCATTGATGATTACAATGCAGTGCTGACAATCAAATAAGGATAATTCCCCGAACCTTCACTTATGGTTTCGGGGAGATTTTTTACGCTTTTCACCCTCTTAGGGTTGAGGCTTTTTATAAAAATAATAAAATCACCAACCACGCCCGAAAGGACGTGGTTTGGATAATAACCCTATAAGGGTAAACAATACCAGCGGTGCCTGAAGGCACATCTAAGCGACACCAACTGCAGGTGTTGCTTTTACTTTTCTATGAGATGAGCAAATG
>JAFTLT010000043.1 GCA_017452785.1 Clostridia bacterium | reverse complement strand
TGCGCTTTTGCATCTCGGCGCCCCTGAAAGGTTATTCCCCTGTTAGGGGAAATGTCTGCAAAGCAGACAAAAGGGTGCCCGTTTACGGAGTAAAAGCTGGCAAAACCTTCAGGTTTTGACTGAGGGGTTCTTGTCGCACGGGCATCGTCACCGAAGCGCCACCTGTGGTGGATGAAGCGAGGCGATGATGGCGCAGCGGTCAAAATTCATAGGCGCTCCAAGCCGTTATGAATTTTGGGAACTGCAAGAGGGTGTATGAGCCCCAGCGGCTTGAGCTGATAGAGTAAATTATTTGCAGCTGACTAAATATAACAGCATTATTCATATTTATGCACCTGACGGAACCGAAACAAAACATCCGCCTATTCCTTTACGGTCAAGACGAATAAGGTAAAAATCAAGAGAGTCGGTAACAATACCAACTCTCTCTGCGGATATAATTTTACTTATCAGTCATCGGTAAAACTGCGACCACAATTTTGCATTCAAAATTACATAAACTTATACTTTCCGTAATATTCCTTATATCTTTCAATGGCTTCTTCAATAATCTTTATAGCTTCTTCTCTGCCCTTTGCCTCATCAATAACAGTTGTTTTGTTTTCTAAAGTCTTATAAACAGAGAAAAAGTGAGTCATCTCATCAAAAATATGCTTCGGGAGCTGTGAAATATCCGTGTAACCGTTATATGTGGGGTCACCTGCATGAATAGCTATAATCTTATCATCAGCCGCACCGCTGTCAAGCATAGTGATAACGCCTATGGGATAGCACTCAGCCAGCACAAGAGGGTCAATTCTTTCAGAGCAGAGCACGAGCACGTCAAGAGGGTCATCGTCAGCAGCAAATGTCAGGGGTATAAAGCCGTAGTTTGCAGGATAGTGAGTTGATGTGTGCAGCACTCTGTCAAGACGAAGCAGACCTGTCTTTTTGTCGAATTCATATTTCATTTTGCTTCCCTTGCTGATTTCAATAACAGCATCAAAGCAGGTTGTGGATATTCTGTCAGCACTTATATCATGCCATATATTCATAAAAAAATCACCTCTGTTTTAATATGATATGATGATAGCACAAATTAATAAAAATATCAATGGAAGTTTTTTTGATTTTTATCTTGACAAGAGGGCATATTTATGGTAATATACTTTGGCAAAATCCAAATGCGCTGTTAGCTCAGCTGGATAGAGTGTCTGGCTACGGACCAGAAGGTCAGGGGTTCGAATCCCTTACAGCGCGCCAAGAAAATGAGGTTACACGAGAGTGTGACCCTTTTCTTTTTTTATTCTTTTTATATGCTTGCAAAGCATATATCACATTTCAGCTTGCTGAAATATATCATACTGCCCATAGCAGTATATCATATCGCCTTTGGCGATATATCATTATTTCTTTTTCATCATCCCATATTTAAAGGAGCAGACTCAAAATCTGCTCCTTCATCATATCCGTCATTCACGAAAACTAAACTCCATATTTTCCAAATTTTCTTCGCTGTATTCAATTTCCTTAGAGTAGTTTTTGGCAAGATAACTGCATAATTCAAGAGTCATATCATTACCTTCAATATATGCGTGCACAAACATCCTCTCAATAAATAAAGTGCTTATTACGCTCAGCCACACCTTAGAGAAAATTTCTTCATCAAAAACAGCCTTCATAAAATAACGCCAGATAAAATAAACAGCTATATTCTGCAAATACCTGCTTACTGTTTCGTCAGGCTCTTTGTTTTCGCAGATAAGTCTTTCTGTCTCTCCATAATTTTTTGATAGCCTGCTCATATAAACTTCCCATCTGTTATCTATTATTTCAAGAGACAGAAGCCTTTCTTTTATTTTCCTCATATCAATGCTTAAGCCTTTACTTACAATAAAGGGGTCTTCTTTTTCATATCGAAAGTTATCAACATTATCCTGAACCTTGTGTGCAAAACACAGCACCGAAACAAGTCTCTGTTTTAAAGGCAGACTTTCATCCTCGATTAGTCTGATTATCTGCTCTCTTACAAAAATCAGATAATCATAAAGCTCCTCGTCATAACCGTCTTCACCCTCATCATCACATGGCATATCATAGGTAGAAAACTTCTCTGTCTGAGACAGTATAAGCCTTGCAGCCTCCTCACAGCAAAGCCCCACACCGCCTTCCTTAACGGCAGAGTACGACTCAAAATATCTGGGGTGGTCACGGCAAATCTGGCAAAGTGAATCTTCACCAAGATTAATAATTATATCGCAAAGATTATTTTCATTCAGAAACGCACAGCGTTCACCCTTCATTTTAAATGAGCAGGTTTCGCCGAAAGCAATATCCTTTTTCAGTCGCTCACCAAAGGCTCCCTCTATGCTTTTATAGTACTCTGCCGAAGAGGGGTCTATATCAATTTCCCAGCCGATGCAGCAGTTGTCAGAGCATTTGTCCGCCGTGCACTTAAAGTTTTTGCAATATGAAGGCATTCGCAATATCATAAAATCACCGTCTTCGATAATATCATAAAATCTTAATATATTCAACCTTTAAAAAAAGTAATTCATTTGTTATAATTTCTAATGAAAGTTGTAATTTTTTGCCCTTACACTATAAATGACGGCAAAGGAAAATGCTTGCTGTCATTTACAGAACGGTTAACAATGAACGGAGAGGATTTTTATGTTTAACGTACTTGTCTGCGATGACGATAAAGCCATCGTGCGCTCAATTGAAATTTACCTTAAGGCTGACGGCTACAACACCCTTGCCGCCTATAACGGAATTGAGGCTGTCAACATTCTTATGGAAAATGAAGTCCACTGCATTATTATGGATATAATGATGCCGGGCATGGACGGCATATCAGCAACCTTAAAAATCAGAGAACGAAGCAATGTGCCCATAATTTTCCTTTCGGCCAAAAGTGAGGATGCAGATAAAATTGCAGGGCTCGGCATAGGCGGCGACGATTATGTCACAAAACCCTTCAATCCCCTTGAGGTGTGTGCAAGAGTCAAGTCACAGATAAGACGCTACACTACTCTGGGCACTGTTCCTTCAGAAAACAGCAGAATTCTCAGAACAGGCGGCCTTGAGCTTGATATCGACGGCAGAAGCGTAACCGTTGACGGCGAAGAGGTCAGACTCACCGCTACAGAGTACCGCATACTGGAATATCTTATGCTCAATATGGGCAGAACTCTTTCCTCCACTCAGATTTACGAAAACGTGTGGAATGAAGCTGCCATAGGCTCAGACAAAATTATAACCGTTCACATCAGACGAATTCGAGAAAAAATCGAAATCGACACAAAAAACCCAAAATACATAAAGGTGGTGTGGGGCATTGGATACAAAGTCGACAAAATTTAACGGAAGACTTATTGTTAAAATCATAGCCGTAATTCTGGCCCTGACGGTTGTGGGATTTTCAGCTAAGGGCGCACTTGACGATTTTCTCTATATAGCTAATCAGGAGGATATTGACGTTGAATATTATTTAGAAGGAATTTTCGTTAAGGAGGACAGGGATTTTTTTACCTCGGAAGTTTTTGACTCGTGTATGAGAAACTATTTCTATGACCTTAACAGATATCTGACTGTTTATGGCGACGGCACTAAGGCGAGCTTCGAAAAGCTTAACGGGGAAAATAAAACTAAGTTTGAAACCTATAAGCATAACCTGCTGACAAACATTTACCGCGAAATTGTTGAAAACGAAGTCTATTCGGAAAGCGTATTCTCTCTCGTGAGCACGGGTGTTATTGAACTGAAGCTTCATAAAGAAGATAAGAGCAAGAATTATGAGGAGCACTATGTTCATCTCTTTGACACCTACTATGAATGGGAGCTTTATTCAAACTGCGATGAAGAAAGCGGAGAATATAACAAAACCAATTTTGAGGCTAACACTAAAAAGGCGAAAGCCCTCGGCGGTGAGCTGCTTGTTGATCTGCCTTATGTTGAAATAGAAAAGGAAAATCAGACGGTTATTTTTGACCCGGGCACACATATTCTCAGCATAAAGGAGGATATTTTCAAGCAAGGGCTTATTGACTGCGGTCTGAGCGTCTATTTCGGCACCTATGAGGAATATAAAAATGCTCTCAGAGAAGATAACTTCAGAACGGCCTATAAAAATATTTATTACAGCGTTACTTTAGACGACGGTACCGTTATAACCAACGATAAAAAACAGACTGTTCCCATTTCGGGCTACAACTTCACTATAGTGGGCTCAGACGGAAGATATGTTTCCAACAGAGGTTCAGTCTATTATGACGAGGGCTCAAGATTTTATAATGGATATCAGGACTTTTATGTGAGAATTGAGCATCGCCCTGCAACGAATCAGGTGCAGAATGTAAAAGTGACGACAACTATGCCGGAGGTTACTCATCCTACTCAGGAAACAACCTATCACGCTTCCTTGCGTATAGATGGCTCTGAAAACGCTGTCGGCAGCTATGACCTTGCTGTTTATTTCAATAAGGATGCTGTTTTCTTTGGCGAAAAGAGTATTGCCG
The DNA here is from genome assembly GCA_017452785.1 of Clostridia bacterium. Classification (GTDB taxonomy): domain Bacteria; phylum Bacillota; class Clostridia; order Oscillospirales; family Acutalibacteraceae; genus UBA6857. The sequence goes on along the minus strand of JAFTLT010000043.1, from coordinate 1,893 downwards.
AAATGCAGACAGAACTTCTTAACGCAGGCGCTTTCGCACGAGAGGCAATAGTCAATGTGGCTTTGGGTCTCGGAATTTATCTTATAGCACTTGTTATTTTGTGCATTCTTGCAGGCAGACGGAGCCCTGAAGATGACACAGTTTACCTTCTGCCCACAGATAAAATCTTCCTTGAAATCAAACTTCTTATAAGCGCAGGCCTTATTGCACTTGCTTTTGGCGCGGCAATATTGATTATAGATGAATACCCTTATATCAGCTATTCTTTCGCTCAGTTCTTTATTAACTGTCTGCCGGTTTTAGCTTCTGTTGTGGCAGGCATACTTATGGAGTTCATTTTGAGCGTGACAAAAATTATAAAGGCAAAGAGATTTATAAAAAGCCTGTTTATTGTGTGGCTTTTCAAAAAGCCTGTCAAATTCATATTTAAAATGCTGAAAAAATTCTTTTCACTTCTGCTTATGCCCGGCAAAGCTCTTATTAAGCTCTATAGAGATGTAAAAGAAAAGCTCTATTACACAAAAAACATCAAAAAAATAGTTCTCATAAAAACAGGCATACTTGTGGCATTAAATGTTATATGTCCGCCTATCTGTATATTAACGCTGCAGTGGGGGCTCGATCACTTCGGTGAATTGGTGATACTGGTGCTTGCCGGCGTACCTCTGATTTTCGCTGATGTGTTTACAGTTCTCAGAGCTCTCAAATTCGTGGGCGGTGTTGACAGACTGCTTGAAGTCCTCAGCGCATACCGCAAAGGCAACCTTGACACCTATATCAACCGTGCTGCTATTCCCGATTATCTCATTCCTGCCACAGAGGATTTGGAGGAGCTGGGTGACGGCATAAGAATTGCCGTTGAAGAGGCCGTGAAGCAGGAAACCACAAAAACCGAGCTTATCACAAATATTTCCCATGACCTTAAAACTCCCCTGACAAGCATCATAAACTATGTTGAGCTTCTCAAGCACTGCGATATTCAGAATGAAACAGCCCAGTCATATCTTGAGGTACTGGGCGAAAAGAGCGACAGACTTAAATATCTTATTTCCGATTTAGTTGAAGCCTCAAAGGCAGCAACAGGCAACATAGATGTGAGTCTTATAGATGTGAGCCTTAAGGAAATGCTCTCACAGATAATCGGCGAACACAGCGATGCCTTCGACAAAAAGGGGCTCAGCATAGTCTGCGATATACCCGAAAACGATATTATAGTCAGAGCAGACAGCAAGCTTCTTTACAGAGTTCTCGAAAATCTCATTGTCAATGTCAAAAAATACGCAATGGCATCAACAAGAGTTTACATCTCAGCTGAAAGAAGTGAAAACAAAGGCATTATCACCCTTAAGAATATTTCTGCCGCACCTCTAAACATTTCTCCCGAAGAGCTTAAACAGCGCTTTGTCAGAGGTGACGCCTCACGAACAACCGAAGGCAACGGCCTTGGTCTTAGCATTGCAGAAAATCTCTGCTTACTTCAGGGAGGCAGACTTGATATTGACATCGTCGGTGACTTATTCATCGCAAAAGTCGAAATGGAAGCGAAATAACTGACAATTAGGAATTGAGGTCGCAGGTTTACTGCCTGCTGATAAGTAAGTTTATATCCGCAAAGAGAGTTGGTATTTGTTACCGACTCTCTTGATTTTTACCTCTGCTTTCAGGTGTTTCATCAACTTAAAGCGATTGCTAATTTTATTGAGGATATTTGTGTTATAAAATTAATTTGGTTATCGTAATTAGTTGTTACACGCTCAAGCCGCTGGGGCTCATACTTTTGTTCCGTGCGACAAGAACCCCTCAGTCAAAACCTGAAGGTTTTGCCAGCTTTTACTCCGTAAACGGGCACCCTTTTGTCTGCTTTGCAGACATTTCCCCTAACAGGGGAATAAC
>JAFTLT010000022.1 GCA_017452785.1 Clostridia bacterium | reverse complement strand
CTACGACTGTACATGTATCAACTCAATGAGAAAAGCCCTTAAAAAGCTCTGATTTTATGATTTTGAGGAAACTGCAAACGGTGCAACTATTGTAAAAAATGAATATGAAAGAATGATAAAAGAGTAAGACAGAGATGTAATAATTTCCTCTTGTTGCCATTCTATTAACCTTCTTATTCAGAAGCATCATCCTGCGGCTCTTGAGTATCTTGCCGATGTTGTTTCTCCTATGCAGGCTCATTGTAACGATATAAAGCAGCGATATCAGAATGCAAAAACTGTATTTATCGGACCTTGTGTCGCAAAAAAGGATGAAGCTGAGCATTATGAAGGCATTGTGGATGCAGTACTTACATTTGAAGAATTAACCGAATGGTTAAAATCTGAAAATATAGAAATTGAGTCGGAAATGGATAATGATATCTGCTCCCGTGCAAGATTTTTTCCGACCACGGGCGGTGTGCTTAAAACAATGTCACAGGAAAACTCCGGCTTTACATATCTTGCACTTGACGGTGTAGAAAACTGCATCGCAGCTCTTAAGGATATTGAAAGCGGAAAAATTCATAAATGCTTTATTGAGATGTCTGCTTGTGTCGGAAGCTGTATGGGTGGTCCCGTTATGGAAAAATATCATCATACAGAAACAGTAAAGGATTATATCACCATCACAAAATATGCGGGCGCAAAGGATTTCGATGTTTCTCAGCCTAAAGCAAAGGAACTAAAAAAACATTTTGAATTTATCGAACAGCGTTCTCCCCAGCCTTCTGATTATGAAATAAATAATGTTCTGCGTCAGATGGGCAAATTTAAGCCCTCTCAGGAGCTTAATTGTGGCTCCTGCGGATACAATACCTGCCGTGAAAAGGCAATCGCTATTATTCAGGGCAAAGCAGAAAGCTCCATGTGTCTTCCATTCCTCAAGGATAAGGCTGAAAGCTTTTCTGATACAATCGTTAACAATTCACCTAATGGACTTATTGTTCTTAACGACCAGCTTGAAGTTCAGCAGATTAACAAGGCTGCAAGAGAAATTATGAATATCCGTTATGCTTCCGATGTTCTCGGTACTCAGTGTATAAGAATTCTTGATCCCACGCCTTTTATGAAAGTCCGTGACACGGGTATAGGAATTCATAACGAGCGTGTATACTTCGCTGAGTACAAGCGTTATGTTGAACAGACAATAGTTTATGACCGTGATTCAAGACTTCTTGTAGGTATTATGCGTGATGTTACTGATGAGCAATATGCAAAGGAAAGAAAAGATACCATCAGTAAGCAAACTGTAGAAGTTGCTGACAAGGTTGTTGAAAAGCAGATGCGTATCGTTCAGGAAATTGCATCCCTTTTGGGAGAAACAGCCGCTGAAACCAAAATTGCTCTTGCAAAGCTGAAGGAGTCAATTACCAATGAATGATTTATGTGCTGATATCGGATATAAAAGTATAAATCATCACGGTGAAGAGCTTTGCGGAGACCATGTTGATATAGTTGAGCCGAATGACGAATCGACAGTTATTGTGTTGTCGGACGGACTCGGCAGCGGTGTAAAAGCAAGTATTCTTTCTACTCTTACATCCAAGATTATTTCAACTATGCTTGCAGAAGGATTGTCACTTGAAGAATGTGTTGAAACAATTGCAGCAACTCTGCCTGTATGCTCAGTCAGAGGCGTGGCATATTCGACTTTCACAATTATTCATCTTAAAAACAATCAGACTGCTGAGCTTATTCAGTACGATAATCCTCATGCGATTATTATCCGTGATGAAAAGAATTGGGATTATCCCAAGACAGAAATGAACATCGGTGGCAAAAAGATATTCAAATCCATTATCAATTTGCAGGAAAACGATATTTTTATTGCAATGAGTGACGGTTGTCCTCATGCAGGAATCGGAATTTCTTACAATTTTGGATGGAAGAGAGAAGATATTATTGATTTTCTTGAAACTCTTGCACCTGCAGGCTATACTGCTAAAACACTTTCAACAATACTTGTTGATGAATGTGATAAGCTTTACGGTCATAAACCGGGTGATGATGCAACAGCTTGTATTGTGCGTATAAGAAAAAGGGTTCCTATGAATATGCTTTTCGGGCCTCCGTCTAACCGTGATGATGCTGATAGAATGATGTCACTGTTCTTCTCAAAGGAGGGCAAACATATCATTTGTGGAGGTACAACTTCCTCAATAGCCGCAAAATTCTTGAGAAAACCTCTCAGACCGTCGCTTATATTTGAGCAGAGTGATGTTCCTCCTATTGCGGAATTAGAGGGGGTTGACCTGGTGACAGAAGGTGTAATAACGGTTAATAAGGTCGTTGAATACGCTGAAGATTATCTCGGCGAAAACAAGCATTATGAGCACTGGAGTTTCAAAAAAGATGGCGCATCTCTCATCTGCCGTCTACTGTTTGAAGAGGCTACGGACATCAATTTCTATGTTGGTCGTGCAATTAATCCTGCTCATCAGAACCCTGACTTACCTATAAACTTTAGCATTAAAATGAATCTTGTTGAGGAGCTTTCTAAGTCTCTCAGAAAAATGGGTAAACGCATTAAAGTCAGTTATTTCTAAGGAGTGTATATAATGAGAAAATTTGACACCAAGGTTCAGTATCTTAAATATAAAGTTTTGCGTCAGGTGGCTCACGAGGCATGGAATGACACACTTCTTCAGAATCTTCTTGATATCCCACAGAAGATTGTGCCCGGCAAGACCTCAACGATGCGCTGCTGTGTTTATAAAGAGCGTGCGATTCTCGGTGAGCGTGTAAAACTTGCAATGGGCGGTGACAAAGATAACCCCAATGTTATTGAGGTTATCGATATCGCTTGTGATGAATGTCCCGCTGCAGGTTACGAGGTAACGGATTCTTGCCGTGGTTGTCTTGCCCACAGATGTGAGGATGTTTGTAAGCGTGGTGCAATTTCTTTTGACCACAACCATGTCGCACATATTGATAAGTCAAAGTGTGTTGAATGCGGTCAGTGCGCAAAGGTTTGTCCTTTTGCAGCCATTGTCAATCACAAGCGCCCATGTCAGATTGCTTGTAAAGTCAAAGCAATTTCAATCAATGATGATAACGCAGCAGCAATTGATAACAATAAATGTATTCAGTGTGGTGCTTGTGTATATCAGTGTCCATTTGGTGCAATAAGTGACAAGTCATATATATTAAACGTTATCGATATTCTGAAAAAAAGTCAGAACAATGAAAAATATAAGGTTTATGCTGTGGTTGCTCCATCAATTTCAAGCCAGTTTACTTATGCTAAACTTGGTCAGGTAATTACAGGATTAAAGGAACTTGGTTTTTTCACCGTTGTTGAAGCAGCTCTCGGTGCAGATATGGTCGCTATGGAAGAATCAAAAGAACTTAGCGAAAAAGAATTTTTGACAAGTTCATGCTGTCCTGCCTTTGTGCAGTATATCAAGTCAGCTTTTCCTGCTCTTATGCCTTATATATCACATAACCTGTCACCTATGGCAATGCTTGCGAAGTATATCAAGGAAACAAGTGAGGGCGCAAAGGTCGTATTCATCGGACCTTGTACTGCAAAGAAAGCAGAGGCACAGCTTGAAACAGTCAAGCCATTTGTGGATGAAGTTCTTACATTTGAAGAACTTCAGGCACTTTTTGACAGTAAAGATATTGATATAACAACTCTTTCTGAAGATGTTCTTGACAACGCATCATACTTTGGCAGAATATTTGCACGTTCAGGCGGTCTTTCAGATGCTGTTGTTCAGGCGCTGACTGAACAGAAGATTGATTTTACAGTGAAACCTGCCGTATGTGACGGAATAGAGGCTTGTAAGATAGCTTTACTGAAAAAAAGCAAAAATGTGCTTGATGCAAACTTTATCGAAGGTATGGCTTGTATCGGCGGCTGTATCGGCGGTGCAGGCTGCCTTACACACGGAGAAAAGAATAAAGCACAGGTTGATGTTTACGGAAAAGAAGCACTCGAAAAAACAATAAGTGATGCTGTTTCCATCTTGAAATAGCTCAAAATAAATGCCTGCACGTTACATATCTTTTTGTCTTGTTATGTAACGTGCAGGTTGTTTTTTATTATAATAGTACCCCCGGCTAAGTGCAGTGGGTTTTCTATATCAAAAATAATAGCAGGCACATTTTTAGTGTCTGCTATCACTATATTATTTCATCAAATCGCTTAGAGTGATACTGTCAAAATAATTATTTACCATATTATGAAATTCAGTCCACATAGGTAAAGTGGGACACGTGTCAGCACGTTCACACTTTTCGGCGTTGCATTGAAGGCAAGTTACCGGTGCCAGATCTCCTTCGGCAAGTCGTAAAATATCACCCACTTTATAATCTTTTGGTTCTCTTGTCAATCGGTAACCACCGCCCTTGCCGTGAACACCCTCAACATAATTATTTTTTGAAAGAACGGGCATAATTTTTTCAATGTATTTGAGTGATAGACCTTGGCGTTCCGCCACATTTTTCATTGCGATATAGCCGTCATTATTATGTTCTGCGAGATCAAGTAATATGCGCAAAGCATATCGTCCTCTTGTGGAAATCAGCATGTTTTTTACTCCCTAAATAATTTTATTTACCAAGAATATCTGAAAGATTGTGTTGAATTTTTGATGCAACATCAGATTTATTCATTGAGTATACGTGTACATTGGTAATTCTGCTGGAATACAGCTCTATAAATTGGCCGGTAGCTTAAACGATAACCGCCTGTTTCATAGCCGCAGGATCGTAATCGAATTTATCAACAAGGCTCTTAAAACGCTGGGGCATAAAGGAGCCCGAAAGCTTAATGGCGCACTCTACCTTATTGGAATTTGTAATGGGCATAATACCCGGAATAATTGGAATCGTAATTCCTGCTTCACGGATTTTACAAAAAAATTATAGAGCAGATTGTTATTTTATCCGCTTGGCAATATCTAAATATTTGCTTATTCCATCGTCTGCACCATAGGTAACACTCATAAAAAAAGGAGAAAGTTTTGCAATTTTTTCAGTAGCAATTCTCACATTTTTCAAAAACAGTGTCTGTTTTTGGAGAAAAAACTTCAAAGGAAAGAGAAGAATTTTCTTTTTAAGTAAATCAATGATTTTCATAAGAGTAGTTCTTTTAATCTTGTAGTATATTATACACCTAAACGGCTAGGTAAATCAAGATATTTCTTGATTTATGAACAAAAGCCGCTGCTTTATCGAAAAAGACAACGGCTTTTATGTCATTTAATCAAACAACGGTGTTGATAAATATCTGTCGCCTGTATCAGGGAGCAGAACGACGATGGTTTTGCCTTCGTTTTCAGGACGTTTTGCGAGTTCAATGGCCGCAAAGGTGGCTGCACCTGAAGAAATCCCTACAAGAACACCCTCACTTTTGCCGATTAATTTTCCTGCGGCAAAGGCATCCTCATTTGAAACGGGAATAATTTCGTCATAAATTTTTGTGTTAAGAACATCGGGGACAAAACCTGCACCAATGCCTTGAATTTTGTGCGCTCCTGCTACACCTGTGGAAAGAACAGCAGAAGATGCGGGCTCAACCGCTATGATTTTAATATCGGGATTTTTTGACTTAAGATATTCGCCTACACCCGTCACTGTGCCGCCTGTGCCTACGCCTGCAACAAAGATATCCACCTTTCCGTCGGTATCTTCATAAATCTCAGGACCGGTATTTTCTCTGTGTGCTTTCGGATTGGCAGGGTTTACAAACTGGCCGGGGATAAAACTGTTAGGTGTCTCTGCGGCAAGTTCCTCTGCCTTTGCAATAGCACCCTTCATGCCTTTTGCACCTTCGGTGAGCACAAGCTCTGCACCGTAAGCCTTCATTAACTGTCTGCGCTCTACCGACATTGTTTCCGGCATCGTAAGGATAATGCGGTATCCTCGTGCTGCCGCTACCGATGCAAGACCGATTCCTGTGTTGCCGCTTGTTGGCTCAATAATAACCGAATACGGCTTCAGCTTGCCGCTTGCTTCGGCATCGTCAATGATTGCTTTTGCAATACGATCTTTAACAGACCCTGCAGGATTAAAATATTCAAGCTTTGCGACTATCTTCGCTTTAAGTCCTAAGTTTTTTTCAATATGTGTTAGTTCAAGAAGAGGGGTTTTACCAATAAGTTCTGTGGCAGATGTATATACTTTTGACATAATAATTACTCCTTCACTGCATCAAAACCGCCATTAAGGTCGGCAATAATATCGTCAATATGCTCTGTGCCGATTGAAAGACGGATTGTATTGGGCTTAATCCCCTGATCCTCAAGCTCTTCTTTACTTAGCTGGCTGTGAGTGGTGGTTGCAGGATGGATTACAAGACTTTTGACATCTGCCACATTGGCAAGGAGTGAGAAAATCTTTAAGGTGTCAATAAACTTGTGGGCTTCCTCCTGGCCACCCTTAATTTCAAAGGTGAATATGGAGCCGCCGCCGTTCGGGAAATATCTCCGGTATAGCCCATGGTCGGGATGGTCGGGCAAGGACGGATGGTTGACCTTTTCAACCTGCGGATGACTCTTTAAGAATTCAACCACCTTTTTGGTGTTCTCTGCATGACGTTCCAAGCGAAGCGACAAGGTTTCAATACCTTGTAAAAGCAAGAACGCTGCAAACGGAGAAATTGTAGCGCCTGTATCACGAAGAAGTATTGCACGAATATAAGTAACAAACGCTGCGGGGCCTACTGCTTTAACAAAAGACACACCGTGATAGCTGGAATTCGGAGCAGCGATAGCAGGATACTTTCCGCTTGCCGCCCAGTCGAATTTGCCGGAGTCAACGATCACGCCGCCGAGAGTGGTACCGTGACCGCCAAGGAATTTTGTTGCGGAATGGACTACGATATCTGCACCGTGCTCGATAGGACGGATGAGATACGGAGTTCCGAAGGTGTTATCTACTACAAGCGGTAAACCGTGCTTGTGGGCAAGCGCTGCGAGAGCGTTAATATCGGGAATATCGCTGTTGGGGTTGCCGAGTGTTTCGATATAGATTGCTCTGGTGTTATCCTGAATAGCCGCCTCAACCTCTGCTAAATCGTGAATGTTTACAAAGGTAGCAGTAATGCCGAAGTTAGGGAGTGTATGAGCGAGTAGATTATAACTGCCACCATAAATAGTTTTTTGAGCAACAAAATGACCACCGTTCTGACCGAGAGCCTCAAGCGTGTATGTAATTGCCGCAGCGCCTGAAGCAAGAGCCAAAGCCGCTACACCTCCTTCAAGAGCTGCCACACGCTGTTCTAATACATCCTGTGTAGAGTTTGTGAGTCTACCGTAGATATTTCCGGCATCTGCAAGACCAAAACGAGCAGCTGCATGAGCGGAGTTTTTAAAGACATAAGATGTGGTTGCATAAATCGGTACCGCACGGGCATCGGTAACAGGATCGGGATTCTCCTGACCTACATGGAGTTGTAAAGTTTCAAATTTAAGATTTGACATAATTCTTATTTCCTTTCATAATCGAATATTTGATGTATTGTATTTATACGGTTTATGCATCGACACATTCGACCGAAACGGAAATTTGCTCTGACGAGCTTTTCAAAATAGTATTTCAAAATAAGCACCTTCTTTTACCTACCTTTTTAGTAGGTAACTGTATTATACCTCCTTTTACCTACCTTGTCAAGAGGTAAAAGATTTTTTTATGCAAAAAAATTTTTTATATGCAAAACGACGCTGCCGTTAAGCAACGCCGTTTTGGTTGAATGGATGTTTTAGTCTATTTTCGGAAGCTTTGCACGATAGATTGCAAGTTCTTCGTCTGTAGGAATATAGTCACTCATTTCACCATCGTGGAATTTCTCATAAGCCACCATATCAAAATAGCCGGTACCGGTAAGACCGAAGACGATTGTTTTTTCTTCGCTGATTTCCTTGCATTTAAGTGCCTCATCAATTGCCACACGAATAGCGTGAGAACTTTCGGGTGCAGGAAGAATGCCTTCGACTCTTGCAAAGTATTCTGCCGCCTCAAATACATCGGTTTGCTTAACAGATGTTGCTTCTATCAGTCCCTGGTTATAAAGTTCAGATAGAGTAGAACTCATACCGTGATAGCGAAGTCCGCCTGCATGGTTTGCAGAAGGAATGAAATCACTGCCCAGAGTGTACATCTTTGCAAGTGGGCAAACCATTCCGGTATCACAAAAGTCGTAAGCATATACACCCCTGGTCAGACTCGGACAAGATGCAGGCTCAACAGCAATGATACGGTAATCGGCTTCTCCACGGAGCTTTTCGCCCATGAAAGGTGCGATAAGACCGCCAAGGTTAGAGCCACCGCCTGCACATCCGATAATCATATCGGGTTTGATGCCGTATTTATCCAGCGCCGCCTTGGTTTCAAGACCAATAACTGACTGATGCAGCAGCACCTGATTGAGTACACTGCCGAGTACATAACGGTAGCCGTCACTTGTAACAGCTTTTTCAACTGCTTCGGATATAGCACAACCAAGGCTTCCCGTTGTGCCGGGATGTTCGGCAAGGATCTTCTTGCCGACTTCGGTTTCCGTTGACGGCGAAGGAGTTACCGATGCGCCGTAGGTACGCATAACTTCACGACGGAACGGCTTCTGCTCATATGAGCATTTTACCATATAAACCTTGCAGTCAAGGTTAAAATATGAGCAAGCCATTGAAAGTGCTGTGCCCCACTGACCTGCACCTGTTTCGGTAGTTACTCCTTTAAGACCTTGCTTTTTAGCATAATAAGCCTGAGCGATTGCGGAATTAAGTTTGTGTGAGCCGCTTGTGTTATTTCCTTCAAATTTGTAGTAAATCTTTGCAGGAGTGCCCAGCTTTTCTTCAAGACAGTAGGCACGTACCAAGGGAGAAGGACGATACATTTTATAAAAATCACGGATCTCCTTCGGAATCTCAAAATAAGGTGTTGTGTTGTCAAGTTCTTGCTTTATGAGTTCTTCACAGAAAACACCCGCAAGCTCATCAGCCGTCATAGGTTTATGTGTTGCAGGATTAAGCAGCGGTGCAGGCTTCTTTTTCATATCAGCACGCAGATTGTACCAAGCCTTCGGCATCTCGCTTTCATTAAGATAAATTTTATAAGGGATTTTTTCCTGTTTCATAATAATTGCCTCCTGATAAATAAAATGTTTTCGATTCTTTGTTATGTTTTGATTTTTGTTGTTTGGCGCCGTTAACCTGACGCCATCGTTTTGTCAATAACATTGTATTTACCTCCTTATAAAATGATAATCTTTTTATTATCGCTGTCAAAAAGAAAATAAAAAACGCCCCTGACAGAATAATACCATCTGTCAAGGACGAATAATATAAACACTATCCGCGGTGCCACCTTGATTCATAGGGATGACCCTATGCGCTTAGCAGGATACCAACATATCCCCGGCATTTATACGCTTGCCTACAGCGTCGCAGAATACTTTGGAAAAATCCATTTGACTGCGCCCTCAGCGGTCCATTTGACAACTTGTTTCTTACCTGACTCTCAGCACCACAGGCTCTCTGTAAAGGCATCATTGCCGTTATCTCCGCTTCAACGGTTTGATTATTAAGTTTACTACATTATATTCCTGTTTACCTACCTTGTCAAGAGGTAAATAAATTTTTTCGATAATAATTTGAAATACATATAGTTTATATCCCGATTCTTTCTGCAATCAGCTCCCCACACTGCTTGCAGCCAACCTTTATCATACCTTCGCTCATAATGTCACCTGTGCGATATCCCGCATCAAGATAAGCAGAAACAGCATTTTCAATTGCATCTGCTTCCTTAGCCATATCAAAGCTGAAGCGAAGCATCATAGCTGCAGAAAGAATTGTGCCTATGGGGTTAGCAATATCCTTGCCTGCAATATCGGGGGCTGAACCGTGAATAGGCTCATAAAGTCCGCAGGAGGTTGCACCGAGGCTTGAGGAAGGAATCATACCGATTGAGCCTGTAATCATTGAAGCCTCGTCAGAAAGAATGTCACCGAACATATTCTCTGTTACAATTACATCAAACTGAGAGGGATTTTTCACTATCTGCATTGCACAGTTATCAACAAGCATATCGCTGAGCTCAACATCGGGATATTCCTCAGCGAGTTTATGCATAACCTTTTTCCAAAGACGGCTGCTGTCAAGCACATTGCTCTTTTCAACGCTGCAGAGCTTCTTGTTTCGTTTCTGTGCAGTTTCAAAGCCGATTCTGCCGATACGCTCGATTTCAGCTTCATTGTATTTGAGTATATCAATGGCAGTGTCACCCTCAGTTTTGTGTTCACCGAAGTATATACCGCCGATAAGCTCACGGACAATAATGAAGTCAATGCCCTCATCAACAATGCTTTTCTTTAAGGGTGAAGCAGCAGAAAGCTGCTTCCAGATTTTTGCAGGACGGTTGTTGGAATAAACACCCATACCTGCACGAAGCCTGAGAAGCCCTTTCTCAGGGCGCATATGACCGGGAACATCGTTCCACTTATCTCCGCCGACAGCACCAAGAAGCACGCTGTCAGATTCTATGCACTTCTTAAGCTCACTTTCGGGCAGGGGGTCGCCGTATTTATCAATGGCACAACCACCCATATCTACATCGGTATAATTGAAAGTGTGTCCGTAAAGTTCTGCAACCTTATCAAGCACCTTAAGAGCCTCACCAACAATTTCGGGTCCTATTCCGTCACCACGGATAACAGCAATATTTTTAGTCATTGTTTTCGCCTTCTTTCAAGGATTTAAGGAGTCCTCCGCATTTTATAATATTCTGAATAAAGGGTGGGAAAGGCGGAGCCTTATAGGTTTTTCCGCTTGTGATGTTTGTGATGATACCTGTGTCAAAATCAACCTTTACTTCATCATCTGCGTTTATTTCTTCTGCGGCTTCTTCACATTCAAGAATGGGCAAACCGATATTTATTGCATTACGGTAGAAAATTCTTGCAAAGCTCTTGGCAATAACGCAACCCGTGCCGCAGGTTTTTATAACAAGAGGTGCGTGTTCTCTCGATGAGCCGCAGCCAAAGTTCCAGCCTGCAACCATAACATCGCCTGTCTGTACTTTTTTGACGAATTCAGTATCTATATCTTCCATACAATGAAGAGCTAATTCCTTTGCATCGGGAGTGTTGAGATAACGTGCGGGAATAATAACGTCAGTGTCAACATTGTCGGGATATTTAAAAACTTTACCTTGTGTATTCATCTGTCAGTCCTCCTTATATTCGGTGATATATCCTGTCAGGGCGCTTGCGGCGGCTGTGTGGGGGGACGCAAGGTAGACTTCGCTTTCTGTATGTCCCATTCTGCCGACAAAGTTACGGTTGGTTGTAGCAATGCACTTTTCGCCTGCAGCAAGTATGCCCATATATCCGCCAAGACAGGGGCCGCAGGTAGGAGTTGAAACAACTGCACCTGCATCGATGAATGCGGTGTACCAGCCTCTTTCAACACATTCACGAAGAATCTGCATTGTGCCGGGAATGATGATGCAACGGATTCCGTCAGCAATCTTTTTGTCCTTAAGGATGTTATATGCCGCTTCCATATCCTCCATTCTGCCGTTGGTGCATGAACCGATAACCACCTGATCAACCCTGATGTGACTGAGCTCACTTGCAGGGTGTGTGTTTTCAGGAAGATGAGGACAAGCAACAGTGGGCACGATTTTGCTTAAATCAATATCAATTACCCTTTCATATTCTGCATCCTCGTCAGCCTGATATATGACTGGATTTCTTTCACTTCTGCCATCAAAATATTCAAGTGTAACATCGTCAACGGGGAAAATGCCGTTTTTTGCACCTGCTTCAATAGCCATATTACAAATACAGAGTCTGTCGTCCATTGAAAGTGAGTGTGCACCGTCACCTGTGAATTCCATACTCTTATAGAGCGCACCGTCAACACCGATCATACCGATAATGGTGAGGATAACATCCTTACCGCTGCAGTTTTTCGGCAGAGTACCCGTAAGATTAAACTTAATTGCTGAGGGCACCTTAAACCATGCCATACCCGTTGCCATGCCTGCTGCCATATCTGTTGAGCCCACACCCGTTGAGAAGGCACCTAATGCACCGTAGGTGCAGGTGTGGCTGTCTGCACCGATAATGCAGTCGCCTGCAGTGACAACACCCTGTTCTGGAAGAAGAGCGTGCTCAATGCCCATTTTGCCCACATCGTAAAAGTGACTTACGCAGTGTGAGCAGGCAAACTCTCGGCAGGTTTTACTCTGCTCAGCGGCTTTAATGTCTTTATTCGGCACAAAGTGGTCGAGTACAATAGCAACTCTGTCTTTGTCAAAGACCTTCTCAAAGCCTGCCTTTTTAAATTCATTTACCGCCACGGGTGTTGTAATATCATTGCCAAGAACAATATCGAGCTTTGCGCTTATAAGCTGTCCTGCCGTAACGCTTTCAAGTCCTGCGTGAGCGGCAAGAATTTTTTGTGTCATTGTCATTCCCATTATTCTGCATCTCCTTTTGTCATATTATAGAAGGCACTCAAAAGCGCATTAGTGCTTGCTGTGATAACGTCTGTGTCAGTGCCTGCTCCCCAGAACATGTCGCCGTTTTCTCTTTCAAGTCCGATATATGAGGCTGCTACACTGTGTGAGCCTTGTCCCTGCATACTGTGCTGAGTGAATACCTGCAAGGTGTAATCCTGGCCGGTATATGCCTTAAGTGCATTGTTGATTGCGCTGAGAGAGCCGTTGCCTTCAGCTTCAAGCTCTGTCTCCTCCCCGCCACGCATAAAGGTGATATTTATTTTCACGGCATCGTTTTCACGCTCAAAGTCGAAGTCTGTAACTTCAATACCGCTGTTAAGATTAAGATAGTTTTCTGTGAAGATATCGAGAACCTCATCGGGCTTGAGTTCTTTATGCTCGTGATCGGAAACGCTCTTGCACATATAGCTGAAATGCTCACGCATTTTTGCAGGCAGGTTGTATCCGAAGGTCTGCTCAAGCAGATAGCCGATGCCGCCCTTGCCTGACTGTGAATTAACTCTGATAACATCGGCATCGTAAGTTCTGCCGATATCCTTCGGGTCAATGGGGATATAGGGAACACTCCACTGATGAAGCTTGTTTTTGCTTCTGTATTTCATACCCTTTGCAATAGCATCCTGATGTGAGCCTGAGAATGCAGCAAAGACAAGCGCTCCCGCATAGGGTGCTCTTTCATAAACGTGCATACGGGTGCATCTTTCATAGGTTTCAACAAGGTTGTTCATATTTGAAAGATCAAGCTTCGGGTCAACACCGTGGGAATACATATTCATAGCCAGAGTTATTATGTCAACATTACCCGTTCTCTCACCGTTGCCGAAAAGAGTGCCCTCAACACGGTCTGCACCTGCAAGCAGTGCAAGCTCTGTGTCGGCAACGCCCGTGCCTCTGTCGTTGTGAGGATGAAGTGAAATAGTTACATGCTCACGGTATTTGAGGTTTTCGTTCATATACTCAACCTGTGAAGCGTAAACATGAGGAAGACTCATTTCAACTGTAACGGGCAGGTTAATAATGACATTGTTATCTGCACTCGGCTCAAGCACATCAAGAACTGCGTTGCACACCTCAAGGGCATATTCCGGCTCGGTACCTGTAAAGGATTCGGGCGAATATTCAAAACGGAAGTTGCCTTCATATTCACTTGCCAGCTTCTTAACGAGCTTTGCACCGTCAATGGCAATCTGCTTGATTTCTTCTTTGCTCTTTTTAAAGACCTGCTCACGCTGAGCCACACTCACTGAGTTATAAAAGTGAATAATAGCACTCGGTGCGCCCTTGCAGGCATCAAAGGTCTTGCGGATAATATGCTCACGGCACTGTGTGAGCACCTGAACAGTTACATCATCGGGAATCATATTGTTATCAATAAGGGTGCGCAGAAACTCATATTCAGTTTCGCTTGCTGCAGGAAAGCCAACTTCAATTTCCTTGAAGCCGACATCAAGGAGCACCTGATAATATTCGAGCTTTTCTTCAAGGCTCATGGGAATAACCAGACTCTGATTGCCGTCACGCATATCTACGCTGCACCATACGGGTGGCTTTTCAACATGGTCTTTTTCTACCCATTTGTTATACTTCTTGTCTACGGGAAAATATCCCACCTGATATTTTGTTGAATCCATCATAACAACTACCTCTTTTCTTAATTTTATACTGTTTTAAAGCCTTCATCACGCAAAGACTGAATGATGAGGTTAACATGGTCATAGTCTCTCGTTTCCATTTCAATTCGCAGGAAACATCCGTTTACGCTTTCGGTGTTGCCCTTTTCATAGTGAACACCTGTTACGTTACCGCCGCAATCGGCAATAATGCGTGAAATATCCTTAAGCTGGCCGGGCTTGTCAATAAGCTCAATAAGAAGACTTGAGGAACGACCCGAATTGAGAAGTCCTCGGTCAATAACACGGGAAAGACTTGTAACATCAATGTTGCCGCCTGAAACAATTGCAACAACCCGCTTGCCCTTAAGGTCAAACTTATCAAACATCACCGCTGCAACGGCAGCAGCACCTGCGCCCTCAGCAATCATCTTCTGCTTTTCAATTAGGGCAAGAATTGCACTTGACACCTCGTCATCACTAACAAGAGCAATATCATCCACATACTCTTTGACAAGTGCATAAGTGTTTTCACCCGGCTTTTTAACGGCGATGCCGTCGGCAATGGTTGAAACGGAGCTGAGACACTCAATTTCTCCGTCTTTAATCGAGTTATACATGCTCGGTGCACCCGAAACCTGCACACCGTAAACCTTGACCTCAGGCTTAATCTGCTTGACCGTATAGGCAACACCTGCAATGAGTCCACCGCCACCGATGGGTACAACAATAGCATCAATATCGTCAAGGTCATTCAGAATTTCAAGAGCCACCGTACCCTGACCTGCAATAACATTTTCATCGTCGAAGGGATGCACGAAGGTATAGCCTTCACTTTCTTTTAGCTCCAAAGCTTTCTGGTACGCGTCATCATAGCAGCCTTCAACCAGACAAACCTCCGCCCCGAAGCCCTTGGTTGCTTCAACCTTTGAAATAGGTGCTGTATCAGGCAGGCAGATGAGTGACTTTATGCCGTTTTTTGTTGCCGCAAGAGCCACACCCTGAGCGTGGTTACCTGCCGAACAGGCAATTACACCTTTTTTCTTTTCTTCTTCTGACAGCATCGCAATCTTATATGCGGCACCTCTGACTTTAAATGAACCTGTGAACTGCAAATTTTCAGGCTTGAGATATAGCTTACAGTCGGGAGCAATACCGTGAGCCCTTACAACATTAGTTTCACGGATAATGCTTTTAAGCACCGTCTGTGCATTGAATACTTTTGATAGAGATAACATATTCATTCCGCCTTTCCATATTCTATACTATGCATAAGTTTGTTGCTTTAAGGCAAAGACAAAACCCGCCTCAAAGCTAAGTTTGCTTTGAGACGGGTGAAATGAAAAAAATCACTCGCGGTACCACTCAAATTGCGGAAATAAAATCCGCCACCTCTTCGAAGTCAGACAACTTCTATGCATTAACGCAGCATCCACGGGAAGCGCCTACTGGGTGTTAAGCCTTTGGGACTTCCGGCTCGGAAGTGATGGGAAAATCTACTGCATTTTATCGGGATTACACCGTCCCCGACTCTCTGGAAAAATGGCTCGTAGCTTCCGTCTTCGTCATAGCCTTTATTTTCGAAGTCGAACAACCTCTATGCACTAACGTAGCATACACGGCTTACCCTATACACCGCAAAGCGGGGTTCAGGCAAGCAGCTCAGAAGGGAGAAAATCAAGTTCCGAACATACTGATTCGCACCGTCCATCAGTTCTCTGAATGTTTTCGCCTTGACCGATCTTCGTCACAGCTTTTAATCAATATTCATTTTGCTTTTATAGTTTATCACTTTAAAGTGAGGATGTCAAGGGGTTTTTGAAAGAAATATGAAATACATTTTTGAATTATTATTGAATATTATTTTTTCTTTAGCTATAATCTTAATTGCCAAACTAACTTAATATGTGAAAACCAAGGGTGTAATTTATTAAATCATTTCCAATTAGATAACTCTACCCACACAAAAACCGAGACAACCACTGTAGTTGCCTCGGTTTAATTATTCTCATTTCTTCACTCCGAAAGACTTCACTGTTTCATATGCAGTATCAGGATAGTCGGTCATAATACAGTCTGCACCGTTTTCGGTGAGGGTTCTGATTTCCTCTTCGCTGTTGATTGTCCAATACTGCACTGCAATGTTGTTTTTATGTGCGTAATTGAGCATCTCTCTTGTGCCGAGATTTATCAGGTTGTCAAATGCACTCGCACCGTAAGGGATCTGCAAAGCTGTGTAGGAAGGACTCACATCCTGCAGATCCCAGTTCATTCTGTAGTAGAAATAAAACTGAACCGCCTCAATGGCATCTGCCGTGCGGAAAATTTCAGGGTACCGTGACTGCATATATGCTGATGTTATGGGTGCAAAGGTTGACCACATAACTCTATGCTGAAGCTTTCGCTCAGTTATAATTGAGTGAAGCTTGTCTGCCGCCCTTCTGCCGCCTGAGCCTATACTTTTAATTTCTATTGCATAGCGGTACTGCCTGCCGCCGCAGTTAGCCTCAACATAATCAATAACCTCGTCACAGGTCACCACCCTGAGATTATGAGGGATATCCTCCCCTCTCAGGCCCCTGTAAGGGTACTCACCGTCAACATAAAAGTTTTCGCCCATGTTAAGAGTTTTCGCCTGCTCCAAAGTCAGTGAAGAAACAAATACATTACTTTTGCCAAAGGCTTCCTTTGCATCTGACACTGCATCATAGGTTAAATCGTGAATGAGTACCAGTTCACCGTCTTTGGTTATCTGCACATCAAATTCTAAAGTGTCAACCCCAAGAGTATCGGCATTTGCCAATATATTTTCAAATGCCATCAGCGTGTTCTGCGGTGCAATTCCCCCACCTGAGCGGTGAGCTGCAATGTCAGGGTTAAGATATTGGCTTATATACTGATTTGTTGATTCGGGAAAAGTCACAACCTCTGTGTCAGAGTCGCCTGCATCACCCATAGTGAGCATAATCGGAATAAGCATCAGAACCGCAACAGCACCGTGGAAAATGTTTTTAATTGTCAGAAACAATGATGACATAGGTATTCTCCAAAAAAGAAAATGAGTACACCTGTAAGCCGGGTTCTGTCATTTAAGGCAGTCATCTATCCAGACGGCGGATTGCTCCGCAGTTCAAGCCACCTGTCGGTTTGGCGCCCAGCTGGCGCATTATATCCTGTCGGTGTTGCTTCGGGTAGGGTTTACATGGCCATAAAGTCTCCTTTATGCCGGTGAGCTCTTACCTCGCCTTTCCATCCTTACCGCAAAAGCGGCGGTTTATTTCTGTTGCACTTTCCCTAAGGTCACCCTCGGCGGCCGTTAGCCGTTACCCTGCTGTGTGAAGCCCGGACTTTCCTCACGTCTCATA
This sequence comes from Clostridia bacterium, assembly GCA_017452785.1. GTDB lineage: Bacteria > Bacillota > Clostridia > Oscillospirales > Acutalibacteraceae > UBA6857. Next base: position 84,061 of record JAFTLT010000022.1, on the reverse strand, counting down.
AGAGACCCGCAACTGCCCAGTGTACTCGCCGATATTTTACACTAAAGCGGTGTGATTGTCAAGTCTGAAAACCGGGCTGCGGCCTTTCACCTCTTTGAGGCATACCCTCAGGTGGCTGTGGCATAGAGCCGTCCTGAGGCATTTCACCTTGTGGCGGTACCATTCCGTTCTGAGGCATTTCACCTTGCGGCGGTACCATGCCACCCTGAGAAGGTTCTTCCGGCTGCTGCGAAGCATCTTCCTGAGTGGTATTTTCTTGCATGGTGTTTTCCTGAATGGTACCCTCCTGAGCTGCGGTCTCATCCTTAATATCAGGTGTTTTGTCTGACATGTCAGGCCTTTCACCCCTGCCACCGCCCATACCCATTGTGCCCATATCGGATATGTTTATATCTGACGCATCAATAAGCTTTGAGCTGTCTTCACTTTGTCCTTCTGAGGTTGGGGGAATAGTTCCGTCAAGCTGACCCTTGACACTCTCACTGCGAAGACGGCAAAACTCACTGAGAACCTCTACCCCTTTCAGATACTCGTCATAGGTGCAGAACTTTGTCGGATCCTTTTCCACATAGGGAGAAATAATTTCTTTGGCAGATGCTATTATACCCTGAATATCAGCTGTATTAATAAATTCTGCGAAATACTTATGATAGAGTTCTTTATAGCTGTCATAGTAAAAAATCCACCCTACCATAGGTCTGTCATCTGCATTGCCGCCCGAAACAGGTGTATCTATCGGTGAATTGACAGTGCTCACCGCATCAGCGGACTGAAAAGTACCGAAAGCAAGATTATAGTCCCACGGAATCATTGACAGCTGACCGTCTTTTTCATAAAGATAATAGTTGTGAATCATTGAGCCCGTGTAGCTGTCACCGTTACACACATAATTATGCACCGTAAAATAGCGTAAAACCTTATCAATATCAACTGTATTTTCAAGGTCTTCATAGGCTGAAAGGGACTTCAGTGACTCTATAAGTCTCTGCTTATCCGCAGAGGTAATATCAGTTTTTGCGTTGTCGAAAATATTCTGATAGCTGCTGACGTTGTCGTCAATATATTTGAGCTTTACATCGTCGCTGCCCATACCGCCCTTATCGCCTCTCAAGCCGAAATCTTTTCCGCCCTGCATTTGCGAGAAGTCAAAATCTTCAGGCAGCTGCGGCATTTTATCGCCGGATTCAGATGGACTGAATTCCTGCGGTCTTTCTCCCCTGACCGGCATCTGAGCAGAAATTGAGTCATCAACTCCTTCACCAGACTCATCAGACACAAATGCATTTATATCAAAGTCTTTGCCGTTACCTCTGCCGCCACCGAAGCTCATGCTGTCAGGCTTATAAAGCTCACCGTAATCATTGCCGTAATTGCGTTGCAAAAATGCGTCCTCTATGCCCTCAACAGCAAGATAGAGTCCCCAATCTTCGCCACCCACAGTTATATAAACATAGCTGCAAAGAGGTGCACTCACACCGAATTCTCCCATAAGCCGATAAGTAAGATAGTCCTTCATATATGTGTTATCCTGAATGATATTGTTAAGACTCAGCTTATCAAGACCGTAATAGCTGTTACCACTGCTGAAATGGTCGAACTCGATTTTGAAGCTGTATCTGTCACTGTCCATAGAGGCAACATTGCTAAGGGATGTGTTTCCCTTGCCTCTTATTGCAACATTATTGAAGGCTTCACCGTCAATTATTACATCACAAACGCTGTATTCTTCACTGACACATGAAGAAATAAAGCTGTCCCAATCATCGATTACGATATCCAGTGTGTGCACCTTTTCAGTGTTAAAAAGTCTCTTTTCGTACCCTGCCGTAGCCTCGGCCTTCGCAATACCTAACAGTTCACCGTTCATAAAAACAGCAGTGATAACAAGGGCAATTATGACAGCCGCAACGCAAACTATATCTATTTTTTTATGCGTTGACATATAAGTCCTCCTCAGCCCATATATTCGCCGTTATAGCTGACGAGCACTGCACTGCTCACACCTTTAAGAGCAGCAAGAGCGTTAATAAAATCAGTGTTATCATCCTTGAGTCTGACTTCCATATTAAGCTCCACCATGCCCTTCTGAGCTGTTTTGCTTTTCACAACACATTTTTTTGTGCTGTCAGATAAAAACTTTCTTACACTTGTTTCACTTTCAAAGCCGTCACACTGCACAACAACGATATAAGGGTTGCAGTGAGGCTGTTTGTTGACAAACACCATAAGAAGCACTGCAATAAGCACACTGCCTATAACTGCCAGAGGAATAAGTCCGGCTGCAAGCACAATGCCCACTGCTATCGACCAAAAAAGAAAGGCAATATCAAGCGGTTCTTTTATAGCGGTGCGGAAACGCACAATCGAAAGAGCACCGACCATACCGAGTGACAGCACCACATTTGATGTTACGGCAAGAATAAGTGTGGTTGTAATCATTGTAAGAGCAACAAGTGTTACTGCAAAAGAGGAGGAATACATAACACCGCTGCAGGTCTTTTTATAAACAAAGAAAATCAGCATACCAAGACAGAAGGCAAGCACAAGAGCAACAGCCATATCAATAAGGCTTACACTGTTTACGTTTTCGAGAAAGCTCGATTTGAAAATGTCATTGAAAGTCATAATAAGTACCATCCTTAATTAATTTTTTTAGCCGTAAATACGGCAGACTGCATATTTTGAAAAAGCAGTGCTCCGTGTGTCCTTAAGAGAAACGGCATCACGGATAATCTCAGGCAAAAATTCATCCCACTTAACCTCAAGCACAGTTATGTTTTCTGCAACCGGAACCGTAACACAGTTCGGATTGAGGAAGTCTTTTGAGTTAATTCCCGTGCGGATATTATAATCCAGAGTTACTCTCACATTGCCCGGTGCATAGGTAAAAGCCTCTCTTGTGTAATCAACAATTGTTTTTGGTCTGAGACATTGCGACTTCATCTTTGAATAAAGCTCACTGAGAAGTGCTCTGTCACTCTTTGCCATGAAGTCAATGTCACCTGCAAGCATTTTCTTTACTTCGTCTTCACTTATCACTGTGCTTACTTTATTGCAAAGACCGTTTATCTTGCTCTTTTTTTCCAGCACGATATATGATGTGTCACCGTTATAGCAGCGCAAACGGAATTTTTCCCTGAAATTTACGCCGTTAACCTTTTCAAGCAGAGCCTTATCTTTTATGTTATCAAAATAAAGGCTTCTGATTTCATATTTGCCGTCAATGCTGTTAAGGTCTCTTTTTGCCACAGCAGACAGTCTTGCTGCCACAGCTAACCTGTCGGAAAGGCTTATTTCGTGTTTGAGCTCGTGTCTGAATTTCATAGTGTTCACTCCCCTCTTTTTTTAATTGTAAACGAATGATAAACCTTCAACCTTAGTTTTAATTAAGAAAAATTATGAAATTATGAAAAAATTGTAATAATTAAAAGCTCTCAAACCTTAAGAAAAGATGAAGAAGTAAAAAAGGTCTTGCCATTTTCACCTGTTTGAGTTAAAATAAGAAAAGAATATTATGGGAGGTTCCTCATGGACGACATATATTTTTCAGATAAAGATAAAAGAAGAAAAAAATCAGGTGATGAGCCTGCTTCCTCAAAAAGAATAGTCAGTGATAAATTTTTAGACAGTGATTATGACGATGAGGTCTTCGAGCTTGATTTCAAGCAAAAAGGCACAAGTCAGCCCTTTCCCGAAAAGAAAGGCAATTTTAAAGTTGATATTCCCGATTTTGATATAGACATTCCCGAACCCGGACACATTGAAGCACCAAATCATAATATCTATTCTTCCACCCCGTCACGCACACCTCAGGGCAGGCGTGTCACACCGGGAACAGTTCACAGAGTTCAGCCTTCAACAGCTTCACCTCAGAGTGTAAATCGCACACCCCAAGGTGCAAGAGTTCAGGGCACTGCACCCTCAAGACCCACACCTCAGCCGGTTGTGCATCCGACACAAAGACCTGCTCCTCACCCGCCTGTGCATCGCACACCTCAAGGCAGCAGACCCGTTAAGAAAAAAAGTGGCAAAGGCAAAATAGTTTTAGGTCTTTTATGTGTACTTCTCATACTTGCAGGTGCAGTTTTCATTTACGGCTACAGTGCACTTGGCGGTCTTAGCTATGACAGCAGCATAACTGAAAATGCGTACCTCGACGAAAGCACCCTTGTATCAGATGAAAGTGTCAGAAACATACTTTTTATCGGTTCGGATGCACGAGAAGGACTGGGCGGTCAACGCTCAGACTCAATGATTCTCTTTTCAATTGATAATAAAAATCACAAAATCAAGCTCACATCTTTTCTTCGTGACAGCTATGTCTATATTCCTTCAAAGGGCTATAACACCAAACTGAATGCAGCCTTCAATTACGGCGGTGCTCAGCTTCTTATGGAAACACTGGAATATAACTTCGGCGTGGAAATAGATGAATATGTTATGGTAAATTATGATGTTTTCATTGAGCTTGTTGACCTGCTCGGCGGCATTACAATTCACGATGCAACCGAGGCTGAGGCAAAATATATGCGTGATAAGGTCAACAGACCCAAGTTTAAAGCAGGCACCAACCATCTTGACGGCAGAACTGCTATGTGGTACTGCAGAATAAGATATGTTGACAACGATTTTCGCAGAACAGAAAGACAGAGAAAGGTGCTCTCGGCAATCATTGATAAGGCAACAAAAACCAATCCCTTCACTTTAGTTGACATTGTCAAGCAGATTTTGCCCAACATCTCAACCAATATTGACAGAAACGGCCTTCTCGGTCTTGGCGCAGGTGCCCTCATCTATATGCACTATGATATTCTTCAGCAGCATGTTCCTGCAGAAGGAACATGGTCAAATGCACGCATCAACGGTCAGGATGTTCTCAAAATGAACTTCGAGGAAAATAAGTCGATTATAAAAGAATTCATATACGAATAAAATATGCGCAGGCACTTCACAAAGAAGCTGTCTGCGTATACTTTTGCATAAAACCAAAGCCAAGTCCCTATAATTTAAAAGAAATAACAACAGATAGGGCGATGGTTATGTCAGAATATAAAGTTAACACCCTGAAAGCTCTCCTGAGTGAGAGCTGCAAAAGGCACAAAGAGCGCACTGCCTTTTTATTGAAGGACAAGGGCGGCGCAATTTTCAGCCTTAGCTATGAGCAGTTTGAAAATGATGTTAAGTCCCTTAGCACTGCACTTATGAGCATTTGTGGCTCAAAAGGCAAAAACATCGGCATATTTATGGAAAACTCCTATGAATGGTGCTGCTCTTTTATGGCAATAACCTCAGGGGTAGGCACTGCAGTACCCCTTGACAAAGACCTGAACGATCAGGAACTGTATAACATTATAGATTTTGCTGAAACAGACATCATAATAACCGATGAGAAAAGAAGTAAAACTCTTTTAAAAAGCGTTGAAAATCTGAAAAGAAAGCCCGAAATTATTATCACAGACTCATCTGCAATAAAAGACACTCATTATTATGCCGATTTGCTAAAAAAAGGCAGTGAGCTTATCACTCATAATGACAGCAACTTCAGTCTTACCAAAACACAGCCCGAAGACACAGCCGCCATATTTTTCACCTCAGGTACAACAGGCATGACAAAGGGAGTTATGCTGACAAACAATAATCTCTGCTCAGATTTCATTGCTGTGAGTGAATATATAAAGATATATGAGGGCGACCTTTCAATGAGTGTTCTCCCCCTTCATCACACCTATGAGCTTATAGCTTTTCTTATGGTCATTTATTCAGGTGCCTCAATGAGCTTTTGCAAAGGCATACGCACACTCAAAGAGGATTTTGAAGATTATAAGCCTACTGTTTTTGTCACCGTACCTCTTATGCTTGAAAAAATAGATGCTCGCATATTATCCAAAATGGAGCAAAGCGGCAAGCGTAATATTTCAAAGCTGATTTCAAAAATGTCTCCCGTTATACCAAAAGACAGCAAAAAGAAAATTTTCAGCGATATTCACGCATTTTTCGGAGGCAGGCTGCGAATGATTATCTGCGGTGCAGCAGCACTGAAAAAGGAAACAGCACAAAATTTCGTATCCTACGGCATACCTGTTATCATAGGCTACGGTCTGACGGAGTGCTCACCTATTGTCATATGCAACACTGACACCGAGCCCACAACCGACACTGTTGGCAGACCCCTGCCCGGTACCGAAATAAAGCTTCACAGACCCGACGCAAACGGTATTGGTGAAATATGTGTGAGAGGGCCTATGGTAATGAAGGGGTACTATAAAAACACGGCTCAGACAGAACTTGTTATAAAAGACGGTTGGTTTCACACAGGTGATTCAGGTTATGTTGACAGAAACGGCAACTATCATATTGCAGGCAGAATTAAAAACCTTATCGTCACCAGAGGCGGCAAAAACATTTATCCTGAAGAAATTGAGTTTTATCTTCTGAGGCACTCTCCCATTGCCGAGTGCATGGTTTACAGTGAAACAGCCGACATTCTTGCTGCCGAGATTTTGCCTGACACTGACTCAATAAAGAAAAAGCTCGGCAAAGAAGAGCTCACCTATGAGGAAACACACTCCGCTGTTAAAGAAGCTGTACGTAGCGTTAACAGAGCTCTCCCCTCCTACAAACGCATAAAGAAAGTTAATCTGCGTGATGAGCCCTTCAGCAAAACCTCCACACATAAAATTAAAAGAGACAAATGACAGGTACTCTGCCGAAGAGGCAAGAGAAAAATAATGGAAAATTTGTCACAAAATCCTTGACAAGCGCATAGAATAACAGTATAATAATTTAGTCGCTTGACAAGCCGGTGTGGCGAAATAGGCAGACGCAAGGGACTTAAAATCCCTCGGTGGCAACACCGTACCGGTTCAAGTCCGGTCACCGGCACCAAACACAAAAAATCCGAACCAGATTTTCCTAATAGGAAAAGAGTTCGGATTTTTTATTTGAGTGAGCGATAGTTGTTGAAATGTAATATTTGCCCCTGACCGCAAAAAGTCAGGGGTATTTCCTGACTGTTATTGAAAACCTCATCTAAATTATGTTATAATCATCCCTATAAAAAGCAAAGGAGCAACACTATGGATTTTGAAAAACTGATTACGGAGCGTTATTCCGTACGAAACTTTAAGCAGGAGCATCTTCCCAAAGAGGTAACGGGTAAAATCATAGCGGCGGCACACAAAGCACCTACGGGTTGCAACTATCAGCCGCAGAGAATCCTTGTCCTCAATACAGATGAGTCAATTCAAAAGCTCAAGGGCTGTACCAAATGCCACTTTAATGCACCTACTGCTATGCTGGTATGCCATAACAAGGATGAAAGTTGGAAGCGTGTTTACGACAGTGCACTTTCATCACCTGTGGATGCGACCATAGTTGCTACCTATATAATGCTTGCCGCACAGAATGAGGGCGTTGGTACTTGCTGGGTAATGCACTTCAACCCGAAGGCAATGTGCGAAGCTTTCAACATCCCCGAAAATATTGAGCCTACAGCACTTATGGTTATGGGGTACCCTGCCGACGATGCAAAGCCCCTTGATTTGCACTACAAGTTCCGTGATATAAACGAAACTGTATTTTATGACGAGTTTTAAAATATAAGCAACCCCTGACCGCAAAAAGTCAGGGGTATTTTCATTTGCTCAACTTATTGCCATTTTTCATAAAACTGTACTGCCCCCAAAAAAGTTGTGTGTAACATAAGTTACGACAATTTCTACCTGCTGTATCACCATTTATTTCTGTAAAAAGCTATCATTGCAAGCCTTATGTATTTGTGGTATAATAAGCCAAATGCTTTTAATACAAATGAGGTTTAATATGATAGCTTACACATACAAAGAACACGGAAAATTTGAACTCACCGACAAACCCAAACCCGAAATCATCGACTCACGTGATGCCATTGTCAGAGTGACTATGAGTAGTATCTGCTCGAGTGATTTACATATCAAGCACGGCTCTGTGCCCCGTGCCGTTCCGGGTATCACCGTCGGTCACGAAATGGTCGGTGTCGTCGAAAGCGTTGGTAGCGACGTCACAAAGGTAAAGCCCGGCGACAGAGTTACCGTTAATGTTGAAACCTTCTGCGGAGAGTGCTTTTTCTGTAAGAAGGGTTATGTGAATAACTGCACCGACAAGAATGGCGGTTGGGCTTTAGGTTGCCGTATCGACGGTGGTCAGACAGAGTTTGTCCGTGTGCCTTATGCCGATATGGGGCTTAACAAAATCCCTGACAGCGTCAGCGATGAACAGGCTCTCTTTGTTGGTGATGTTCTTGCCACGGGCTTCTGGGCGACACGCATTTCCGAAATCACAGAGGACGACACGGTGCTTATTATCGGTGCAGGTCCTACGGGTATCTGTACTCTTCTTTGTGCTATGCTGAAAAATCCCAAGCGTATCATTGTTTGCGAAAAGGACAAGAATCGCATTGACTTTGTGAAAGCTCACTATCCCGATGTACTCGTCTGCGAGCCTGAAAACTGCAAAGAGTTTGTACTCGAAAATTCTGACCACGGCGGTGCAGATGTTGCACTTGAGGTCGCAGGTGCAGAGGATACCTTCCGCCTTGCATGGGAGTGTGCAAGACCTAACGCCATTGTTACGGTGGTTGCTCTTTACGATAAGGCGCAGACCTTACCTCTTCCCGATATGTACGGCAAGAATCTTATCTTTAAAACGGGCGGTGTTGACGGCTGTGACTGCGACGAGGTGCTTTCTCTTATCGCTGAGGGCAAGATTGACACCACACCTCTCATAACCCACAGATTCGCTCTTAAAAACATCGAAAAGGCTTATGATATTTTTGAGAATAAGCTGGACGGTGTTATTAAGATTGCGATTGTGAATGAATAATATTTTAACCCCTGACCATCACATAAAAGTCAGGGGTTGTTTCTTGCAATGATACCTATGCCACAAATGCGGTGGTATGTTTTGTTAAAAAGAAGTTCTCTAAATAATACAGTGAAAAATAAAAAGTGTTGCAGATAAATTCACTTTACTATTTTCTCAATTTTTCAGGTTCCATGTGGTTAAGTTCTTCACGGGAAAAGAATTGCGATTCATTATCTTTGATTGCTTTTTGTGCCAATGAATAGCTTTTTGCATCTGTTAATGGTGCAGATTCATATATTTTAGATGTTTTTTTGCGAAGATCATCTCTCTTTTTTATTATTTCATCTGTTGACATTATCTGAAAATCAGTTAGAAGTGCAAGGTATTCTTCTCTTATAATCCATAAACTATTTGATGTAATGTGGTGTTTTGCATAAGTGTTAGAAAACTCAGAATCTTTAAAGTAAGCTGTAAGCGCCAATAATACTACCGAACATAACCCACCAGCCCAAACTAATGCTGTCTTATTAGTAATAACCGAGCCTAAAAAACCACCAGTTGACAACGCGGAAAGTATCATTTGAAGCCACTTCAAAACAGTGTAGCGTTTCTTAAGACGTCCTGCATGTATAATTTGTGTGGTATAAGTATATACAACTTTACCATAGGCATCTTCTATCATACTGTAAAGAAGATCCTTATGTTGTTGGGAATTTGTTTCCATAAATTTCTCTCCATTCATCATTCCAAAGATAATTATAACCTTTAGAGCAATAATCTAACGCTTTTATGCATTTAATATGTGCTTCTTTTGCTTCCTTTTCAAACCCATATTTATCGTAAACTCTTTGATTGCTACCAGGTTTAAGCCAATAGTCTTGACCAGACACATCAGTCAAGTATTGAAAAAAGTCTCTTGACATCCAATCGTAATACATATAGGATTTATCCGAGTGTTCATAGTCTTGCATAAATTTATATGCTAAAGTATCAATTAAAACACCAGGCATAAAAACATTATTATGAGCATTCCAAGCCCGTATCATTCGGCACAAGCGTTTTAAGTTTCCGTTGGTTATCAAATTTCTACCATTAAAAATATCTATTTCACTTTTAGGGTTCATACTCTTCCAGGAACCTCCATCATGAGTATCTGGATAATAATAACCGCAATTATTAGAAAACTTAAATGCGGGTACAACTTCAAATTTAACTCCATCAGAAAAAGCAATGTCCACAACTTGGCCATCTGCATTGATGTACGAGGAACTATATGTTTTCATTAGACTATTTTTTACTGCTTGCAAAAGTGCAGATTGTCCATTGTAACTGTAGTTATCATATTTAGAAAATATATCCCAAGGCAATTCTACTACAATATCTATATCACTTGTATATATCGCTGTTCCTCGGCCGTATGAACCTACATATAAACTGTGACGCGTTTCGGAATCGCTGTTCCAAAAATCTTGATTAATTCTCTTAGTAATTGAATGATAGCGACTTTGAACATTTGAAACGACGGAATCACTCATACGAAGATTCTTGCAAAACTGTTGAAAATCATCCGATACAGAAATCTTTCCCATAATGTCCTCCCATATTACTTTTTATAGTATATTATATCAGAAATATTATGAAAACGCAAATTTTGAAGTACATATTTTCGGACTCCGTACAACGAAAGATATATTAATGGAGCTTTTTTAAGGAACAATAGATAACAGAAATAAATGATATAACCCATAAGTAAAAAAACAATGATCACTCACTCAATTCAATTACTGTCTTCCCTTGCCTTTGTGCCGATGCCTTAAACTGTGCCGCACCGCCGAAGCTGTGGGTAACATAAGTTACAACAACATCTGCCCGCTGTATCATCCACTTGTTGCGGTAAGATATTGCAAAGCGCTTGGGTACGGTTTCAATACCTTCGGGGAGGATAGTATTTGTGAAGTCGTCATACTCACTTTTCTTTGTGGGGAGATAGGCTAAAACAACGCTGTAGGTTATAGGGTAAGTTTGGGATAAAGCTTCAAACTGACGGCGTACCATAGAGTCAAAGCTGCCGTTGTTGCCCACATAAAACACAGTATCACCGTGATTTTCAATCAAATCAACAAGAGTCGTCCTCAGGGTCGGCTCTATATTTTTGGGTGTGTCCTTGTGACCGAAGAAGGTTACCGTCATAATTATCCCTCCAATTTACAAAACCCACCGATTTTCTTCGGTGGGCTATCTTATGACCTCGCTATCTCTGTGTACCCACTTAAGGGTGTAAAGCTAACCTTTAATTAAACTGTGTGTATAGCGGTCAATAAGATTTAAGTTATGATATATCCTGCAATATATCATTAAATCAATTTTATCATATATAAAACTATATTTCAATACTTTTATCGCATATTATATGATATTTTCACGCTGTTTATAGGTTAAAATATAATAAAGGCGGTGATATAATGGAAGAAAAAGATTTTGCTTTGAGAATAACACAGTTGCGACTCAGTAAAGGTGTATCTGCTCGTGAAATGAGTTTATCAATGGGGCAAAATCCCGGATACATTAATGGAATAGAATCCGGAAAGGCTCTTCCGTCACTTTCGGGCTTCTTTTATATTTGCGACTATTTCGACATTACACCTATGGAGTTTTTTGATGTATCAGTAAAGAATCCTACAAAATCAAAAGAACTTCTCGACGCCACAAAGAATTTAAGTAATGAACAGTTAGAACATTTAATTGCTATTGCAAAAGGTTTAAAATAAAATAGTTTCGCCCCCGACTTTGAAAAAAAGTCAGGGGCGTTTTCATGTGTATATCAGCTCATTGCAGACAATCTCATTAGCTCGTTCTCTGATGTTGTTCATACGGCCTACCCACTCCATCTGATTCTGCTCTTTGAGTTTTTCGGTGATCTCTTCACTTTTCTTCATCTGCTCTACGAGAGTGTCAAACATATCCCGTGCCTGTTCTTCCGTATCGGCAAGGTGGGTGTGGATAGTTAGGTTGCAGACGAGAAAATTATACACAGCTCTTTTGTGCTGTTGCAGATAGCGTTTTCTCATATTTCCCCACTTGCCTATCGAACGGTTATCCTCCTGCTCGGGGAGAACCAAATCCGGCAGATAGTAGTCCCCGTGAAGGGTGTAGCTGATGCCTGTTTGTTGGTTTGTGTAGTGTTTAGATAACATAAAATGACCTCCTTAATCTTTGTAGCTTAATTGTACAAAGTTAAGGAGGATTTGTCGAATGTGTGAGAATTCTTTGTTGCAATAAATGTTGTTTTAGCAAGCAGTTATATTGTTTAAAATCAAAAAACATATCCGATTTTATTAACACCAATAATACCTCGGCGTAAAACTGTGAGATTAACAGTTTCATAGTAATGTCTGCTTACTACATCATTTGATTGTATTTTATCTACTGTAGAAGTTTTTACGTTTGAACGGCTAACCTTGGCTGTGGTTATTCCGATTTCATTCAATATTTCATCTGGAATTTCATAGTTCTGTTCCACCAACCCAAAACAAGTAAAACCAGTTTCAACACAGAAAGAAATAAATTTCTTCTTGCCAATGTTATATGCAACTGCTATGGTGCATCCGAGAAGACTTCCTATTGCGTATCCAATTCCGGGGAGTTCTGGAAAGAGTGCTTGTGATATAGCGCCACCAATTTTCATTGAAACTAAATAGCCCGATGAGATAAATAAACTGTCAACAAATTTTATACCCATTTCTTTTTTTGTCATTTTTCCTGCAGCAACTAAAAGGCTATTTTTTATTGTTCCAAGAACAATTGAAACTACTGTTCCGACAACAGTAGGGTCGATACTTTTCAATGGTTCTCCAAACAAGCCTTCTTGTAGAGCCATTTGCACACCAAAGGCAATTGAACCCCTCAGGAAAGATTCGCCACTTGCAGAGATTATTTGCTTTCCAGACTGTTTGAGTTGCTTAACATTAATTTCACCATGTTTTATCAAGTAGTCGATAGCCTTGTATAGTTCTGGCACAAGTTGAGTTATAGCGGTGATTGTAGCAGAAGTTAATCCTGCTTTAAGAGCTTGGTTTAAGTAATCAGCCCTAACCTCAGTAAGATATGTTTCTCTTGTTATACCATGCTTTTCAGGGTCAAATCCACCATCCTTAGCCTCACGTGCAATTTCTTTAGACTCTTTAATTGATAGCTTTTTAGAAATTACTCCCTCATCGTCAGAGACTTGCCCAACCAAATGCTTAGAGGTTTCTCGGTGTGATTCAGCAACGTCGGGTCGATTAAACATATCTTTGTTAGCACGTCTTTCAGCCCACCATTTAGCTTCATCAATTTGTTCGGCTGCAATAAGTCTTTCGTGTCCGTGATATTTCGACGTGCGTGTTTGTGGATTTAATGTTGATTGATAGTTTTCAGCATCTTTTGGTAAATTGGCATATTTTAAACTATATGCTTTTCCAAAGTTTGTATCGATATCGACACTAGCATAATCCGTTTTATGCAGTGTGAAGGCTCTATGTTCTGAACCTTTTTTTATTGCGTCAATATTGAATGTCCATGTATGAAATTCTTCTGCAACAAATCCCTTAAATTGTTCTACACCTAGGTTTAAACTAGGATGTTCATTTATGCTTTTCGCTAACTGGTCAATGGCTTTGTTGATTTCTTGTATGTGCAGATTAATATCTGAAATAGTTGCGTTTTCATTTGCAACATTCATATATTCCAAAAATGCACGTTGAGTTGCTAAATCAACTCCCATAAGTTGAGCCATAAACTCCCAACCTTGTTGTATTTCAGTTTTCTTTTGCATGTTCAATCACCATTATGAGTTCATAAAACCTTCAAGGTCATTATTATACAACTGGATAACACCATAGAACAACATCTGCTGTTCTATAGCTTTTTTATTTCTAAAATTCTCCTCTGTGAAATCCTGTGCTTTTTTAGAAATTTCTGTATAGCTTTCTTCTAACTTTGTTTTTGCTTTTTTGAATAAATTTTTGCTCTTGTCAAAAAACTTAGCTTTTGCATCAGATGAGTCATCAATCAGAATATCTTCTACCACGGGTTCGTTAATAATTATTTCTTCGGTTATGGTATTCTCATTTTCTTTAGTTACTTTAGGTTTGTGAAGTTCCTTTATTACTTGAGGTGCTGGTGATTTTGACAGTTCTTCAAAAAAAGCAATATATTTATCAATGGACTTAATTTCATTTGGTTCAGCGTAAATTACAGCTTGGTTTCCTGCCCAACCGTAACGAATACCAAAATTATCGTATTTGGTGTCGATAACTGGAATTAACTTATCAACGCCTTTAATATTTCCCAAAAATAAAACTTTAGATGTAATATTTCCGGCTTTTTTATTTCCAAGCCATATTTTTTCCGACCAAGATACAACATTGATTGATTTGTCTGCTGTGCCGTTAATTGAATCGTCGGTATCGTCTTTTGTTTCAATAAGTTTTTTCATTTGATTTGCAAGCATTTCGTCCTTATAAATAATTATTAAGGTTTCAGGTTCTCCAAACATAATGTTGCCTCTTTCTACATAACAGTAATTTTATCATATTATAGCATATAAAAGGACGAATTTTCAATACAAAGTATAAACTCTAAGTCCAAATTATCGGTCGCTTATATAAAATTGTATTATGAGTGCATATAACATCAGAATTTATTCTTCCACAAAAACAACCTCCCTGATTTGTACATCATAGTACAATCAAAGAGGTTTATTTCATATCTTATGCGGTTTCTTCATCAACATCTTCACCAGCTCACCAACCGACCCTTTCTTCTCCCTATACCTCTCGCCTCGGACAACCATATACTCTGCCTTGCAAAGAGTAATATCCGCACCCTTGCAGGCAAGAATATCTCTATCACAGACGAAAAAGTCAGCATCGTTGCCTGCCTGAAGCGTGCCCGTGTTTTCTTCGCCGAGCATCCTTGCAGGATTAACAGTATAAGTTTTAAGAGCCTCATAGGGCGTGATTGATTGGTCGGAGAGATAAAAGTCAACCATACCGAGCATCTGCTCATAGGGGTTAACCGACTGCACGGGAGAGTCACTTGAACCGCAGACACATACATCATTTTCGAGCAAGTCCTTGAGTGGCAACTGTCGGTTTATGATGCTCTCAGGTAAAAACTGCTCATAGCTTTTAAGAAAATGCTTATCTATCCAGGAAAAGCCCGGCTGAACAGTAATGGCAAGAGGAAGCCTTTTGATAAGCTCCACAGCCTTTTTTGACGGAAATTCAAAGTGGTCAATTCTCATCATAGCACCGCTTGTGGGGATGCGGTCTTCAAGCTCACCGTAAATTTCCGTAATCTGGTCAATGGCACTTTCACCGATAGCGTGACAAGAAAGACGAATGTTTTTGTCAAGTGCCTCTTTGACCTTGGCTTTGATTTTGTCTTTTTCGTAGTAACAATGACCTTGTGTGCCGCTGTCCTTGTAGGGCTCATTAAATGCCGCACTGTGTGAGCCGACGGAGCCGTCAAGCTCCCACACGCCGCAACCGCCTGCACGGAGTGTCCTCTGCTTTTTGCTGAAGCTCTGCAGTCTGTCATAGTCCATATACTGTGGGAAAAGTCTTACATCAATGTCCATTCGCTCTGCAAGAAAAGCAAGCGCCTTTGTGAGAATGTCATTTTCCACATCCTCGTTGCCGTCCATAGCACAGACTCTGCTGATGCCGAAGGATGCACAAAGGTTTGAGAAATTGGCGATACCCTTTGCAATAATTGCGGGAGTAACATTTGAAGCAATAAGGGTAGTAACCTTGCCTTGCATAAACTCGTGAGCCTCGCCTGAGAAAACACCGTCGCTGTCCTCGGTGGGGAGCTTAAGCATTTCCATAAGCTTGGTTGAAATAGCACTGCTGTGACCGTCAATGCTGTAAACAATCATCGCTCTGCCCTTTGACCATTCATCAAGCTCAAAACGGTTAGGCAGTCTCTTTTCTTTAACTGCAGAGATAATAAAGCCGTTGGCGGTGATAATTTTTTGCTTGGAATTTGTCTTGCAGTAGTCACGCACTCTCTTGCCGATGTCAGCCATATTGTTGGGCTTTACACCGTCAGAAGTGATTTCGCAGATATTAAAGCTCGCCGCCGCAAGGACGATAGTATAAAGCAGATGTAAGTGTGAGTCCGTCATTGTGGGGTACACATGCTTATTCTTCAGGTCAATCTTTTCATCGAAGTTGCTACTTGGGATTTCGTTTCCTGTGTAGGCTATCTTTTCACCCTCGGTTACCATTACGGAGAAGATATCTTCCTCCGACACCATAGAGTGAATCTTGCCGTTAAAGTAAAGTCTTTTCATCATACGGGCACCACATTACCCACAGCCATAAGAAGCTGTGCGATGATAACGAGAATCTGCACAAAGGTACCGCACTTGTTGCCAAGGGTACTGTCACCCGGGTCTTTAAGGCTCTTTCTGTAAGCAGGGATAACAAGAATAGCGATAAGAATACCGATAAGGCCGCCACCAATTCTCATAAACTCCATAAAACCGCCAAGGTTGAGGAAGGTCATAATAAGTGAGGGAAGTGTTGCGATAATCCAGCAGATTCTCTTGTCCTTTTTAATCTGCTCCTCGGTAATATCGGCAAGGGCGAGAGAGATTGCCCAATAGCTTGTAATCATAGCAAGGATAGTGAAAACTGAGCCTGCAATCTGTGCCCATGCACCGATGCCCTTACTCCAACCAATCATAGCAACCTCTGTAATCTCGGCCGAGGAGAGAAGAGCACAAATTGTGATAACAACCATAAGTACAAGGTTATTCATAAGACCGAGGAACACAGCCTTTTTGACCTTTTTAGCATCAGCGTCAAGACCTTTAACTGCCTGGGGTACGGAGAAGAAAGCGGAGAAAGCAAGCATCGCCATACCGAAGAAAGCAAGGATATGGTTAGGCTGACCGATGCTGAAAT
The DNA here is from genome assembly GCA_017452785.1 of Clostridia bacterium. Lineage (GTDB taxonomy): Bacteria > Bacillota > Clostridia > Oscillospirales > Acutalibacteraceae > UBA6857. The sequence continues at coordinate 67,265 of JAFTLT010000022.1, read as the reverse complement.
TGAGAGGATTATTGATATTGAAAAGTGAGAACACACCAAGCACACCGATAACGGCAAAGATAACCGTTACGGCAACTGTTTCGCTGAGTCCCACAGCTTTAAGTCCGAAAAGAACAACACTTGCGGCAGCCACATAGAAAATCAGCTTTGAAACTATCATCGGTACGCCGATAAGGTCGGTGATGATTTCAGCGGCACCGGATATGTAAGCGGCAAGGTTTGTGAACATAACGAGAGCCATTACCACGAAGAAGAAAAGGGTGATTGGCTTCTGATATTTACCTGTGAAGAGATACTTTGAGAAAACCTCGACCATCTGTGATTTACCGCCGCTTTTGATTGAGATATCGGCAATCATAAGGTGAATAGCATAGTTAGCGAGGAATGACAGCACAAGAATAGCCAAAGCCATTAAGATACCGTTTTTCTCGGCAAGGTAGGGCATAGCCATAATGCCGCCACCGACACCGTAGCCTGTGATTATGCAGGCACTTTGCCATACTGTAAGTTTGTTCTTTTCCATATTTTTGCACTCCTTTAATTTTGCTGTTAGTGTCATTATATACCAAGTGAGAGGTTAAGGCAACCGATTTGGCATTAAATCTTAATGTGAAAGAGATATAAAGTAACCTCCTTAACTTTGTGCGATGAAGTTAAGGAGGTTTTTACATCTCAGCCTATCCCTTTATAAAAGTATCATACGCAAACCTTGCGCCCAATCTGAATCCTGATATAAAACTGTCCGAATCGCTTATGCTCGGAAACTCATTATAAGCAAGCACATAATTTGCAAACAGCTCTTTTTCCTTTTCGGGGAGCATAGCAGTCAGCTCTTCCTCTTTTTTCACAAGCTCGCTTAGCTTCTTTTTGAGTTTAGGTGTGATTTCCGTTGTCAGCTCCTGCGGCTCAAGGTTGCCGTAGAATAATTCTTCAATAACATTTGACATCGAAATCACCTCTCAATCTTGTGCTTAAGAAGCTTCTTGTATCTTCTGTAATGATAGCCGAGCAGATAGTCGATAACGCTGTCCTTGGGTATGTAGTACACATTCCTCAGCTTAAAATGCTCCACTCTGTTTTCCTGCATCAGCTTCAGTGCGGTGCCTTCTCCTATGCCGCCAAGCATTTCACGGAACTGCTTGAGGTTTACTATGTCGGGATAGGTTGAAAATTGAATTTCATAATACTGTCTTTTTGTCATATAAATCAACTCCATCTTTTAGTCTGTCAGCAGCTGATTCATATTTTGCCCTCCAAATGCCCTCCGATTTCCGGGATTTTTCTGCAGGGCAACAATGTTTGTAACGAGGGACTTTGGAGGTGTTTTTTGTTTTTTCGGGAATTACTGGTTGAATAAAAGGATAAAGGTATTTATAATTTTTTGCCTCGTTTATACCAATGGAAATTTTAGATTCATATTCTTCATTAGTGTATGATGCATCCCAAATAAATGATTCATAAATTTCGTCTAATGTCATATAAAACACCTCATTTCATGTTAAGTATAACATAGCCGAAAACAAAAGCAAACATAAAGAGCAATCCCTTATGAACACTTGGGCCAAAACAGCAGCAGCCGAAAGGATGCTGCTGTTTTCATGCAAAGTTAAATAAAAGCAGTACCCGATTGAGTATTATAGCCAATGGTATTTCAATATAAAATTAATAAAACACTTTATTTTGCAAAAAACTTGTGATATAATTTTTTTACTATTTAATTCAGGAGATGTGAAAAATGAGTGAAAATCGTTCAATGCAGTATGCTGAAATTCTTTCAAAACTTATCAAGATTGAAACTATTTCATCAAGAGAAAGTAATGATATTACTAAATTTTTAGAATTCCACAAGGCACTTCGTGAAACCTTTCCCAACTTTTTCAAAACAGTAGAGTGCGAAGAGTTTAACGGCAGCCTTTTGCTTAAATGGAAGGGTACTGACCCGTCTTTAAAGCCCATTATGCTTATGAATCACCACGATGTTGTTGAAGCAAGCGGTGACTGGACACATCCTGCATTTTCAGGCGCAATTGCAGACGGTAAGGTCTGGGGCAGAGGTACCCTTGACACAAAGGGCGGTCTTGTAATGATGCTTCAAGCTGCGGAGGAGCTTATCAAAGAAGGCTTCATGCCAAAGAGAGACACATATTTTGTTACTGCCTGCTCTGAAGAAATCGGCGGTAGAGACGCAGTTGTTATGTCAAAGACCTTAGCTGACCGAAATATGGAATTTTATATGGTGCTTGACGAAGGCGGTATGATTTTATATGATCCTATCGGTGGCGCCGATGGTACCTTTGCAATGATCGGTGTTGGCGAAAAAGGTTATGTTGACCTTAAATTTATTGCAAAATCAAATGGTGGTCACGCATCTGCTCCCGGAAAAAACACTCCCCTTGTCCGTCTCGGAAAATTTATGGCGGAGGCAGAAAAGGCAGAATGCTTTGAAGTTCAGATGTCAGACACAGTTAAGGAAATGCTTTCACGCTTTGCACCCACAATGAGTGGCGTTATGAAAGCTGCATGCGGCAACGTAAATACATTCAAGCCGGTGCTTAAGAAAGTAATGCCTATGATTTCACCGGCAGGCGCAGCAATGCTCAGAACAACTCTTGCATTCACAATGAGCAAGGGCTCTGACGGCGCAAATGTTATTCCTCAGGAAGCATGGGTTGTGGGAAATATGCGTTTTTCACATCATCAGGGCAAAAAATCAAGCGTTGAGGCAATTACGGCACTCGCTAAGAAATATGATATTGACACTGAAATTATCGATGACGGAATTGAGTCAGATATTACAGATTTCAAGGGTGATGCATTCAAGTTTATTGAGAAGGCAGTCAATAGCGTTTTCCCCGAATACAGAGCTGTTCCCTATATTATGAATGCAGCGACAGATAGCAGATATTTTTGCAAGGTTTGTGACAACTGCATCCGTTTTGTACCCTTCAAGATTAATAAGCAGCAGCTTGACAGCGTTCATGGCATTGATGAAAATGTTGATGTGGATACACTAGCTCCTGCTGTTGACTTCTATAAATATGTAATCAAAGAAGCATAAATATATTAAAGCAAAGGACGGTGTTTCACTCATCGTCCTTTATTATATGCAAAAACCGGGAACAGTTGAATGTTCCCGGTTAATTTGTTTTTAGTTGTGGTTTTCAGTCTGCTTAAGACCGCTGAATTTCTGTCCCCATGCGTTTGCCCAGCCTTCACAGTAAAGCTTTGAGTAAGGTACATTATTCTTCTTTCTGTAGCCCGCAAAGCAGTTGCACCAGATAACTGAGGGAAGTGCAATGACGATGTAATAAAGAGGTCCTAAGAGAAGGCACTGCCATGTGTGACCGTATTCATGGATGCGGCAGTTATATGTCCATTCCTTGCTCTTATGGTTATCTTTAATAAAGATGAAAAGACCCATTGAAAGTCCGCCGCCCTTCCAAGGCACATAAACTATCTTAGCATAGCCGAAATGCTGCCAACGATAACCCATTATCTTTGTGCAGATTGTAAATGCAATCCAGCCAACAATGTTTACGCAAAATCCCCATGTCCACTGCACAAACATAAACAGAAAATCCTTAAGACTCTGCTGCCAGCATTTCTTCTTTTTAGGGGGTTCTTTTACTGAAATATCAATCCTACTCATAATTCTTATCTCCTTTTATTCATCTTCGCCAAGGGCTTTTTTTACTCTTTCAAGTGATTCATTATAATCACTGTTAGTGTCTTCTGTGGCCTTAGATGTTTCGGTTTTGCCTTCTTTTGAATTTCTTATAGCAGCCATTTCTGCTTCTTTTTCAATAAGGATATCGTACTCACCGTTTTCGTTCACTTCAACTGTATGCGGTTCACCTTCGTTGTTTTGACCGAGCCACATTTTTTCATACTTCTGACCGGAAATCTGTTCAACAACCTTAATCTGCTCAGCAGTGAGAGTAACATTGCCGTACTTGTGTTTTGTGGCAATTGCGGCACAAATAAGTCTGTGATCACTCTTATTCATCTGGAACTTATGAAGAAGGAAAAGTGAAAGAAGGGTAAAAGCAATAGGTACAATAACAACGCAAAGTCGTACACCTAAAAGTGCGCTGTCGGGCTGGTCAAAGAGTAAACCGGTGGTCTTTTCATATTCTGTGACCTCACTGCCGGTTTCAAGACCAAACACACCGAGAATAACAAGCACAAGGCTCTGAACAGTAGTTGAAACACAGGTCTTTATAAGGGTGTTGAAGGTACCGATAACGCCTTCACGTCTTCTGCCTGTAATTGCCTCATCGATGTCGGAAATATCAGGAAAAATGTTTGTTGCGGTATAACCGATACCTGATTTACCGAAGGGATAGAACACAGCGGTAAGCATAAGAATGATAACCCATATAATTGAGTCGCTGTTTTCATCGGTGGGGTTCATAAACAGGCATATAGCAAAGCCTAAAATCATAAGCGGTGTAACAATATTAGCACACTTTTTCTTGCCGTGCTTCATTGTTATAGCGTAGTTAAAGGGGAAGGCTGAGGCCTCAAATACACCTTCAATTGTAGTGAAAAGACCGTAAAGCTTAATGAGACGTGCAATATATCTTATGTAAAATACAAGTGATGAACGGTAGAAATTACATGCGATATTATAAGAAAGGCTCATAGTAAAATACTGTCTGAAGGCCTTATTCTTAATAACGAGTGCATACTCCTGCAAGAAATATTTGAAATCGAATTTTTGCAGCACCATATCGAGCGATGGCTTTTCTCTTGTTTTTCTGAAGGTATGGACAAGGCACACAGCGTATACTAATGCAAGGATAATACCAACAAGAAGCATCGGGAATTCTGCGCCGCTTTCAGGGTCACTGAAGCCGAAAACACCGAGAATAGCCATAGCAAGGAAGAACGAGGGGAACATACCAAAGGAGTTGAATATATATCCCACAGAGTTATACTGTGTTCTTAAATCATAATCCGGTGCAAGCTCAGGAAGCATTGCGACATGGGGAACATCGACAAAGGAGTAAGCTGTTTTATAAAGCACGTATACTATGGTGAAGTATACAACAGCCTGCATCGGTCTTTCTCTGCCGTTAAGACCGTAGGAGTTCCATAGCAAAGCAAAGCTGACAGAGTAAAGTGGCATTGCCCAGAGAATATATCGTCTGTGTCTGCCGTATTTTGATCGGGTTCTGTCAGTTATAATGCCGATAAACGGATCGATAACTGCATCCCATATACCTGCAATGAATGTAACGATTGCCGCATATTCGGGCTCAAGGTCAACAACACCTGTCAGGAAAAGAGTGAAATAAAGGCTTATGACATAACCTGAGCCTGATGTTGTAATGTTTGCACTGCTGTAGTTGATCATAGGCATTACGTCTTTTTTGAAAGTACCTTTGACCCCCAGCAGCTTAAGAATTTTCTGTTCCATTTTAACGCTCCTTTTTAATATGTATATATACTTTAACATTTTATCGGTGTAAAGTCAAGGCAAAACAAAATTAAGAGGCGACTTTTGCCGCCTCAGATAATTTTATTTTATTCTGTGATTTCCTCAAGGAACTTTACAACATCACCAACAGTCTTAAGCTCGTGAACCTTACGGTCGGGAATTTCAACATCAAACTCATCTTCAATTGCACAGGCAATTTCTGAAAGTGTGAAAGAATCAACACCGAAATCCATCATAAAATTGCTTTCAAGTGTAACCGTTGACACATCTATATCAACATAGTCTTTTACAATTTCTACTAATTTTTCAAACATGCTTCTTTTGCCCCACTTCTTATAATTTTTTTTGTAGTTGTCTTCGGGAATGGCTCATTCCTGAAAGTGACAACTGAAATATTTTTATAGAAAGCTATTTCCGAATTTAGCTTTGCTATATCTGCGTTAGCCGTTTTTTCATCGTATTCAGGCATTTCCTCGTTAAGGTAGAGTTCAGCCTGCAGTTTATCCCCGTTTGCAGAAACAATAACCTCACTGACATATGGCATTTTTTGATAAATGAGCTCCTCTATTTCTTCAGGTGCAACATTTTTACCGTTTGCAAGAATAATAAGGTTTTTCTTTCTGCCTGTTATGTAAACAAATCCGTCTTCGTCAATATAACCCATATCACCGGTTCTGAACCAACCGTCAACAAAATTTTCAGCAGTGTTTTCAGGGTCATTATAATATCCTGTTGACACTGAAACGCCTCTTGCCCAGAGTTCACCGTCAACTACCTTCATTTCGCAGCCTTCTGCAATTTTGCCCACAGAATTTGGTTTCTGGAAATAATCGAAGTTAACTGCAAGAATGGGAGAGCATTCCGAAAGTCCGTATCCCTGAACCAGCTTTATACCAAGATCTTCGCATGATTTCACAAGTGAGGGAGACACCGGTGCACCGCCTGCAATTAAAATTCTGAGTCTGCCGCCAAAAGCAGCCTTGACTTCACCCAAAATCTTATCTGTAAGGTCAATACCGAATTTCTTAAGAAAGTTACAAATCTTAATGCCGGTTTTCAGCTTCTTCTCTTTGCCGTCTTTTTTTGCTGTTGACCAGACTCTGTCAATAAGCATCTGCGGAATAAGAGGAACCACAAAAAGTGCTGTCGGTTTATACTCCTTCAGCTCTTTAGCAATATGTCTGATACCACTGCTGATGCATACGGGAATACCAAAGTACACCATAACAAAAAGGTTACCGATACATTCATAGGCGTGATTCATAGGAAGAACTGACAAAGACACATCACTTTCGTGATAGCCTTTTACGTGAGACACACCTACGAGAGCATTTCTGGCAATATTTCTCTGAGTGAGCATTACGCCCTTACCCTTACCTGTGGTGCCTGAGGTGAATATTATAGTTGAAAGCTTGTCAGGGTCAACTTCAGGCAAGGGAAGGTCTTCACCTTCGATAACTACGGGGTCATTGATGCAGAACATACCCATAGCTCCATTTGTTTTTTCGCTTACAAGCTCAGCGTAATCACTGTAATTCTTATCGTAGAGCAGGAAGTCAACATCTGCTCTTTCCATCTGCTCATAGACATCTTCAAATACCAACTCTTTATCAAGAGGTACAATAACCAGACCTGCATACATAGCAGCATAGTAGCTGACAACATACTGATAGCTTGAGCTGCCGATAAGAGCAATATGACCCGTTTTTAAATTATGTCTCATAAGAAACTGCGCAAGCTTTTTGCTGTCGGAAACGAGATCATTATATGTCTTTTCTACTCTTTGTTTTTTCTCTTTATATATGTACGCAACTGAGTCACCGTAAAGTCTTTTTGAGCGCTCTGCAATTTCAACAATTGAATTGACTTCTTCATGAGGATAGTATTTAATCTTTTTTGTCACAAAATTACCTCCATAAAAATCTATATACAGTAAATTTATTGCTAAAATTACCTAAATTTCACATAATATAATGATAAACAAAATGAGCCTTTCAGTTGTTAAGCGAATAATAAAACAATATTAATATTCTGTAAAAATAAAACATTCGTATTGCATTTGCTAAAAATCCAACATCATATACCACATTCAGGATAAACAATAAACTGTACACTGAATTAAACAATAAATAATTATATATTTTTTCCATATCATTTGACAATTCAATCTTGCAATAGTATAATCAAACTGTATGCTAATAATATAGTTACAGCTAATTCCGAAAGGTCGTAAATATAATGACATTATCCCCTATCATTAACGAGAGTTATTACAGATGCGTTGCAAAAATTAACCTCAGCGCAATCAGTCATAATCTTTTTGAAATAAAAAAATGCCTTTCTGACGGTGTTAAGATGCTTGCCGTTATCAAGGCAGACAGCTACGGTCACGGCAGTGTACCCGTATCAAAAACAATTGAAGATCACATTGATTATTTCGGTGTTACGAGCATTGATGAGGCAATCGAAGTAAGACGTGAAGGCATTACAAAGCCCGTGCTCGCTCTTTCCTATATTCCCCCCCGCCGTTTTTCAGATGTGGTCGACAATGATATAACTGCCACTGTCTATGACCTTGGTGATGCTGAGCTTCTGAGCAAGGCTGCTGCCGAAAAGGGCAAAACAGCCTCGGTGCACATTGCAGTTGACACCGGTATGGGCAGGATAGGACTGACTCCCGATAAAAAAGGAGCTGACACGGCAAAGAAAATTGCACAGCTTAAAAATATTTTTGTTGAGGGCGTTTTCAGCCACTATGCCTGTGCTGACTCTGCAGATAAAAGCGACGCTGCCCTGCAAACAGCACTTTTTGACAAGTTTATAGATCTTCTCAGCGAAAGAGGCGTTAATCCCCCTATAAAGCATATCTGCAACAGTGCAGGCACAATTTCCTTGAGCAAGCAATATGATATGTGCCGTGTGGGTGTGCTTCTTTACGGACTTTATCCCTCTGATGAAGTGGATAAATCAAAGCTGAACCTTATCCCTGCTATGGAAATTATCAGCCACGTGGTTCATGTCAAAACTGTTCCCGCAGGCTATAAGATAGGCTACGGTCATATTTATGAGGCTCCCTCAGAGAGAGTTATTGCCACTGTTTCCATAGGCTATGCTGACGGCTACAGCAGAAGCTGCACCGGCAAGGGCTATGTGCTTATCAAAGGCAAAAAAGCTCCTGTTGTGGGCAAGGTATGCATGGATCAGATAATGGTGGATGTTACAGATATTGACGGTGTACGCGTGGGAGAACGTGCCGTAATTATGGGTGTAAGCAATTCAAGCACCATCACCGCCGAGGAGCTTGGCGAAATGAGTAACAGCTTTAATTATGAGGTTATCTGCAATTTCACAAAGAGAGTTGCAAGACTTTATTATAAAGACGGAAAATTAGTTTAATGCTGCAGCCGCTTTCAAAAGAAGGCGGCTTTGATTTTTTCTTTACAAAATATAATGTTAATGATACAATAGTGTAAATATAAAGCAATACAAGGAGTGGTAAAAGGTGGAAGTGTTAAAAAACATTATACATAAAGAAATCGGCTCGCTCCCCCACTCTGTCAAGCGCATAGGCGGCGGTTATTACGCCGATGTGTATAAATTTGACTATCAAAACAGTGAACCTATAATAGTTAAGGTTTATAAATCCGCTGGTGTAATGCAAAGTGAAATATCACAAATTGAGCTTCTCGGTAGGCACTCTTTGTTTCCCATGCCAAAGGTTTTGTTTTCCCACTTAGCCAACAAAGAATATGACAAAGATTTTATCATTATGAATTATCTTGAGGGTGAAAACGGCGGAAATATATTTTATCTCTCAAAAGCTAAAAGAGAAAGGCTGGCAAATCAGGTAATTGATAATCTTATTGCCTTTCACAGTGTTAAAAGTCCCGACGGCTTCGGTGAAGTTGGCAGTAAGAAACGCTATGAAGTATGGAACGAATACTACAAAGAAAAAGCAGCAACCATTCTTGATATGGCTCTGCAATTAAAAAATAAAGGCGAGCTTTCCGAGTACGCTTATAACATTATGCAAAAGGCTGTAACACAGTTTGATAAAATATTTTACCTCCCCATTACAGAGGCATGCTTAATTCACGGTGACTATAACATGTGGAATATTATGGTTAATAAACAGCGGTGCAAGGTCACAGCCGTAATAGACCCTTGCGGCTGTATGTGGGCTGACAGCGAATATGATTTATATCAGCTTAATAACGCTAACGGAAAACATCTGCACCTTTTTGAAGTGTATGCCCGAAAGAAGCAACTAAGCGAAAACTGCCTTGAAAAAATGGCTTTTTATGAGCTTTTCACAGAAATTGAGCACTATTATAAATCAGGGCACCCTATTAAGAATATGCTCGTTAAAAAGCAAACAGATAAATTAAATTATTATATGGAGAAATTGCTATGAATAAAAAGAAACTGACACGAAAAGAACTCAAATACTTTGCCCGAATGGCAGCAGAAAGCTATGTTAATGATCCTGTCCATTCTTATGCAACAAAAAATGAAAAGATAAGAAAAAAATATGTCTATCATTTTCAGCTCGAAAGGCTTGCCACCTCAAACAGGCAGGATGATTTTATCTATGTTGACGAAGAAAACAGGGGCATTTGCGTCTGGCGCAGAGCTCATAATGAATATACATTCTTTGATTTTATGCTCTGCCCCAACTGGGTCTTTCTTTCCTTTTACTGGCCCAACACAATAAGAACACTTATGGCATATTCTCACCTTGATGTTAAAGTTTTTCCTGAAAACACATATATTATCTCACCTGTTTTTGTTTCTCCCGAACATCAGGGCAAGGGTATTGCCACAAAGCTCATAAAGCAAGGCATTGCTGATATTATGGCTCAGGGATATAACGTAGGTCTTGAAGCACAAAATCCTGTCAATGTGGCTTTTTACGAGAAACTGGGCTTTAAGGTTATCAAGCATGAGCATTGGGAAAGAGAAAATATTGATAACTACTATATGTTAATTATGAATGATGAATTATGAATTGTGGTCGCAATTCACTATTTGCTTATAAGTAAGATTTCACTCGCAAAAAAGTAAAGAATAAATATCAACTCTCTCGATTATAAAATTCAGCAGGTCACTACCGATTCGGTAGTGACCTGCCGTTTATTTAAGATTGATAATCTTCAAGCTTTTGCTCTACGGATAGAGCCTTGCTGTTAGTCAGCTGTATATCCGCAACCACAATTGCTCATTGCTAATTCCCAATTATTTCTGGAATGCGCCGTAAACCTTGTTTACACCTCTGTTCATGCTTCTGAGAATGCTTGTGAGAGTGTTATCAATAACAGTAGGATCGGGATCTTCAATAACGCCTGCTGCTGCAAGAGCGTTTTCAAGGTTTTCTTCAGCTGCAGCCCAAGCCTCAACATCAACAACAGTTTCGTTGAGAAGTGCATTTACATCAGCTATAGCTGCTTCAATTGCAGCCTTATCTTCAGCTGAAACCTTACTCTTGTCTGCTTCATCCCAAGCCAGAAGATTTGCATTGATATCACGTGTAAGTCTGCCGTTGTTAAACTGAGGATATGCTTCGGGGTTTGAATAAACATCAACCATATTGTTGTCTGTCATAATGCGTATAGCAAGCTTAAGAGCAACGTCATTGTGAGGAAGAAGCTCATGTGCCTGACCCTTGAAGTACCATGTTGAGCAGGGAATGTAACCTGTTGTTGCGTCAACAACGCCGTCGGGTGAAAGGTGGTTATGAGCAGGGTTGCTGCAGTATGTGCCGGCTGCCTTGTAGTTTTCACCGAGAGTTGTGCCAAGATCTGCAAAGGTTGCGCCCATTGTGGTTGAAGCGGCATGGATAACTCTGTCAGCGTTTGTTGTCTTATAGTCCTTACAGACGGGGAAGAGGTTAACATCATAGCAAGCAACGTCAGCAACAACACAGCCTGTTTCCATAAGCTCAAAGAGGTTATCCTTGAAGTTTGCTCTTGCAGCCATGAATTCGTCAACCTGTTCTCTGATTTCCTTATACTCCTCATCCATAAGCCACTTAGCTCTCGCTTCTTCATAATAAGCAGTGGGACAAAGAGCCCAAAGAATTGTTGAAGGACGCAGTGCATGGTCAACAAGACCTGTTGCAAGACCTCTAAGAGCATTCATAAGCACATCTCTGGGAAGAATGCGAAGCACCATATTAAGAAGGTAAGCAACGGGAGTTTCACCAAAAAGACCTACAAGCACATTTTCATAAAGATCTTCATCTGAATAGAAGCTGAGGTTATCAATGAAAAGGTCACCGATAATGTTTGAGCCGTCAAGTGCAGGTTCAACAAAAACAACCTTCTTTATAAGATTATAATCTTCGGGATAATCTTCAAGATATTTGATTGCGATGGTACCACCAAGGCTGATCGAGCAGATTTTAACCTGCTTTGCACCTGTCTGAGGCATAACAACATTATGAATGTAGTAGTTGAGATGCTCAGTAATTGCATTAACATCACCCAGTGAATCATAACCGAAGTAGAATACATTATCTTCACCGACAATCTGGCTGAGCTCCTGAATAGGAAGGAATTTATAGTATTCTTCCTTCACTTCGGGGCTGAGCTCACTCATGGGGCACTCATAGCAGGGCACTTCAATATTTTTAACATAGTTACCCTTATTATCCTTTTCAATAACCCAAAGAGCCTCACGTGCTGACTTATCAAGAGCTGCAGCAAGACCACAGTCTTTTCTTGTAACGATAGCACCGAGAAGAGGAAGCAGAGCATTTTTAAGCAGTGCTGAAATCTCTATCTTAAGAGGCCATGCAGTAATATATTTGCCGTCATCATCTTTTGCCCAGTTGCCGTTTTCGTCAACGAGATAGGTGTTATTCTGGCTCATACCGTGAACAATAACTACGGGAGTTTCTGTGTCATAGTCAGCCACATAAGCAGTCTTTTCATCTGCAGCAGATGACACGAGCATACACGATGACATAACCATAATCACCGCAAGAATGAGACAAATGGTTTGTTTGATTTTTTTCATTTTGATTTCTCCTTTAATTTTTATGCAACCATTTTATACCATTACTCAAATTTTATCAATAGTTTACGGGAATTTTGAATAAATATTAAGAGTTTTTTATCAGGTCATTGATAACATTACATTTAAAAGGGCAGGTTGCATCTGTGTAATATGCACAGAGAACCGGTCCCCTTTTAATTATATATGATCTTTATAGCGCTCGGCAGTGATTATGCCGTCACTGACATTCAGCTTACAGATTCGGGCATTTCGTGCATCAAAAGCACTAGCTCCGTCATCATTATCATAGTCACGGGCATGATAAACTGCGTACCACTGACCGTCCTCTTTGATCATGGAATGGTGACCTGTTCCCTCTTCAAATTCATTGGCGCTGAGCACCGGGTGATAGGTGTTATCATCGGGATACTTCTCGAATTTAATTTTTGTCAGGTCAGTTTCATCTGTTTTTGCTCTTGCGTATCCGATATAATATGTGGGCTGCTCAAAGCAGTTACCGGAATACATAAGATATTGCCAGTCACCCTCTTTAAAATAGAAGGCGCCCTCAATTGTATGCCAGTGCTGACCCTTTTTATAACGGTCACGTCTGTAGATGTCTTCATCAAGAGTAGGCTCAACAACAAGCACAGGCTCCCCCGCCGGAGTGTAGGGATCAAGCATTTTATCAACATATATACAGGTACCGATACGCTCCCCTTCAAATCTGTTAGCCGAATAAAAGAGAAAAAGACCTGCTTCATTCTTAACAATGTGTGAATCAATTGAAAAGGGATGCAGAATCTGCTTAGTACCCATAAAAGGCCCTAAAGGATTATCAGCAACACTGACATGCATCGCTCCCCTATGGCCCCCTTTATCGGGAGTATCATTATAGATTTCAATTGAATTATACATATAAAACTTGCCGTCAAGCTCAATTACACTCGGTGCCCAGAAAGAGCTGTGATCTTCCATAGTCATAACCTTACCGTAATAGCTCCAGCCATCAAAAAGATTATCCGATTCATAGGCATAAACAGCATCGTGTCCTGTTACATAAATATAATATCTGCCACCGCTTTTTAATATGTACGGGTCAGCTTGCCCTTGATAGTGAGTCTTATCTGCCTTTATTAAATGCATATGCGTTCTCCTTAGTTATTTTTTACAGATTATAGCATAAGACGTCACTAAAATAAAGAGTTTGCATGGCAATATTTACAAAATCAGCAGTAAAATAAAATAAAAGACAAAAATCACGAAAAAACTTCAAAAAAAGTCTTGACAAGTGAAAACAAAAGTGATATAGTATACAAGCACTCGAGGGAGTGAAGTGAATATGCGAGAGTGGCGGAATCGGCAGACGCGCACGTTTGAGGGGCGTGTGGGGCAGCTCGTACGGGTTCAAGTCCCGTCTCTCGCACCATGATGCGTGTTCATAAGGAATTTGAACACGCATCCTTTTTGTATCGTAAAACCACGCATTAGATGCGTGGTTTTACGATACAAAAAGAGGCAATGCGGACAAAACCGTATTGCCTCTCATTTTTTTACACTTTAACCTTTGGTAGTGAGCAAATACACCTTTCATTTCCGAATAGCAAGTGATATTTTATTCACCAAAACTGACCGAAGAGCAATATAACTATGCATGGTATAATATCACTGCAAAGCAATATCACTCGCCATAAGGCGAATAAAACTGCCGAGTGTCCTTAGAACACTCGGCAAATCCCTGAAGGGTTTTAGTCTCTTTTTGATGAAATGATCTGCGGCCACGATAATTCATAATTCATAATTTTCCATAAGGACACACCTTCATGCAGATGCCGCATACTGCTCCCCTGCCGATGTGTTTAAAGTGATTTTTCATATAATTGCTGCACTTTTCAGGGTCAAACATATACTCTCTTTTGCAGCCTTCATACCACACATTTCCCGATATTGCTCCGCTGGGACAAGCCTTAACACATTTGTCACAGGCATTGCAAAGGTCGAGCGGTACAACATCACTGACATCAAACTCACAATCTGTGAAAATGCTGCCAAGACGCACATTTGCTCCGTAGTCTTTATGAAGAAACATTGAGCTTTTGCCTATAGAGCCAAGCCCTGCAAGGGTGGCTACCTTTTTATGAGAATATCTGCCCTTATAGTTCCATCCGTCTTTATTTATGCTTTGTGAAGCGGCAACGGTAATATATCTGTAGCCTTTATTCTGAAGGAAAAGACCTGCCTTAAGAAGAAGTGAATCAATAAAAGCATTTACACTTCTGTAATGATTGAAATAGGTGTGAGTCGGTTCAGCACCTATTTCATCCACAATATCACCAGACAGACGCACAATTATGCTTATGCCATATCTGCACTCACCAAAATCTCCGTCGGGGATTTTGCAAAAGCCCACATCGCTTGCACCCTGAGATAAAAGGTACTCTTTAAGCTCATCCTTAATACTCACTGTAACACCTCACACATCACCGCAGCCAAACATTGCTATGCACTGCTCAATTTTACTGTCGTCACTGTTTTCAAAGGAAATTATCCCCTCTTGCTGACTGTCATTGAGCAGTCCCCTTGCCTCAAGCAAGCGCTGACACTGCTTTGCAGCTCCCATTGAACCCTCAAACACGAGAACTTCTTCACCTAAAATCTGCTGAACAGGCTTTCTTGCAAAAGGAAAGTGCGTGCAGCCCAAAACAACTGCATCAACCTTGTGGTCAGCATATGGCTCAAGTATTCTCTCAAGATATTCAGTGCACTGCTGAGTTTCAACCTCGCCTCTTTCCACAAAACCAACAAGCTCGGGGGCAGGCAGCTTAATAAACTCAGCTTCACCCTCGAATCGAGCCATGAGCTTATTGAATTTCTCTTCCCTCAAAGTCAGAGGTGTAGCAAGCACAAGCACTCTCGGCCACTTTGATGAAAGCGCCGCAGGCTTCAGCGCAGGCTCAAGACCAACAAAGGGGTAGTCGGGATATTTTTCTCTCAGGTACTCTGCCGCTGCACTTGTAGCCGTGTTGCAGGCAATAACAACGCTCTTTGCTCCCCTTTTCATCATACGCTCAACAAGAGCGACAGTGATTTCTCTTATCTGCTCCTTTGTTTTGGTGCCATAGGGAGAATTGGCTGAATCGCCGAAATATATATAGTTTTCATTTGGCATAATGCGGTGAAGCTTTTTCAGCACCGTTATGCCACCCATGCCCGAATCAACAACAGCAATGGGACTTGTTTTAGTTATCATAGTTTACTCCTTTTATTCAGGAAGTTTACAATTAAACTTCTTTCTGAAGGCAAAATTCATTCTTGAATATGTGCGTCCAATCATAGAATTATCATGCCATGTTGATATATTTGTAAGACACTGCTTTACAAATATATCAACATACATATCTTTATGTATGTCTTCTCCATTAAAACTGTAACCTTGAACAATGGGATGCTGTCCATTAAGAAATAACTTTCTTAATTCAAACACATTTAACAAACTGCCCTTCTCATTGCAAAAATAAACATTAAAGGACGGATCGAACAAACACCATTTATTCATTTCAGGAAGAAAAACATGAGTCATCAAATGACAGGCAAAACCACCATTTTCTTTATCCTTATAAGACAACAGAGCTACAGGATATGCTTTTATACCAACAGCAACAAGACAATCAGCAAAAGCAATGGCTGTAAAACGGCAGTTAATTGCTTTATCAAAATCTTTACCAAAACATGTATCTAATATATCCAGACCGTTGTCAGCCGTAATATTAGTAGACATTCCGCAATAATAAGTATTATTTCTAAGCCATGACATGATATTTACAGCTTTTGATAAATCCCCGTCCGACCCGGCTATATCCAAGAGATCATATTTATCCTTTAGTTCTCGATGAATTTTGCGGAAAGTGTAAAGTTTATTCTTGTTGGCTGTTTTTCTATGCTTTGTCTCTACACCAATATCTTTCAATTCATCAGTTTCAGCAGCCTTAGCAATTATATCATAATACTCATATTTATCTTTTGGCATCTTAATGTTAATATTCTTCATATAGTAATAACTCCCTCAGTCAGCTAACGCTGACAGCTCCCTCAAAGAGGGAGCCGAACAAACATAGAGAATATTATCGGCGGGAAAAGACTTGTTGCCTCGACGGGTCTCCCCCGCGATTCATAATTCATAATTAGCTTACGCTCTGTGCCACTTAACGCCCTGAGGTGTATCCTCAAGCACAATGCCCTGTGCTTTGAGTTCGTCACGGATGCGGTCAGCCTCTGCCCAATTTTTAGCCTTTCTTGCATCGTTACGAGCCTGAATAAGAGCTTCAATTTCGTCGTCAAGGCTCTTTTCAGCATTTCTGTTATAAAGAAGACCGAGAACATCCATAAGCTCGTCAAAGACCTTGATAGCATATTCAACGAGTGCCTTGGACTGAACGCCGTCATTTACATTTGAGTTGATTTCTCTTACAAGCTCGAAAACAGCACCGAGAGCCTCACCTGTGTTGAGGTCGTCTTCCATTGCTTCAATGAACTTATCTTTCTTTGCATCGATAGCAGCAATGATTTCTGCATCCTTTTCGCCTGCTTCTTCTACTGCGTTCTGAAGGGCAAAGTCCATATTGTTGCGGCAGGTGTAAAGTCTTTCAAGTGAAGCCTTGCACTGCTCAATAGCATCAAAGCTGTAGTTGATGGGGCTTCTGTACTGGCAGGAAATCATAAGGTAACGAATGGGCTCATAGCCATACTGATTTGCAACATCACGAACTGTGAAGAAGTTGCCAAGTGACTTTGACATCTTAACCTTGTCAACAGTGATAAAGCCGTTGTGCATCCAGTATCTTGAGAAAGCAGCACCGTTGCAGCATTCACTCTGAGCTATTTCATTTTCGTGGTGAGGGAAGATGAGATCCTGACCGCCACAGTGAATATCGATAGTTTCACCGAGATAATGTCTGACCATAGCTGAGCACTCAATATGCCAACCGGGTCTGCCGTGACCCCAAGGTGATTCCCAATAGGGCTCACCGGGCTTTGCACTCTTCCACAGAGCGAAATCCATAGGCTCTCTTTTTACTTCACCGACGTTGATTCTTGCACCTGCTTCAAGGTCTTCAAGAGGCTGATGTGAAAGCTTGCCGTATTCTGTAAATTTCTTTGTGCTGAAATAAACATCTCCGTTTGCTTCGTAAGCATAGCCTTTTTCAATAAGTGTTGAAACGATGTCGATAATCTCACCGATGTTTTCTGTTGCTTTGGGGTGCGTAGTAGCTTCACGAATATTCATACCCTTGGCATCTACCCAGAATTCTTCGATATACTTTTCACTGATATCCTTGAAGGTTACACCCTCTTCATTTGCACGTCGGATAATCTTATCGTCAATATCTGTGAAATTCTGAACGAAGTTAACCTTGTTGCCTCTGTATTCAAGGTAACGGCGCATTACATCAAAAACGCAGAGAGGTCTTGCGTTACCGATATGAATAAAGTTATAAACTGTAGGACCGCAGGCATAGATTTTGAATTCGCCCGGAGTAATGGGGATAAGCTCCTCTTTTTCTCTTGAAAGTGTGTTAAAAATTCTCATGAATTTTCCTCCAATTCTTTTATTTTGCTTTCTAATTTCTGAATTTTATATTGAAGTCGGCAAAGCTCCTGAGATATGGGGTCAGGCATATGAATATGGTCGAGCCTGTCAACTTTTTTACCGTTTTGCTTGACAACTCTTGCAGGTGAGCCGACAGCTGTGCAGTTTTCGGGAATTTCATTGAGTACCACCGAGCCTGCGGCTACATTTGAGTTATCACCTATTTTAAAGGGACCGAGGACCTTTGCACCTGCACCCACAAGCACATTATTGCCAAGGGTCGGGTGTCTTTTGCCGTGGTCCTTACCCGTACCGCCGAGAGTGACGCCCTGATAAACAGTGCAGTCATCACCGATAATTGCCGTCTCACCGATAACTACACCCGTACCGTGGTCGATGAAAAAACGTCTGCCGATTTCGGCACCGGGATGTATTTCAATATTGGTCTGTTTAACACAGTGCTGTGAAATTGCTCTTGCAAGGAAAAACAGCCTGTGCTCATAGCACCAGTGGGCTCTTCTGTGAGCTCTGACTGCCTTATAACCGGGATAAAGCAGCATAATCTCTAAATTGCTTCTTGCTGCAGGGTCACGGTCTTTGACACACTGCAGATCTTCTTTTAAGCGTTCAAACATATTATATCACCTTATAGTAAATTACAAATTGTCTATATCAGACTTTAACACCTCAATATATCTGTTCGGTGCAAAGAGAGTATCGGTTGTGTCTTCAATTTTTGATATAAGCTTATGAGTGTCAAAATCAAACTGCAGATGCTCCTCTTCTTGGGGAAGTTCATTTCTGGCAACACAGATAAATTCACCTTTTTCCCAATCTATAGAAAAGCTTTTAACTATTGTTGTTGCATCTGAAACATCAAAAAATGCTTCTTCACTTTCTTTAAATGCCTCACATATTAATTCAAATAGGGCTTCTTTACCAATTTTTATAATGCGATATTTATCGTCGGGTATTCTTTTATCTTTAGCCACAATATCACCTTCATAAATTTTCATTATATCAACTTCACCCTGCGGGAAGAACCTCACCATCTCAGCAAAGTTCTCTGCAATAGATAAAAAATTATATATATTGAAAATTTTTACTCTTCAATATATAAAGGATAACTTTCTTTAAATCTGTTTATTAGTTCTTCATCATCTGAAATAATAAACATGTAAGAGCTATCAACTGCATATATTTCAAACGCTGAATATGGATGTTGAACTCTTGGCACATCGTTATGAGGATCATACATTCCATCATCTATACTTTGAACACATGGCAAATTGAAACCGAGTATATCTTCTTTTTTGTATGTTGAAGGAATAGCAGAAAACACTGCCCATATCCACTGAAAATCGTCGTTTTCCAATATTTTGACTAGTTCGCTTGTGCTTATCAGAAGATAGTCGTTTTCTAAAATCTCCTGATACTCCTTTTTTGTTGGATATGCTTCGACATCACTTATTAACCATAAATAGTTTTTGTCTAGCAAATTCAAATCAGATAATACTTGTTTCAACATAGTATAATTTTTAAAATCATACTTTGAATATACTCTTTTCATCAGGCCAAATCCTCATTTTTTCTAAACTTCACTCTGCGGGAAGAACCTCACCATCTCAGCAAAAGTTCCCTGCAATTCATAATTAAAAACGCCTCCTGTGCCCTAAAGCACCAGAGGCGTGTAACGCGGTTCCACTCTGATTTATAACTCAAGGCAACTTAATTATTGCCCTACCGTTAACGCCGGTATACGCCCGAAGATACTCGATATCTTTCCCCACGGGTGCTACAGGGTGCATTTCATCACGTCTTCAACGAGGCACTTTCACCTTACTGCCTCTCTCTGAGAAGAAGAGAATGTGATTACTTCTCCCTTTTATCGCATTTCGATATTATAGTATATTATATACAGTTTCAGGTGAAATGTCAATGGTTATTTCGCAAACTTATCTTCATTCTCCTTAAAGAACTCCTGATATACTCTCACACACAGGAGGTCTGTCCATTTGCACATTTTCACAGGATTGGAGTCGATATCATATATCCTTGCACCTTTAAGCGAAAGCAGAAACGGAGAATGAGTGGATATGATAAACTGACAGCCGTGATTTCTTACACAGTCCTCAATAAAATATTTCAGTTCAAGCTGATTATGTGGTGAAAGGCTGTTTTCAGGTTCATCAAGCAGATATAAGGCATCATCCGCTATACTGTCGACAAAAAGAGCTAATGAACTTTCACCGTTGGAACGTTCCTGAATATTTCTGATTAAACGGGAACGCAAAAACTGTGATTGAGATTTCCTTTTGTTACGGGCATCGGATACTCTTTTCCAACGTTCATAATCATCCAGTCCGTGAAGTGTAGTATCAGCATTATCACTGTTACTGTCAAGCCACTCTCTGAGCAAATCCTCTCTTTTATCATCTATTCCGTTATTAACACGCCGTATATCAAGCACTCGATCAAACACATCATCACTGGTAATAACGCAGCTATTTAAAGACAGCGTTTTGTCTAATTCATAGTCGCAAAGCTCCACATAATCGCTGAAAAAATCACTTCTGTTAAAAGGTGAATTGCGCTTGAGATTCAGTTTTTCCGCAATAACATTAAGCATCGTGCTTTTACCGCTTCCGTTATTACCGCAGAAAACTGTTATATCGTCAAACTCAAAATCCTCAGGCAAACCTCTTTGACGGAACATACCGAAAGGATATTTGGTTGTGTAACAGGTGCGGGCGTTTTTCGGATTAAAAGAGAAAAAATAATCTTCCTCCTGCTCCGGTGACGGAAAATGAAAAGTGTTTAAGTAAATCATTGATTATTGCTCCAATTTGTCTCATTCATAATTCATAATTCCTCATTCATAATTTCCACAATGAGTTCCCCGTTAAGGCTGCCCTTAACAGTGCCCATGACAAACTGACCTGCCGTCAGCTCCTCTTCGCTTGAGATAATAACCACAGTGTCAATATCGGGAGCATCCATATAGCTTCTGCCAAAATAAAGCATTTCTTCCTCATCAAAGCCGTCAACTATAACTGTCAGCTCTTTGCCGAGAAGTGCTTCAAGCTTATCCTCAAAAATGCGCTGCTGCTGAGAATTCATTATGCCTGCACGCTCTGCTTTTATATCCTCGTCTATCTGATTTTCCATCAGTGCCGCCGGAGTGTCCTCCTCGGCAGAATAGGCAAAACAGCCGTAGCGGTCAAACTTCATTTCGTCAGCGAATTCGCATAAGCTCTCGAAGCTTTTCTCTGTTTCCCCGGGAAATCCCACAATAAAGGTTGTTCTGATAATAATGCCGGGAATTCTCTCACGGAGCTTACAGATAAGTGCCGTGAGACTTTCTCTGTCACCTTTACGGTTCATTCTTCCCAGCACACTGCCGTCACAGTGCTGAAGGGGTATATCAATATATTTGCAGATTTTGCTTTCACTTGCCATGGTGTCAATAAGCTCATCGGTTATTGATTCAGGATAGCAGTAAAGGGTGCGTATCCACTCAATGCCGTCTATTCTGCAAAGCTCACGAAGAAGCTCGGAAAGCTTCAGCTCACCGTATAAATCTATGCCGTATTTTGTGGTATCCTGTGCCACAACAATGAGCTCTTTAACTCCGTTTGCAGCAAGAGACTTTGCTTCGGCTATAATATTTTCCATTTCACGGCTGCGGAATTTGCCTCTTATTTTAGGTATAGCACAGTAAGTGCAGCAGTTGGAGCATCCCTCTGCAATTTTAAGATAAGCATAGTGCGCAGGTGTGGTCAGCATTCTGTCACCCTCTAATGGCAGTAACAGCTTCGGCGGGAAAAAATTTACCTTTTTATTTCTAAGCACATCGCGACATACGGACACAATGTCAATGTTACCGCCGATGCCCACAACTGCATCAACCTCAGGGATTTCCTTCATTATCTCCTCTTTATAACGCTGAGCAAGACAGCCTGTGACAACAACAGCACCCACAATGCCCTCGTCCTTGAGCTGACAAATTTCCAGAATAGTGTCAATTGCCTCTTTTTTTGCATCGCCTATAAAACCGCAAGTGTTGATAATAACAATATCAGCCTCAACATCACCGACTATCTCAAAGCCAGAATCATTAAGGCGTGAGAGCAGCATTTCTGCATCAACCTGATTTTTTGGGCAACCTAAAGATATCATTCCAACTTTACTCATAAAAAACCTCATCGTCCAATTCTGTGTTTTCACTGATTTGCCGCAGTGCGTCACGGATTTCACTATAGCTGTAGCCAAGTCTGAGAAGGGCATTAATTGTCTTTTTTACACCCTTTTCGTCACCGAGATAACGGGCATATTTTCGCTCAATTAGCCTGACGAGCTCATCTTCGTCAAACTCCGTTTCGTCTAAAACCTCTCTTATTATATCCCTGTCAACACCTTTTCTGAAAAGCTCCTGCTCTATGCGCCTTTTGCCGTACTTTTTGAGAGTCTGCAATTCTCTGACATAGAGCCTTGCAAAACGGCTGTCATCAACATAGCCGCCCTTTTTAAGCTTTTCAACAGCTTCTTCAGCACCTTCTTTGTACCCTTTTAGTGAGAGCTTGTCTTTCAGTTCTCTCTCACTGTGGTCACGCCTTGCAAGAAGCGACACTGCATAGTTATAGGCACGTCTTATGTTTACATTTTCCTTAAGCTCACTCAGTTCTTCTATGCCTATCTCTTTTCCGTTATAAATGCCTAAAGACAGAAAATATGCTTCGTCGACGGTAAAGCTATACTCACCGTCGACTGAAATGTGAATTTTATCCTGTTTTCCTTTTTTATATGTCAGTTTCATTATTCGTCATCATCGTCAACAAGAATGTCTATTTTTGCTCTGACTGAGCTTGCAGTTCTTCTCACGGCAGGCTTCTTTTCTTCTGCGGCAGGAGCCTTGGCTTCCTCAGCTTTGCCCTTGCCCTGACCTGCAGCCTTTTCTTCCATAAAGCGTTCTCTGACCTTCCTGTCAATTTCCTCACGCAGAGAATCCTCTTTCTTTAAAAGAGCTTTAACGTTATCTCTGCCCTGACCGAGTCTTGTTTCACCGTAAGAGAACCATGCACCGCTCTTGTTGATAATATCAAACTTAACAGCAAGGTCAACTATTTCACCCTCACGGGATATGCCTGTGCCGTACATAATATCGAATTCACCCTCTTTAAACGGAGGTGAAACCTTATTCTTAACGATTTTTGCTCTTGTTCTTGCACCGATGAACTCATTGCCTGAAGCCTTGAGCTGCTCAATTTTTCTGACATCAATTCTCATTGAAGAATAGAATTTAAGTGCACGACCGCCTGTGGTAACCTCAGGGTTGCCGTAGATAACACCAACCTTTTCACGAAGCTGATTAATGAAAATAACAAGAGTATTTGACTTAGCAATAACTGCTGTGAGCTTTCTGAGTGCCTGTGACATAAGTCTTGCATGCAAACCAACATGACTGTCACCCATTTCACCCTCGATTTCTGCTCTGGGAACAAGAGCAGCAACAGAGTCAACAACAATTATATCAAGAGCACCTGAACGTGCAAGAGCCTCTGTGATTGAAAGGGCATCTTCACCGTTATCCGGCTGTGAAACAAGAAGTGAATCAACATCAACACCTATGCCCCTTGCATAAACAGGGTCAAGTGCGTGCTCAGCATCAATAAAGGCTGCCTCGCCGCCTGCCTTTTGAGCTTCGGCAATACAGTGAAGTGCAAGAGTTGTTTTACCTGATGATTCGGGGCCGTAGATTTCAACTATTCTTCCCTTCGGAAGCCCGCCTATGCCTGTTGCAAGGTCAAGTGAAAGTGAGCCTGTTGAAATTGCTTCAACATTCATTTCCGTGTTCTGACCAAGACGCATAACTGCTCCCTTGCCGTATTGCTTTTCAATCTGCGCCAGAGCTGCATTGAGTGCACTGCTTTTATCTGCCATGGATTTTGTCCTCCCAATCGTACAAATGTTCGTTTGATAGCATTATACTACAATTAAATAAAAAAATCAACAGTTTTTATAAAGAAATTCTCAAAAAAGACTTGCATTTTATTTTGATTTCTGTTATTATATTCCCTGCTTATGTAGTTTAATATATTTAAGGAGGTGCGACACATGGCAAAATGTGATTTCTGCGGCAAGGATGTATCCTTCGGCATCAAAGTATCCCACTCACACAGACGTTCAAACAGAACATGGAAACCCAACGTAAAGCGCGTAAAGGCTATCGTTAACGGCTCTCCTAAGAGAGTTCACGCTTGCACTCGTTGCTTACGCTCAGGCAAGGTTACTCGCGCTATCTGATTATAGGATATTGATGATTACAGAACTTCTCTTAAAGAGAGGTTCTTTTTCATTATATAAAAGGGACTGTACACTTCGCTGATACAGTCCTCTTTTGTTTTATTCAATTCCGAGATATTCTTCAAGGCAAAGTCCGCTGTTTTTGATTTTTTCAGCATATTCCACTCCCACAAATCTCCAGTGCCACGGCTCAGGGATAATTCCTGTTATAGGTTGCTTTTCGGCAGTGTACCTGAGAATAAAGCCGTATTCATGGGCGTGCTCTGTGAGCCACTTATATTCCTTCTGATTTTTAAAGGTTGAGTTAGTGTTGCATATATCCATAGCAAGACCCAAGTTATGTTCACTTGTTCCCGGTGGCAGAATAACCGTTGCGGCCTTTGCTGCTGCATCCTCTTTAGAAAGAGAATACTGTGTCATATACTGCTGTGTCAGGTTATTATAGTTTCGCTGCTGCCTTGCGTATGAACGGTAACCTGAATAAGGTGTGAGAATTATGCCGTCTTTTTTAGCCGCCTCATACATTGCGTTATAATACGGTGCAACACGGTAATCCATATATACTCCCGATGATGCAACTTCAGCCAGCTTCGGCACATAGTCGGCAGGAATTTCTCTTTTGGTGTTGACGACAACAAGATTCCAGTCCTCCCCCGTGGGGTCAATAACTGTTCTGTTGCTGCTGACCTTAAAAGGTTCGGTTGTTGTGAGATATTCGCTGTAAATATAGCAGACCTCACCCTCAAACATAACACGGCTCCAGCCGTCAGTACCCTTGGCAAGTCTGAGAATTTTGTTGCCCTCATGGAGCTTGCCCACTTGTTTTGAATTAGTGGTAGGCTTTGCCCTGATATTGACATCTCTCGTTGCCCAGACATTTTCCTCTTTTTCGGTGTAAACGCTGTTCTGAGGTGCAGTGGTTGTAACCACCTGCTGAATATGAGTGGTAGTCTGTGTCTGCGAAACCGTTGTGGCAGCTGTTGTTGTTTCGTTGGTTGTACTCTGCCGAGTAGTGGTAATTGTATCCTCGCTTGCAACCTGAGTTGTGAAAAGCTTATCTCTTACACTTGGTCCGACAAAGTAAAGACCTACTATCAAAGCTGCAAGAAATATTATCAAACAGCCAATTGCTTTATTTCTCACCTGATCGTCCTCTTTCTGTTTGTTGTGGTAAGTATAATACTATACCTAAAAGATAAAAAACGCAATAGAAAAAATGTAAAATCCGCCTGAAATTTTTATCAGACGGATTAATTTGATTTTGCATCTGTTAAGAGTGGGAAAGTGTTTCGTCTATAGCAAAACTATGACACGTACACTCAGGCTTTATTTTGCTGATTAGGAAACCGGATAATAAACGTGTTTATTCCGTTTTCGCTTTCAATTGCAACTTCACCGCCATGAAGCAGGGCAATTTGCTTAACCATTGTCAGCCCGATGCCATGACCCTTTGTGCTTCTACTGCGTGATTTGTCACTCTTATAAAATACATCCCACATAAGCTCTCTGTCTTCCGGGCTGATTTCATTGCCGTGGTTGCTGACAGTAAAGGTGTAACCGTCTTTTTCACAGTAGCCTTTAACAGTTATGGGCGTGTCAGGAGTTCTGTATTTCACGGCATTTGATATATAATTGAAAACTGCTCTTTCAGTGAGAGTTTCATTCGCACAAATCACTGCCTTTTCAAAGCTGACATCTATATCCTTTTCGCCGAATTCATTTCTGAGCCTTGCTTTTATTTTGTTTTCAAGACCGCAGGTGTCTATTATCTCCATACGGCACTCATAGCCCTCATCCTCCAACTTTGACATATGAAGCAGCTCACTTAACAAAGACTCTATAACATCACACTCTTCAAGCATTATGCTGCAGTAACGCTTTATTCTTTCGTTATCACCTGCAACTATCTCTATATTCTCTGTGTAGCCTCTTACTGTTGTTACGGGAGTTTTCAGCTCGTGAGAAATATCTCTTATAAGCCGTTTTCTTCTGTCAACATCCTTCTGAAGCTTCTCAATACTCTTTTTCAACTCACCGCTCATTTCGTCAATGCTTTTAGCCAGAAGACCTATTTCATCACTGCTCT
Source organism: Clostridia bacterium (assembly GCA_017452785.1). GTDB lineage: Bacteria > Bacillota > Clostridia > Oscillospirales > Acutalibacteraceae > UBA6857. The sequence continues at coordinate 40,850 of JAFTLT010000022.1, read as the reverse complement.
TGTAATTAATTTTTTCGTCAAACTCAAGCTGCGACATTTTCTTCGTCACTTCACTCATTTTTTCCATATGCTTTGTGAAGGGTCTTGTCAGCACACTCCAAATAACTGCACCCATAAGAATAACCATTATGCCTATTCCCGATATAACATAGGTTGCAATTCTCACCTCCTGGTCAATGCCTCTGACAACCTTGCTCATGCATATATAGCTGCTGTCATCTATACGCTCAACATAAACCACTCTTGCAAGATTATCTGTTGAGTCAATTATTTCATTGCAGTATACGCCGTCTTTGTTTTTATCCTTTTCATAAATATCTACCCATTGCCTGAGCTGTGTCACCTTATATGAAGCAGGAAATATCTCTTCGCCGCTGTTGACTATTATGTCAATATTCTCTGTCACTAATGCAGACTGTATGTCGTGTGACGAATCCAATTTATCAATAAGACTTCTGACCGTAACCGAGCCGCCTGCATAGGCATCTGCAATAAGCTGAGCATAATTTTCAAGGCTGTTTTTTGTGTCATAGATAAATATAGGCCTTAGCATAAACTTGCAGCTTGTTATAAGCAGTGCAATGCAAAACAGAATAGCAACAGTAAAAGAGAAAATTACTTTTAAACGAAAGCTCTTTATCATTTTTCAATTACCTCTGCATCAAAGCTGTAGCCTGTGCCTCTGATTGTTCTTATAACATATCCGTAATCGCCTAAAGCGTGTCGCAGCATTTTTATGTGGGTGTCAATTGTTCTGTCATTGCCGTCATATTCATAGCCCCACACCTTAGCAAGTATTGTTTCTCTTGAAAGAGCGTGTCTGCCGTTTTTCATAAGCAGCATAAGCAGCTGAAACTCTTTTGTTGTCAGTTTTATGGGTACCCCGTCAACATAAGCTCTGCATTCACTTTTTATCAATGTGAGAGGTCCGCTGATATATTTGGTGTCCGTTCTGTCCTTATAGCTGCTTAAAAGGCGCTTTACACGCTCTAAAAGAACAGCACGCTTGAAAGGCTTTGTGATATAGTCATCTGCACCGCTTCTTATGCCTCTGACCTCATACTCTTCATCGTCAAGAGCTGTGAGCATTATAACCTTGACATCAAAATGCATTTTTATGTAGGCAAGAGAATCCCAGCCGTCAATTCTGGGCATCATAATATCGAGAATTACAACCTCAATATCACTGACCTGCTCAAGTATTTCGATAGCTTCATCACCGTCAAAAGCATAAAGCACATCAAAGCCTTCCATAGTGAAAATATCAACCATAAGCTCATTTATTCTTTTATCGTCATCAACAACTAATATCTTTCCCATATTTACACCTCACATTTCAGCTTTATTATAACATAAAACTGCTGTATTTTTTAACTATTATATTATACCAATGTGAAATTTAAGTGAAAAGTCCCCATAAAAAATGAAAAATGCTAAACACAAACTTTGCATTTAGCATTTTATATTCAATTAGTTTTCGCCTGCAGCAGCTTCTCTCTTTGCTCTGTTTTCTGTAACTATCTTTGTAACGTTATCCATAAACTCGCCATGGAGCTTGAATTTTGTCGTGAAGATGATAAGTGAAATCACAAACAGCACGGGAGGAATAACCGTCAGCATAACTGTGATTGCAAGCTTTGCACTTTCAGGGTTTGCGTTGTGAAGGCTGCCGTCATATTTTGATACACCCAGAGAAACAAAGAGAATAATTGTCTGAATGGTGTATGCCATTTTCTGCAGGAAGCCCTTCATCGAGAAGGTGATTGACTCAGCTCTGAAGCCCATTTTAACTTCACCGTAGTCAACAACGTCTGCAAGGAAGATAGTCTGAGCAATAAACATTGATGACATACCGATAGCACCTATGCAGTAGCAGATATTCATAAGAATGAAGGTTTCTGTGAATGCACCCACTGCCATGCCGGTGTAGCCTATTGCGCAAAGAATAAGTGATGTCTGATAAGCCTTGCGCTTTGACATAACCTTTGTGAGTATGGGAAGCACAAGAAGACCCACAACTGAGCCAACAGCCTGACTTGTTGAGAAGGTAGCCTGCTTATTTGGGTCACCCACAACAACGTCGAAATAATAGGTTGCAACACCTGATGTCAGGTACCAGCCTGCATTTGAAATCATTGCAAAAAGCATAAACACAAGAAGCTGGTCATTTGACTTGATAATTTCAAGAGTACGCTTGAATGAGAACTTTTCACCCGCCTGAGTCTGCTGTGTCTCTTTTGTGGTGGCAACACTGACACTTGAGAAGAAAATAAGAGCAATAGCACAAACAACAGCACAGATAAAATAACTTCTTGCATCGTGAACCTTAACCAGTTCGCCGTTTTCATCAAGAGCAGTTGTAACGCTCACTGCTGTCATAACAACGGGAGCAAGGATTGAAACTATACCCTGACCCAGACCTGAGAAAACTCTTGCAATAGTTGAAACAAGGCTTCTTTCCTCAGGGTCACTTGTGAATGAAGGCACCATTGACCAATAGGGAATATCAGCCAGTGTGTTACTCATACCCCAACCAACATACATAACAGCAACATAAGCCATAAGCGCTGCGCCTGTCAGCTTAAAGGGGTTTGAAAACAAGAAAATAAGTACAATAGCGTTGAGGATTGAACCTCTGAGAATCCAAGGACGATATTTGCCCATTTTTGTGTGGGTGTTATCAACAATAGTGCCCATCATCGGGTCGTTGATGCCATCCCAGAGTCTTGCAATAGGTGTGAGTATAAGAAGGAATGATGCCTTCATGCCTAAAACATCAGTGAGATATTTTGCAAGAAAGCTGTAAAACATTCCGTAGCTAAGGTCAAGACCTATTGCGCCTACACCGTAGCCGATTTTACTTTTGATGTACTTGAGTGAGTTCATTTTTTTCTCCTTTCAACTTACACTTCGGTTTTTATTATTTCAACATTTCCGCCCTCATAGCAAAGAGCAAAAAATGTGTCTTCCAATCTGAATGTATAAAACTCATAGCCATAGGCAGTGAATTTCACTTCATCTGCAAAGGCTGAAAAATCATAGGTGGCAAGTCCGCCCGAAATGCCTTTGCCCGTGTATTTCAGCACACTTTCCTTCAGCGCCCACAATTTTATAAAGATGCTGTCTTTATCTTCGGCATTTTCAATGAGAGCTGTTTCCTCACGGCAATAATTCCTTTTTGCAACCTTAGGGTTATAAGGTTTTATTTCCTGAATATCACAGCCAACCTCACTGTCTGACAGTGCCACTGCAACAAACCTGCCACTGTGGCTTATATTAAAAAACATATTACTGCTACTTATAAGCCGTGGCTTTTCGCTATCTTTATAATGCACCTGAAACTCTCTTACACCGCTTTTTTCAAGAGTACGGCATAAAAGGATTTTTGACAGCAGACTCTCTTTTCTTTTTGAGAGCCTTTCGCCGTCTGTACTGATAAAGTGAGAGCTGATCTTTTCATATTCAGCCTTAACGAATTCATCGCTGTAAGCTGTAATATCAATAAGATAAACCTCAGTTTTCATATTTATTGTCAGTAACAACCTGCACAGGGTCAGAGGGCATCATAATAAGGCAGACGATATATGTCATAACGCCGTAGCCTATAAACAGGGTAAAAAGTGCAAAAACGAGTCTTACAATTGTGGGGTCAATGCCGAAGTAGTTTGCAAGACCTGAGCAGACACCTGCAAGCTTTTTATCACTGCCCTTTGTCAGCTTTTTAGCTGATGTGCACGGCACATAGTCATCGGGGGCAGCCGGGAAAACAAGGCCCAGCACAACATATGCAATTGTTACTGGCAAAATTGCTGTGATAAGAGCAAGACACACCACTGCAATTCTGATAAGTGTAGGGTCAACATTGAGATAATCTGCAATGCCGCCGCAAATGCCTAAAAACTTTTTATCGGGACTTAAGTATAATTTTTTCATTACGGTTTCTCCTTTATTTTATAATTATTCTGTGTTTTTGCTGCCGCAATTGTGTTTTTCATCAGCACTGCTATTGTCATCGGTCCGCAGCCACCGGGCACGGGAGTGATATAGCTTGCCTTTTCTTTAACAGCATCGAAGTCAACATCTCCTGCAAGCTTGCCGTTTTCAAGACGATTTATTCCGACATCAATAACGACAGCTCCGTCCCTCACCATACTAGCTGTTATGAAATTCGCTCTGCCAACTGCAGCAACTATTATATCAGCATTTTTTGTGAAAGAGGCTAAGTCTTTGGTTTTGCTGTGGCAGACAGTGACAGTTGCGTTTCGCTCAAGAAGCAGTGCAGCCATAGGCTTGCCAACAATATTACTTCTGCCGACAATAACACAGTTTTTGCCCTGCACATCTATTTTATAATAGTCAAGAAGCTCAATAACGCCCATGGGGGTGCAGGGTGAAATGCTGTAATCTCCGAGCCATATTTTTCCCACATTAATTTCTGAAAAGCCGTCAACATCCTTTTCGGGGCTGATAGCATCAATAACCTTCTTTTCATCTATGTGCTTGGGCACAGGCAGCTGACAAAGTATGCCGTGGACACTGCTGTCATTATTGAGATTTTCTATAAGTGAAAGAAGCTCTTCTTCGCTCACGTCATTCGGGAATGCATATTCAAGTGACTTAATGCCGCAGAATTCACACGCCTTCTTTTTGTTGTTGACATATACTCTTGAGGCAGGGTCGCCCTCAACAATTATAACTGCAAGGCAAGGCGTGGTGCCCTGCTGCTTAAGGCTGTCTGTCTGCAACTTCACCTGCTGTTTAACATAAGAGGAAACCTCTTTGCCGTCTATAATCTTATACATTTTCACTCACCTTGCTTTTTTTGAATCTTGCTGTTATGCGTTCTTTTGTTTTAGCTCTCCAATCTTTTGCTCTTTTCCTTCTTGCTAATTTTCTTTCGTGCAAAGCCCATTCCTTTTCTGTCATGGGGCCGTAAAAATCCACGCCCTCAATCGGTTTGGGGTTCTTGGTGTATTTAATGAGCAAAGCTGTAAGCAGTACACCACAGACAAGAACTATACCGAAAGACAGAGCCTGAGAAACACGGATGTTTGTGTCACCTATATAAAGGCTGTCTGTTCTCATGCCTTCAACTATCATTCTTTCAAGGCCGTACCAGACACCGTAGGTGAGGAAAAGCTGACCGCTGAATTTGCGGAACTTTTTGAGTATGATATAAAGAATTAAGAAGCCGAGCAAGCACCATACGCTTTCATAAAAGAAAGTTGGATGCACATAAAGATTGTTTTCTGCTATATATGAAGCTATGTCGCTGACACCTTCAAGACCAAAGGAAGCAGGGTTAGCTTCAATATAGTCAATAACCGTGTCACTCATCATGCCCCAGTTTTTATATGTGAAGGTGCCGAACGCCTCCTGATTGGCATAGTTGCCCCATCTGCCGATGCCCTGACCGATAAGAAGACTCATACCAACTAAATCCAGCAGGTTTGGCACATTAATTTTTTCCACCTTGCAGACTATAAAAGCCAGCAGCAGACCACCGATGATACCGCCGTAAATGGCAAGACCGCCTTCCCATATCTTTGGTATTTCGCTGAGATGCTGTGAGTAGTAATCCCACTTAAAGGCAACATAATAAAGTCTTGCACCCACAATAGCTCCCATAGTGCCGAAAAGCAAAACATCAATCATTTTATCAAGATTAATTTCCCATACATAGGCAATTCTGCCGCCGAAAAGCACTGCAAGCAAAAAACCAAAAGCTATTATTGCTCCGTACCAACGAACCTCAGTAAAGCCTAAATCGAGCACCTTTGAAACAGTAAACTCCTGAGCTATGCCTGCAAATTTAACTAAAACTGTATCCATATTATACACCTACCAAGTGAGCTGCGTTATGGCTATCATAACGGGCATTGTGATTATTGACAGAAAGCTGACAAGTGCCACTGTTTTTGAAGCCAATGCAGCATCTCTGCCGTAAATTGAAGAAAACATAAAAGTGTTATTTGCCGAGGGTACACTTGCAGTTATAATTGAAGCTGTGAGCACTGCACCACGAAGTCCGCAAAGATAATAAACACCTATGCATATAAGAGGCAACACAAGCAGCTTCATAGCCGCTGTGAGATAAATCTTTTTATCAAAAAGCATTGACTTAAGGTCAGTACGGGAAAGATAGGTGCCGAAAACAAGCATTGCGACAGGTGAGTTAAGTGCTGCAAGACTTTCAATAGGCTGACTGATTAGATATGGCACCTCTATGCCTGAAAGGAAAATCGGCAAACCTATAACAACCGCAATAACGCCCGGATTTACGATAATCTTTTTAATATCTAACTTTTCACCCTGCCTGCTCATAAGTTTCACACCGTGAGTGAAGGTGAAGAGGTTAAACACCACCGCACCGCCCGCACAGTAAAGAACACCCTCATCGCCTAAGACTGCCTGAGCAAGAGGCAGTGCCATAAAGGCAACATTGCCGTAAATTGAAGCGAACTTATAAACGGGATTTCTCTCATCCTTTTTATTTCTGAATGTGAGAGTATTGAGCAGTATTGCAATAGTGTGAGTTGCAACTGAAAGACCGAAAGCAGTGAAAAATTTGCTCACTGTGTCAGGTGTTGCATCTATTTTTATAAATGAATTGACAAGAGTGCAGGAGGCAACAACATAAAGCAGAAATGTAACCACCTTTTTTGCTGTTTCCTCAGTGAAAATGCCCACCTTATCTGAAATAAAGCCCACTGCAACCATAATGTAAAGCACAGCCACATTAGTTGCTGCAGTGAAAAGATTAGACAAAAATAATTCCATATATTACTCAGCCTTTATTTCGGGTACCGCTGCCGATTGAGAGACCATGTCCTCTTTTTCTTTCTTATGGCAAAGAATAACCGTCAGTGCAAAAATTGCAAACATAAGGTCACATAAATAGAATGGATGTGAGGGATTGATAAAAGCACCGTCTTTAACAAAAGAGAAGATAAGACGGGGAATGCTCATAGTCAGAGCAAGAAGTGAAGCACTGTAGCCAAGACCGAATATTCTCCAGCGGAAGCCGTCTGAATAAACACCTGTGACCACCTGAGCCAGCGACATAAAGAAAACCAACATCAATGCAATTTCAATCAGCTCTAAAAACAGGTCAGAAACCTCAACGAAGCTGATTTGTCTTACAAAGCGGTGCATAAGTCTTGCACCTGCCCACCAGACGGGAGCTGTTGCAAGAAAATATCTTTTTGATGCTGAAGCAGTACCCTTAAGCATATCTTTTGCAAGAATGAAGAAATAAACTGCACTCAAAAGAGCAAAGAAGCTCTGAATAAGCATGGGGATAGTGCCCGATGTCATAAACTCGGTGTAATTTGCAGAGTTAATTTGAGCAGCACTGCCGAAGGTGCTGAAGAAATTATCTGCACTGTCAAAGATAAAAGTAAAGCCCATTGCTGCTGCGGCAAAGCCCATTGCCTTATTTTTAGTTTTATAAAAGCTCAGAGATGCGGACTCACGGCTGAAAAACGACATAAGACAGAAGATAATTCCTGACAGCAATAAAACTGCATAAATCACAGCTTTTACTGCTTCGCCGCCGAGATAAAAGCCTGTTTCAGGGTCAATATATTTTGCTGTCTGCAGAGTTCTGAGCACAACGCAGACAAGACCTGCACAGAAAAAGAGCATAGGAAGGCTCTTTAAGCTGACATTCATCTTCTCTTTGAATTTCGGCTCTCGTTTTGTCTTTTTATTCTTCTTTGTGTTATTATCCTTTGCTTCAGGACTAAGATTTTCCTTCATCAGTCTTCCTCCTTATCATAAACTCTCTGGTCAGATGGTATGTATTCACTCACAGACTTATAGTTTTCAACTCTTTCTGCAATAGGAACATACTTTTTGGGAAGAGCAATATTCTTATACGCAGGGCGAATAATTCTGCCGCCTGAGATAAGCTCTTCAAGTCTGTGAGCAGACCAGCCGACTATTCGTGCCACTGCAAATATGGGAGTGTAAAGGTCTTCGGGAATGCGAAGCATTTTATAGATAAGACCTGAATAAAGGTCAACATTGGCGCACATAATCTTGTTTTTGCCCTTGACACGTCTGAAAACCTCAGGAGTTAGCTTTTCAACATTATTGATAAGCTCGAAATCCTTTTCAAAGCCGTATTTATAAGCAAAATCTCTCGCCTTTCTCTTGAGGATAACTGCTCTTGGGTCAGAGAGTGTATAAACAGCGTGACCCATACCGTAAACAAGACCGCTGCCGTCACCAGCCTGCTTTCTGATAATCTTTTCAAGATAAGCGGCAATTTCATCTTCGTTTGTGGGGTCGGAAACATTTTCTCTTATTTCGTCGAGCATACGGCTGACCTTGATGTTTGCACCGCCGTGGCGTGAACCCTTGAGTGAGCCAATAGCTGCAGCAAAAGCAGAATAGGTATCGGTGCCGCTTGAGGTGAGCACTCTGTCTGCAAAGGTTGAGTTGTTACCGCCGCCGTGCTCTGCATGAAGCATAAGGCATATATCAAGGAGCTTTGCCTCTTCGTCAGTATATTTTCTGTCGGCACGAAGTGAGCGAAGAATGGTTTCAGCAGTTGAAAGCTCCTTCTTTTCAGGGTGGAAATACATACTCTTGTTATAGAATTTCTTTCTTTTAACCTGATATGCATAGCACATCATAACGGGCAGCTGTGACATAATCTGCACTGACTGACGAAGCACGTTTTCAATTGAAATATCATCGGGGTTTTCGTCAAAGGAATAGGAAATAAGTATGCATCTTGCAAGCTTATTCATTATATCAATTGAAGCATTTTTCATCAGCACATCTTCAATATATGTTTCGGGCAAAAAGCGGCAGGTGCCTATAGTATCCTTAAAAAGGTCAACCTGCTCTTTTGTGGGCAGCGAACCGAAAAGCAGAAGGTAAGCAACCTCCTCAAAGCCGAAACGGTCTTCTCTTTCACAGGCTTCAACTATATCGTTGATGTTGATGCCTCTGTATTTGAGCACACCCTGCTTGGGCACTCTTTCACCGTCTTCCATATAATAGCCGTCAACACTGCAGACATTTGTCAGACCTGCCATAACACCTGTGCCGTCAGGGTTTCTCAGACCTCTTTTAACACCGTATTTCCAGAAGGCTTCATGGTCAATTTGGCTTTTCTTTTCAATTTTTTCGCTCATTTTCTCAAGCAGTTCGGGCGAAATAGGGTTTATTTTATCGTACATCTTCTTACCTCCGGTAAAAATAGTTATAGTTATAGATTATAAAATATCATTAAAGTATATTTTATAACATAGTAATTGTAAAGTCAATAAAATTAACTTAAAATAAGCAGAAAGGAAGGGTATTTTTTAATGAAAATATATGCACTTTTAACAGGTTTGCTTTGCCTTATTATGATATTTTGCCCTCTTATATGTGTCGGAGCCGGCAAATATATAAACACAGAGTCTCACATAGAGTCTACAGATAACACGGATACTGATGTAAACCTTCTTCAGACTCTTTCAGGTAAGGTTGTAGAAATCAGTGCCAAGGACTATATTATCGGCGCTGTTGCTGCCGAAATGCCTGCCTCTTACAGCACTGAAGCTCTCAAGGCTCAGGCCGTTGCATCATATACATATTACAGGTGGCTTAAAGAAAATGCTGACAATGCTGACTATGACATAAGCGACGACAGCAAAGCCCATCAGGGGTACTTGTCAGATGAGCAGCTGAAAGAGAAGTGGGGCGATAAATACGACAGCTACAAACAGAAAATTGAGAATGCTGTTATGAGCGTTATGGGCGAATGCATAATGTATGAGAACGAGCCCATATTTGCCGCATTTCACGCCATATCATCCGGTAAGACGCATAGCGCCTCAGATGTCTTTGGTGAAGCACTGCCTTATCTTGTGAGCACATCGACAGTCGGCGATACACTCTCACCCGACTTTGACTCTTTGGCAGAATATACACCTGAAGAGCTTATAAGCACATTATCTCTTAAAGACACGGGCGACAACCTTATTAAAACAATTGATACCACTGACAGCGGCTACGTCAGCAAAATAACTATCGGCGAAAAAAGTTACAGCGGAAGTGAGCTTGCTTCACTGCTCGGACTCAGAAGCCCCACCTTTTCGGCAGAGTACAAAAACGGAAAATATGTCTTTTCAGTCAAAGGCTACGGTCACGGTGTGGGCATGAGCCAATACAGTGCTGACTATATGGCAAGGCAGGGAAGCACCTATAAAGAAATTCTTGTCCATTTTTATAAGGACACATATATTGATAAAATTTTATGATTGGTATATAATGTAAAAAAAGCAAACCAAAGGACTGATATTATGTTCGCTAAAGTTAAAAGCATAGGACTTTTTGGCATGAACGCCTATGAGGTGGGCGTGGAGTGTTCATTTTCAAGAGGCATGTCACGCTTTGACATGGTTGGTCTGCCTGATGCAGCTGTAAGCGAAAGCCGTAACAGAGTTTATTCTGCCATAAAAAATAACGGCTTTGACTTTCCTGAGGCAAGAATGACTGTCAACCTGACTCCTGCTGACATAAGAAAAGAAGGCAGTGTATATGACCTGCCCGTTTTCATTGCTTTATTGCTTGCAACAGGTCAGCTTAAAGCTGACACTGAGAGCTGTGCTTTTATAGGCGAGCTGTCTTTAAGCGGCGAAGTAAGAAAAATAACAGGTGCGCTGCCAATGGTTATAAAAGCCAGAGAGCTTGGCATCAAGCAGATATATCTGCCAAAAGAAAATGCAGGCGAAAGCAGCGTTGTCAAGGATATTGAAATTTACCCTGTTACAAATGTTATTGAGCTTTACGCACATCTCATAGGAAAGAAAAAAATTGAAAAGGTCGATCCCGACACCTTCAGCGAATATATAGAGCCTATTGACACTATGCTCGATTTTGCCGATGTCAAAGGTCAGTATCAGGTCAAGCGTGCTTTGGAAATTGCAGCGGCAGGCGGACACAATGCTCTGATGATTGGCCCGCCCGGCTCAGGAAAGAGTATGCTTGCCAAGCGCCTTCCGTCAATACTCCCCGATATGACTTTTCAGGAAAGCCTTGAGGTGACAAAGCTCTATTCCATTGCAGGCGCTTTGCCGGAAAACATATCCCTTATAAGGTCAAGACCTTTCCGCTCGCCTCATCACACCATTTCAGCTGCAGCACTTTCAGGCGGCGGCAGAATACCAAGACCGGGTGAACTGAGCCTTTCGCACCACGGTGTGCTTTTCCTCGACGAGCTTCCCGAATTTCCGAGAGTTTCAATGGAGGCAATGCGCCAGCCTGTTGAAGACGGTGTAATCACGGTTTCCCGTGTGTCAGGCAGTCTCACTTATCCGTGTGAGGTTATGCTTGTGTGTGCCATGAATCCGTGTCCTTGCGGCTTTTACGGTCACCCCACAAAGGAATGCACCTGCTCCAAGGGTGCACCTCAGAAGTACCTTGCCAAGGTCAGCGGCCCTCTGCTTGACAGACTTGACATTCATATAGAGGTGCCTCAGGTTGACTTTCAGAAGCTCTCAGCTGAGGAAAAAGGTGAAAGCTCTGCTGAAATTAAAAAGCGTGTCAACAAAGCAAGAGCCGTTCAGACAAAACGCTTTGGGGACACAGGCATAACCTGCAACGCAAAAATGACACCTGCTATGACAAGAAGCATATGCACGCTCGGCGAAGCAAGCAAAAAGATGCTTGAGCGCTGCTTTGAAACTATGGGACTTTCAGCAAGAGCCTATGATAAAATTCTTCGCATTGCACGCACTATTGCAGACCTTGATGAAAGCGAAACCATTGAGCTGCAGCATGTGACAGAAGCAGTGCAATACAGATCCCTTGACAGGAAATTCTGGAATAATTAAGAGTGCTGCTTTAATTAAAAAATAATTTTCAAAGAGAGTTGGTATCTTCTACCAACTCTCTTTGCGGCTATAAGCTTATTTATCAGCGGCAAGAAAACCTGCGACCACAATTGCTAATTACTCATTGCTAATTTCTGACCGCCTGCGCCACCATCTCAGCCACCTGATTGCATAGCTGCTGACTGCTTGCCTCTGCCATTACTCTTATCATCGGTTCAGTGCCCGAAGGACGAAGAAGTATTCTTCCCTCACTGCCTAAAAGTGTCTGAGCCTGCCTGAGAGCATCCTTGACATCGCTTCGCTCCATTACTTGTGCCTTATTATCCACAGGGACATTTATAAGGCATTGAGGATAGGTCTTCATCTCCGAGGCAAGATCACTCAGCTTTCTTTTGGTTGACAGCATTATTTCCATAATCATCAGGCTTGTGAGTATTCCGTCACCCGTTGTTGCATATTTTGAATAGATAATATGTCCTGACTGCTCACCACCCAATTTATATCCGCTGCTTTTTATTGCCTCATAAACAAATCTGTCACCTACATCTGTTTTGATGTATTCTATGCCGAGCTTATCAAGTCCTTTATAAAGTCCGAGATTTGACATAACAGTTGTCACAACAGTGTTGCCGCTGAGAAGGTCTTTATCTTTCATATATTTAGCTGAGATATAGAGTATCTTATCACCGTCAACAACATTGCCTTTTTCGTCAGTGCAAAGGCATCTGTCAGCATCACCGTCATAGGCAAATCCTACATCAAGACGCTTGGCTTTCACAAATTCACTCAGTTCATCCATATAGGTTGAGCCCGTCATATAGTTTATGTTTGTACCGTTCGGCTCGGCACCTATCATATAGACGCTTGCCCCCAGAGCCTCAAAAACGCATCTTGCAATATTCCATGCACTGCCGTTGGCACAGTCAAGACCTATTCTCATGCCTTTGAAAGAATACATTCCAAGGGAAATAAGATAGCCTATATAGCGGTTTCTGCCTGAAACATAGTCAACTGTTTTTGCAATCTTATCACGCTTTGCAAAGGGTACTTCTGCGCTTTTGCCGTCAAGGAACGCTTCGAGCTTTGCAATAATATTCTCACCCATTTTTTCGCCCTGAGAGTTAATGAGCTTTATTCCGTTGTCATAATATGGGTTATGACTTGCAGAAATCATAATTCCGCAGTCAAATTCATCGGTTCTGGTTATATAGGCAACACAGGGCGTTGTTGTCACATGCAGCAAATAGCAGTCACACCCTGAGGCTGTGAGTCCACCTGCAAGGCAATATTCGAGCATATAGCTTGAACGGCGTGTGTCTTTGCCGATAACCACCCTCGGCGGAAATCTGTCACCGTCTTTTTCATGCTTTTCTTTGAAATAAGCGCCTAAAAACCTGCCCGTTTTATAAGCATGGTCAGCGGTTAAATTAACATTAGCTTCTCCTCTGAAGCCGTCTGTTCCGAAATATTTTGCCATATAATCAGCCCCTCCTGACTGTGATGTTGTTTTCTTTTACTATGCTGTCACTTTCCACAGTCCCCCTCAGACGCACTAAGGGATAAACCATAGATTTTCTGCCTATTACCGTTCCCGGACACAGCACACTGCCACAGCCTATTTCCACCTCGTCACCTATAACAGCTCCGAATTTTCTAAGACCTGTAGAGACTCTCTGAGTACCAGAAAAAGCAAAAATCTCACCCTTGTCACTTCTGACATTTGATGTTATAGCTCCTGCACCAAGATGGGCTCTATAGCCGAGAATGCTGTCTCCCACATAATTGAAATGAGGTACCTGAGCCCTGTCAAAGAGAATGGAGTTTTTAATTTCGGTTGAATTGCCGACAACGCAGTTTCTGCCTATGAGAGCACTGCCCCTTATGAAAGCTCCGTGACGCACCTCACTGCCCTGCCCTATTATGCACGGGCCCTTGACAAATGCCGTGGGGTAAATCAAAGTATTTTTGTGTATCCACACATCTTTTCCGTATTTGTCATATTCATCTCTGCAAAGGCTTTCGCCCAAAGATATGATATACTCCCTCAGACCCTTAAGGCACTGCCACGGTTCACTGAAAGATAAAATATAGTCCCCTGCAAGGCTATGCTCCAAAGAGCAATAATCACGAATATCAAAAATTAAAACCACCCCAACTATCAATTAACAATTAGTAATTATAAAAAAGTCTCCGCCCTGCCTGTCAGTTTCTTTTGACATCACAGAGCGGATTTAACCGTTTGCTTCAATTTAACATCATTTGCATTTTGCGATTATGGGCAGGGTATGCTCTGCCACAGCTTCAGGTGCATATTCCATCATCATATGACCGCCCTCACTGAATTCATAGGTGTAATAGCCTTCGGGAGCATTGTCAATAATTGCCTGAAGGTTATCAGCCATAGCAACCTTGTCGTTGGCAGCTGTTATAATAGCACAGGGAATGTCAAGAGCTGAAAGCTTGCTAAGGTCGCTGCCTCTTGTGTGTGAGGTCATAATTGTTATGCCTGCACCGGTACCCTCAAGAGAAAGAGGGGCAGAGATTCTTGTCAGGTCATATGCCTTTGCATATTCACTACTACTAAAGCTCATATCAACAAGCATTCTGACCATAAAGGGCATACGAAGTGCCACAGCCAAAATCATATTATACATAGCCTGAGCAATGCAGGATGCACTGAACTTTGCCATAAAGCCTGAGGCTTCATTTGAGGTCTGAGGTGCAAAAAGCACAAGGCCTGTAACTATATCACTATAATCGCACGCAAGGTTGATTGCAATGCCGCCACCCATTGAGTGACCGCCAACTATCCAAGTGCCGCCAAGCTCAGCCATAAGTGCACCGATGACTTCCTCTCTTGAAAGAAACTCAGTGTCACTTGTTTCTCTTGATGAATAACCAAAATTGGGCACGTCAACTGTCACAACATCATAGCCTGCTTTTTGGTACTCTGCCGCAATACCCTCTAAGGATGCAGTTGAAAGGCAGAAGCCGTGAATAAGCATAATCTGATTTTTGTTTTCACTGCTGTCATAGGTTCTGTAGTGAATTGTGTAATCACCATAAGTGAAGAAATTGCTGTTATCAAAGGGCTTATCGCTGTCTGCGGCAAGGCTAAGAGGCACAAAGCTGAAAATAAGGATAAGACTCATAATAAGAGCTGCAAATTTTTTCATAGGAATATCCTCCTTATAATATTATTGCTTTCACTGCAAATATAATACACCATTTCAGGTATAATTTTCAATAGAGAGAGAAAAAAAGCCAAAGACAATTTTAAAATTAGCAATTGCGGTTGCGACATAGCCCACCGCACTCAAAGCCTTTTCCAGCGTAGAAGAAGCTCAAAAACGGTAATTTCATCAATCTTAAATCAAAGGAAGGTCACTTCCAAATCGGTAGTGACCTGCTGAACTTTTATAATCTACAGAGTAGGCATTTAATCTTTATTTTCTTTGCGGGTGCAATCTTTATTATTAGTGAAAACTATCCTGCGACCACAATTCTGCATTCTGCATTCAATAAGCGCCACGCATTACTTTCGTCTGGAATATCCACCGTGCTTTGAGTCTGTGGAGCGTTTCAGGTCTGTCATCTTTTCATCGCTGACTTGCTTGAAGCGTGCCATCATATCCTCAAAAGACATACTTTCGTTTGCCTGAGGCTTTTGCTGACCCTGCCAGACATTGTTGTTTCTGGGTCTGGCGTTTCTTTTCGGTTTGGGTGATGACTGCTTTTCAGGCTCCATTGCCTTTTTGATTGAGAGGCTGATTTTGCCCTCCGGTGATATAGCAACAACCTTCACCTTGACATCCTGACCCTCTTTAAGGAAGTCTTTAATTTCCTTAACAAAAGTATTGGATACCTCAGAGATATGTACCATTCCGCTTTTTCCGTCCGGCAAACTGACAAACGCACCAAAAGCCGTTAAACCTGTTACCTTACCTTCAACGATTGCTCCAACTTCAAGCATAAAAAGATGTTGTCCTCCTAAGATTTATTCCCCGAATGATGAGTTGTAATAAACTTTCTCGCCCGGTTTACAGTAGCCGTATTCTTCTCTTGCAATTTTTTCAAAATATTCGTCATGTGTTTCATCATCGAGAATTGCCTGAATTTCATTGCTTTCCTTGTCAAGCTCAGTAATTTCCTGATTGATGTCATTAATTTCATCCTTGAGCTGACCGTATTCAATGAAATTTTGTGCAAGACTTGCAAAAACAAACACCACTGCACCTAAAACTAAAATAATCCAAAGAAAGTGCACTTTGCGAAACTTTTTCTTTTTCGGTTTTGCTTCATTTATATTTCTGACAGCCAAAGCTAACACTCTCCTTTGAAAAATTATACACATTTTAGTATAATCATTTTTTTCATTTTTTCAAGGGTATTTTCATAATATTCTTAATTTTTTTCCTGTCTTTTTTTACCTTTTTATCTTCACCCTTATCTTTTTGGTGTCTTTTGATTGCTTCTTGCAGTTTTTTTGATATAAATCTTACGGGATAAAACAGCGTCAGCAGTGCCTTTCGCAGCATGCAGCAGATAAACATCAGAGGTCTTGCAAGATAAGTTCCGACACTTAAGTGAAAAGCAACACCGCCTGCTGCCTGAGCCAATATAAGGTTCAGGCGTACCGTGCCCCCGTTATAAAGCACCATAAAGAAAAAAGACATGAGCGTTGCTGAAAAACAGAAACAGAGGTCACATATAATATATGCCCACCTCTTGTCAGAAAGCAGTGTGCGAAGCACAGAAAAAATCTCATATACAAAGCCGAGGAGTACCCCAAGGCCAACACTGCGTATGAAGACAACTATCTGATTTGAAAGAGGCTCAGCGTAATTCATCGGAACACCTTTGAGAAAAATCCGCCTTTATTGGGTTGCTGGTCAACATATGAAAGGGCGGATATCCTGCCGTCAACGCTCAGCTCACCCTTGTCAATATTAAGTGAGCTTATGTGAAGATTCGTGCCCGTTATGGTCAGCTCACCATAATCAGTGTAGGCAATAATTGTGCTCTCGTCAAAAGAGTCCACATCCGTCACTCCGCTTAAGGTGAGCTCTGACCTGTCTTTCATTATAACATTGTGAGGCATAATAATTTTATCTTTATTATCAGTCATAAAAAACACTCCTTCAATAAAGCATATTAAAACCCTAATAAAAAAAGAACAGAAGAAAACCTCTGTTCTTACAGCATTTTATACATAAGGCCTGCATCGTTTTTAGTTGCGTGCTCGGTGACAACAAGCACCTCAGCCTTCATCAGATTTTCACCCATCTGAATTTCAATTATATCCCCCACCTTAACATCATAGGAGGCTCTTGCAATTTTGCCGTTAACGGTTACATGCTTTGCATCGCAGACCTCATTAGCAATAGTTCTTCTCTTAATAAGGCGGGAAACCTTTAAATATTTGTCAAGTCTCATAAATATTCCTTTATACTTATAGCGAGTGTAAGTGAAGTTTTTGCTGACGCAAAAGTGAAGTTGCTCGTTTCACTTGCAGTGAAGTATGGACTTTGAGTCCATATGAAGTTAAGTTTGCCACAAAAAACTTGCGAAGCAAACTTAACTACGAATTAACTTCACTGTCAAAGACAACTTCACTTGCCCGTAAGGGCAAACTTAGTTGAGGCACCTTCCTTACAGAAGGTGCCTCAAGGCGGCATCTTTTTATTTTACTGCTGTTTTGAGTGCAGCGCCTGCCTTGAATGAAGGAACCTTTGCTGCAGCGATTTCGATTGACTCGCCTGTCTTGGGGTTGTGACCTGTTCTTGCAGCTCTTTCCTTAACCTCGAATGTACCAAAGCCGATGAGCTGAACCTTATCTCCTGCCTTGAGAGCGTCTTCGATTGAACCGAGAACTGCTGCAAGAGCCTTCTCTGCGTCCTTCTTTGAGATTTCAGCCTTAGCTGCAACTGCATTGATTAATTCAGTTTTATTCATTTGTTTTTCCTCCAAATAAATTTATATTTCCAAGAGGTTACCCTCTATTGGATTTAATTATTGCCTTCGCCTCATCCCAGAGCTTATCCAGTTCATCAATAGGCGTTTCTTTCATGTTTATCCCTCTGTCTTGGGCTAACTTTTCAACCACCAGATAGCGTGAAATAAACTTCTCATTCGCTCTTGTCAGAGCAGTTTCAGAGTCAACACCAACAAAACGTGAAACATTGACACAGGAAAAGAGCACATCGCCAAGCTCATCTTCAATTTCGTCCTGACTCTTTGAGCACACAGCCTCTTTAAGCTCTTTTATTTCACTTTCAAGAGCGGCGATAGCGCCTGACATATCATCCCAGTCAAAGCCTGCTTTTTTAGCCTTGGACTGTATTTTCTGAGCTCTCATAAGAGCTGGCAGTTCTTTCGGTACCTTGAGCATTGAGCTGCCCTGAGTTTTCTGAGCCTTTGATTTACGCTTGATGTCATCCCAGTTAGAGAGAACCTCATCGGTACCGCTGACTTTCACATCACCGAAAACATGAGGATGTCTTTCAATAAGCTTTTTGCATATTCCGTCTGCAACATCACTGAAAGTGAAGGAGCCTTTTTCCTTTTCCATTTCAGCATGGAAAACAACCTGCAGCAGCACATCGCCAAGCTCCTCTAAAAGAAGCTCACGGTTTTGCTGATTAATAGCCTCAATGACCTCATAGGTTTCCTCTATGAAATTCATTTTTATGCTTTCGTGATCTTGCTCTGCATCCCAGGGGCAACCGCCAGGGGCACGAAGAATTGCCATGATTTCAAGCAAATCGTCGATATTGTATTTTTCCTTAAATTTAAAGTTATTCATACAAAAACCTCATTAGATACATTTTAACCTAATAATCCAAATTTTGCAAGGACTTTTGCAATTTTTTCCCCTTTTGGAAGCATTAAAACATCATCTTTTACAATTCCTTTAAATAATAGCATTGAAATTGCATAAGTTACACCGCCAAAACCGATAGCAGCAATGCCTACAAGACGGCTTTCTATCATAAGCTTCTCAGCAATAATATAGTTCGCTCCCCATGCTGCAATGCCGCAAAGTGCCGCTGAAATAAAGGGCTTGAGATAAACTGAGATGACATTTATCTTTACATCAGTTACCTTAAGCAGTGAACCAAGATTGATTGCAAAGATGATAATATAGCAAACTGCCGTGCTCACAGGTGCGCCCTTTATGTTGATATTCGGGTTACCTATAAGAATGAAGTTGAGCAGTATCTTTGCACATGAGCCTATGGCAATTGACTTTATAGGGATATCCATTCTGCCCACAGCCTGAAGCATATTTGTCATAGGTGATGTTGCGGCAAAAAGGAACATGCCAAGGCCGTAAACACGAAGCATAGGCTCAGCTATGGGAATCATATCTCTGCTTGAGGAGTAAAGGATTTCAAGAATGGGGCCCGGTATAGCTGCTATGCCGAGACCTGCCGGCATTGCTATCATCATTGTAACACGAAGAACTGTTTCAATTGTGCCCTTTATTTCTTTTTTATCCTTGGCTGCCCATGCTGATGAAAGAGCAGGGATTGCACTGATGCCAAGAGTAAGTGTTATTGTGGGAATAAGATTTTTTATATTGAGCACAGAGCCGTGAGTACCGTAAAGATAGTTATTAATGCCCTCATCCAGTGTCTGAGCTGCAGAAAGAGAAGCACTGTACATTTCTTTTATGACATCTGCACCAACCTCCATTGCATAGGCAAGGCGGTTTCTGATTGTCAGGTCATCTATCATATTGCTGATATTGAGCACTATTGAGCTCAGAGCAATAGGTGCAGCAATGCGAATAAGGTTGTTTCTGAGGGTTTTGTCACTTTCGGGGGCAGGCGAATTGACAATTTCTTCTCTGGTGAAGCCGAAGCCCTGCCTCTTATACTTTATAAAGAGATAGAGAAGGCCCAGCATTGAGCCGAGTGTAACACCCATAATGGCAACTGCAGCAGCATAAGGGTACATGACAGCGAGAGCCTCTGCCTCATTTTTAACCTGCTGACCGAAAACAGTTGCGGCACCGTCAACAGCCTCTTTGTGATATGTAGAAAGCCAACGGTTAAAGCAGATATATGTTGCACTCAGGCCGAAAACAAGCTTAACACCTGCCTCAATAACCTGAGATACACCTGTCGGAGTCATATTCTTAAGGCCCTCATAATAGCCTCTGAAAGAGGACATCATGCAGCAGAAAAGCACGCAGGGTGCAACAACAAGCACACTGATATAGTTCATAGGTGACTTAACCATAACAGAATAGGGATAAGCTATGCACATAAGTATAACGGTACCTGTAAGACCCACAATGAAAAAGAGCTTTTGCGCCACATGGAAAATGCGCTGTGCATCTTTAATTCTGCCGAATTCCACATTCTGTGACACCATCTTTGACACTGCAACAGGCAGCCCTGCCATTGAAATTGCATAAAGAGGGTTATAAATTGCATAGGCACCTGTGAAATAGCCGTAGCCTTCCGGTGTGAGAAGGTTTGTAAGAGGTATTTTATAAACTGCACCTATAAGTTTGACGATAACGGTTGCTATAGCTAAAACGCCTGCACCTGTAAGAAGACTTTGTTTTTTTCTTTCAGCCATTAATGTCATCTCCTTTTATCCGATAAATTCTTTAAGCAGTGAGGAACCGGGCACATCGCCTTCTGTGAGAGAAATAAACTGTGAAAGTTTTTCTTTAAGCTCACAAGCCGAAGGATAGTATATACTATCTGCCCCCACGTGGTCAAGTAGTTTTATTGCAATATCTTTAAAAATACAGACTTCATAAGGATGCACAGAGTCAATTCTGACATCAGCTCTGCCACTGTATGGGAAAAGATACCTGTCCTCGCCCATTCTGACACCCTTCCAGAGATAAAAGGTGTTTTCCACCTGACTGTCTCTGAAATGATAATCACGTATAAGCCTTCTGATAAAACGCATATCCCTTTTTGTCAGCAGCACCTTATTATCCTGAGAAATTCGTGATGAAACGCTGACATAGAGCTTTTTCATGTTCTCACCCTCAAGACAGTCGGTTATCATAGGATGAAGCGCGTGTAAGCCCTCAACAATAATAATCTCATTCCCCGCCACCTGAAGTGTGGTGAAGCCTTCTCGTTTTTTGGTCGTGAATGAAAAGTGAGGTATATCTGCCCTGCCATCATTAAGCAGTGACTTAAGACAATCAGCAATTAAATCCGTGTCAAGTGCTTTCACTGTTTCATAATCAACAGTGCCATCTTCAAAATAATATCTCACATCCTGATTGCGATAAAAATCGTCAAGGGATATAACCGAGGCGTGGCGTGAATTCTTTATGCAGTCACTTTTTAACAGGCTTGCCGTGGTGGTTTTGCCTGAAGACGAAGGACCTGCAAGCATAACAAGCTGTCTGCCCTTTTTTCGGCAGATTTCATCGGTTATAGAGAGAAGCTGATTTTTATATGCGTTTTCACAATTAGTTATAAAGTCTTTTTTATTTTCAAGGACATTTTTATTAATATCAGAAACGCTGAAAAAAGCCATTTAACTCACCCTTTCTAAGAGAGTAATATTATATGGGAAATTTAGTGTAAAACTCGCCTATGTACTTCTTTCTTGATATGATTTCCTCAAAATTCCCTATATATTCATAAGGGTATTTATAGTTGTAAATTCTTTCTATTTCACTGCCGTGAGGAGCTTTCAGCTTTATAACGGCACCTGCACCCACAGATAAAATTGTGTGACATTCTTCCATCATATAAACATTATATATGCCCTCAAAGCCTTTTTTAGCCCAGCCCACATTTTCAAGATTGCCAAGACTCTTGCTCTGACGATACATATAATAAGGCTCGTACCCTGCCGAGGTCAGCTTTTTTTGCACAAGAGAGAGCATTTCCTTTGTCAGCAGTGCCGAATTGGTTCTCTTGCCCTCGGTTACAATCGTGCTGGAGCGTTTCAAGGCAAGAGTATGCACAGTTATATTTTCAGGCTTCAGGCTTATTGCTGTGTCAAGAGTGTCACTGAAGCTCTCAAGCGTGTCTGTAGGCAGACCTGCAATAAGATCCATATTTATATTGCCAAAGCCCTTTTCTCTTGCCAGAGTGAAGGCTGAGAGAGTTTCTTCGCTTGTGTGATTTCTGCCTATCTCTTTAAGCACACTGTCACTGAAGGTTTGGGGATTGATGCTTATTCTTGTGCAGGCACTGTTTTTCATAACAAGGAATTTTTCCTCAGTTATGCTGTCAGGTCTGCCTGCCTCTATTGTGTATTCGCAAATTCCGCTTAAATCGAAATTGTCAGCAATTTCATCTGTCACTCTTTTGAGCTGCTCAGCTGTCAGCACTGTGGGCGTACCGCCGCCGATATATACGCTTTCGAGAGTGAGATTTTGCTCACGGGCAATTTCGCCCGTTATTTTTATTTCCTCACAGAGCTTTTCAACATAGGCAGGAATCAGCTTTTTAGCGCTCTCATTTGAGTGTGAAATAAATGAGCAATATGAACACCTTGTGGGGCAAAAGGGCACTGAAACATAAAGTGAGAATGAGTCAGGCTTTGAGCCCTCAATAATAGGTGTTTCATTCTTTGACACCATAAGAGCGAGTGCAGTTTTATCCTCACTTACCTTAAGCTCATTTATAAAGTAGTCCACTGCCTTTTCTTCGCCCTGCTTTTCACGAAGCTTTGTCATCAGCTTGGCGGGTCTGACACCTGTGAGTATGCCCCACGGAGGTGCGTACCCTGTAATGTCACCTAAGAGGTCAAAAAGCATAACTGCCATTTTTCTTTCAAAAAAGCTGTCATCACTTTCAGAGAAAACCTTATCTGCAAGCAAAAAGCTCTCACTCACCTCATAGATTTTGCCCTCAAGTGAGAGCTTTATGTCAATTCTGCTGCCATCAAGACTAAAAAGGCAGTAGTCTTCATCTTCTGAAACCTCATCTTGCCTTATTATTTTTATTTCAGGCAAAAAGACTCTTATGAGGTTTTCCATCTCATAATGAAATGAATTGTTTCTGTTTATAAGTTGCATTTTATTTTCCTTCCATATGAGGATTGTTTCTTCTTTCGTTTTCTAAGGTTGTAAGCTCTTCGTGACCGGGATAAACCTTATAGTCACCCTCAAGAGCTTTCAGTTTTTTCATAGATTCACTTAACTCGCTGTAAGAGCCACCGGGAAAGTCAGTTCTGCCGACGGTGCCCCTGAAAAGGGTATCACCTGTGAAGAGCAGCTCACCGAGCTTATAGCAGACACAGCCCTTTGTGTGACCGGGAGTGTGTATAACCTCGATTTCCCCACCTGCAAAAGAAAGGGTATCGCCGTCTTTTACAGTGATGTCAGCCTGCGTCTTTTGCAGCATAAGACCCTGAGTGATTGCAAGACTTTTGAGGGGACTTGAAAGACAGTCTGCATCCTTTTCGTGAATAACAATCTGTCCGCCTAAATCCTCTTTAAATTGGCTGACACCCATAATGTGGTCAAAGTGGCCGTGTGTCAGCAGAATATAGCTGAGCTTTTCTATCCCCTGTGACTTAATATATTCACTATGCCTCTTGCCGTATGCACCGGGGTCAACGAGAAAGCTTTCTTTAGTTTCCTCATCAAAAACAAAATAGCAATTGGCTGTAAAGCCGGGGAATGTCAGAAGTGTTATTTTAAGAGCCATAATAAAACTCCTTTTAGTGTTTTTTCCATTCGTTTGTGTCCATTAT
This sequence comes from Clostridia bacterium, assembly GCA_017452785.1. Classification (GTDB taxonomy): domain Bacteria; phylum Bacillota; class Clostridia; order Oscillospirales; family Acutalibacteraceae; genus UBA6857. Next base: position 17,319 of record JAFTLT010000022.1, on the reverse strand, counting down.
TATGGTTACGGGGCCGTCGTTTATCAGCTCGACCTGCATATCGGCACCAAATATTCCCGTTGCTACCTTTCTCACACCGAGATTGCTAAGCTCACTGCAATATTTCTCATAAAGGTCATTTGCAATATCAGGCTTTGCCGATGAAATAAAGCTGGGGCGTCTGCCGTGTGAAGTGTCGGCGCAAAGGGTAAACTGTGACACAACGAGAACCTCACCGTCAATCTGATCGAGAGATAAATTCATCTTATCATTTTCGTCGGTGAAAATTCTGATGCCTGCCGTCTTCTTTGCAAGCAGCTTCATATCCTCCTCAGTGTCACCCTCCTGCACACCCAAAAGCACAAGAAAGCCCTGCCCGATTTCACCTGTGATTTCACCCTCAACGGTAACCTTGGCATGTGTAACTCTTTGTATAACTGCTTTCATAAATTTATTTTCCTTTCAATAATTGAGCGAGAGTCAATTATGAATTTCATAATTGACTTAAAGTCCCGACCTTTCAGTTGAAAGCACGCCTTTGACCTTTCTGAGCTTTTCACAGACACTCTTAAGGTGCTCTGCACCGTTGACGGTTATTGTCATATAAATGGTACTTCTGCCGTCGTTTCCGTCTTTTGTGAAAATTGAATGTATCATAACGTGCATATTAGCTATAACTGCCGAGGTGTCGGCAAGCATACCCACTCTGTTCATACAGGTCACTGCAAGAGTAACTCTGTAAGAATTCTGTACCTTGGTATCCCATGTAGCATTAATCCATCTTTCAGGCTCAGCCGCCTTGCTTATATCCTTAGGCACATTTGAACATTTTTTTGTGTGAATAGACACACCGTGACCTCTTGTGATAAAGCCGATAATCTCGTCACCGGGCAAAGGGTCACAGCAGCGTGAAAACTTGATAAGACAGTTATCTATGCCTTCAATTATAATACCCTCAGCGCTTTTGACCGTCTTTTTCTGCTGCACCTGCAGGGGAATATCAGGCACTGCTTCAGGCTGATTTTCTTTAATGAGCTTGTTGTATTCATCCTTAATTCGGGGCATTATCTTATTAAGGCTCAGACCGCCGTAGCCGATAGCAGCAAGGAATTCATCAACATCTTTGCAGTGCTGTCTTTCAGCTATTTTAAGCAGGAACTCATTCATCTGCTTTTCGGGCAGACTTATGTTGTTACGCTTGAATTCTCTTTCGACCTCATTTCTGCCCTCGATGATATTTTCTTCACGCTTTTCTTTTTTGAACCAGCTCTTGATTTTGCTTCTTGCAGAGGCAGTTTTTGCTATTTTAAGCCAGTCACGGCTCGGTCCCTTGCCCTGCTGTGAGGTGGTGAGAATTTCAATAATTTCACCGTTGTTGACCTTTCTGTCAAGGGTGCATATTCTGCCGTCAACCTTGGCGCCTATCATCTTGTTGCCAACAGCTGAGTGAATTGCATAGGCAAAGTCGATAATGCACGAGCCCATAGGCAGTGAGATAACATCACCTTTAGGTGTGAAAGCAAATACCTCCTCAGGGATGAAGTCTGTTTTGATTGTCTTGACAATATCCTCAACATCGTCGGAGTCCTGCTGAGTTTCAAGCAGCTGTCTTATCCAAGAGAGCTTTTCTTCAAACTTCACCTTTCCGGTCATGCCCTGCTTATATTTCCAGTGTGCCGCAATACCGTACTCTGCCGTATGATGCATTTCCCATGTTCTAATCTGCACTTCAAAGGGAATGCCCTCTTTGCCGATAACGGTAGTGTGCAGTGACTGATACATATTAGGCTTGGGAGTTGAAATATAGTCTTTAAATCTGCCGGGGATAGGATTGAACATATCGTGAATAACACCCAGACAGCAATAGCACTCATAAACTGAGTCAACTATAAGGCGCACTGCATAAATATCATAGATTTCATCTATAGTGCGGTTTTGCATATATGTTTTACGATAAATTCCGTGAACACTCTTGATTCTGCCTGCAATGTGAACATTGGGCACTTCCTGCTTGACACGCTCTGAGATTTTATCTTTAATGGATTCAAGGAAGTGATGTCTTGACTCAACCTGCTTTTCAAGAGTTGAGCCGATTTCCTTATATGCCACAGGGTCAAGGAAGCTGATTGCCAAATCTTCGAGCTCCTCTTTAAAGGCACGTATACCGAGTCTGTGAGCAAGAGGTGCGTAAATTTCGAGAGTTTCTCTGGCTTTATATCTCTGCTTTTCCTCAGGCATAAACTTAAGAGTACGCATATTATGCACTCTGTCGGCAAGCTTGATGATTATAACTCTGATGTCCCTTGACATTGCAAGGAACATTTTTCTTATGTTTTCGCTTTGCTCCTCTTCCTTGCTTGCAGAAAGAGGAATCTGACCGAGTTTTGTCACGCCGTCAACAAGATGCTCAACATCCTCACCGAAAACACTTCTTATCTCCTCTGCCGTTGTGGGTGTGTCCTCAACAACATCGTGAAGCAGTGCGGCGCATACTGAATCAGCATCCATTCCCATATCCGCAAGAATGGTTGCAACTGCAACAGGATGAATGATATAGGGCTCACCGCTTCTGCGCTTTTGACCCTCGTGGGCTTCGTCTGCAATTCTGAAAGCCTTTTCTATTCTGTCAATGTCATCCTTTGAAAAGCTGTCCTTTACCTTATCGATAAGTGAATTAAACTGAGCTTCATAATCTTCACACATAGTGTCCTCCCCTTTCCGTTTTTATTCGCTGACAAGACCTCTGACATAAGACAGCAGCTCTGAATTTTCAAGATTAACCTTCTTTTCAGTGTCTGCAAGGCTTATTGAGTCTCTGTCTTTTTTTAATATGCCAAGCTCTGCGAGTATATCAGTGGCAAGCAATATCTTACACGCTGCCGCACCGTCATCACCTAATCGATAGCACAGCACGTCATAGTCACCTTTATACACCGAGCATTTTTTGATGTAGCGATAAACCTCGGCAACCTCCTGCCTTGTTATCTGCAGATAATCTGCCTGCTTTTTTGTCAGCACCTCTTTGCGTCTGAGCTTTTCATAAAGCCTCACACTCTTTAAATAGCGAAGGTCATCGGTACCTGACATTCTTATATCCTTAATATATATGCCCACCTTGACCTGAGACATATACTCATTTCTTTCGAGTCTGACAGCAAGGTCAACCTTATCCCCCACCTGATAAGGGAAGTCGCTGACACTCTCGCCGAAAAACACGGCTGAAAGGCTGCTGCCGTTTTTCTTTATACCAAGCCTTAAATGCTTTCCGCCGCCTATAGGCTGAACTGCTGTAATTTCAACAGCAAACAGACCGAAAACCGGCTGAGGATTGCCCTGACCGAAGGGCTCAAGTGAAGCTATCAGAGGCAGTATATCCGCATCAATAACCTCGGCTCTGAGCTTGCAGTCAATTATATTCTGAGCAAAGGGCATTTCAACTGTCTTTGCATATTCATACATAGCCTCTTTAAAGGCACTGAGATTTTCACTTTTCATTCCGAAGCCGGCTGCAAGCACATGACCGCCGTAATGCTCTAAAAGAGGCGCAGCTGAGCTGACAGCATCATAAAGCGAAAAACCTTCTATACTTCTTGCACTGCCCTTTGCCTCTTTTCCGTCATCGGTTATAACCATGCAGGGCTTGCCGTAAGCGCCCACCAGTCTTGCCGCAACAATGCCTATAACACCGCCGTGCCAGTTTTCACCGCTGAAAATAAGCAAGCGTTCATTTAATATTTCAGGGTTTTCCTCAATCTGCTTTTGCACCTGAAAAATTATCTCTCGCTCTTTTTCCTGCCTTGAAGCATTGCTCAGATCAATTTCTCTTGCAAGAGAGAGTGCATCCTCATAGTCTTCACACAAAAGCAGTTCGAGAGCCTTGACAGCATGTGACATTCTGCCCACTGCGTTTATTCTGGGCACAAGAGAAAATGCCACTGAGGTGCTGCTGAGAGTCTTGCCGTTCATGCCGCTGACCTCTTTGAGTGCCTGAAGACCCATATTATTGCCCTTATTTATAAGAGAAAGACCTGCCTTGACAATCTTTCTGTTTTCTCCTGTGAGATTCATAACATCGCCTATGGTGCCCACTGTAACTATATCAGCATAGCGTGAGAGCATTTCCTCGTCATCACCGCCGCAAAGGGCACATATGAGCTTGAAGGCAACACCAACACCGCAGAAATCCTTATAGCTGCTCGCACAGTCGAGTCTGTGAGGGTTGACAACTGCCACTGCTTCGGGAATTTCCCTTGTAGCTTTATGGTGGTCGGTGATAACTAAATCCATACCGAGCTCTTTTATATATTCGGCTTCTTTAAAGGCTGAAATGCCGTTATCAACTGTGATGATAAGCTGTATACCCTCTTCGCAAAGGCTCTTTATCGCTTTCATATTAAGACCGTAGCCCTCAGCATTTCTGTCGGGTATATAGTTTCTGACGGTGACACCAAGCGACTTGAAATAGAGACTCAGCAGAGCCGTAGCAGTGACACCGTCGGCATCATAGTCACCGTAAATTGCAATTTTTTCACCCTTTTGAAGTGCCTCATTAATGCGGCTGACAGCCTTATCCATATCACGAAGCTCAAAGGGGTCTGAGAGCATGCTTTCACCAAAACAGAAATCTTCAATTTCCATATCATCTGTTATGCCTCTTGAAACAAGCAGATGAGCAAGGAAAGGCTCAATATCATATTGTTCGGCTATATCTGCCGTAAGTTCCTTATCAGACGGCAAAACAAACCATTGCTTACGCTTCATATAATGTCATTCCTTTCCTTAAAATTTATTTCTGTACATTTTCACTTAAGTTCTTTTTTATTGCTTCTATAAAATGCTTTCCGTATTTTTCTGCCTTGCCCATTGTTATGCCCGGCAGCTTCAGCAGTTCCTTTAAGTCCTTGGGCTTGTACTTTGCCATAGCCTCAAGGGTCTTATCTGTAAAAATAACGAAATCCGGCATACCTGCCGAGCGTGCAACGATTTTTCTGATAAGCTTCAGCTTTACAAGCAAGCGAAGGTCTGTGCTCATAATGTCTGCAGCCTGCTTTATAGCCTGTTTTTCTATAATCTTTCTGACCTTTTTGCCTTTAAAGAGCACCTCACGGGTTTTCTTTTCAAGATAAAGGGTACCGTCAGAGCCTCTGCTGACAAAAGAGTGCTCAATAAAATATTCAATATGCTTTATAATTTCACTTTTTGCACTGTCAGCCATTATTGCAAAGGTTGAAAGGCTGTCATAGTCTTTTTCCTCTATGTAAGGCGTTTTTTCACCTTTAAGTATATCGGCAATTACACTGAGACTTTCTTTTTCCTCCACCCTTTTAATACAGGAAAAAATCATCTGTGCAGGCACTGTTACATCAATTGTCTGGGTAACTCCCTTGCAGTTTGAGCAGTTGCCGCACTTTGAGGTCGGGTTTTCATCAAAATACCGTAGTATATAGTTGCGAAGACAAACATCATTTTCACAGTAATATATCATCTTTTCCAGCTTTTCAATTCTTAGATTTTTCAGCTGCATTTTTTGCTTGAATGTCAGCTCGCCCTTATATTCGCTGTTTTCAATAAAGAATTTCTGTATTCTGACATCCTGAGGTGAATAGAGAATAACACAGTTGGCATCACTGCCGTCTCTGCCTGCTCTGCCGGCTTCCTGATAATAGCTTTCAATATCGCCGGGCATATTATAGTGAATAACAAAGGATACATTTGATTTGTCTATACCCATACCGAAAGCATTTGTTGCAACAACTATCTGCTTTTCGTCATAAATAAACTTATTCTGATTGTCTGTTCTTTCTGCCTTTGACAGACCTGCATGATACCTTGTAACAGAGAAGCCCTCATCATTAAGGCGTGAACAGACCTCATCAACCGCCTTTTTTGTGGCACAGTAAACTATGCCGCTTTGTGAAGAGTATAAATCAAGGTAACGCTTGAGTGCAGTATATTTATCTGCAGTTTTGACCACCTCAAAATAAAGATTATCTCTTGCAAAGCCGGTAACTACCTCTTCAGGCTCATTGAGACCTAAAAGCGAGCATATGTCCTCACGCACTCTCTTGGTTGCAGTGGCTGTGAAAGCAGCAACAACCGGCCTCTTCGGCAGAGTACGGATGAAATCTTTTATATCGAGATAGCTCGGTCTGAAATCCTGCCCCCACTGGGAAACACAGTGAGCCTCATCAATGCAGACCATTGAAATTTCAAGCCTTGAGCAAAGCTCATTAAACGATGGTGACGAGAGTCTTTCGGGAGCCACATATATTATTTTGCACTTGCCCTCAAGCACCTTATCTCTTTCACGCTTTATCTGAGACTCATTGAGTGTTGAGTTGAAAAACGCTGCATTGACACCGCAGGCTTTAAGAGCATTGACCTGATCCTTCATCAGTGAAATGAGGGGTGAAATGATAATTGAAACACCCTGAAACATCAGTGCCGGCACCTGAAAGCATATGCTTTTGCCTCCGCCTGTGGGCATAATTCCCACTGCATCTTTGCCTGAGACAATAGCATCTATAATTTCAGCCTGACCGTTTCTGAATTCACTGTAGCCGAAATATTTTTTTAAAACCTGATATTTATCCAAAACTAAACCTTCTTAAACTAAACCTTAGGGTGGCGAATATAATCCGAACCCGTTTTTTACGGGCGGATTTCCGCCATCTCATCGTTAAAATACTCGTAAATCCGGCAGGATTTACTGCGTTTTGCGCCTTGATATAACAAAAATCCGCCTCGCATAAAATCTGACGACCCAAAAGTGCGAATTTTTGATGGATTTTTGTGTGTTGAGGATGCCGACAGGCTGCCGCCTTTCAAATCCGAAACACCGAAAAGATGCGAAAATTCACGCTTTTGGGCGGGTTCGGATTATATTCGTCACCCTAGACCTTCCTTTTAAGCAAAAAGCCTTTTTGAAAGCCACTCACGCATATTTTTGCTCTTATAGCAATAGGTGAGAAAGCCAACAACTGCCGTAATGCAAAGAAAAAGCACAAGACCGATTTCCGCTGCATAAGCAACATTGCCGCCAACACCGAGAATAAGTCCGCAGACGAATGAAGCAAGAGCAATGTTTATGCATATAACAAGTGCCTTAAGCAAAACGCTTCTTTTTTTATGCCTGACCCATATGAGATAGCAAAGGGTAAGAAATGACAAAAACAGAATAATCGGCAAAGCACACTGGCTATACCACTTATCGAGCTCTCTGCCCATAACATAAAACAGATAGACATAAAGGCTCACGGCAGCCGTGTCAAAAGCCCACATAAAATAGGCACGGTAATTCTTTATGAAAAATGGAAGCACACATACAATCCAGACAAGAAAGCTGGTTGCGCTCACATATACCGACCAGAAGCTGCCTGAAAAAATAAAGGCATTGACAAAAAAGCAGACTATATTCGGTATCAGCATAACAAGTGACACTATCATAGCCACAAAACGCTTTTGTATTTCCTTAGGCACATGCATCACCTTTGCAAAGGAAGTTGACTGCTCCTGAGGAGCACGCCCCCCCTGCTTATTGGGATTTATAACCGGTGTTGCACAAAGAGCGCATTTTTCAGCACTGCTGTCAAGCTCAACACCGCAATTAACACAGTATGACATATTATTTTCTCCTAATTTCTGTTGCTCTCAATTTTGACATGAACACCCATTTTAACAAGGCTTGTGAAAAACTCTCTTTCAATATCACTTTCCTCATAGCAGTTTGAAAAAGAGAAAACCAACTTATCTCCGTGGGTCACGGCACCGCATCTTGCACCGTTTAATTTGCCCGGACCTGTGAAGAAGGTATAATAATCTATATGCTTTGCAATATCCTCAGGCAAAACTATGCTGCCTAAATTTGACAGCAGAGCCGATGTGGTCTGCTCACCCGTGATAACAAAAGAGATGTTGACTCCAAGGTCCTTGATAAAAAGAGGCAGATATTTTGTTACAGGGTTTCTTTCGAGTTTGAGATTCTGCGTCATAAGTGAATTTGTCAGCTTCGGGTCATTGGCAAGCTTCAGCTGAAGTGAAACACTGCGAAGTATTTCCTCAAAGGTGTATTCACCAAGATTAGGGTCAATCTTGACACGAAGACAAAGCACAAAATTGCGAAGAGTATCACTGGGAAAAGCCTTTCTAAGGTTGACGGGAATCTGAGCACATATTTCACGCTGCTTTTTATTTTCTCTGAGTTGCTTTTTATAGTGAATGTATATAAGAAGTGAGGCAAAAAATTCTGTCACCGTAACTCCGTAGCTTTTTGATATGGCGTGAACCTGACTGAAAGACATAATACCCATAACATAATTGCACATATGCTTTGGCAAAGCAGTACCCACAGCGTGATAAACCCATTTATCCTTGCGGTCATAGGGAGCCTTTGAATCAGCGTAGCGGTTATATGAATCCTCAACCTCAGAGAGCTTAGGCGGCTGAGACGGGTCAAGCACATATTGGTTATAGCTGACTTTTTCGCCGCTGAGTCTGAGATATTCACCTATGAGAGTTGAAATAAACACAGTGGCACCGTAGCCGTCACTGAGTGCATGATAAACATCAATGCTCACTCTCTTGCCAAGATAAAACAGACGGAAAAGAAAGCCCTTATCCTCTTTGAATTTAATTCTGTAGCAATAATTTCTGACATCAGGCCGTGACAGAGCAGTTTCGGGATTTTTTTCAAAGTAGTGCCAGAAAAAGCCTGCCTTTATCCTGACATTGAAGCAGGGTATTCTTTTGAGAGTGGCTTCAAGTGCCCTGTCAAGCAAAACCGGGTCAACCTCTTTTTTAAGCTGAATGCCTATGCGAAAAACATTTGACCATGAGCTTGAGTTCTGACCGGGGAATATTTTAGCCGCATTGTCTAACTTAAACCATTCAAAAGAACCGTTATTCACTGACATTTACCTCGCAAAATGAAAATAGTTAACTGTTATTATACTATATTATTTAAATTCTTTCAATGGTAGAAAGTAAAAAAATATAAAATATATATTATTAAATATAAAAAAGCCGCAGCTTTTCGCTACGGCTCAATATTATGGGTTTTATCAGGGGTCAAGACCAAGAAATACATCATGGAAAATGTACTTGAAGAACTCGTAAATTTCAATAAAATACTGGGCAAAAAGCTCATAGAGCATAGGGTGATCAACGTGTACGTTTTCTTCTGTGTTGTTCATTTTATTTTCCTCCGTTAATTTATTATTAATATTATTCTAACTTATTTGCATCAATTAGTCAATACAAAACCTGCAAAAAAATTATGTTTTGCGGCTTATATTTTGCTTTTTACTACCACTTTTTTTGAGGGTACGCTCTTAAAAATAATGTCATTAACAGTTTTAAAGGATACTGAGCGATAATAATACGCTTTGAAAGCCTTAGGCACTTTATCATAAAACCTCAGGTCAAGACCGTCTTTGGTTTGTCCTATCTCCTGAAAATCGCCGTCAGGTGACTCGCTTCTTTCGATAATGTAGCCGTCAGCACCTGCAACAAGTCGAAGTGATATTTCAGCTCTTTTGCCGTGAAGGGACTTTGCAGATAATATTCTGCCGCAATCAAGATGAATGCAGTGAGCTTCATTGCTGAAATTGCCGTAAAGAACACTGTCACCGTCTTTTTTGAAATATTGCAGTGAATAATGATAGGGCTGACCCGTAACAATACCCTCATCGGTAAAGCTCTCACCTTCCACAATGGCAACGGGCACAATCTGTGAAAAGAAGTCATTTCGTCTGCCGATAACACAGCCGTCTGCCCCGTCTCTATTCTTCCAGTTAAGGGTAATTGCAGTTTTTTTGCTTTCAGCCTTGGCACTCACATTCTCAGGCGGCTTTATATCCGAAATAATTCCTGCCTTGACACCGCTTGTTTTGGTTGAGGTCTTTTTGCCGTCAAGCTTTTTCCATGCCGTTATTTTGTACCAATACACGCTGTTCTCTAAGGCAGTTTCATCTGTGAACTCACACTTTTTAACCCATGTCAGATGCTCAAAATCACCTGAAGGGTCAACAGCTCTTTTCACTGCGTACTTTTCGGCACCTGCAACCTTGGACCACTTTATAAGCAGCTTTTTATCCTCAGTGACGCTGATGCTTTTTATTTTCGGGCTGACCTTTAATTTTTCAGCTGCGCCTAAACTCATTTTTTCTCTCCTAAAAGTGATGCTGCTGCCTTATCAAGGAAGATAGTTACATCTGCGTGCATCTGCAGAATTGTTGCAGGGCATGAGGGAGAAACCTGACCCTCAACAAGCTCCTTAACAGCCTTTGCCTTGCTTTCACCTGTTGCAATGAGAATTATCTTTCTTGCACGCATAATGTCGCCTATACCCATTGTAAGAGCATATTCGGGCATTGTGTCGCCCACTGCCTCAAAATACTTTTTATTTGAGTCAATTGTGCTCTGAGTAAGCTTGACTGCAAAGGGACCGTCAGCGAATTTATCACCCGGCTCGTTAAAGCCGATATGACCGTTGGTACCGATGCCGAGAAGCTGAATGTCAATGCCGCCGCACTCACGGATACGGTCATAATATCTCTTACATTCTGCTTCAAGGTCTGTAGCCTCACCAGAAAGGAAATTGACTCTGTTAAAATCTACATCTGTTTTGCCGAAAAGGTTATCCTTCATAAAATAGAAGTAGCTGTTGACATTCTCTCTTGAAAGACCTACATATTCGTCAAGGTTAAAGGTTGTTATGTATTTAAGGCTGACTTCGCCCTTTTCATATCTTTCGATAATTCTCTTATAGGTTTCAACGGGTGATGCACCTGTTGCAAAGCCGAGAACACTGCCGTGATAGTTATTGATCTGCTTTACGATAATATCGGCAGCCTCATGTGAAATTTCTATAGGATTGTCTTTAATAATTACTCTCATCTTAATTGTCTCCTTTAAGTTAAAATCCTGTTTCAAATATAAACATCTTATTAATAATAACACATTGCTTCACGTTTTTCAATGTTTTTATTGACTAAATTTAAGATTTGACCTATTCAAATGAGACAATTTGTGATAAAATATCACCAAAGAGGTGACTAAATAAATGTTGAATGTCAAAGATGTTACAAAAAAATACGGCAAGCTCATTGCCAACGATAATATAAGCTTTCAGGTTAAAAGCGGTGAGATAGCAGTTCTGCTCGGTCCCAACGGTGCAGGAAAAAGCACAATAATCAAGTGTATTGCAGGTCTGCTCCGCTTCAAGGGTGAAATCACCTTCGGGGCTCTCAGCAACAAATCAGTTGAAGCAAAGCGTATTCTCGGCTATATTCCCGAAATGCCTGCAGTTTATGATATGCTCACCGTTGGCGAACATATTCAGTTTATTCTTCGTGCCTATAAAATGGATGACGACGGTTACGGTGACGAGCTGCTCAGACGCTTTGAGCTGTTTGATAAAAAAGATAAGCTGGGCAAGGAGCTCTCAAAGGGTATGCAGCAGAAGCTGTCTATCTGCTGTGCTCTTGTGCACAAGCCTGAAATTGTTATTTTCGATGAACCTATGGTGGGTCTTGACCCTCATGCCATTAAACAGCTTAAGGAGATTTTTATCGAGCTGAAGAAAAAAGGCGCAAGTGTTCTCATAAGCACGCATATGCTCGACAGCGTTGAGGATTTTTGGGACACGGCATATATTATGGTCGGCGGCAGAGTACAGGCAAAAAAGACAATGGGTGAAAACTCAGGCAGCCTTGAGGAGCTCTTTTTCAATATAACCGAAAGCGGTGATGTGAAGTGAGCGCACTGACCTATCTTTTAACGAGAAAGTTAAAAAACAATATACTTTCTGTTTTAAAAACACCCTCGAAGCTCATATTTGTTCTGATACTCGCTGCATTTATGATTTTCACAGCCTTAACAGGTAACGAGGCGGTGCAGGAAAATATCTACGGCTTTCGTGACATCAATGAGCTTTATGCAATTGTGATGCTGCTTTACAGCATAGTTTTTGTTATGATAAGCAAAAACGGCTTTTATAACGGTGCATCAATGTTTTCTATGGCTGATGTCAACATGATTTTCACCGCCCCGCTTAATCAGAGCAAGGTGCTGTCCTTCGGTCTGTTTCAGCAGCTTGGCAGAAGCCTTCTCATCGGCTATTTTATTCTTTATCAGTCCACCCTCGTCAGAGACACATACGGCGTTGGCTTTTCGGCTCTGATTTATATTCTGATAGGCTACGGCGTAACAGTTTTTCTGGCGCAGATGACAGCTATGGTTGTTTACTCTCTGACCTCATGCAGTGACAAAAAAAAGACCGCACTTAAGTGGGTCTGCATGATATTTGTCGGATGTTTTGTGGCTTACACCGCACTGAGTGCTTATAAAGACGGCGGCATCACAATCGCAAATCTTGTGCTCGCCTCACGAAGTATGGTGCTGAGATTTTTTCCTGTCAGCGGCATAACAGCCCTTGCTGTGGAGGGTGCCATTCAGGGTGAGCCCCTGAAAATTGCAGGCGGTGCTGCTTACTGCATCGGCTTCTGGCTTCTTTACCGTCTTGCAATAAAGCTGATAAATTCGGACTATTATGAAGACGTGCTGCAGAGCACTGAGGTTTCCTATTCTGCCATTCAGGCAAGAAAAGAAGGCAAGGCTGCCGAGAATGCACCAAGAAATGTCAAAACGGGCAAAATCGGCATAAATAAAGGCTTCGGAGCCTCTGTAATTGCCGAGAAGCATAAAATTGAAAACAGACGAAGTAAGGTCTTTCTCTTGAGCACAATGTCACTTGTTATGATTGCTTTTTCGGTTTTGGGCTGTTTCATTTTTTCAGATATGCCAGTGGGTATATTCGTTCTGAATGTTTATATGCTCACAATGGGCGTAGCTGCAGGCAGATGGGGCAAGGAGCTTGCTTATCCCTATATCTATCTCATTCCCGAAAAACCTCACATCAAGCTGTGGTACACTATTAAAGGTGAGTTTATGCCACTCATTGCAGAGAGTATACTTTGCTTTATACCTGTTTATTTTATAGCACACACCAACATCAGTGAGACTCTCGGAATGATTGCAGGCAGAATAAGCTTCGGTTTGCTGTTTATAAGCGTCAACCTGCTGCTGCAGCGGCTTTTTGGCTCATCAGATAAAAAATTCCTTATACTTATTGCTTACTTCCTATTCATTCTTCTGTTTTCCGCCCCCGGCATATTCACAGCAGTAACCATATCTGTGCTCTATCCCTTTTATTTTATTGCCGCATATTTTATTATGAGTGCAGTAAATATCGTTGTTGCCGCAGTATTGGCATTTTGCTGCCGAAACACTCTTTCAATTAGCAATTAGTAATTAGCAATTGTAGTCGTGGATGCACTTTTCACTGATTAGTAAGTTTTCATCCACAGATAGAGTAAGTAATAAATACCAACTATGCAGATTATAAAAGCAGGTCACTGTCGTTTGGAAGTGACCTGCCGTTTATTTAAGATTGATAAAACTTTAAGCTTCTGAGCTTTTGCTCTGCGGGTAGTAACTAACGGCTAGGCAGAAGCAGACCTGCGACCGAAATTGCTAATTGCTAATTCCTAATTGCTAATTTTCTTTGCTTCTCTTCTCAAGCTCTTCCTTTACACTTGCAGAATATTTCATAGCTCTGCCGAGACCGTGCATTATAATGCTGTAAAGAAGGGAAGCAAGCTCTCTTGGGCTGCGTCGGATTTCTTTATTGAGCCAAGTCCACATAGTGCTTGTAAGACCGGCAGCAAGAAACTGAGTGACATATAAGCCCACATCACTCATGCTTTCGTGGTCAATAAATCTGTTGGTGAAACGTGTAAATGCCTCACCGAGACTTATTTTACCCTTATCACTGAGTATAACAAGAAACTTTTCACGGTTATTCTCTATATATTCAAGCACCTTGGTCAGGAACTCTATACTTGTGTAATCTTTAACCTCAGGGTCATTATGTATAGCAGCAATATCCGCAGCTATATCCTCAATTATATCATCATAAAGATCATACTGAGTGTCATAGTGGCGGTAAAATGTGCTTCTGTTAACGTCAGCACCCTCACAGATTTCTTTTATGCTTATAGTGTGTATAGACTTAGTTTTCATTATATCAATAAGACTGCTTTTCAAAAGCATCTTTGTCATCCTGACTCTTCTGCCGTCATTTTGCTGTTCCATTAAAAAGCCTCCTTTTTCATGTTTCTTGTTTATTATACAACATTTAAAATCAAAATGCAACACCGTGTAGAAAAATTAACATAAAGATTTATTTATATCAAACTTTCAATCAATGTGGTGCTCACCCAAAAATTATTGCTAATTACTAATTGCTAATTGAATTTGACTTCTCCCCTTTTTTATGCTATCATAACTCATATTTTTATCGGGAGGGTTAACAATATGGAAAATAAAAAAAGAGACTCCTTTGCCAGCCGTTGGGGATTTATTATGGCTTGCATCGGCTCGGCAGTAGGCATGGGTAATATCTGGCTTTTCCCAACACGTGTTTCAATGCTCGGCGGCGGAGCTTTCCTTATCCCCTATTTCCTTTTTGTTGTGCTCATCGGCTCAACAGGCGTTATCGGTGAAATGGCTTTCGGCAGAAGCACACGCTCAGGCCCTATTGATGCTTTCGGCTATGCCACAGGTACCAAAGGCAAAAAAGCTGTCGGACAGACGGTCGGTGTTATTCCTGCTATGGGCTCACTTGCTCTTGCAATAGGCTACACTGTTGTCATGGGCTGGATACTCAGATATATGATTGGTGCCTTCACGGGCTCTATACTTATTGCGGACTCTGCCGAAGAATTCGGTGCTGCTTTCGGTGCTATGGCTTCATCTTTCGGCAACAATATCTGGCAGATGGTTGCCCTTGTTGCTACATTTATTATACTTATATTCGGCATAGGCTCAGGCATTGAAAAGGCAAACAAAATTATGATGCCTCTTTTCTTCTTCCTTTTCCTCGGTCTTGCAGTTTATATTGCTTTTCAGGACGGTGCCATAAACGGTATCAGATATATTTTAACACCTGATTTCACCGTTCTTGCTAACCCTAAAACATGGATTTACGCTCTCGGACAGGCTTTCTTCTCACTTTCAGTGGCAGGCAACGGCACTCTCATTTACGGCTCATATCTCTCTGATAAAGAGGATATTCCCAAATCAGCAAGAAATGTTGCTTTCTTTGACACTCTTGCTGCCGTACTTGCTTCATTTGTAATTATTCCTGCCATGGCAACTGCAGGCGCAAAGCTTGACGAGGGTGGCCCCGGACTTATGTTTATTTATCTGCCTAATCTTTTCAAGGGCATGCCAGGCGGAAGCATTATAGCAATAGTCTTCTTCGTAGCGGTTTTCTTTGCAGGCATCACTTCCCTGATTAACCTTTATGAAACACCTATTGCAACAATTCAGGAGCGCTTCGGCCTCGGCAGAGTACCTGCATGTTTGATAATTGCAATTATCGGTCTTAGCGTGTCAATTTGCATTCAGGGCATTGTTTCAGACTGGATGGACATTGTCTCAATTTACATCTGTCCCCTCGGCGCAGGCCTTGCAGGCATTATGTTCTTCTGGGTGCTTGGCAAAAAGTTTGTTGAAAGTGAAGTAAACAAGGGCAGAATAAAACCAATAGGCAAATGGTTCTATCCCCTTGCAAAATATGTTTTCTGCGGTGTCTGCGTACTCGTTCTCATTGCAGGTGCTCTTCTTGGCGGAATAGGCTAAACTCCCCTTCGGAAAGGTTCTGATTAAATGAAATATAATTATCACACTCACACTTCACGCTGCTTTCACGCTAAAGGCAGCGATGAGGAATATGTACTCGCTGCCATTGAAGCAGGCTTTGACGAAATAGGCTTTGCTGACCACACGGCATGGAACTATAAAGGCTTTGTCTCTCATATGAGAATGCACGAAAATGAGCTGGAAGAATACTGCAACAGTGTGAAGTCACTACGTGAAAAATACAAAGATAAAATCAGCATAAAATTAGGTCTTGAATGTGAATATTTCCCACAGCATCTTCCATGGCTTAAAAGCGAAATTGAAAAGCAGGAAATTGACTATATCATTCTCGGTCATCACTTCCGTGGCAGTGAACAGACGGGGGTCTATAACGGTGCAATAACCACTCCCGAAGATATTTACGCTTACCGTGACGATGTGCTCAAGGCTATGGAAACAGGCCTTTTCAGCTATGTTGCCCACCCTGACCTTTTTATGAAAGGTTACAATGAATTTGACGATCACCGTGAAAAAATCTCACGGGATATTATTGCAAAAGCAATTGAAACAGACACTCCCCTTGAGTTTAATCTCTTGGGCGTTAAATACTCAATGGCAGACGGCAGACCCGGCTACCCCCACCCGAAATTTTGGGAAATAGCAAGTGAGATGAAGCCCAAGGCAGTTGTGGGCATAGACGCTCACTATCCCGATGCATATAAAGAAGCAGAGCTTTTCCGGCTCGGATATGATGAGCTGAAAAAATACGGTCTTACACCGGTGGAAAGAATCAGGTTTTTCAGATAAAGAGTCGCACTTAGTGCAATTCTTTTTTTATACGCAAATTAATGCAATTCGCTGCTTATTTTCTTACCAACTAAGTGTTAGTAAGATGTTGGTAAGACACCGGTAAGATTGTTGGTAAGATAAAAAACCTAGAGTTTATAAGGGTTCAGAGGCATTTTCTTACTAAGATTATGTTATTTTATATTTTTTATATTTTTTTAATATTATATATTTATATAAAACTTGGTAAGATGGTAAGATAGTAAGATTTTGTCTCTACAAAAACATCCGCCTATTCCTTTACGGTCAAGACGGATGAATTTTTTATGAATTGTCATTAAAAAACACCTGAATAAGCAAAATAAACGGGCAGAAAATCAATGCTGATAAGATGCTAATAAGACGCTAATAAGATGCTAATAAGATGCTAATAAGATGCTAATAAGATGCTAATAAGATGAAAAACCCAGAGTTTATAAGGGTTCAGAGGCATTTTCTTATTAATTTGATGATATTTTTGTAATTTATATTTTTTTGCTTAATTAAAGATTTGTATTTATAGAAATATTGATAAGATAATAAGATTTTATACGGCAGATAAGCAGGAAACAGCCTTCCCCTTTTGAAGGGGAAGGTGTCACGAAGTGACGGATGAGGTATATAATTGCACCATAGGTGCTACTGCACTCTTGCCTCGCCTGAAAGGAGATGTGGCAAGGACACATTTATGTGGCCTTGACTCAGAGGTAAATCAAGAGAGTCGGTAACAAATACCAACTCTTTTGTGAGCAATATCATTAACTTAAGGCGATTTGCTTATTATATTGGGGATATTTGTGTTATAAAATT
>JAFTLT010000042.1 GCA_017452785.1 Clostridia bacterium | reverse complement strand
TTACAGGCTTCATAGGTGTAACACTTTCAGATATTCCGATGATGCTTTTTAGTGGCTTGGCAATCGGCGGAGTGTTGTTAATCTGTGCTATGGTAAGCGGAAACAGACTTGGTGGAGCAGATGTTAAATTATCTGCTGCCTGTGCTTTTTTGCTTGGCTTTTCAAAGAGCATAGCAGGTCTTGTTATCGGTCTTTTCCTTGCGATAATTTGCAATATATATTTCAGCCATAAAAACAAAACAAAAGGCAAAGCATTTCCGCTTGTGCCGTACTTGTCTATAGGCTTTATGGCTATGTACTTCATATAAGGAGGAAAATCACAATGAAAAACAGAACAGCGATAGGTATCGTCTGTATTATTCTTGCGGTGGCAGTAACTTTTGTTGTGTCACCCCTTGTAAACAACATCTCTGATAAGAAAACAGAGGTAGTCCGCTTCGTAGCCGATGTATCTCACGGAACAGAGATTAAAGACACGGATATTGAGGTTGTTAAAATCTCAAATTCAGCATTGCCCGAAAAGGTAATCAAAGATAAAACTGCCGTTGTGGGTAAGTTTGCAACAGCAGATATATTCAAAGGTGATTTTGCAACCGAAAATAAGGTAACTGATAACGCAAACACGGCTAACGATGTTATGGCTTCACTTAAAGGCAATAAGGTTGCTATGAGTATCACTATAAACACATTTGCGGGTGGTCTTTCAGGTAAGCTCGAAAACGGTGATATTGTAAGCATTTATGTTACAGATAAGGATGACCATACAGAAGTCCCCACAGCTCTTAAATATGTCAAAGTAATCACTACAACCACATCAGGCGGTATTGATGAAAACGATGTTGTAGAAAATGAGGACGGCAGCTTTGAGCTTCCCACAACAATTACTGTTCTTGTATCTGTTGAACAGGCAAAAATCCTTGCAAACTACGAGGAAAGTGCAACAATGCACGTTGCTCTCGTTTACAGAGGTGACGATGCTACGGCTGATAAGTTCCTTAAAGCTCAGGACGATTATTTCACAAAAAAGAATGTAAGTGAGGCTGATAAGAATGGCTAAGATTATTGCTGTAATCGGTTCACCCGGTAGCGGTAAAACAACCGTTACTCTGAAATTGGCACAGGAGCTTTACTGCGCCACTACAAGCGGAGCAGTAATCTATCTTTCACCTTCCTTGAAAGTCCCTGCTTTAGGTGTTCTTTTCCCGAATTACACACCTGATAGCATATTTTCTCTCGGTACGATGTTTGATAAGACAGATATTTATGAGGAGGATATTCTGAACCACCTTGTAACGGTTAAAGCTATGAACAATTTCGGTTGTCTTGGATATAAGGCGGGAGAAAATAAATACGATTTTGCAACGCTTACGGAAGATAAGGTAAATGCACTCTTTGAAGTGCTTCACAAAATGGCAGGTTATGTCTTTGTTGATTGCACAGACGAAGAAAATGACCTTATCTCACAGATTGCATTGAGAAATGCACACGAGGTTATTATGGTGCTTTCACCTGACCTTAAAAGTATGGTCTATCTTGCATCTAACGAGGAGCTTTTCGGAAAAAACGCAGAAAGAGCTATACGAGTTCTTAATGTGAATGAGAATGAACTTTATTCACCTGTTGATGATGTAAGAACCAATGTGAAAAACATTTCATATATCTTGCCTTTCAGTAAACAGATAAGAGGTCAGCACCTCGACGGTCTGCTTTACGAGAGAGCAAAGGATAAAAAGTACCGAACTGAGCTTTCAAAGATTATAAACAAGATTATGTAAGAGAAAGGAAGAATTCAGAATGAAAAAAATTATTGGTGTCTTTATTGCTATGGCAGTTATCGCAACTGCATCTTCTGTTGTAGCTTGTGCTACGAATAACGAAGAAACACCCAATATTCCCGAAACGGGAACAACCGAAAAAGATACAACAATCCCCGAAGAAACAACAGCCGAGGAAGTGAGTGATAATGCCGAAACTGCAACTACTGATGTGGAAACATCTACCGAAGCAGATGAAACAACAATGCCTGAATCTTCCGAAGGAGCTGAAGGTTCCGACAATAAAGATAGCGAAAGCACACAGGAAGTTGAAAGTGCTACTTTTGAAGTTCTTGAGGACGGCGAAACCGTGGAAGATGATAGTGAAGCGGTAAATGATGAAGTCCCCGAAATTCCGCAGACAGGTGATAAAAGAAAGTTTTTCCCTGCTGTTGCTACTTTCATCGTGTCTGGTATTGCTCTTGCATATTGCGTTGTAAAGGGTAAAAAGATTAAGAAAACAAAATCAAAGTGAACGGAGATTAAGTAATGCAGAAAATCATTGATTTTGTGCCGCTGTT
>JAFTLT010000041.1 GCA_017452785.1 Clostridia bacterium | reverse complement strand
TGGTCTGACGTGGATTTTGAAAACCACACCATTACCGTCAACAAATCTTATGATTTTAAGAACAACTGTATCAAAAAGCCTAAAACAAAAGCAGGCACAAGAATTGTTTCCGTTCCCGCAAGGCTCATCGCATATCTTTCCTCACTTGATAAAAAGAGCTTATATGTTCTCACCACCGCCACGGGAAAGATGATGACGAACGATGCCTGGCACAGCTTGTGGAACAGTTACATTTGTGACCTTAATTTGAAATACGGTACATCAATTGAAAAACGTAACAAATATGATCCCCGAGGCAACATGTTAACAATAGAACCCTTCACCCCGCACTGCTTACGTCACACTTTCTGCACAATACTGTATGAAGCGGGAATAGATGTTCTAACGGCCAAGGAGCAGATGGGTCATAGTGATGTAAAAACTACTTTAGCAATTTATACTCACCTTGACGGTCAACACAAAAAGAAGAATATATCCAAGCTTAATGAATATCTGCAGACAGGCACCGAGTAATCGGTGCTTTTTTGACCCCCATTTTGACCCCCACATTTACGGATTTATAGGGCGTTTTATGTACTTTTATGTCACCTTGCCTTTTGAAAACACAAAAAGAAAAAAGCCCGAAACCCTTGTAAAATCAAGGCATTTCAGACTTTTTCCTTTGGCAGGGGCAGAAGGGCTCGAACCCTCGGCACGCGGTTTTGGAGGATAGTATTCTTTCCTTACATGGTGCGGTTTTGAAGGATTCGGGGGACATATCGAGGGACATATTGATTTTATTTCATAGATTTTTTATTGTATTTTTCGTACATTCGACTCATCTCCTACTATGCGGTAGAATGAAGCTACCAAGTAACAAGGAGGTCTTTTTATGAGCAAAAAAGTCAAAATGAAATTTACGGATTTTGAGTGTAATTTGCTTGTCAATGGTATGAATGAGTTTCGCAATATGCTTTTATCAGAAGGTTTACCAACTGAGGATGTCGATGACCTGCTCATTAAAATCATTGACAAATCCGAAAAGTAGAAGGCGGTGATAATATGTCAAGTGTTATAGAAGAATTATATTACGGAAATCTTGAACCGCAAGAGCTTACTACCGAAATTACTCCAAAACTTAAAAAGAAATTGAGCCAGCTTGTAAAAAAAGAGGAAGAACTGTCAGCCATACTACCCCAAAAGGAAAAAGAACTGTTCTCAAAATATGTGAGCGCTTACAATGAATTTTCGAGCATTGGTAATTCTGACAGTTTTATTTCCGGCTTCCGGCTCGGAGCAAGATTTACATACGATACCTTTGTAAAAGGCAAATAGTATAGCCTGTTTTAATTATCAAGAGTTGCTTCGCTTCTTCTCTTGACAACAAAAACATTCTATGCTCGCTTGGAATTACGAGGGTAAGGCCCTCAAAATATAACATTTTAAGTTATCACTTATATTATCAAGGAGGATCAATTATGTCAAAGAAAATCCAATACCGTCGTGTCGGTGATTATTTAATCCCTAATCTCATCATACCGCCCGAAGAAGCAAATGTCACTCTCGGTAAATGGGGTATGATGCATAAGACCTATCTAGAAAAACATAAGAAGGTATTTTTTAACACGCTACTTATGCAAGGTAAGCTTTATCAGCATTGTGCCGAGGTTGAGAAGCAAGCTACAGAAATGTTTTACCTTTTGATTGAACAGATGAAAAATGCTCAAGTTGTAACTGAAAAATTAAAAGAACAAAAACAATTTGAATGGATACAGAAAATGAGCAACATTCAGCAACAGGCAAGAGAGATTGTATGTAACGAATTGATATATGTATGATGCTTTAAACACAAAAGCCGACGGCAAATTACCGTCGGCTGAACTTTTACAACGCTAAATTTTCTTATGAAAAAAGTGATGTTATAGCTTCAAAAATCATCTTGAAGAAAGCAATAATACCATCAAAAAAGCTGATTGAAACTGAGAAATCGGGTGCAAACCTTAAAACTGTGGGAAGAGTAGTCTTTTCGTCATACTTCTCAATCTGAACTGTGTGTTCACCGATTGTGAGATACTTATAAGGGATTTTGCAAACGCCATTTTCATCGGGAGTAATTTCAACTGTTTTACCCTTGTAGCCCCATGTAAGAGTGTAGTCTTTTACGGGCATTTCCTTTGTTACTGCATTCCAGTTTTCATCGTAAACTGTGTCCATGCTTGTGAACGAGATGATGCCATCACTGAGCTTTTCTGTGTTGATGACGGGATACTGCATACCTGTGTTCCAGGGATCACCGTAATACATAACGATTACATCGCCATCCTCTACTTTGTAAGCACTTACGCCTACATCGGGAGAAACGCCGTCAACCATATATGACCAGCCGTCCCACTTCATCGCTGTGTAAGAGCCTGCAACAATACCGTTGATGTCAACAAGGTAGGGACCGTAGTCTGAGTCAACGATTGTAGCAGTGAGGCTTTCGTCAGCCTCGTCTGCAGCCTTGATTACATCAAGAACAGTTGAATCAGCCTTCGCAGTTACTTCACCGTAAAAAAGGCATTTGTCAATACCCTCAATGCGAAGTGAAACGGTTGTGTCTGCGGCAAAGGAGCAGAGAGCAAATGCTGAAATGAGCATCATAGCCACAAGCGTAATGCTGAGTGATTTTTTGAACATTTTCATTTTTGTTCATTCCTTTCAATTAAGATTTTTATGTAAGCTTATCCTTATCGTGCACTATAAAGATAAGTCGTTACCAATTAATAAGAGTTACCTATATCTTCACCCATGTTACAGGTAAATGAGAACACGATCACATCACCGTGCGAAACAGAGTAAGAGCTTGTACCCACATCAGGGAATACTCCGTTAACGCTGTACATCCAGCCAGACTGTGTACCGCAGTCCTTTTCATAAATCTGATGTATACCTTCTATATAGTAGTTGTTAAATGCAGGCGTGTAAGTGTATTCTATCTGTACTCCATTTGCTTTACAGTATTTGCAGTTGTCGGTACAGACATTTTCTTCACAAGCCTTTTTTATAACATCAAAGGCACTCTCACCGCCATTAAGTTCAACTTTAACATTATTGAGAATTACACCGTTTGAAGGCAGAAAATCTTTTTTGCCACTCTTTAGCTTTGAAAGATTATCATATATCGTATTGCACTTTATTCTGACTGTGCAATATTTTTTCATTTCTGTAGTAACCTGCGTTGTCGGTGCAGTTGTTGAAGGATTGGTGGTAGCAGGTTTTGTAGTAGTGGTTGTTATAGCAGGTTTGGTGGTCGTTGGTTTTGTTGACGTAATAGGTTTGGTTGTAGTAGGTTCGGTTGTTGTTACTTTTGAAGTTGTTTGTCTTTTTGTTGTAGTCGGCTTTGTAGTAGTAGCTTCTGTTATGGTTTGCTGTTTGGTTGTTGTAGGTTTTGTGGTTGTAGCCTCGGTAGTGGAATATGCCGTAGTTGATTCAGTTGTGGTGACAGATGTTGTAACTACCGTGGTGGAAGCTTGTGTTGTAGTAATTGAACTGCTTTCCAGAATAGTTGAACTTATAGGCAAAGTAGTTGTAACTGTTGTAGGTGCGGTTGCTGTCAGAGCTTCAGTTGTTTTTTCTGTGTCACCGCAAGCAGTTAATGTGAAGATTATCAGAAGAATACAAATTAAAACATTAAACTTTTTCATTTTTTACTCCATTGAAAATATACCGTATTTTATTCTTAAGCGGTTGAATTTATCCGTCATCGGCTTATTTATAAAAAATAGCAATATGCCTGTTGTTATTCCGTGTATAAGATTGAAGCTCATTCCCGAAAGATAAATCTTTATAGCGGATTTAAAGGTGAACTCAGTACTCATCATAAGGAAAGAGCAACTGTCAACGATTAAACCATAAACGAGGAAGCAAGTTATTCCACCAACTATGCTTACGGCAATTTTATTATTTGCATATGGCTTTTTATGAAAGATCAGTCCGCAGATAAATCCAACAAGTCCCATACCGAGCATCTGAAAGGGTGTGAACATACCCTGGCCGAAGAAGAGATTTGAAATGAACATTGAAAGGCTTCCCGTAAAAAATCCGACATTGGGTCCGAAAGCTATTGCTGTTACAATTACAAGGGCACAGGTCGGTTTAACTTGGGGTATATATGCCATAACTGCTCTTGATGCGACGCAAAGTGCAATCATAACGGAAAGTGTAACAATCTCACTTGTTTTGATTTTCCGTTGCTCAAAGAATATATAGAAAGGAATTATTGAAAGAATGATTATAGAGACAGCGGCAATATAATAGTTTCCTTCCTGAAAGATGTTCAAAGAGAGAAACATAATTATCGGTGTCAGAATTAAAAGTATAATTACGGATATTACGGTCAGCTTATGAGATTTATTCTGCAAAGCTCAAGCACCTGCCTTTCCGTAACGGCAAGAGGAAAGAACTCTCTTGCAATTTTGTTTGCAGCTGTTGTATAGAAGAAATTCTGTGAAAAGAACTTATTTTTTTCTGCCTGTAAAGCACACATTCCGTCAAAAATCATTGCACATTCATCACAATGCTCTGCACAGAATTCCGTATCGTGGGACACCATAACCACTGTTATTCCTTCTTCATTCAGTTCTTTGATTTTGCTTGCAAACTGCTTTTTAAAAAGGTTATCCATGCCCTTTGTCGGCTCATCGAGGAAAAGTATCTGCGGCTCTTTTAACAGAACCATACATAGGGCTGCTCGTTGCAGTTCACCGCCGCTTATATCATAAGGGTGTCTTTCCAAAAGGTCGGTTATTTCACAGAAAGAAGCGACTTCCGTAATCTTTTCGTTTCTCTCTTTTTTGTCGGGTACGCTTTTAGTCAGTGCTTTATCGAGGTCTTCTCTTACAGTGTAACCACCGAAAAGGCTTTCACATTTCTGCGGAAGTACACCGATAGTTTTGCCGTAAAGCTCATCAGATTTATATTTATGGATATTCTTGCCGAAAAGCTTAATTTTGCCCTGCTTACAAGGGATAAGTCCACTCATAAGTGAAAGTGCCGTTGTTTTTCCTGCTCCGTTTGAACCGAGAAGTGCAAAGAATGAGCCTTTTTTTATTTTCAGGCCAAGACCTTTTAAAACGTATCTGCTTTTATCATAGGCAAAGAAAACATCTTTCGCTTCAACTGCATATTCGGTTTTTCTTTCAGTATTCGTTTCGTCAAGCTCTGTTTGCTTTGGCTTTTCAGCAAAGAGAGAAGAAAGCATCTGTCTGCCCTGTGCAACATTGAGAGGTACGGGAGAAGTGAGCTCCAAATCTGTATGTAATCTCATTGAGGTTGGTACTGCAGAAGAAAGAAAGTCATTACTCTTGATTAGCTCTGACGGAATTTCACTGGGAGTTGTGTCAGATATGATTTCACCCTCATCAATTACGATTACTCTGTCAGCTATGGGGATAAGGCTTTCCAATCGATGCTCAGTGATAATAACGGTGATTCCGTTTTCCCTGCAAAGCTTATAAACAGTATTCAGCAGAGTTTCTGTCGCCATTGGGTCAAGCTGTGAGGTAGGTTCATCGAAAACAATCACATCGGGATGCATCATAAGTATTGAAGCAAGACATACCATCTGCTTCTGTCCGCCCGAAAGCTCAGAGATTTTTTTGTCAATTATATTTTCCAGAGAAAAGTAAGCTGATATTTCAGCAATGCGAAGTCTAATAGTTTTGCTGTCAAGACCAAGGTTTTCGAGTCCGAAAGCAAGCTCGCTTCGGACAGAATGGGTAACTGCTTGATATTCAGTATTTTGCAGAAGAAAACCTATCTTTTCGGCAGAGTCTCTGAAAGAGAATTTATCACTGTCAAAGAAAGTTATCTTACCTATTTTAATTCCATGGGGTGTAAGCTCAGGCTTCAGCATACGAAGAAGAGTTGACTTTCCGCTGCCCGATTTTCCGCAAACAACGATAAATTCACCTTGATTTATAGTGAGATTTATATTTTTTAGAGCCTTCTTTTTATTATCGGGATAAGAAAAAGAAAGGTTATTTATTTTGAAATTGACCATTTTCTTTCCTCCCGCAAATCATAAAGTGTAGGTAATAAAAGCACAAATGCGATAACTGTAATTAAAAGTGTAGCTAAAATATCGGGCATTGGTATATCAATAACAGGGTTATAGTTGGATTTATATTTTGTACCGACAAAGAAGAATATTCCCGATGCGATAAGTGAAAAGAGAAGGAATAAAGCATCCTTCACAGAGAAGCTATAACTGTTAAATGATGTTCTGCCGTGAAGTCCGTAGCCTCTTGCTTTCATCGAGTCGGAAGAGTCAATGCCTTTTTCAAGTGTCCATGAGATAAGAACTGAAAGCCTTCTTGCACCGTGACGGATTTTACCTATAAAGTCTTTTTCTGTAGGTAGATTACCGACACCTTTTTCTGCTTTTTTGATTTCTTCCGACTGACTTCTTACAAGGGGGATGAAACGAAGCACCATTGAAATGACGAGTGCCGTTTTAGGCGATATTCTGCCGAAAAGAAAAATAAATTTATCATTCGTTATTATCTCGTTAAAGCTGTTAAGCCACAAAAGAGCCGAAGCAGTACGGATTGAAAAAACAAAGCCGAAAACAAGTGCTTCAAGAGTGAAATTATTTCCACTCGGCATTTTGAAAAGGACAGTAACACCGTAGTGGCTGAATATGCCGTTGAAAAAAGTTATAAGACAAATCATCGGCATAATAATCTTCAGAAAGAATGAAACCGCCTTTTTACCTGAAAGCTTAATATCGTAAATCAGTCCTGTAATAAAGCTGACGGCAAGCAGTAAAGGATGTGATGCCGTCATACTCAGCACAAAGGCAAAGACGAAAAATGCAAAGGCTGATATGGGGTGTACTGATTTAAAGCCTAATTGCATTTTTCATTCCTCTTTCCTTTTATTTCTTATTAAATAAAGTTATGATTTTTGCGATTATATTTTTAATAGCATCTATTATTTTTTGCAAGAGAGACTGAACACCTGTTTTTCCTTCTCTTAATGCGAAGATATTTCCTGAATCATTTTTATAGTAAAGTGTACCGTCCTCACCGGCAGATACGGTGCTGATGCAGTACTGCTGCATATCTGTGTCAGGAGTGAAAAGCTCCGTTTTAACTACGGAGGTCTGTCCCTGACTGTCCTCAAAAGCAGTGATTCCGCCTGGCTTTGCGTTGTAGGTTGAATAGATATAAATCTTTCCGCTTGTTTGTTCGTATCCTGTTGAAATAAGCATAGAGGCCTGCGGATAGCCCTGCATATCGGCGGTGTAAATCTCTTTCATTGTTTTTGCATCAAGTACAATAAATTTACCTGCCGAGCCGTTCTGACAGCCTACATAAAGTCTGCCATTATATACAACAGGGGTAGCGGTGACTGCTCCCGGAGCAGTGTAAGTTTTAAGTGAACCTAATTTACCCGATGAATCCATAGAGAATTTATAGATGTATCCTGCTTTACTTGAGGTGTAATATGAGCTGGTTTCAGCGGAATATGTAACTGATGAACGGATGTCACCTTTGACGGCAAGGCTTGAAACAGCTTTACCCGTGCTTTTATCAAGAGAGATAATCTTTGAACTGCTTTCACTGTTCTTTTTGCCGTCATCCTTGCCGAAAATAACATATTTATCTGTTACACAGCAGCCTGCCCAATAAAAACCGCCGAGAGCTTTGTAGGTCCACTTTGCGTTTTTACTTTCGGTTTCTTTTTTTGTGTTCTCGTCTTTTACACTCAGGCAGACATAGTTAGCGTATTCTGTTTCATCGACCCAGAAGCCTGAGTAAATATATCCGTTATCGTATGTAATCGGACACAGAGCCTGACCGCCGATTTTATCGGTATATACCCAAAGAGACTTCATTGTTTTGTAATCGAAAGCCTGAACAATACCCTCGTCAAGTGAAACGAATATTTTTCCGTCAGCATAAAGAGGTGAAACGGTAGTATAAAGAGTAGAGCCTTCCATTTTTACACTTGCTATTTCTTCACCTGTTTCGGCGTTCAGCTTATAAAGCTTTACACCCGACACGAGAAGTATAGTGTTACCTACAACTACGGGTGGAGTAGGTGCTGCCTTATAGTTGCCACCGAATTTTTTCGAGAAAAGCAGTCTTGCTTCAGATGTTGGTGTTTGTGCAGATGCAATTCCCGTGTAAGCCTGACTTTGAGCATAAGCGAGCATACAGAAGGATGAAGCAAAGATAATTAAAGCAAGTAAAAGTGATAATGTTTTTTTCATAGCTTATTCCTCAGTTTTTCTTTGTATATTACGGCTCTTTTCTAATTTTTTAAGCCCCATTAACCGTTGAGCCTTAGCCTTTCCTGCATTTCTTTTTTTTGGCTTTTCTGCAGTAGGATTAGGTTCTTTCAGCCCTGCATATTCCAAAGCTCTCGGCCACGGTCCGAGATAAGCTTTTATATGAGATATCTCGATGGGTTCAAAATCCGCTTTTTTGGGTACTCTGCCGAGTTTTTCAGCTTTCTGCCTTAAAAGATCAGCAGCATAATTCTTTTTTTCTTCTGAAATCATTGTTAATCACCTAAATAAAAATACTCTTTTAGCCATAAAGGTTAAAAGAGTACAACAGATTTTCGGTACGTCAAAACACGCCTTTGATGAAAGCAAAAAAATAAGAATGCAAACCTCAAAGCCGACAAACGGGCGATAAATCGGTTGCACTCTTCTCACCAAAGTTGTGTAAAACCTAAAAGACACGGCAGGTATCCTGACTTATGATGCAGTGGTATAGACCACTCCGGGAACACTCCTTCTCAGAAAAAAATCCAATGGCAATAATGCTCCCTCTTGTCAAATACAGTAATGGCGGTTGCTCCGGATTCGAACCGGATTCCCTTTTACATCTACTCAGCTAACAACTTTTCAAACCGTATCTTTCATATCAAAATATTTAATTTAATTAATTATAACACTTTTATTTAATTTTTTCAATAGTTGGCTACAAATTTATTTTTCTACTCTGTAAAGCATACAGGGTCTGCCGCCTGTTTCGTAGTTTATCTCTCCCTGAGCCTTGCCCGACTCAACGAGATAGTTCATATATCTTCTGACGGTTACGGCAGTCAGTCCCGTTTTTTCAGCTATTTCATCACCTGTCAGCCATTTGCTTTGATTTTCTTTCAGGTGGTCAGATTAACTATGTGCTTGTAGCTTACATCTTAAATCTTGCCATTGTGCTTATGAATCTTGCAGTATATTTCAGAAATTCAGCATTAGACAAAAAGAACGCATAAGGGGAAACGGTTATGATACAAGAAAAAAACTATTTAGTACTCAACGAACTTGCAGAAAAGGATGGCACGGTTATATTTGGCGGTAAAGAGGATATGAGCATTCCTCTTTGTGAATTAAAACAGGCATTTAGGCTTGATTCGAAGTTTTACAACAGAAGTTCTGATAACATCAACATTACAAACGCCAAAGAGCTTTATGAAAGCTGTGTTGCACCTCTTGAACCCGATACCGTACTTCTTCATATAGGTGAAAATGACCTCGAATTGTTTGGCAAAGATCCTGATAAATTTATCAGTCTTTATCGTGAACTCATCAGTGAAATCAGATCCGACAACAAAAAATGTCGTATTGCAATAGTATCTCTTAAAAATTATGATGGTGATATTATTACTGAGAGGTTAAACGAACAGCTTAAGTATCTTGCCGATTCAGAGAGATGTGAGTTTGCAGATATAGCAGAAAAGAAGATCTGGAATCCGATTGCTACAAGGGATGCGATTTCGTTTGCATATTTATTAGGAGCTAAGGTTCAGAAGCCGATATATGATTTGGCAAAAATATTGTTTTGCTATGTATAATTCTTGAATTTTTCTTTTGGATGATGTAAAATAGCATCAAGAAAGAGAATGGAGAGATATCGATGAACATACTCGTTATTGACGGACAAGGCGGTCAGCTCGGTTGTCAGATTATAAAAGCAATAGTAGCAAAATATCCCAAGGCTGAAGTTATGGCTGTCGGTACAAATGCAGTTGCGACTGCGGCTATGATTAAAGGCGGTGCTAAAAAAGCGGCAACGGGTGAGAATCCTGTCATTGTCGCCTGCCGTAAAGCTGATGTGATTATCGGACCTATCGGCATTGTAATTGCTGATTCACTGTTTGGTGAAATTACACCTCAGATGGCTGTTGCCGTCGGCCAGAGTAATGCATCAAGAATACTTATACCTGTCAACAAGTGTGAAAATCTTGTAGCTGGTGTACCTAATCTTACGGTGTCGGCTCTTATTGAAGATACTCTTTCAAAACTTCAGACAGTTTTTGATGAAAAGGCTTGAAAATAAATATAATCAATGATATAATCTGAGAAGTTATTCTGAAGAATGACTTACAGAACAGAAGTTCTTTCAATCATAAAGACTATATTTGTATCCGATACTATGAAGGTGTTGTTTTCTCAGAAGAGATAACTGCACCTTTTTATTTTTTGTATCGTGAAAAGAAAGGACTTCCTATGAAAAAACAAAACGATTTAGTAAAGCTCGCACTCGCATCCATGTTCCTTGCCCTAGCTTTTGTAATGCCTTTTCTCACAGGACAGATTCCACAGATAGGCTCCAAACTTTGTCCGATGCACATACCTGTAATCCTTTGCGGTTATGTCTGCGGAGCTCCCTGGGGTCTGGTTGTCGGTTTTATCGCTCCACTTCTGCGTTCGGTTACTCTTGGTATGCCTCCTCTTTTTCCCACTGCTTTTGCGATGGCTTTTGAGCTCGCAGTTTATGGCTTTATGTCCGGGCTTTTATATCGCAAGTTATCCAAAAACAAAGCCAATGTTTACATCTCACTTGTCGTTTCAATGATTGTGGGCAGGCTTGTTTGGGGTATAGTTCAGCTTTGCTGTGTAGGTTTTGACATCAGCAAGTTCAGCCTTGCCGCCTTCTGGTCAGGTGCCGTTGTCAATGCAATTCCCGGAATCATTATTCAGTTGGTGCTTATACCGATTATCGTTATGGCATTAGAGAAAGTTAATAAAACAAAATAAATGCTATATTAGCATACTTGTATTTATAAACATTTAACCAATTAAAACTCCTTGCTTCGGCTCGCACCGATGCAAGGAGTTTTTTCGTTATAGCCTAATCCTCACCGCAGACACACCGCCCATTTCAGACTTTTTCTCCATAAACCCATCAGGCATTCTGCTTTCGTACATTTCCATATAGGATGCAGAGCCGAGATAAGCAGAGATGTTAGTCCTCGGTATAATAACCCAATCAGAGTCAGGCTCTTTGTTTGCGATGTAGTACTCGGCAAGAGTAATCATAAGCCTTTCGGTTTTCGCATTTACACCGCAAGCCTTGATTTTTTGCAGAGTTTCATCTGGCAGTACAACCGCCTCAGTACGCAACGGACCGAGTACAAGTGCATCTGCAATAGCCGTGTCAAAAAGCAACGGAAAGTCGGCAGAAGACCTGTCATTGTATATCGAATACTGAAACTGTATCAGCTTGTTAGCCCAAGTGCTTTCAATGTCTTTTAAGCTCTTCATTTCGGCAAAGCAATGAAGCTTCTTTGTAACACTCTCTTTATTCTTCCTGATGTAATCGGAAAGAGAATGAAGGTATCTGTAATACCAGCCTGCACCGTTTTTATCAACAATATCAGGGAACTCGCTGTGAAGCTCAGGAAAAGATGTATGAAAAGCCAATGCCTTGTTTGATACTGTTTCATAAGGCAGACTGCACCAAGCATATAAGAAACGTCTTGCTTCTTCCGTTCTTTCGTAAGGATCATCAGTGCGAAGTGTACCGTCAGAATTATGAAAAAGACAGCCTCTTGCAAGGATAGTAAATATTCGGCTGAAGCCCTTATTCTTTTTGATGATGGTTGTTGAAAATCTGCCCATAAAAGCAGTTGATTGCTTACTGCCCGCAAGGAAAACGGGAGTGTCTGTATATGCCTTGTATTCAAGCCATTCATTAGTCATAGCTCTTATCTCCCTTCCTTGCAAATCTGTTGATGTGCCTGTAATAAGCATCATAAAGGAAATCGCGCTTGCCGAGAGCAACAATGTATTTTACGGAAGCATTGAAAGAGAGTATATGAGTTTCTATTATCCTTGCAGCTTCCCTTGAAACAGTTTCACGGTAGTTGCCTACGGGATTTCTGAGATAGGCTTTTACCATCAATGTCAGCACCTCGGAATCGTTAGGATACTGCATAGCTGAAGCATTTGCAGATATGTTGTAGTTACGTGTTTCGGTAATAATATCGGGCAGTAATTTATACCCGCCGAAACGGAAATCAGCAAAGATGTCATAGTATTCGCTGAATTCTGCTGCAGGTAAAAATATTCTGAGAAATTCATACCGTGCATCTTCTTTCATAAAATGCCAACTTTCATTCCTTACCGCATAAAAAAGCTCGTTGACCTTTTCTTCGGGGAGATTTATGAATACAGCGGCAAGCTCGTCAGCCTCATAATTATTTTCCTTGTTCTGCATATACAGAATACGGTTAATGTCGTTGTGTTTTGCCTTGATATTACTTGCGGATTTTCGTCTGGCGCGGATTCTTGTAAGACATTTTTCGTAATCAGATATTACTCTGCTTACATAATCAAGAATTTTCGGGTCAAGCTTCTTCTCCCAGCCGGGCTTCGCAAAGGTGAAAAGCTCACTTGCATCAGCCTGATGAATTTTCGCCCTTGGTGTATGCTTTTTCATTTCTCTTGCAAAATACGGGAGCTTTTCAAGGTTAGAGCTGACCTCATCCCAATTCTGACCGTCAAAGAATTTCTTGAAGCGTTCATCAAAGGTAGGCTCGTACCAACGGCGTTTGCCTTCTGCCTTTTCAATAAGAGCCTTGTATTTAAGGAAGGATGTTCTTTCGGCTTTGTTGGTTTCAAGATATTCTGTCAAATCGGGCTTAATACCGCTTTTAGCTGAGTCTATCTCAAGACCTGTCAGTATCTCAAGCACCTCAGTTTCCTTGCGGTACTGTTCCTTCTTTTCATCATCTGTGTTTTCATCATAGGCGATTATACTTCTGTCAAGAGCTGCATTTGAAATCTGACCGACACGGGATGAAAAAGTATTTCGTATTGTTTCGAAGCGTTTGTACCAATCGTTTGCATCTGCAATGATTGGCTCTGCGGAGGGTATGCTTAAAAGAGGAAGATTGCCGCCGAGTGTTAAATCTGACTCACTGTAATTACT
This sequence comes from Clostridia bacterium, assembly GCA_017452785.1. Classification (GTDB taxonomy): domain Bacteria; phylum Bacillota; class Clostridia; order Oscillospirales; family Acutalibacteraceae; genus UBA6857. Next base: position 556 of record JAFTLT010000041.1, on the reverse strand, counting down.
CATAATACAGCTTGTTAATTTCGGCTCGGCTACTGTCTTAATCATATCACCGTCAAAATCTGCACCGCCAAGTCTTTCGGCAAGAAGAGATACAGAATTTACCATAATTACATCCGTAAGACCTGAAAGGTATTTTTCTCTGTAAGCGCCTATCTTTTTCAGAGGTTTAACAAGTGCTTCTTCATTTCTTGCAATATGTGGATTGCGAAGAAGAGCATAGATATTCTGCTCTGAATATACAGCACCGGGAGCATAAAACTCATTCGTATCAAGGAATTCACTTTTTATCTCTGAATAAATATCAGGTCTTCCGCCGTTATCTTTGATAAGTTCATAGAATAATTCCATAATATCAGCCGCAAAGAAACGATTGTCACCGTCAACAAGTAAGCGACCTATGGAGTAATCTTTAAGTAGGCTCTCTGCGGCATCATCAAGCTGACGGACAAAATACGGCTCATTGATGAACTTGGGATTTTTTCTTAAAAGTTCTGCAAGATGATAACTGCGGCTCTTTCTGCCGAAGGTCCATTCATCAGCCTTATCGGTAAAATAC